>JAAVHC010000011.1 GCA_014799925.1 Oscillibacter sp.
GAAAACGCATGGCCGCGTTGTCGTCCTTGACGGGCGTCAGCCCGTCTGTGTCCTCCGCCTTGCCCTGCGTTCCCTGCCCTCGCTTCCTTTTTTCTCATTATTTCTGGGAACTGCTCTAAGGAAAATCGCCGCATGCAAAGCCTGTCCGTCCATGTCAGTGTACTGAGCCGGACAGGTTTTCTGTCCGCTTTTCACACGGGGCGCAGCTTCTGGATGCGCGGAAATTTTACAAAAAACATCCCCCACCCCGGCTTGCGCGGGAGAAAACGGTACACTATAATAATCAGCGGTTAACCAAAAACTACTTGCCCAAAGGGAGGGAAACCACTGATGAAAAAACGCATCCTGTCCCTGCTGCTGGCGGCGGTCATGCTGCCGGGCCTCGCCGCCTGCGGCGGAAACGGAAGTCCAGCCGGCGGCAACACCCTGATCTATGCCAGCGGGGACTATACCCGCATCAATCCGGCCATGGACGAGCACGGAGAGATCAACATCCTGCTTTTCAACGGCCTCACCGCCCATGACGGCGACAACCAGGTCGTCCCCTGTCTGGCAAAGAGCTGGGACTTTGACGAGGCCGGCTGCGCCTATACGTTCTACCTGGAGGAAAACGTGAAATGGCACGACGGCGAACCCTTCACCGCGGAGGACGTGAAGTTTACCATTGAGGCCATCATGGACCCGGAAAACGGCTCCGAAAACGCGCCCAATTATGAGGACGTGGAGGAGATTGCCGTCATGGACGAGCACACCATCTCCTTCCGCCTCTCCGCCCCCAACGTGACCTTTCTGGATTACATGACCATGGCGGTGCTGCCCAAGCACCTGCTGGAGGGCGAGGACATGCAGGAATCCGCCTTTTTCCGCGCCCCCGTAGGCACCGGACCCTATCGGCTTTCCAGCTGGGACGAGGGGCAGGCCATTACCCTGACAAGGAACCCGGACTACTTCAAAGGCCCCGCTGGCATCGAGACCATTATCTTCAAGATCGTCCCCGACGACAACGCCAGAGCCGTCCAGATGCAGGCCGGGGAACTGACGCTGGCCCATCTGACGCCCAAGGACGCGGAGAATTTCCTGGGAAAAGAGGGCTACGCCGTCTATGATATGAAGACCTCCGACTATCGGGGGATCCTCTTCAATTTCTGGAACCCCTACTGGACCGAAAACCGGGATCTGATCCCCGCCGTCTGCTGCGCCATCGACCGGCAGGCCATCCTGGACGCAGTGGCGCTGGGCCACGGCGTGACGGCCTACGGCCCCCTCCAGCGGAACATTTACAACAATGAAGACGTGGAACGCTATGACTATGATCCCGCCCGCGCAAAGAGCATCCTGGAGGACGCCGGGTGCGTCATGGGGGCCAGCGGCTTCTATGAGCGGAACGGCCAGGAGGTCGGCTTTGTTCTCAGCGTAGGCGCCGGGGACCAGGTCCGACTGGACATGGCCCAGGCCGCCGCCCAGCAGCTCCAGGCGGTTGGCGTCAACTGCACCGTGGAGGTCCCCTCCAAGGTGGATTGGGGCGGACAGATGGCCTACCTCATCGGCTGGGGAAGCCCCTTTGACGCCGACGATCACACCTATAAGGTGTTCGGCACGGACAAGGGCGCCAACTACTCCGGCTACTCCAACGCCCTGGTGGACCAGTACCTCACCCAGGCCCGCCAGTCCGATGATCCCATTGTCCGGAAAGAGGCCTATGCCAATTTCCAGACCGCCCTGGCGGAGGATCCCGCCTATGCTTTTATTTGCTACGTGGACGCGGACTACGTGGCCTCCGACTCCCTGAAGGGTATTGCTGCCGGCACCGTGCTGGGGCACCACGGGGTAGGCATCTTCTGGAACGTCACCGAGTGGACGCTTGAACAATAATATCGGAAGAAGGGGCTGATATTCAGCCCCTTCTTCCCTGTTTAAATACTTTTTCTTGAAAGAAAAAGGTCCTGGGCGGACGGCCAAATCCGCTCTTTTCCGCGCAGGCTGCCTTAGTCCGCCGCACGGTAACCCTTGATACCTATAATTGAAAGAAAAAGGTCCTGGGCGGACGGCCAAATCCGCTCTTTTCCGCGCAGGCTGCCTTAGTCTGCCGCACGGTAACCCTTGATACCTATAATTGAAAGAAAAAGTATCAAAAAGAACTTCTATTCTACAACGGCCACATCGAGTGGCCGTGCAGAATAGATTGCGCATGACCGCTCCGTGAAGCGCCGCAAAGCGGCGCTTATAGCGCTAAGGCCGCCAAAGGCGGCCCCACGGATGCGGTCATTGCACAATCTATACGAGCCTAAACCCATTGCTATTCCTGAATTTTTGCCCGGTCACGATATTGCACTTTTAATCGAGGAATAGTATGCCTGCAATATGCAGAAGAGAGGATGCGGCTGACGCATCCTCTCTCCTCATATTATTCATGTATGCTTCTTACTCTTCTTCCCCGCCCCTGATGCCAACGGCCAGGCCGTTGACCTCCACGTCGTTCCCAGCGGGGATCAGCAGGTACTTCACGCCGTCAATGACCCGGGTTTCTACCAGATAGCTGGCCGCCGGGTCCACCGTGAGCGTCACCTCGCCGGTCTTGATCTCGAACCGCTTGCTGTCGATCAGGTTGTCCGGATTCAGCGCGGCATTCTCCCCAAAACGATCCGCGCACTCCCTCCGGAAGGACTCCGTCCGCTCCTGAGAAACCCCCTGCTGCATGAGGATGTCCTCCACCTCCCTGACGGTGACGGTCAGGGGCTCCGGGTCCTTGCTTTCCCTGTGGCTCTCGATTTTCTCCCGCAGCCGCTCGTGAAGGGCCTGCGCCACCTCCAAATGGCAGGCATCCTCCAGCGCCGCCGTCAGGGCGGAGGCAAAGGCTTCCCTCTGCTCGGCGGCGGACATGGGCGGCTCCGTATGGAATACCGCGTCCAGGAAATCCTGGTGGAGATCTCCGGCGGACCTGGTATAAAAGAGGACATTATAGATATTCGCCGCCCGGTTGTCAAAGGCCGGGAACAGGAACCCCAGCTCCGGCGCGGCCACGATCTGCTCCGGGGCGCAGCTGTGAAACTCGTTTTCTCCCGCGAAGTATCCCAGCTCCATCTTCCCGTCCTTCACCGGGCAGACGCAGCACAGAATATACCGGTACACGCTGTCGGAGTCCTGCTCCAGATCGTCCTTCCCCCGCTTGGGCACGTCGTATGTATCATAGGCCAGCAGGATCAGATAATTGCTGTCCCCCATGTCCAGAGCGTCTATCACCTTCCGGTAGAACTCCTCCCGGATCTCCCCGCTTTTCAGTTCCGATTCCCGCAGGGCGGAAAGCAGACGGTACTCGTCGCTGTCCATCACCTGCTCGGTGGAGAACACCACGTCGATCAGATTCCGTCCCAGGGCTCCGGACATGGTTTTTTTCAGGAGTCCCAGATATTTCTCCTCCTCCTGCCCGTTCATACGGCCCAGGGGCTCGTCCAAATAGGAAATAATCTCCTTTTTGGTGTTGACATAGCATCCGTAGACGCACTTGACGGCGCACTTCTCCGGACGGAGGCGGCGGCGCAGCTCATTCAGTTCCTTTTGATTCATTTGGGACGTCCTCACTTTTTCGTCAGTCTCGCCTCTCCGGAGGCGGCAAAAGCTTTCCCCTCTATTGTACCGGAAAACCAGCGGAAAAGCAATCCCCGCTACGGCCTGCTTTGTCCATCGGACGCGGAAAATTTCTCAGACGGCGTACTTGTCAGATGGGCAGCCGGCTGGTATAATGGAGAAACTGCGTATATTATTTCCGAGCCCTGAGTTCAGAAGTAATAATAAACAGATCGCCGCATACAGCGGCGGGAGGAACGCGCTTATGGCAAAAGAAATCGACTGGAGCTTATATCTGCGCCCCGAAGCCTCCCCCAGCTTCTGGCAGCAGCTGACCCTGGTGCTGCGGCTCAGCGTTCCCGCCATTCTGGCGGAAACCAGCGCCATCACCATGGAATACATTGACGCCGGCATGGTAGGCTCTCTGGGCGCTTCAGCCACCGCCGCCATCGGACTGGTGGCCAGCACTACATGGCTCTTCGGCGGCATCTGCGCTTCCGCCGCCGCCGGCTTTTCCGTTCAGATCGCCCAGCTCATCGGCGCGGGACGGCGTGAGGCGGCCCAGTCCGTGGTGCGCCAGGGGCTGATCGCCGCCATCGCCATCGGTCTGCTGCTGGGCGGCATCGGCGCGGCCATCAGCTCCGGCCTCCCCCGCTGGCTCCACGGCGAGGCGGACGTCCGCCCTCAGGCCAGCCGCTATTTCCTCATCTATGCCTGCGCCCTGCCCTTCTCCATGCTGCGGCAGACCTCCGGCAGCATGCTCCAGTGCAGCGGCGACATGCGAACGCCCAGTATTCTCAATATCCTGCTGTGCGCCCTGGACGTGGTCTTCAATTCCTTCCTGATTTTCCCCACCCGGACGGTCATGGTTCCGGGGTTGTCCCTCTCCCTGCCGGGAGCGGGACTGGGAGTCACCGGCGCGGCGTTGGGCACCGCCCTGTCCGAGGTAGTCATCTCGGTACTGATGACCTGCTTCCTGTGCTTCCGCTCTCCGGTCCTGCGGCTGGTGCGGGGCGTCCCCTGGCGGCTGGAGCGCTCATGCCTGCAAACCGCCCTCCGGCTGTCCCTGCCCATAGCCCTGGAGCGGGTCATCTCCGGCGGGGCCTACGTGGCGGGCACCCGGATCGTGGCCCCGCTGGGGACGGTGGCCGTGGCCGCCAACTCCCTGGCGGTGACGGCGGAGGGCTTCTGCTACATGCCGGGGTACGGCATCGGCTCCGCCGCCACAACGCTGGTGGGACAGAGCGCCGGAGCGGGCCGGAAGGACCTCTGCAAGCGCTTCGCCTACCTCTCCACGGCGCTGGGCATAGCGCTCATGGCCCTCACGGGAGCGCTGATGTTCCTGGCGGCCCCGTGGATGTTCTCCCAGCTGACCCCGGACCCGGCTATTCAGGAGCTGGGAGCTAACGTGCTGCGGATCGAGGCCTTTGCCGAGCCGCTGTTTGCCGCGTCCATCGTGGCCGCCGGGGCCCTGCGGGGCGCGGGAGACACGATGGTGCCCAGCGTGCTAAACCTGGTGAGCATGTGGGGCATACGAATCACCATGGCCTCGGTGCTGGCTCCCCGGTTTGGACTGCCCGGGGTCTGGATGGCCATGTGCGGCGAGCTGTGCGTCCGGGGCGTCCTCTTCCTGATTCGCCTGCTGCGAGGCAGATGGCTGGAGGGAGAACACGCGGCGGCCGTCATAGAGAAAGCCGAATAGCGACACAAAAAAGGGAGACCGCGTCTGCGGCCTCCCTTTTGCATGGAATTATACGTCCCGGTTGTACACTTTCTTCACGTGCTCCCTGCCCCGCCAAATGAACAGGTACACTGCGGCCAGCACCAGCGCGTTGGTGGCCGTCACAATCAACCGTTCCGGCAGGACCTCCGCCAGCGCGCCAATAATCAAACTCCCGACGACGCTGCCCAAAAAACTGATCATCTGGAAAATCCCATTGAACCGAGCCCGCTTATTATCCGGCACATAGGACTGCATCGCCGCCGAGCGGATGGTATAGGAGGTCACGCCCAGCGCGCCATCCATAAAGAACCACGCCGCCATCAGCGGTACCGGAAGAAACAGGAGCGTACCGGACAGCACATTGATCATCACATAGACGAAAAACGCAACGGCAAACTTTTTCTCTGTGGGGATGCGCAGCCTGTACTGAACGGCTCCGCCCACCAGGCGGCCCACCGTCGTGAAGTTACAGAGAACGGAGTACAGCGTCGCCGCCGCCACCGGCCACGCCGCAAACCTGGCGGCATGGTTCAGGAAATACGGCAACTGGAGCTGTTCTGCTCCGCCGGCCAGATTACTGGCCATAAAATACATCGCAATCAGCAGCAGCCCCTTCTCTCCCCGAACGTAGTCCACGCCCTCCCGCAGCTCCCGGCAGAACTGCGTAAAAGCGCTCCCGGCTGTCTCCCGCGGGGCCTCGCTCATGTGCGTCTCCCGGAAGCGGATCGTAACCTCAAAGCAGGCCGCAATCAAAAAGCTGACCGCGTTGATGGCAAACAGGGACGCGGCCCCGCCCATCTGGTAATAGATGACCGCCGCTGCCGGACTCGCGAGACCAGACAGATCCACCAGCATCCCGTAGACAGAGTATCCCTTTTGGAAGTTCCCTTCCGTAATCAGGTTGGGGTAGAAGCTGTCAAAGGCTACGATGTAAACTCCGTCGATGACACCCGTCACAATGGAGAGCGCGAACAGCGCGGGATAGCTGAACCACCCGCCCCGCAGCAGCAGGAACAGAAGGAAATATATCCCGGCAGACAGGAAATCCAGGGTATAGATCACCTTTTTCCGGCTCATGCGGTCCAGGTACGGCCCCGCCAGCACAGGACAGATCATCATCGGCAGCTGGAAGCTGACATTGAAGAGCATGTAGAGGAAGGTGGACCCCGTGCAGTCCAATACCACCAGGCTGAGGGCGAAATTGGACATGGCATTCCCTACCAGGGAAATCAGGCTTCCTATCGTTATGACTGTGAAATCATAGGTCCACAGTGTTTGGCGTTTCATGTATCAAATTTTCTCCTTTACGTTGATTTTTCAATCCGGCGCTTTCGGACCGGCAAAGAAAAATTAACAGTAAATATACTCTGCCATGAAAACTTCCTCCATCGGTAAAAATCCTGCTGGGATAAATAAAATCAACGTAAAGGTAAAGGTCTATCTATTATATCGGACGCACTCGCTGAAACATTATAGCGGACCCGGCTGGAATTTCTCCTCCTCCACCAGTACCTCCACGGTCCCGGCGGACAGCTCCGTCACCTTCTCCCGGAACCCGTCCACGTCCTCCGCCGGGAGCAGCACCGTCAGCAGCACATCCGTGCCGAAGTCCGCGTTTTCCACCGCGCCGCCGCACTTCTCCACCAGCAGCCGCATCCGCTCATAGAGCGGGTAGGGACACGGCACCGCCAGAACCGCCCACAGCCGCATCCGGCTGACGCCCGCCGCGTCCAGGGCCAGCTTCGCCGTGCCGCCATAGGCCCGCGCCAGGCCCCCGGCCCCCAGCAGGATGCCACCGAAGTACCGGGTCACCACGCACACCGCGTTGGTGACCTCCTCTTTCACAAAGACGTTCAGCATGGGCTGGCCCGCCGTTCCCTGGGGCTCGCCGTCGTCGCTGTAGCGCAGGACATTGCCCTCCCGCAGAACATAGCACCAGCAGTGGTGCCGCGCGTCATGGTACTTCTTTTTTACTTCCTCGATATGGGCGCGGGCCTCCTCCTCGGTCTCCACCCGCCAGAGCTGGCCGATGAAGCGGGAGCGCTTTTCCACAAATTCCGCCTCCCCGCAGCCCCGAGGGACCAGATAGCTGTCCATTACTCGCCTCGTTTCTCCCACATGTCACGGGTCATAAAGTAAAAACAGGTGGGCCGGTCCGGATAGAATTCGTCCGTCAGCTTCTCGGTAAAGGCATACATGAACCCGGATTTCTCAATCACCCGCCGGGACCGGTGGTTCTCCCGGTAGTGGGTACACCAGATCTCATCCAGCCCCAGATCCTGAAAGCCATACCGCAGCAGCTCCCGGACTACCTCCGGCATGATGCCCCGGCCCCAATAATCCGGAGAAAGCGCGTAGCCAATCTCGGAGGAACGGCCCTCACGGGCGGCGTCCCCCGGCTTGTGAGGCGTGACGAACCCGGCGGAGCCGATGACCCGTCCGCTCTCCCGGTCCACCACCGCGAAGGTGTCCGGCGCGGAGAATACCGTGCGGATGATTTCCAGGCTCTCCTCAACGCTCTCGTGGGGCTTCCAGCCCGCGATGGGACCCACGCGGGGGTCCTTGCAGCAGGCGTATACGTCCTCCGCGTCGGTTTCGGCGAAAGGACGAAGGATGGTTCGGCCGGTTTCCAAAACAGGCATGAGGAACTCCTTTCTACCGCTGGTCCGCGCGGCCCGTCAGATAATCCAATGATACGTCAAAATGATCCGCCAGGGCAATCAGATTTGCATAACTGGGCAGATTCTCCCCCAGTTCAAACCGCTGATAATTCCGCTCTTGCAACCCTATGGCTTCCGCCACTTGTGCTTGCGTTTCCTTCTTTTCCTTGCGCAGTTGGCGCACTCGTTCCTTAAATTCCATAGCTACCCCTCTTGACACGCTAATTTTAGCGTGATATAATAGCGTTAAGGCGCTAATAATAGCGTTATATAATGAGTATAAAGGAGAAAAACCAATGAACGATTTCATGCAATGGCTGTATGCCAACTACATCAAACCCCAGCTGGACACCAAGGATATTTCCGCCTATGAAACATCCCTCTCCCTGATGGAGAACTGCTTAAGCGATGAATTAAAGGAGGAGTATAACCGGACCTTGGAATTCTATGCCAGCCATGCCTTCATTCTGGGGCTTCGCACCGGAGCGGGACTTACCTACTCCTCCCAGAACTCCCTGGGCTCCGCCCATCCCTCGATATAAGACTTCACCACGCCGACGGCCCTGGGATTGCACACGGCCACAACGTCGATGCTGGCGGCGTACTCCACGCTCTCCACTTTGGCCTCCCGGTACAGCAGGTCCAGCAGTCCGGCCTTGTCGTAGGGCAGATGAATGGTCACCCGGCGGGTCCCCTTGTCCAGAATCCGGTCGATGGCCGCCAGCAGCTGGTCCAGCCCCTCCCCCGTTCTGGCGGAGATGTTCACCGCGTCTTCGCCGTGGGGCCGGATGTCCCCCCAGAAGAGGTCGGACTTGTTATAGACCCGCAGGCAGGGCGTTCCTTCCGCGCCCAACTCGCCGATGAGGCCGTCCACAATCTGCGCCTGCTCCTGCCAGTGGGGGTTGGAAATATCTATCACATGGAGCAGCAGGTCGGCATACTCCAGCTCCTCCAGCGTGGCCTTGAAGGCGTCCACCAGCTGGTGGGGCAGCTTGCGGATGAAACCCACGGTGTCGCTGATCACCACGTCCATGGTGTCACTGACAGTCAGCAGGCGGCTGGTGGTGTCCAGGGTATCAAAGAGCCGGTTGTTGGCGGGGATATCCGCCCCGGTGAGGGCGTTCAAAAGCGTGGATTTCCCGGCGTTGGTGTAGCCCACGATGGCCGCCACGGGAATCTCATTCTTCATCCGCCGCTGGCGCTGGGTGCCGCGGATGCGGCGGACCTCCTCCAGCTCCTCCTTCAGCTTGTCAATCTTCCGGTGGATATGGCGGCGGTCGGTCTCCAGCTGGGTCTCGCCGGGGCCCTTGGAGCCGATGGGCCCTTTGCCGCTGGTGCCCGCCTGACGCTCCAGGTGGGTCCACATGCCGGTCAGCCGGGGCAGCAGATACTGGTACTGGGCCAGCTCCACCTGGAGCCGTCCCTCACGGGTCCTGGCCCGCTGGGCGAAAATGTCCAGAATGAGGGCGCTGCGGTCCAGCACCTGGACGCCCAATTCCTCTGTGAGCACCCGCATCTGGGAGGGGCTGAGGTCGTTGTCAAAGATGACCGTGGTGGCCTCCTCGTTTTTCACCAGCTCCCTGATCTCGGCCACCTTGCCCTCGCCGATGAAGGTCCGTGGGTCCGGAGAGGCCCGGTTCTGGAGGACGGAGGCGGCGGCCTCACCGCCGGCGGTCTCCACCAGGGCTTCCAGCTCGTCCATGGACTCCTGGTCGGCGTTGTCTTTGGCCTCCAGCCGGGGGCTGGAGAGGCCCACCAGGATGGCAATATCTCTTGGGGTTTTGATTTCTTCTGTTACTTCTTTCATAGTACCTCGATGTTTCCAGTTGATAGCCCGGGCTTACGCAGCCCGGACCTGCGCCTACTTTTGCCACGCGGCAAAAGTAGGCAAAAACGCGCCAGAACCAAGGTTCTGGACTCCTTTAGCGTCGCCCAAAGGGCGACACTTTATGTTTTGATTTTTTACGCTACGATCTGGTGGACTGTCTGTCCTGCGGAGTGCAGGGGGCCGCCAGGGGTGCTTACTTCTCCGGATGCGCACTAACGATTGTCGTTGGACAACATGCCGGGAGCCTCTGCGCCTATCGCTTTTCTTTTCGTCAACTCTGCGTCTCCTGGCAATGGTGAAAAATAATTGAAGAAGCGGCTTAGCTTCCTCTGGGTCCCGTCAGGACTCGTGGGTAGACGAACCATCCGGCGCGTTCTGATCGGTGCTATCGGCAGAATCAAGCCAGGTAGGTCGCAGCGCAAATAATAGCCCCCGTAATTCAGGAAGGTTCTTAGGAAACGTAGTTTCCTAAGCGTGCTTTTGGTTACTTTTCCCACGAGGGAAAAGTAACACCCTGTCCCCACCCCGATGGGCGGATAAAAAGAGCCGCTCCGCAGACCGCGGAACGGCTCATCGTAATGCAATCAGTTCAGGCCAAACTTCTTGTTGAACTTGGCAACCCGTCCGCCGGTATCGACCAGCTTCTGCTTGCCCGTGAAGAAGGGGTGACACTTAGAGCAGACTTCCACGCGAATGTCCTTCTTCGTGGAACCTGTCTCAATTACATTACCGCAGGCGCATTTAATCGTAGTCTGCTGATAATTGGGATGGATACCTTCCTTCATTGCTCTTGTTCACCTCTTTCCTCTTCAATTGGCTTTTTCGCAGCTTTCACCGCAAAACCTTAGTCAGTATACCACGCCGCAATCTGAATTGCAAGCTATTTTTCAGAAATTCTCCTCTTTTTTTGCCAAACCACTTTGAGAGGGCGCAAAAAAGGCGGGCAGCCGGTACTGCCCGCCTCTTTTACCCGGGAATTACGCTTCCTCCCCGGCTTCCTCTGCGGGAACAGGGGTGGGCGCCAGCAGAGCGCGGATGGACAGGGAAATCTTCTGCTTCTCCTCGTCCACGGCGGTGATTCTGGCCTCCACAGTCTGGCCCTCGGACAGAACGTCGCCGGGCTTCTCAATGCGGTGATCCGCAATCTGGGAGATGTGAATCAGGCCGTCCACACCGGGAACCACCTCGGCAAACGCGCCGAAGGTCATCAGCTTCACCACGCGCACACTGGCGGTGTCGCCCACCTTGTAGGTGTCCATGAACACCTGCCAGGGATTGGTGCTGCGGTCCTTCACGCCCAGGGAAATCTTCCGCTTCTCGGAATCAAAGGAAATGACATACACCTCCAGGGTGTCGCCGATGGCGACTACCTCGTTGGGGTGCTTGATGCGGCTCCAGGACAGGTCGGTAATATGTACCATCCCGTCCACGCCGCCGATGTCCACAAACACGCCATAGCTGGTCATGCTCTTCACCGTGCCGGTGTAGCGCTTGCCCGTCTCGATGTTGGCCCAGACCTCGGCGGCGGCGGCGGCGCGGGCCTCCTGCTGCACGGCCTTGATGGAACCCACCACGCGGCGGCGGGCGCGGTTGACCTCGGTGATGCGCAGCTTCACATGCTGCTTCACCAGCTCGGTCATGGCGGCGTCACGGGGCAGACCGGACTGGGACGCGGGCACAAACACGCGCACGCCCTTGACGGACACCACTACGCCGCCCTTGTTCTCCTCGGTAACGATGCCTTCCATGACCTCCTTGCTCTCGCAGGCCGTCTCAATGTTCTCCCATACCTTGACGGCGTCAATCTTCTTCTTGGACAGAGTGGCATAGCCCTCCACGTCGTTGACGCGGATGACGAACAGCTCGTATTCTTCGCCGATCTTCACCACGTCCTCGGGCTTCACCGAGGGATCATCGGACAGCTGGTCTACAGGAATGTAGCCGGCTTGCTTACAACCCAGGTCCACATGGACTTCCGTGGGGGTAATGGCGGTGACTACGCCGGTTACCTTATCTCCTGTATTTAATGTATTGGTATACTGCTCTACCAATTCTTCAAAATTTTCCATGCCCTCGCCCTGGATTTTTTCTTCGCTCATCGTCTTTTTGACCTCCTTTATGATGCTCGCAGGCGTGGAGGCCCCCGCGGTCAATCCAACCTTACCGCAGCCGGACAGCTCCCCCAGGGGCAGCTCGTCCGCGTTCTCAATCTGATAAACGCGGGGACACTGCCGGCGGCAGATCTCCGTCAGGTGCGTTGTGTTGGCGCTCTTGGGATCACCAACCACCACCATAGCGTCCACCTGAGAGGCCAAAACGGCCGCCTCTGATTGGCGCGTATGCGTAGCATCACATATTGTATCAAAGATTTTTAGATTTGTACACTCTTTTTTTATAATTTTCAAAGAATCTTCCCAAACTTCTCGCCGGAGAGTGGTCTGGGATACAATGGTCACGCCCGCCGCCCTCTCTGCGGCAGGACTTTTCGCCCATCTGGCAGCTTCTTCCGGTCCTGAAAATACCAGAAGATTTCCGCACCAGCCCGCGATTCCCCGGACCTCCGGATGGTCCGGATCGCCGATCATCACCGGCTGGCGGCCCTCCTTCTCCGCCGCCTCCACGAGCCGCTGGACGCGGGCCACCTTGGGGCAGGTAGCGTCCACAATCCTCGCGCCCCGTTCCTCCAGAGCGCGGTAGACCTCCCTGCCGGCCCCATGGGCCCGGAGCAGGACCCAGTCTCCCGGCCGGGCCTCCTCCGGAGCGTCCATGACACGCATGCCCCGGGCCTCCAGCTGCCCGGTGACGTGGCGGTTGTGAATCACGCTCCCCAGCATCCGGGGGCGCTCCGCCGTCTCCGCCAGCTCCTGGGCCATTTTGACCGCGCGGGCCACGCCGAAGCAGAACCCCGCGCTTTTTGCCTGAATTATTTCCATCCGTCCACCTCGCTCAGGGCGTAAATGCGATTCAGAACCTCCGCGGCGATCGCGCGGTTCTCATCGGGGGTAGGCCGGCGTCCGGCAATGACCGGGATGTAAGGCTCGCCGAAGACAATGGTTGTCTTCCGCAGGAACTTATGCTTCTCCCCGCAGTAGATGGGGATCATGGGAACGCCGGTGCGGACGGCCAGCATGGTGACGCCGCCCTTGGCCTCCACGTCTCCCCGCTCCTCTACCCGCGTCCCCTCGGGGAACACCAGCAGGCGGTTGCCGCCGGAGAGAACCTTTATGGCTGTTTTCATGGCGGTCAGGTCATTCCCTCCCCGCTTGACCGGGAAGATGCCCAGCTTCCGCAAAAATGGGCCCAGCAGCGGAATCCGGAACAGCTGATCCTTCGCCATCACCGTCAATCGGGAGTCCCGGGGGAGATTCAGGCCAATGACGATGGGGTCCCACCCGCTGACATGGTTGGCGCACAGCAGCGCGCCGCCCTCCGGCAGATTCTCCATACCCACCACCCGGCAGGGAAACAGCAGATGAACAAACGGGGCCACAATCGTATAAATGATGCGGTAAAACTTCGTCATAGCCCGGTCCGCCCCCTGATAAGTTCAATCACCCGCGCCAGACTCTCCTCAAAACTGATTTCCGTGGTATCCAGCGTGACGGCGTCCGCCGCCGGGCGGAGGGGCGCGGCGGCGCGGTTCATGTCGTTTTCGTCCCGTTCCCGCGTCTCCCGCAGAAGCTGATCAAAATCCCTGGGCGTTCCCCGCTGGCAAAGCTCCAGCCACCGGCGGCGGGCTCTGGCCTCGCTTCCGGCGGTCAGGAAAATTTTCACGTCCGCATCCGGCAGCACCACCGTGCCGATATCCCGGCCATCCATAATCACGCTGTGCTTTTTCGCCATGTCCCGCTGCATCTCCAGCAGAAACGCCCGCACCGCCGGATGGGCGGACATGGCGGAAGCCGCCATGGAGACCTCCTGGGTCCGGATGAGACCGGTCACGTCCTCCCCGTTGAGGATCATCCGTTGAAGGCCGCCCCCGTCGTGGGCTATGGCGATTCCAATCTCCGGAAGCAGGGACGCCGCCGCCGCGTCTCCCGGCTCCAGCCCCCGGCGAAGAAGGTGAAGGGCCGCCGTCCGGTAGATGGCTCCCGTATCCACATAAATAAGGTTAAGCTGTCCCGCCGCCGCGCGGGCAAGGGTGCTTTTCCCGGCCCCGCTGGGGCCGTCGATGGCGACAGAAATATGCCTGCTTGCTTCCATATTCTTGCTTAATTCCTTTTCCTTTATTCTTATCCTACGGCGGCGGAGACCCCCGCCAGATGTCCCGTACACCACGCTGTCTGGAGGTTGAATCCTCCCGTATAGGCGTCCACGTCCAGCACCTCGCCCGCAAAGTAGAGACCGGGCAGAAGCTTCGATTCCATGGTGGAGGGGTTCACTTCCTTCACCGTCACGCCGCCGGAGGTGACGATCGCCTCCGCCACCGGCCGGGGGCCTGTGATCTCAACAGGCAGCGCCTTCAGAAGCGTCAGCACCCGGCGGCGCTGCTCCCTTGTCAGGTCGTGGACCTTCTGCCGGGGGTCGATTTCCGTCAGGGCGACAAAGGGCCCGATCAATTTCCTGGGCAATAACTCATCCAGCGAATTTACAAAATCACTGTTGGCGTGCTTCGTAAAATCGGCCAGAAGGCGCTTATCCAGCGCCCCCTCGTCCAGCGCGGGCTTCAAATCAATCTCCAGGCGGTACTTCTTCCTGTTGAAATGCCGCATATGCGCCGACGCCGACAGGACCATGGGACCGCTGACCCCGAAGTGAGTAAAGAGCATCTCTCCAAAGTCGGCGTATATCTTCTTCCCGTTCTCATAGACCCGCAGGGCCGCGTTTTTCAGACTCAGCCCCTGAAGGCTGGCGCACAGATCACCGGCGGCGCACAGCGGCACCAGAGATCCCCTGGGCTCCTGAACGGTATGCCCCGCCTGCCTTGCCAGGCGGTAGCCGTCCCCCGTGCTGCCGGTCAGCGGATAGCTGACGCCGCCTGTGGCCACGATAACCCGTTCCGCCTCATACGCGGCTTTCTCCCCCTTCACGCCCTGAAGGACGCCGTCCCGGATCGTCAGCGCCCGCGCCATATCCCGAAAAATGGATACCTCCAGTTTTTTCAGCCGCTTTTCCAGCGCTCCGCTAACGTCAAAGGCCCGGTCGGACACGGGAAACACCCGGCTGCCACGCTCCGTTTTAACAGGTACGCCCAACGCCTCAAAAAAGGCCATCACATCGGCGCTGGTGCATTGGCTGTAAGCGCTGTAAAGGAATCTGCCATTACGCGGAACATTCCGCAGGAATTCCTCCAGATCACAGCAATTGGTCAGGTTGCACCGGCCTTTTCCGGTGATATTCAGCTTTTTGCCCAGCCGCTCATTCGGCTCCAGAAGACAGACAGAGGCGCCCGCCTCCGCCGCGGTGATTGCGGCCATCATACCCGCCGGCCCACCGCCAATGACCACAATGTCAGCTTTTATCACTGTGCTCAAACACTCCATACTCACCCCAAATATCCTCCAGCCGGTTGAAAATCTGGGCGATATCCGTATCCTTCCGGTGACCCGCCGCCACGATCAGCGCGTTGAGCAGGCTGAAGGGCGCCACCAGCGAGTCCACAAAGGAGATCATATCGCTTCTGGCCAGCAGTACGGCGGAGGCCAGAGGATACAGCGGGGACATATCGCTGTCGGTGACGGCCACCACGTCCGCTCCCCGGTCATGGGCGAACTGCACGCCCTTCACGGTAGATTTGGAGTAGCGCGGGAAGCTGATGCCCACCAGAACATCTCCGGGGCCAATGCGAAGGATGCTCTCCAGGATGTCTCCGGCGCTGTTGCTGGTAACCAGGGTCACGTTCTCAAAAATCAGATGGAAGTAAAAATGAAGATAGCCCGCCAGAAAGGAGCTGGAGCGCACGCCCAGGATATAAATATGCCGGGCGGCAATCAGCTTATCCACTACCGCGTTGAAGACATTCCGGTCCACCTCTTCAATGGCAACCCGGATCTCGTCCATGTCCATCTGCAAAACGGAGGACACCACATCCGAACTGAACAGGCGGTCGCCGGAGGTCCGTATGCGCTGGATGGAGGTCAGCTTGGCGCGGACCAGCTCCTGCAGGGCCTTCTGCATGGCGGGGTAGCCGTCATAGTCCAGCAGCGCGGCGAACCGCACCACCGTGGACTCGCTGACGCCCACCAGTCCCCCCAGCTTGCTGGCAGTCATGAAGGCGGCCTTGTCGTAATCAGAGAGGATATAGGCGGCGATCCGCTTCTGCCCCTTGGAGAAACGGGGCATGTTATCCTGAATCGTATGTAGGACGTCCTTCTTCATTTTTCTCTCCCCCCTGCCCTGTATTTTCTGAAATCCGACGGGCAAGCTAATCGCGCAGATTTACTCCGTGCGCTCCCAACCCATCAGGTCCACCAGCTCCCTGTCCGTGAGGAAACGCCATCGGCCCGGCGGCAGATCTCCCAGCGTCAGACCGCCCTCCCGGACCCGGACCAGGCGCTCCACCCGCAGCTCCGCCATGGCGCACATCCGCCGCACCTGCCGGTTGAGCCCCTGGTGAATCACAACGGACAACACCCATTTCCCCTTCCGGCGCTCCAGCACCGATACCCGGGCGGAAGCAATGGGCGTTCCGTCCTCCAGCGCCGTCAAAGCCGACAGACGCTCCCGGCAGCCGTCCAGCCTGCCGGTTACCGTGACGAGATATTCCTTCTCCGTCTGGTGGCTGGGATGGGACATCCGCTGGGCGAAAGCCCCATCGCTGGTCAGCAGCAGCAGCCCTTCTGAATCCATATCCAGCCGCCCTACCGGATATGCCCGGCCGCCGCAGCCGGACACCAGACCGGCCACCGTGGGCCGCCCCCTTTCATCAGACAGCGTGGTTACCACGCCGCGGGGCTTGTGGAGCATCAGATAGATCTTTTTCTCCGGAAGGCGCAGCGGTTTCCCGTCCAGGGTGATCCGGTCACGCTCCGGGTCCGCCTGATCTCCCAGGGAGGCAATTGCCCCGTTGACGGCCACCCGCCCTTCCCGCAAAAATTCCTCCGCCTGACGGCGGGAACACACGCCGGCGGAGGAGATGATTTTCTGTAAGCGGTCCATGGGCGTCCCTCCCTTACAGTCCGGTTGTTCTTTGCTGACGCAATATTTATACGATTCCACAAGGAAAAAATCAAAAGGCTCGCTCCCACCAGCGGGCGGGCGCCGGAACCTGCTGCTTCCGGGCCGACGGCGCGGTTGCGATGAGGTCAACCTTCGCCACTTCTTCCCCCTCCAGATAGGCGCAGACCTCCCCCACCGCCTGCCCCGGCACCACCGGCGCGGCAATGGACAGGGGTACGCGGGCCACCACCGTCAGTTTTTCATCTCCGGTAAGGGGATAGCGCAAATCCTCCGACGCCGCCAACGGGACGGAAACCACAGTTCCCTCCCGCACCAGAACGGAGGCCAGCACCCGGCCCGCCGGGGCCGCCGTTTCCATGCGGTAGTTGGCGAAGCCGTAATCCAGCAGGGCCATATGGTCGTTCCAGTCGTCGCCGTCGTTCAGGGTGGCGCACACCAGCGTCATGCCGTTCCGGACAGCGGCGGAAACCAGGGTCCGGCCCGCCGCCTTTGTGAATCCGGTCTTCACGCCGATGCAGCCCTCGCACCGGCGCAGCAGCTTGTTATGATTGGCCAGATACCGCTCTCCGATGGTAATGGAAGCGGTGGAGACGATCCGGCGGAAATCCTGGTTCTCCAGGGCATAGGCCGCCAGACGCGCCATATCCAGGGCGCTGGAGTAGTGCCCCTCGGCATCCAGGCCGTTGGGGTTGGCGAAGTGGGTGTGACTGAGGCCGAGCTTCCCGGCGGTATCGTTCATAAGGGAGACAAAATCCTCCACTTCCCCCGCCACGCAATGGGCGACCGCCAGGGCCGCGTCGTTGCCGCTGACCAGCATCAGGCCGTACAGCAGCTCCTCCAGAGACAGGACGTCCCCTGGCTGAAGATACATGGAGGAACCCTCCGCCATATCCTGAGCCGTTACAATGTAGGAGCGGCCCTTGTCGGCGTGCTCCAGCGCCACAACGGCGGTCATAATCTTGGTAACGCTGGCAATCAGGCGCTCCTCATCCGCATTCTGCTCATAGAGGACCCGCCCGCTGCTCTGCTCAATCAGAGCCGCCGACGAGGCCGACGTGCCCACGGCTCCGGCCGGACAGGCCAGCCGTCCCGCCAGCAAAATGGCGCACAGGACCCTCCGTCCCCACACACGCTTTCCCATATCCTCTCTACCTCCCGGCTGTCAGAATGGGAATAGTATGTCTCACCGGGGACGGAATCAATCCCGTAAAACGTTTCCTGCTTCTCCTGCTTCAGGCGGCGGTCAGCACTCCGTCTCCGCCGCTTCGGCCTTCTTCCGGTCCTGCTGCTTCTCAATAAAGCCGGTAACCCGGTCAATGACCTCCGGAGTCATCTCAATGACCCGGTCCACCGTGTTCATGGGCGGCGCCGCCACGGGCATAACGCGGGTATAGCCGTCCTTTACAATCAGAAACGCCATCGGGTCAATATGAACGCCCACACCTATGCCTGTGCCCAGGTTGCCTTCCGGGTTATTGTTCGCCTTTTTGCCAAAGATGGCGCCGCCGCCGCCCATTCCCATGCTGACGCGGGAAATGGGAATCAGGGTCACGCCATCAGGCGTCTGGATGGGCTGGCCTACAATGGTGTTGGTATCCGCCAGCTCCCGCAGCTTCGCCATACCCTCCTGCATCATATCGCTGATAGGATTGTTTTTTTCCATGTCCTTCTTCTCCTTTCAAAGGCCCCGGTCAGGCGGCCTCATGCTCCGTTTTTCTGTTTTCGTCTGTTGCTTCCTGCGAGGGCTTCTTTTCCGCCGGCGGCGACGCCAGCTTCCGGAAGCCCAAGAACCACTTCACCAGGCTTCCGCCCGCCCGGAGGGCCATCCATACCAGGCTGACGGGCCGCAGCGCCACGCCGACGTCGGCAATGAAATCCATCCGCCGCTGGTCGAAATCCAGGTACAGCCGGACATCCGGGTCCTTCAGGCGCAGCGTCTTTTCCAGTATGGGCAGTCCCACGGCAACAGCCGCCTCCATCCGCCCGTACAGCAGCGCCGTATCCGCCGGGTCCGCCCCCGCTGCCAATATGTACAGCTTCAGCGGCTGGATATGGACGCTCCGCCCCGTCCGCTTCAGGGCACGGCCCAGAATGGGGGGCAGCGTCTCCAGGCTGTAGAGAATCTGGTCCTGGTTGACGCTGAATTTTTTCTTTTCCTTCTTCGGCTTTTTCTCTTTTTCTTTCTTCTTTCTGGGAGGCTTCTTCTTTTCAGGCGGCGCGTTCGGGTCCTTCTCATTTTTGGGGAAGATCCGCAGCTTCACCGGGCCGTACCGGACCCACAGAGATGGTGCGCCGTCCTCATAGGCGGTACGGACCTGCACCCGGATCAGCAGCAGAATCAGAACCAGCACAAGCAGAACCAGCAGAACAACGCCGATTCCCCGCAGCACGCCCAGCAGAATTCCCAGTATGAGCTTTCCCACGGCGCTCCCCCCTTTCTCCTCCGGCGCTGTCCCTCATTCCGCCGGGCCTTCCCCGGCCTCCAGAATTTCCATCAGCTCCGGATTGTCGTCCAGCCGCATCTGTCCTCCCTCGTCCACCCCCGGCAGCGGGGGCAGCTCCTCCAGGGTCGTCATATGAAACGAGCGAAGGAAGTTCTGGGTGGTCCGGTACTGCCGGGGCCTTCCCGGCACCTGGAGCCGCCCGCATTCCTCAATCAGCTTCCGGTCCAGCAGCAGCCCTACGGTATAGGCGCTGTCCACCCCCCGGATCTGGTCCACCTGCGCCCGCGTGACGGGCTGATAGTAGGCCACAATGGCCAGGACCTCCAGCGCGGGCTGGCTGAGCTTGGCGGTCTTACGAATCTCAAAAGCCCGGCGGATGATTTCCGCGTACTCCGGCGCGGAGCAGAGCTGATAGCTGTCCTCCATCCGGACCAGGCGGATGCCCCGGCGCTCGTAGGCGTAATAATCCCCCAGCCGCTTGAGCGCCTCCTCCGCCCGCGGGCGGTCCGTATCCAGGGCCATGCAAAGGCGGCTGATATGTACTGGCTCGCCGGAGGCGAAAAGGATTCCCTCCGCGGCGATCTGCATTTCCTTGTTATCCAATGATCTTTCCCGTCCTCAATTCTTCCCCGGCCGGTCCTTACAGCTTCAGGGCGTCGATATCCACGCCGGTGGCGGTAACGGTACACTCCCGCTCGCTGCCGGACAAGGTGACGATCCTGGCCCGGCACAGCTCCAGAATGGCCAAAAAGGTGGCCACCACCTCGCTGCGGCTGCGGCTGCCCCGGAACAGAAGCCGGAAGCTGGTGATCCCCCGGCGCAGACGCTGGAAAATCTCCTGCGCCTTTCCCGCCACGGGGTAGGGCTCCTGCCGCACAATTTCCTGAAAGCTGCTGACGGACGGCGGCTGCCTCCGCTCCTCCCGGCCGATGACCTCTCCCATGGCCTGAAGCAGATCGCCGGGGGTATGGCTGTAGGTGTATATCTTTCCCTGATCCATGGGCTCCGGCGTCCGGAGAAAGATCCGCCCGCCAAACTCCCCCATGGGGCCCAGCCGGGCCGTCACATATTTGATCTTGGCGTAATTCTCTCCGCTGCGCCGCTCCTCCAGGGAGCGGATCAGTTCGGCCATCTCGCTCTTGGCCTCCTCGTCCTCAATGGAGAGGAGCATCCTGGTCTTGATGAACATCAGCTGGGCGGCCATGGTGATAAACTCGCTGGCCACCTCCAAATCCATCCTCTGCCGCCGCTCCAGATATTCCAGATACTGCTCCAGGATCAGGGCTATGGGGATATCCTGAATCTCAATTTTATTTTTGCTCAGCAGGAACAGGATCAGATCCAGGGGGCCCTCAAAATCCTCCAGGCCCTCCCGGCTGTGTACCACCTGTTCCAGCTTGTATACCGGTTCGTCCATCCGGCGCCCTCCGTCATCGTTTTATCTGAATATCAAAAGAAAAGTCCCGTCATCCACGAATAAACGGCGTAAATCGCACGGGAAAGGCTGCTTCCTCCAATGTCCAGCCACACGATCAGCAGCAGGATCACCATGCCGTACCGCTCGTAACGCATCAGCGTATAGTAGGCCCGCTCCGGCAGCAGGGAAAACAGCGCCTTGGACCCGTCCAGCGGCGGAATGGGGATCAGGTTGAACAGTCCCAGGCCGATACTGAGAACGGCGGTGTTCAGGAAAAAGTAGTACATCCAAACCGCGAAGGGTTCCGCGGGCGCGTACCGGGCCGTCAGCGACGCGATAAACAGCAGCAGGAACGCCAGCAGAAAGTTGGAGGCCGGCCCCGCCAGGGCGGTGACCGCCATCCCGGATTTTGGCCTCTTAAAATAGCGCATGTCCACAGGGACCGGCTTGGCCCATCCAAAGCCGCAGATGACCATGGAAGCCAGCCCCAGCCAGTCGATGTGATGCAGCGGGTTCAGGCTCAGCCGGCGCATTTTCCTGGCGGTAGGATCGCCCAGCGCGTAAGCGGCCAGCCCATGGCAGGTTTCATGCACGGTCAGGCAGAGAAGCACGCTCAGCACCCGCTGAACAAGGGAGAGTAAGCCTCCCCAATCAAATTGTTCCAAAAAGGTTTTCATTTTTCTCAGCAGCCATTATTTTAAAAGAAACTTTTATTTTTCTCATTTCAAGCGACTTTTGCTTAGTATAACAGATTTTTCTTCAGATTACAAGGGGGATTTCTCTTTGTTCCGCCGTCTTATTTCAGCTGTATGGCGGCGGGCGCCGCGTCCCTCCTCCCGCCCGGAGCGCCGCTTAAGAAATTCTTATAGATTTTTCCTCTTTCATTTTAATGCGTAATCCAGTAGAATACCATTCAGAACACACCGGGAAAGGATAAGAAAATGAGAGAGCGCCGACACCTGACCGAAAATCAAAGAAAATGGATCGCGGGGACGGGAATCTTTCTCTTCCTGCTTCTCTCCGCTTTCGTCGCCTTCTTCGCGGGAAAGCCCCTGATTCAGTTCGCGCAGGAGCCGGAGCGCTTCCGGACCTGGGTGGATGAGCAGGGCGTTCGGGCACCCATCGCGTTTCTGGGGATGCTGATCCTTCAGATCGTGGTGGCCGTCATCCCCGGCGAGCCGCTGGAAATCGCCGCGGGCTACGCCTTCGGCGCGGTGGAAGGGACGCTGCTGTGCCTTTTCGGAGCCTTTTTGGGCCGGGTTGCCGTGTTCCTGCTGGTCAGGCGGTTCGGCGCCCGCGCGGTGGAGGTCTTCTTCCCTCTGGAAAAGCTGAACGATCTGAAGGTCCTGCAAAATAAGCGGAGGATGACGCTGTGGGTCTTCTTCCTCTTTTTCCTGCCGGGGACGCCGAAGGACGTTCTGTGCTACTTCGTGGGGCTGACAGACCTGCCGCTGAAGAGCTGGCTGGTGATCTCCGCCATCGCCCCGGTCCCATCCATCGTTACCTCCACCATCGGCGGCAACGCGCTCGGCATGGGCAACTACGCTTTCGCCGCCGTGGTGTTCGTAATCACCTTCGTCATCAGCGCTCTGGGGCTGATGGCCTACCGCCTTATCTGTCAGGCTCGTGAAAGGAGCAAAACATGAGCGCCTTGTCTATCCTGCAAAATGTCAGCCGCACCATCGGAATCCTCTTTCTCCTGTGCTATTTCTACCAGCTGCTGTATGTGCCGGTCGCCCTGTGGCGCAGGCATCGGGTCGTCACCGCCGCGCCTCTGCGGCGGTACGCCGTACTGATCGCCGCCCGGAACGAGGCGGCAGTCATCGCCCAGCTGATCGACAGCATCCGGCAGCAGGATTATCCCGAAGAATATCTGGACGTCTATGTGGCCGCCGACAACTGCACCGACGATACCGCCCATGCGGCCAGCGAGGCCGGCGCCACCGTTTACCGCCGCAGCGACGCCCGGCGCGTGGGCAAGGGCTACGCCCTCCACTTCCTCCTCTCCCGGATCCGGGAGGAGCGGGGCGACCAGTATTATGACGGCTACTTCGTTTTTGACGCCGACAACCTTCTTGCCCCGGATTACGTCAGCCGGATGAACGAGGCTTTCTCCGACTCCTGTCCGGTCGTCACCAGCTACCGCAATTCCAAAAACTACGGCGACAACTGGATCTCCGCCGGGTATGGACTCTGGTTTTTGCGGGACGCGGCGTTTCTCAACGCTCCCCGGACCCGCCTGGGACTCAGCGCCACGGTATCCGGCACCGGATACCTCTTCAGCCGGGAGATCATGCTCCGTCACGGCGGGTGGCCCTTCCACTCCCTCAGCGAGGATACGGAATTTACGGTGGACTGCCTCCTGAACGGAGAAAAAATCGGCTACTGCGGCGAAGCGGAGCTGTTCGACGAGCAGCCCACCCGCCTGGGGCAATCCGTCCGCCAGCGAATGCGCTGGGTCCGCGGGAACATGCTGGTCCTGCTGCGCCACGGCGGTCGGCTCACCGGCAGTATCGGCGGGAAGAACGGGCTCAGCTGCCTGGACCTGCTGCTGTCCATGGCCCCGGCCATTGTGCTGGCGGTGTGCGGCACGGCGGCGGGAGCGCTGGCCACGGTGCTGGAGCTGCTCAGCGGCGGCCAGCCGCTCCCCATGCTGGGAACGGCCATCCTGAGCTTTGCGGTCCCCTATCTGCTGCTGTTCGCGGCGGGGGCAATCACAACCATCACCCAGTGGGGAAAAATCCGCACCTCCCCGTGGAAGAAAATTCTGTATACGCTGACATTTCCCCTTTTCATGGCAACCTATGTTCCCATTACGATCCTGGCCCTGTTCGGCCGGGTGGAATGGAAGCCTATCGAGCACCGGGCGGTCATGACCATCCGGGAATTGAAATAAGAAAGCGAGACCCCCGCGCTGGCGGCGCGGGGGTCTCGCTTTCCCGGAAGACATCCGGAAGACGCTCTCCTATCTTCCCATAAATATGGCGTCCATGTCCTTTACAAAATTATCCACGCTGTAGCAGACGAATATCTGGTCCATGCCGTTCTCCTGGGCGTACTGCGCCACGGACGTCCGGTAGTACCGCAGGTCCAGCAGATGGATCTCAGAAAAATACTGGCTCAGGAACGGCGCCAGGCTGTCGCTGTAGCTGTCCCGGACCACCAGCAGCTTCCGGTCCGCCGCGGCGTCCGGGTTCCGGACGATATACAGTGGCGCGTTGCCGCCCAGAAAGGATGCGTACTTGTCCTTCTCCCCCAGAAAGCGGTCCACATACAGCCCGTGGGTCTCGCCCCTTTCCACATCCTCCACGGTGACGCTCCCAGTGGGGATATACCTTTCGATGGTGTCCGGCTCCACCCAATGGACGCCGGAGGTGGAATAGAGGGTGCCGTAAAAATCCTCCGACACGGTCTCCCCCGCCCCCAGGGGCGCGGGTGTCTCCCCCATGGCAGTCATAAGCGCGGCGTACCCATAATATGCCCCCAGGCTGGTCCAGTGGTGGTCCGTACGGTAGAAAACAGCTTCGTCCCTGTGATTGGTCAGGGCCCCGGCAACATCCACCCATACCGCGCCGGGAACGCTCCCCCGGACCTGCTCCAGCCATGCTGCCTGGTCGAAATTCTCCGCTCCGGCGGGCAGTTGCTCCTTCCAGACCTCCGCCGCCGTGGGAATCAGGCCCACATACACCGGAATATCCGTCAGCTCCGTCAGGGCGCGGAGATATCCCGTGTTCTGCGCCCCCCGGCTGGTATCCTCGATCTGATGGATCAGCCTGTCGCCGCAGAGATACACCCCGTGAAACTCCTGCTTGCCCAGCAAGCGCTCGTACCGGGTTTTCAGCCCCATCCAGTTGTCCCGCAGGGGGAACTGGTCCTCCAGATATTTCTCCAGATTGGCGGTATAGCTGCCGTCCAGCAGGGACGCCCAGGAGAACGCGGGCAGCTGGCTCAGGTTCCGATTCTCCACCGGGGAGAAGGTCCGGTCCGGCAGGAGGATATGCAGCAGGCCGAAGCCCGCCAGGAATACGCAGAAAATCATCGCCGTGATCCGCTGGGATGCTTTTGTCATGGTTCCCTTCCCCCCTTCTTAGAACCGGAAATACAGAAACGGGTTGTATCCCGCGTCCACCAGAGAGGCGGTACACAGAATCAGCGCCCCCAGCACCAGCAGCGGCGTCAGGACAGACCGGGCTCGCTCCCCCAGCCTGTCCCACAGCTTCCGCGCCAGCGGCGTGGAGCCGACCGTCAGAATCACCAGCGTGGGCAGATAGCTCCACAGCCGGTAGCCGTCCACGGGACTGTACAGTCCTCCGCCGCCGAACAGGGACCGGAAATAACCGCCCAGCCGTCCCATGTCCTCCACGGCAAACAGTGCCCAGCCAATCAGGACGACCGCCATGGTATAGATGTGCCGGACCGCCCCGGGCAGCTTCTCCAGCCGTTTTCCCAGAAACAGCCGCTCCGCCAGCATCCATGCCCCGTAATACAGTCCCCACAGCAGGAAGTTCCATCCCGCTCCGTGCCAGATGCCGGTCAGGAGCCAGACAGTCAGGATGTTGCGGATCCACTTCCATCTGGGAACCCGATTGCCGCCCAGGGGGAAATAGACATACTCCCGGAACCAGGTGGTCAGAGAGATGTGCCAGCGCTTCCAGAACTCCACGACAGATTTGGAGATGTAGGGGTAGTTGAAGTTCTCCAGAAAGTCAAAGCCCAGCATCCTCCCCAGACCGATGGCCATATCGCTGTAGCCGGAGAAATCGAAGTAAATCTGGAACGCGTAGGCCGCCAGCCCCAGCCACGCCCCGGCAGCCGTCAGGCTCTGCGCCGACAGGGACTGATCCCACAGCTGCCCGATGGCGTTGGCCAGCAGGACCTTCTTCGCCAGCCCCACGGTGAAGCGCTGGATGCCGGAGACAAATTTCTCCAGGTCCTCCCGGCGGTCCTCCAGCTGCTCCGCCACGGACTTGTACCGGACGATGGGGCCCGCGATCAGCTGCGGGAACAGGGTGACGTAAGCGCCGAAGGTGACCACGTTCCGCTGGACCGGCGCGTCGTTGCGGTAGACGTCAATGGTGTAGCTCATGGTCTGGAAGGTGTAAAAGCTGATGCCGATGGGCAGAGGCAGGCCCAGCACCGGCAGAGACAGCCCCGTCAGGGCGTTGAGGTTCCCGGCCAGGAAATCCCAGTACTTGAAGAACACCAGGATGCCCAGATTGAAAATCACCGACGACGCCACGGCCCGCCGGGCCTTTTTATCATCCGCCCGCCACCGCTCCACCAGCATCCCGTGGACGTAGTCCACCGCGATGGACAGCAGCATGATCAGAATATATATCGGCTCGCCCCAGCCGTAGAAAAACAGGCTCACCAGCAGCAGGATCAGATTCCGCAGCTTCAGCGGCGCGAGCTTGTACACCGCCAGCACGGCCATCAGATAGAAAAACAGAAAGGGCAGGCTGGAAAAAATCATGGTTTTTCTCTCCTGTCAAAAAGGGGGGTCCTGGGCGGACGGCCAATCTCGCTCTTGACTGTCGTGTCTGACTGAGTCCGCCGCACGGTAACGGAGACGTCTGTGCAAACAGGTCAGAAGGTCCTGGGCGGACGGCCAATCTCGCTCTTGGCTGTCGTGTCTGACCGAGTCCGCCGCACGGTAACGGAGACGTCTGTGCAAACAGGTCAGAAGGTCCTGGGCGGACGGCCAATCTCGGCTCTTGGCTGCTGTGTTTGACCGAGTCCGCCGCACGGTAACGAAAACAGCTACGCGAAAAGCTTGTTGAACGCCTCCACGGCCTGGTCCTGCTCCTCTCCGGCGCAGATCAGGGCCACCACGCTGCCATTGGTGATGACCTTGGCCTTCTCCCAGGCCTCGACGGTCATGGGATACATGGCGCCGCCCTGAACCTGGGCGTCAATGCGGGCCTGGAAAATGTCCGCCACCTCCCTGGCGTGAGAGGCATCCTCCAGCTCCACCAGGGCAAACTCATAGGCTACGGCGGAAATCATCGCCATTTTCAGCACGGACTGCTTCAGACCATAGGTCTCCAGGCCGGGGTAGAACTGCGCGATATAGTCCGCTTCCACATCCATCATGGCGGGCTGATTACCCTCGCCCAATGCCGCCATGAAGTCCTCATAGTACTGGTTCAGATCCGGGGCCTCCCTGTCGGGGGTGTCGTTTCCTTTGCCGCCGCAGGCGGCGAGGGTCAGAAGCAGGGTCACGCTCAGCAAAACGCTTAAAAACTTTTTCATGTGTACCTCCAGGTATTTTTTCATTTGTCCGGTGACCGGACCGTCCTGTTAGGCGGGCCGACAGGTAAATTGTTCCCCGGTTTTGAAAAAAATTTCTACGCGAGACTGGCAATCTCTTCCATCAGCGCGTCCACCAGCTTGTCCTGGGGCACTTTCCGGAGGATCTCCCCCTTGCGGAACAGGAGGCCCTCCCCGTTTCCGCCGGCTATGCCCACGTCGGCGGCGGACGCCTCGCCGGGGCCGTTTACCGCGCAGCCCATGACCGCCACGGTGATGGGCCTGGTACAGCCCGCCAGACGGCGTTCCACCTCCTGAGCCATGGGGATGAGGTCAATGTTGGTCCGCCCGCAGGTGGGACAGGCGATGATATTGGGCCCCTCCTGCCGCAGTCCCGCGGCCATAAGGATCTTTTTCGCGGCATGGACCTCCTCCACCGGGTCGGCCGTGAGAGTCACCCGCAGGGTATCCCCGATCCCCAGGCACAGCAGGCCGCCGATGCCCATGGCGGACTTCACCATGCCCATATCCGGCGTACCCGCCTCGGTGACGCCCAGATGCAGGGGGTAGGGACACCGCTCGCTCAAAAGCCGGTAGGCCCCCATGGTCACCGGCACGGAGGAGCACTTCACAGAGATACAGATATCCGTGAAGTCGAATTTCTCCAGCAGGGCCGCGTGGCCCAGGGCGCTCTCCACAAGGGCCTCCGGCGTGGCTCCGCCGTACTTTTTCAGCAGCTCCTTCTCCAGTGAGCCGCCGTTGACGCCGATGCGGATGGGGATCCTCCCTGCCCGGCAGGCGTCCGCCACGGCCTTCACCCGGTCCTCCCCGCCGATATTGCCGGGATTGATGCGGATCTTGTCGATCCCCTGGGCGGCGCACTCCAGCGCCAGCTTGTAATCGAAGTGAATATCCGCCACCAGAGGGATGCGGATCTGGGCTTTGATGGCCCCGATGGCCTTCGCCGCCGCCATGTCCGGCACGGCGACCCGGATGATCTCACACCCCGCCGCCTCCAGGCGGTGGATCTGGTCCACCGTGGCGGAGACATCATGGGTCTTGGTATTGCACATGGACTGAATGGCAACCGGTGCGCCGCCGCCTACGGGAACGCCGCCCACCATGATCCGCTTTGTCATGACACCGTCCTCCCCCCTACCAGCTTCATCACGTCGTTGAAGGTCACAAACAGCATCAGGCCCATCAGCAGCGCCAGGAATACCATATTGATGGCCGCCTCATACCTGAGAGGAATCTTCTTCTTAAGAAGCTTCTCGGAAATCGTAGAGACGATCAGGAAAAGGATATGTCCGCCGTCCAGCGCGGGAATGGGCAGCAGATTCATAACGGCCAGGTTCACGGCAATCATGGCTCCGAAATAGGCGATATTGGCCAGCGCGTCGGTAACGCTGGCGCTCTGAGCGCCCACCTCGTTGATGGTGGAGACGATCCCTACCGGCCCGCTGAGGTCATTGACGCCGGCGCTGCCGGTCACCAGCATTTTCAGGCTGAACCAGACCGTCCGGACAAAATCAACGGCGTCATACCACGTATACTGCAATTTCGCCCCAAGGGTGGCTTCCTTGACCACGGCGGTCCGGTAGAAGCCGTAACCCTGATAGGCGCCGCCCTCGCTGTCGCTGTATGTGCCCACGGCCAGGTTGTGGAATACGACCTTCTCTCCGTCCCGCAGCACCACAAGGTCAATGGGCTGGCGGTTGGCCACCATAAGAATCAGGTCGATGTCGCCGGGAGTATAGATCCGGGACCCGTTGATGGAGTAAAACACGTCCCCCTCCAGCAGGGCCCCGCCGTTGACCGCCTCGAACTCCGGAGCGCACCCCGCGGCGACAGGAACATAGAACCCCGCCGCCTGAAAATTAAGGATCAGGAGAATCAGCACACCCACCAGAAAATTCATGGCGGCGCCGGCGGCAAAGACGAAAATCTTCTTCCAGAAGCCCTGGTTGCCGAGGCTGTGTGGATCGTCGGAGTCCTCCTCCTCGCCCTCCATGGCGCAGAAGCCCCCGATGGGCAGGGCCCGGAGGGAGAACATGGTGCCCTTTTTCCCCGTTCTCTTCCAGACGAGGGGCCCCATGCCGATGGCGAACTCGTGGACGGTGACGCCGCACAGCCGCGCGGCAATGAAGTGGCCCCACTCGTGGGCGGCGATCAGAATACCAAACAATAAGATGGCCAGGATAATATACATGGTCTTACCTCTTTATAGGGTGATTTGCCGCCCCTGGCGGCAAGGGAAAGTGATTTCTATTCATTACTCCGAGGGTTTCTCGCCCCCGGACCCCGCGCCTAACGGCAGATGATTCTTTTTCCCCTTTGCGTCGTGGAAATGAAAATGGGTCAGCCTCTCCCGGTACGCGTCAAGCAGAAAAATCCTGTGTTCCGGCAGAGTAAAGTATACGCCCCCGGACAAGTGCATATTCAGGATTGGTCCGCCTTCCGGCCCGGGCGGCTCAATCAGAGCCGGCATCCCCAGATCTGTCATTTTGCAGCTTCCAGCACACACGCCCTGGCTTTTTGGTCCGCTTCCAGGATTTCGTCCATGGCGGGATGATGGATGCCGGGTATTTTATCCAGCGCCTCCGCAACCAGGTCCGGGATCTGTCCGAAGGAAATCCGCTCCTGACGGAACAGCTCCACCGCCGCCTCGTTGGCTCCGTTGAGCACCGCGCAGCTGGTCCCGCCCGTCCGGGCGCAGTCCATGGCCATCCGCAGGCAGGGGAACGCCTCCAGGTCCGGCGGGGCAAAGGTCAGCGGCGGACAGCGCAGCAGATCCAAAGCCGGCAGCTCCGACTTCTCCCGGTAGGGATAGGTCAGCGCGTACCGAATGGGAAGACGCATATCCGGCGTGCCCATCTGTGCCAGCACCGCGCCGTCCCGGAACTCCACCATGGAGTGGATGATGCTCTGGCGGTGGATGACCACGTCCACCTGGTCCGGCGTGACCCGGAACAGGCGCATGGCCTCGATAAACTCCAGACCCTTGTTCATCAGGGTGGCGCAGTCGATGGTGATCTTCTCCCCCATGGTCCAGTTGGGGTGCCGGAGGGCGTCAGCCCTGGTCTTTTTCGCCACCTCCTCCCGGCGCAGACCGAAAAACGGCCCGCCGGAGCAGGTCAGGATCAACCGCTTGATCTCACCCCTGTCCCGGCTGCCCTGCAAGCACTGAAAAATGGCCGAATGCTCGCTGTCCACCGGGATAATTTCCGCGCCGTAACGCTTCGCGGTTTCCATGACCAGCTCCCCGGCGCAGACCAGGGTCTCCTTGTTGGCGAAAGCCACCCGTTTTCCCGCCTCAACGGCGGCCATGGTAGGCAGCAGCGCCGCCATGCCCACCACGGCGGTGACCACCGCGTCGCTCTCCGGCAGGGACGCCGCCCGGCGCAGGCCGTCCAGACCGTAGGCCACCTCGATATCCAGTCCCGTCAGCCGCCCCGCCAGCTCCAGGGCGGGCTCCAGATCATTTACCGCCACCAGCCGGGGGCGGAACTCCCTGGCCTGCCGCTCCAGTAGGTCAATGCTGGTACGGGCCGTCAGCGCGGCCACCCTGATTCCCTGCTCCCGGCAGACGTCCAGCGTCTGCCGCCCGATGGAGCCGGTGGAACCCAAGAGGGAAATTGCTTTTACCATATGCTCTCCTCACTTACAGCTTCTTGAAGAGCGCGGCGCTCCAGAATTCCATGCCCAGCTCATCAATGTAAAAATGCAGAATTGCCCGATGGTCCTTCGTTGCTGTACCCAGCATGAGATACTTCGCCTCCGGCCGGACCTGCTCCTCCACATAACGAAACAGCGCGGAGCCTACGCCCCGGGAACGGTAAGCGGGCTTCACATAGAGTTCTTCCACCTCAAAATAATCTGTGCCATCCGGTACGACCGCGCCTTGATTTTTTGACTTTTTTAGCTTTCCAAACAGATATCCAATGATCTCGCCGCTTTCTTCCGCGATGAAAACGCGGTTTCCCTCCAAATTGCCGCGCCCATTCTTTCGGTATCCATGGCAGCTGTTTTCCGCTTCCCAGTCCGCAGACATGGTTATCAGCGTCAGGACAATCTCGTCTGTAAGCGGAACTTCCCTAGTCACCATTCCGGCGTCAGCCTCCGACGCAGCGCCAGCCAACCTGCATCAGCTCCATCAGCGCCGCCAGCACGGGAGCGACAAACAGCACGCTGTCAAACCGGTCCAGCACCCCGCCGTGGGCCAGGAAAATCTTTCCGTAGTCCTTCACGCCGAACTCCCGCTTGATGAGGGAAAAGCTCAAATCGCCGATCTGTGCCACCACGCCGCAAAACAGCGACAGCACCGCCATGGCGCCATAGCTTAATATACCGCTGGCTCCATAGAACCAGTGCCTCATAACGAATACGAACAGCAGACCGCAGACCACATTGCCCGCCAGTCCGCCGACGGCTCCCTCCACCGTCTTTTTGGGACTCACTTTAGGGGCCAGCTTATGCCTGCCGATGGCAAGGCCCGTGAAATAGGCGAAGGTGTCGCAGGCAAAGCTGAGAATAAAGGGCAGCAGCAGATACCCCCGGCTGACGCCGCTGGCATAGATGCGCAGGAACGAGGAGAAGGAGTATCCGATGGCGATGCCGCCGAACAGCACCGCCGCAATCTGGTGAAATCGCACCGCGCCGCCCTTAAAAACGGCGTAAGTAAACACGACCAGCGTAGACAGGATGAACCATACGCCCACATACTGCGGGCGGTCATAGAACCACTCCACTGTCATGCATGGGATAAGCACGGCGGCAACCGCCAGAAAGGTATCCCGTTCGCCTCCCACGCAGCGGTACAGCTCATTGCCGCCGATGCCCGCCAGCAGCGCCAGCGCGCCCAGCAGCAGCGGCGGGGGGCCCCACAGCACCACATACAACAGAACCGGCACACCCACTGCCGCCACTAAAATTCTTGACTTCATGTCGAACCCTCCTGCACTCCGCCATACCGGCGTGAACGGCGCTGGTAGGATGCAATAGCCCGGTGCAGCTCTTCTTTGGTAAAATCAGGCCACAGCACATCCGTAAAATAAAACTCACTGTAGGCGCACTGCCACAGCAGAAAATTGCTCTGCCGCAGCTCTCCGCCGGGCCGGATCAGCAGGTCCGGATCGGGAATCCCGGAGGAATAGAGGTAGCCCCCCAGCACTTCTTCTGTTAAGTCACTTGGCTTTACAAGCCCAACGCGGCAATCCTCAGCAAACCTCTCGGCGGCATGAACCAGCTCCGCTCTGCCCCCGTAGTTGATGCAGATGCTGCACAGACAGCCAGTCAGCCGCTCCGAGATGGCGTTGCATTGCTCCACCAAGCCCTTCAATTCGCCGCTGAGGGGCGACATGTCCCCCATGAAGCGCAGGCGCACATTGTCCCGCTCCATGGTGTCGATGGCCTCCAGCAGGTAACGCCTGAGCAGGGACATGATGGCGTCCACCTCGTCCTGGGGCCGCTTCCAGTTCTCCGTGGAAAAGGCGTAGACCGTCAGGTACTTAATGCCAATGTCCCGGCAGTAGGTGGCGATGGTGCGGAAGGTCTCCGCGCCCACCTTATGTCCGGCAGTGCGGGGCAGTCCCCGCTTCCTGGCCCATCGGCCGTTGCCGTCCAGTATGATAGCGATATGGCGGGGCAGACGGCTGAAATCCACCTGCCCCGCCGTATCAGCTTTTTTCTTGCCGAAAGAAAAAATCATAAGCTTCCTCGCCTGGAAATTAAATTAATTATCGGAGTGCATGGGGACCGCCATTGTGCAGGCGCTGCCTGCACAACAGCCGTTCCGTGTGCCCGAAGCTCCGCTTCGGTCACACCGCCAGCAGCTCCTTCTCCTTCTTGGCCAGCAGGTCGTCGATCTCCTTGCACATGTCGTCGGTCAGCTTCTGGATATCCTTCTCGACGATCTTCATGTCGTCCTCGGTGATCTCGCTGGCCTTCTTCTGCGCCTTGAAATCCTCCACCGCGTCCCGGCGGATGTTGCGGATGGCCACCTTGCCGCCCTCGGCGTACTTGGCGATCTGCTTGACCAGCTCCTTGCGGCGCTCCTCCGTCAGCTGGGGGAAGGCCAGTCGGATGATCTTGCCGTCGTTCTGGGGATTGATGCCCAGGTCGGACTCCTGAATAGCCTTGCAGATCAATTTCACCGCAGCGGCGTCCCAGGGCTGGATGGTCAGGGTCCGGGGATCCGGGGATCCGATGGAGGCAATCTGATGAATGGGGGTAGGCGTGCCGTAATAGTCCACCATGATCCGGTCCAGCACGGCGGCGTTGGCCCGGCCGGCCCGGACGGCGGCAAAGTCCGCCGCCACGGAGGCAATGGATTTCTTCATTCTTTCCTCATAGGCCTTTAATTCGCTTTTCATTTGGTTTCATCCTCCTTCACAATTGTTCCAATCTTCTCGCCCTTCAGGGCGCGGATGATATTTTGGGGGTCCTTCAACGCAAAAACCAGCACGGGGATGTGATTGTCCATGGCCAGACTGGTGGCAGTGGTATCCATTACCGCCAGATGCTGGGCCAGCACCTCGCTGTAGGTGATATCATCGTACTTCACGGCGGAGGGGTCCTTCGCCGGGTCGGCACTGTAGACGCCGTCTATGTTCTTCGCCAGCAGGATCACGTCCGCGCTGATTTCAGCGGCCCGCAGCACGGCGGCGGTGTCTGTGGAAAAGAAGGGGTTGCCGCTTCCGGCTCCGAAGAGCACCACCCTGCCCTTCTCCATATGACGCACAGCGGCGGCGCGGGAGTATGGCTCGGCAACGGGCCCCATTGCAATGGCGGTCTGGACACGGACGTCCACGCCGTTCTGCTCCAGCACGTCGGCCACAGCCAGACAGTTCATCACGGTGCCCAGCATCCCCATATGGTCGGCGCGGGTGCGCTCCATCCTGCCGCCGCCGTCCTTGGCGCCCCGCCAGAAGTTCCCGGCGCCGATGACCACGCCCACCTGGACGCCCATGGCGACAGCTTCCCTGATGACGCCGCAGACCTGGCCGATGATGGCAAAATCCAGGCCGTGGCGTCTCTCCCCCGCCAGGGCCTCGCCGCTGACCTTCAGCAGGACTCTCCTATATTTCGGTTCCTCCATAGGCGTTTTCCTCCACTCTCTCCTCCGGTTGGAAATTTTCGGTTTCATACTGTCCCCTATTTTAATATATTTTCTGGCGTTTGAAAAGTAGTAATTGTAAATTTTTTGCAGAAGGCGGACATACTTTTCTTTGTGACCAGCCACCCGCCGCCCGGCGGCGGCCTGGGCCGCCAGCGTCCTCTCCGCGGACGCTGCGCCAGATAAGCATCAAAAGATAACTTTTTGGCGCGAAACCGCGTCTTGTTTATAAATTTTATTGGACGGCATTGACAAAATTCTTTGGATATGGTATTCTCACTCCCGGAAAGGCAGGTGAATGGCATGAAAACAGCAATCAACCGGTTCGGGGATATTTGCCATTCACTGTCCGCAGCCTGACGCGGCTGCTGCCGGAGAGCAGAATGGCGAACTTCAGCGTTCCCGAAGCCGGGAACGCTTTTTGTTTTGCCGCGAGAAGGAGTTTTTATGGCTGTAAAACCTGTACTGCTCTCCGATTTCACCGACTCTCGCTTTCAGACCGCCTTTCAGACATATTTCACCGAGTTGGGCATTTCCATCCGGGGCTGGGACGGCCTGTTTCAGGAAATGAACGGCGAGGGAAACAACCTTGCCTACCTCCTGCTGGATGATGAGGGAGGGACCCTTGGCTTTCTGCAATTCCAGCTCACCGGCTTCTCCAACTGGTTCTTTGAGGAATCCGTTGGCTTCATCAGAGAATTTTGGATTGACCCGGCGCACAGGCGGCAGGGATATGGCAGGATGCTTTTACATCTGACGGAGACATACTTTGTGGAACATGGCGCGCATCGCGCCGTTCTGACCGCTGACGACGCCTTGGCGTTCTACCTTGCCAATGGCTATTCAATCGCGCCCGGGGTCAGGGCGAAGAACAAGATGGATGCTCTGGTCAAGAATTTATTGGGCTCAAAGGAATCAGCGGCGAAATTCAGGGAGCATTGGAAAAACATTACAATAAAGGAAGTTACTGCCCCTGATGCGGAATTTTTATCCCGATTGATGAATGACCCCTCCGTCATGAAAGCTCTGCATGAGCCCCCGACGCAGAAGAGCGATTGGATGGAAGCTGTCCGCGCCTGGAAAGAAGACGATGATGAGGCGGGATACATCATTTTTGATGGCGCTGTTCCGATTGGGTGGTTTGCGGTGAACGGACTGTTGACAGACGGGCGGAAAGCGTTCTTGAAAATGGCGGTCCTGCTGCCTGCTTATCAGGGGAAACATATTGGCAGATATGTACTGTCCCAGATCCTGGAGCGTTTGAAGGTCAAGGGCTATCAATCGGTTATATTATTTACGGATCAGGATAATTTTGCAGCGCAAAAGTGCTATGCAAACTGTGGATTCAAAATTACGGATGCTTTGATCGAGGAAATGCCGGATCATACTATGGTCGCTCGCTGTAAAATGGAATGCCGGCTTTGAGCCTTCCGCAGCGGTCCGCATGTCTGGCGATGGAGGGCAGTCTGCCCAGAAGCGGCTTAGCCTCTCTGATCATCGTTAGAATCCGTGGGTAGCCGCAGAAGTCCGGCGCATCTGGGAGAACACTATCGACAGGCCAAGTCGGTTAGGTCGCAGCGCATATAAAGCACAACATTCAGGGGATTCTCAAGGGGGTCCGCCCCCTTGAGGGTGCTTTTGGTTCTTTTCCCACAAGGGAAAAGAACTTCCACCCTGCCGCCGCAGCGGCAAAGCCCTCTTTCAGCAAGAAAAAGAGTCCGGCAGGACACCCCTGCCGGACTTTTTTGCGCGTTATTACAGCTTCTCGCGAACCTTGGCCGCCTTGCCCACGCGGTCACGCAGGTAGTACAGCTTGGCCCGGCGCACAACGCCGTGACGGACAACCTCGATCTTGTCGATGGTGGGAGAATGGAGCGGGAACACCTTCTCCACGCCGATGCCGTAGGACACGCGGCGGACGGTGATCGTCTCCTCAATGCCGCCATGCTTCTTGGCGATCACGATGCCCTCGTAGACCTGAATACGCTCACGAGCGCCTTCCTTGACCTTCACGTGCACCTTGACAGTGTCGCCGACCAGAACGGCGGGCATTTCCTTGATCTGGGATTTGGTCAGTTCCTTGATGAGATCCATGGGATATTTCCTCCTAATTTATAGGCGTTCTTAACAATTTCTATGGAGCAAGCGCGCTCTGGCCCCGCCCCTTGACAGAGGACCGCCCTTTTTCGCTATGACAGAATAACACACCGCAAAGAAAAAAGCAAGAACTTTTTTCCCGAAAATGGGAGTTTTTACCCCTGTCTCTTCCTTCCGCGCAGCCCATTCAGGAAGCGGTGCAGCGCGTCCGGCTTCTCCGGGGCGGCGGCGCGGCGGTGGAGGGACTCCGCTATGAAGGCCTCCTGGCTGTCACACGGGGCCAGCGTGTTGACCTTCCGGCAGTAGGACCCGTCCGGCAGCAGGGAACTGGCCTTCACGTTGTCCTCCAGCTGGGTATGAAGGATTTTCAGCAGCATTTCCTTCACCGCCGGGTCATAGACCGGGCAGGCAATCTCCACCCGGTGGTTCAGGTTCCGGGTCATGAGGTCGGCGGAGGCGATATACAGCTTCATATCCTTCCCCCGTCCAAAACGGTAAATCCGTCCATGTTCCAGAAAACGCCCCACAATGCTGGTGACATGGACGTTCTCCGTCCGCGCGGCAATGCCGGGGCGCAGGCAGCAGATGCCCCGCAATATCAGCTGCACCTGTACGCCCGCCTGAGACGCCTCGACCAGTTTGTCCATGACTGTTCGCTCGGTCATGGCGTTGGCCTTCACGCAGATGCAGCCCTCATGTCCCTTGGCGATCTCCCGATCAATCAGCTCCAGCAGCTTTACCTTGATTCCCGCCGGAGCCACCAGCAGATGCCGGTACTCCCCCTCCAGGTTGCCCACCAGCATGTTCTGGAAGAACGCCGCGCCGTCCAGGCCGATTTCCTCGTGGGCAGTCATGAGGCTGAGGTCCGTATACTGCTCATTGGTGCATTCGTTGTAATTCCCGGTTCCGATCTGAGTGACGTAGCTGAGCTTGTCCCCCTTGCGGAGGGTGATGAGGCAGATCTTGCTGTGGCACTTGTACTCCTCCACGCCGTAGATCACCCTGCATCCGGAGTCCTCCAGCAGCCGGGACCAGGAAATGTTGTTGGCCTCGTCAAACCGGGCCCGCAGCTCCATGAGCACCGTAACCTCTTTCCCGTTCTCCGCCGCCTTGCAGAGAATATGGGCAACCCGCGAAGACGTGGCCAAACGGTAAATGGTGATCCGGACAGACACCACGTCCGGCCGGACCGCCGCCTCCTCCAGCAGCTGCAAGAACGGGTCCACCCCGTCAAAGGGGAAGAACAGCAGCCGGTCCTTCTGCCGGACCTGGTCAATGATGCTGACCGATTTATCCAGATCCTCCGGCCACCGGGGGCAGTAGGGCGGAAAACTGAGCGCCGCCGCCTTTTCCCCCGGCAGGGCCTTGATGAGGTCGTAGACATAGCGCATATTCAGCGGCGACTGGTCCACATAGATCTGCCGGTTTTCCAGACCCACCCTGCCCTTCAGCAGGCGCATGAACTCGCCGCCCATCTTCTTCGACAGCTCCAGCCGCACGGCGGACTGGCCGGCACGCTTTTTCAGCAGCTTGCTCATCCGGCTGCGGATGTCCTCGCCGCTCTCCTCCAGCAGCTCCGCGTCCAGGTTCAGGTCGGCGTTCCGGGTGACGCACAGCACGCAGCTGCTCTCCAGCTTGTACTCCCCGAAGAGAGCCGGGGCATAGTGGAGCAAAATCGTCTCCATCCGGATGAACCGCCCCGGATCACCGGGCATCGGCAAAAACGCCGGAAGCCCCTGAGGCGCGGGCAGAAAGCCCAGGGACGCGGTTCCCTTCCGGCTGCGCATCAGCCCCGCCACATACAGGGCCTTGCTGGCCAGATGGGGGAAGGGATGCCGCGCGTCCACGATCTGCGGAGACAGCACCGGCAGGATCTTCGCCTTGTAGTAGGTGCTGACAAACTTCCTCTCCTCCGGGGAAAGCTCCTCCATGGCCAGGTCACAGACCCCCTCCCGGCGCAGCAGGGCCGCCACGTCGGCGTAGAGCCGGTTTTTGATCTCAATGAGACCGGGGATCACGCTGTAAATCTCCGACAGCTGCCCCTCCGGGGTCAGTCCGGTCTTGTTGTCGATCTCCCCCGGAGACACCAGGGATACGTCAAAGAGGTTCCCCACCCGGACCATGAAGAACTCGTCCAGATTGCTGGTAAAGATGGAGATGAACTTCAGCCGTTCCAGCAGGGGCACGGACTCGTCCCCCGCCTCCTCCAGCACCCGGCGGTTGAACCGGAGCCAGCTCAGCTCCCGGCTCTGGGTATAGGCGTAATTTGCGTTTTCCTGTCTCTGCGGCAGAATTGGCATGGGACCACGCTCCCTTTATCTTGGTGGAGTCATTATACCATTCTCCTCTCTAAATGGCAAGAGTCAGAACATATCCGCCCACCGGTCAGCAGTTCCTCCGCAAAGTATGCGCGGGGAATGTGTAAACAAATCCGGGACATCTTGTCCCAACCAGCCTCCTGTGGTATAATTTCCGAGCTTAAAGCTCGGAAATTATATATCTGATTTGAGCCGTTTTGCTCGCCGCCGTTCACGGCGGCAACCGCAAAACATGGCAGATATTACTTCCGACCTTTAAGGCCGGAAGTAATATAATCGGACGAAAAATTTTTCAACAGGAGGTCAGGACAATGCCGCAGATGAACAAAGGTGGCAAATTTATTTTCGGAAAGTCCGTAATCAGAGACGATGGAACGGTTCATATCCCGACGCAGGCCATAGAAGAGTATGGGATCACTTCAGAGAAAAGAGTATACCTGTTTACGGGCAGCAAGATCACGGGCGGGTTCTGTGTTACCAGGAAAGGCCTGCTGGAGCCGTCAAAGCTGGGCCACATTTTAGCAGAAAACGCCGATTTGCAGAGCTATGCTTCACAATACGGCGAATTTATCAAATATAAGGGCCGGTATTATTGCTGGGCTGACATATCCGAAGCGGGCCAGATCGTTCTGACAGACGAGATGATGGACTTTTTAAGCGTAGAACCAGGTATGCAGCTGCTTTCTATCCGCAGCAGCGATATTGCGTTTACAATGGGCGCAAAAGGGCCTCTGCTGGAGCGGGCGCGAAACTATACCGGCGGCATTCCGATGTATTGACCGGAAATATGGATGCGGAAAGGGCGGCTCCGTGAGCCGCCCTTTCAAAAATCATCTTTTCAGCGCCCGCCTCAGCACCGGCGTCAGCAGCAGCGCGATCCCGCCGCCCGCCAGCGCCGTCACCAGCTGGGGATAGGAGAACATCACCGTAAACGCGGCAATCTGCGGCTCCTTCAGCGGCAGAACCGCGCACAGCAGCTTCACCACCAGCAGGTACAGCACCGCGAACTTGGCGGCCGCCGCCAGAATCCAGGCCGCGCCCTTCCGCCACATGGGCAGGTCCCTTCCCCCGGCCAGCAGGCCCAGCATCAGCACGAATACCAGGTTCCCCACCGCGATGGAGGGCACTATGGGCAGCAGCTGGGGCCCGATGCCCAGCAGGAACGCGAAGAACGGCGACAAGAGCGCCACCGTGACTCCGCTCCACAGTCCCACCGCCAGCACGGAAATCGCCAGCGCCGCGTTGACGCAGGCGCCGGTGACGTACTGCCCGGCGGGCTTGGTGATCCACTGGAGAACGATCAGCAGGGCCGTCATAACAGCGGTTTCCGTGATATACACGACCCGCTTACTCGCGACTGATTTCATTCATCAGTCCTCCTGCTCCCAGTTGTGGTACACGTTCTGCACGTCGTCGTTGTCCTCCAGCAGGTCGATCATCTTGGTCATGTTCTTGATGTCGTCCTCGCCGGTGAGCTTAATGTAGTTCTGGGGCACCATCTCAATGGCGGCGGAAACGAAAGCATACCCCTTCTCCTCCAGAGCCCTGGTGACGGCGTTGAAGTCGTCCGGCTCGGTGGTGATCTCAAACACATCCCCGTCGGCCTCGAAATCCGCCGCGCCGCAGTCCAGCGCGTCCATCATGACGGTCTCCTCGTCCAGGTCGCCCTCCTCGTTGTCGATGACGATGACGCCCTTGCGGTCAAAGCTCCAGCTGACGCAGCCGGTAGCGCCCATGTTCCCGCCGTATTTGTCAAACAGATGGCGGACCTCCGGGGCGGTGCGGTTGCGGTTGTCGGTCAGGGCCTCGACGATGACGGCTACGCCGCAGGGGCCATAGCCCTCATAGACCACCTTTTCGAAGTTATCGGTGCTGCCGGAACCCAGAGCCTTATCAATGGTGCGCTTGATGTTGTCATTGGGCATGTTGGCGGCCTTGGCCTTGGCAATAACGGTGGCCAGACGGGAGTTGTTGTTGGGGTCGCCGCTGCCGCCCTCCTTCACCGCCACGATCATCTCGCGGGCAATCTTGGTAAACGCCTGAGAGCGCTTGGCATCCGCCGCGCCCTTGGTCTTCTGAATATTGTGCCATTTGGAATGTCCAGACATATCGCTCAATCTCCTTACTTAATGGATTTCAAAGATAGCATTAAAGCTCCCGTCATCGCGCGGCGGACCGTGACAGCCGCTGCGGAACGCTTGCGCCCGTCACGACGGTCCTGCCGTTGGGAAAAGGGCTGACGGTCTCCTGTCCGGGACGGTTCATCCCGCTTCGCAAAAGAATCACACGTAATACTGGACGGCCTCCCTGTGGACGGCGGATTTGTCAATCCTTACGCCGGGGAATTTTTCCGTCAGGTACTTTACCAGTACGGGGCACACCACATCCTCCGTGGGAAAGTGCCCCGCGTCAATCACGGTCAGCCCCACGGACCGGGCGTCCAGAAACTGATTGTATTTCAGGTCGGAGGTAACAAAGGCGTCGCAGCCGTTTTCCGCCGCCGCCCACAGATAGCCGCCGCAGGCTCCTCCGCCCACCGCTACCCGGCGGACCGGCTTCCCACCGTCCGCGAACCGGAGGCCGTTGGGCCCGATGGCCGCCTTGACCCACTGCAAAAAGGCGGGCAGAGCCATCTCTCCCGGCAGCTCGCCCACCCGGAGGACGCCGTCTCCTCCCGGCAGCTTTTCCACGCGCTCCAATCCCAGTCTCGCCGCCAGCGCGTCATTGACGCCGCCCTCGGCCCGATCCAGATTGGTGTGCATACAGATGGCGGCAACACCGGTTTCCATCAGCTTCAGCAGCAGCCTCCCCTGGGGAGTATCGTCCCGGATGGTCTGGACGGGGCTCCAGTGGCAGTTCATCACCGGATGGTGCGCCACAATCAGATTCGCGCCCAGACGCAGTGCCTCCTCCGTCGCTTCCTCCGTCACATCCAGGGTCACCAGAATCCCGGTAACTTCCCGATCCGGCCTGCCGATAAGGAGACCCACGTTGTCCCCCTCCATGGCAAGCTCCCTAGGGGCCAGCTCATAGATCGCTTTTTCAATGTCCCGCAGCGCCGGCACGTTCCCACTCCCCTTTCCTTTCTTCCAGCTGAGCGATGACGTCCAGCAGCTTTTTCCGTTTCTCCGCCATGGACGGGTCGCGGGCCCGTTCCAGCCCCGCCGCCGCCCGCCGCAGGCGCAACAGCCTGTCCGTTATGTACAGTCCGTACAGGGGATCCCGCTCCAGCAGGAATCCGCCCCATGCCTGGGCGTCGCCGGCGGGGGGCATTTCGCCGCCCCGGACGGACAGGATGGGGTACAGCACCCCCTTGTCCTGGACCAGCTCCTCATGGAGCGCCGCGTATCCGTTCAGCGGCAGCCAGGAGCGCAGGACCTCCGCCTTACTCATGGGCTGGAGCAGCAGAAGGGGCCCCGCCCGGCTCCAGGGCGCGGCGGCCAGGATCTCCGTGATGGCGTCGCCGCCCATTCCGGCAATGACGATCACGTCCGCCTCTCCCGGTTCCAGAACGGAAAGCCCGTCTCCCAGCCGGAAGTCCAGGTTTTCCGTCACGCCATATACGCGCGCGGTCCGGCGGGCATGGTCCAGAGGCGGAGCGCCGATGTCGGCGGCCACGGCCCGTCCGACCCGGCCCTCCAGCAGCAGGGACACGGGAATATAACCGTGGTCGGCGCCAATATCGGCGAGACACCGGCAGCCCTCCGGCACCAGCGCGGCAATCGCGCGCAGGCGGGGGCCCAATACAATTTCATGACAAAGCATTTTCATTCGTCTCCGAGCGGAAGACCGGAGCAAGCCCCGCGCGGCAGGGCGAAACCGGCCGTCCGCCCAGAACCCGGTTTCTCCGCCACGGACGCTCCCCCCTCTCCCATGACAGCGCAAAGGAGGGACTCACAGGCATCAGCTATGAGTGAGTCCCCCGATCCCGGCCCTGTTTACTTATTGGCCTCGGCGTTGACGGCCTCCAGCAGCTTCTCCACATCCACGCCGTGAACGGCGCAGGCCTCGGCCACGGTTTCTCCCCGGCTGCTGGGGCAGCCCAGGCAGTGCATGCCGATGGACAGGAAGATGGGAGCGGTCTGGGGCGCCATGTCCAGAATATCGCCGATGATGGTATCTTTCGTGATGGTAGCCATGGGAAATTACCTCCAAGTTTTTTTCTGTCGCTGGCTGCTCTGATTCAGCGCAAATAGTATACCCCAATATTCTGCCGATTTCAATACCTTTTTGCGGGTAAATCAATTTTCCGGCCGCCGCCGCGGCATATTGGGCAGAAACGGCGGAAACCGGGGCGGCCGCGCCCCCCCGGAATCATGCCTCATACTATTTCTCGTCTAAATTCTTTATTTTGTAACCGGGCGGAAATCCAGGATTTGCAATGAGCCGAGGCTCGAAATTAAAGTTCTTTTTGATACTTTTTCTTTCAAGAAAAAATATCAAAACGGCCCCCGCCGTCTCTGCCGCTTATAGGGCGGCCGGCGCTGAGCGGGCTTGTCAATGAGGATGATGTCATCCCCGATCTGCTTGATGCACTCCCAGGGGATGTAAAACTCCTCTCCCCTGCCGAACAGGCCGAAAAATTTGCAGGGTCCCGGCACGACCAGGGCCGCCACCCGTCCTTCCGGCAGCAGCACCTCCACATCCCCCACATATCCGATCCGGCAGCCATCGCAGATATTGATGACCTCTTTGCACCGCAGCTCTACCATCCTGCATTGCATAGCCGTCCCCCCTCTCATGGGGAGTGTATGCCCCGGGAAGAATGTCCCATGCCGCTAAGGAAGCATGGACGCCGTTTTCCCTAAATATTTTTCTGAATGGTCTTCAGCGCGTTTTTTTCCAGCCGGCTGACCTGGGCCTGAGAAATCCCCACCTCGGCGGAGACCTCCATCTGCGTCTTTCCCTCGTAAAACCGCAGCGCCAGGATATGCTTTTCCCTCTCTCCCAGCCGCTCCAGGGCGTCCTTCAGCGCGATGCGCTCCAGCCAGTGCTCGTCGGTATTCTTCGTGTCCTTTACCTGGTCCATGACGCACACGGTGTCCCCGCTGTCCGAATAGACCGGCTCAAAGAGGCTCACCGGGTCCATAATGGCGTCCATGGCGAAGACAACGTCCTCTCTGGGAATGCCCAGCTCCCGGGCCAGCTGCTCCACCGTGGGCTCCCGCTGGGACTGCGCCATCAGCCGCTCCCTGGCCTGCATCACCTTGTACGCGGTGTCCCGCATGCTGCGGCTGACCCGGATGGCGCTGTTGTCCCGCAAATACCGCCTGATCTCGCCTACGATCATCGGCACGCCATAGGTGGAAAACCGCACCGGCTGGGTAATATCAAAATTGTCAATGGCCTTGATGAGCCCCACGCATCCCACCTGGAACAGATCGTCGGCATTCTCTCCCCTGCCGATAAACTTCTGAATCACCGACAGCACCAGCCGCAGATTCCCGCTGATCAGCTTTTCCCTGGCCTCCTGATCGCCCTCCTTTGTCCGCCGCAGCAGCTCCATGGTCTCCTCATTTCGCAGCACTTTCAGCTTTGAGGTGTTTACGCCGCAGATCTCCACCTTCCCCTGCACGTCCTCATCCCCCTTGGTGAAAACTTACAAAGGCAGTTTTCCCCTGGCCGGATAGATTATACGGGTGGAAAAATAGAGGTTTTGTCGGGACACTTCCCCCTCTTGCCCGCGGCAGAAGCGGCGTATCTCTCAGCCCTCCAGCAGCCGCAGATTCCTTTGCAGCCTTTCGTTGCCGGGCTCCAGCGCCAGCGCGGACCCGGCCGCCCGGGCGGCCTCTTTCCGCCGCCCGGTGTGGTAGAAGGCCATGGTTTGCAGGTCGTAGGGGAGGCTCCCCCAGCTGGACGCCTCACAGATATAGCTTCGGGGCCGCTCCGTAATGCGCAGCGCGCAGTCCGTGAAATAGAGCACCCCGTCCCACTCCTTCCGCTCATACAGCAGCATCGCCAGGTCCATATACGGCTCCCGCAGATGGGGCGCTTCCGCGACGGCCCGGAGATACCAGTCCCGCGCCGCCGCCGTCTCCCCTTTCCCGGCATATGCCCTGGCGATATAGCGCATGGAGGCGCACCGCTCATCCCGCCATGTGGCGGAGGGCATGGCCAGGTGGCGCTTCAGCGTGCGGATGCAGTCGTCCCAGCGGCCCTTGAACATGTACTCCCGGCCCAGATAGTGCATATTCCGGTCGTCCGACGGGTCCTCCTCCACCGACAGCTCCAGCAGGGGCAGATACTGTCCGCGGGATTTGCTGTGGTCCGGGTGGTGGTCCAGCTGGATGCCCTCCGCCGCGACCTTGGGGCCGGGACGGCCCTCCCCCGTCCAGTGCAGCACCTCATGGACCGGATGAACCCACTGCCAGCCGTGACGGCAGTGAATTTTCTCCGCCCAGAACACCACGCCCTCCCCGCCGCCGGGGGTGAAGCTCCAGGTGTAGCGGTAAGCGGCCTGGGACGCTCCGGGGGTCCATGCCTGTTCCAGCGCCTCCCGCCAGCCGGGATGGAACACCTCGTCCAAATCCGTACAGATACAGATATCCGCATCCCCCGGCACCAGCTCCAGAGATCGGTTCCGGGCAGTATCAAAGCGCCAGGGGGCGATCACTTCCACCGTGACTTCCGCTCCGCGGGCGCACAGCAATTCCGGCGTGCCGTCTTCCGAGCCGGTGTCCAGGACCACAATCCCGTCCGCCTCGGACATGGAATCCATCCAGCGGTCCACAAATTGCGCCTCATTCTTGCAGATGGCATATACGAAAATTTTCATGGAAACCTCCTTTCCCGCATCAGAAAGAGAGGGGCAGCGACGCGCCGCCCCTCCCCTTCCTGTCAGGTTGCCAGCAGTCCGGCAGCCCGCAGATTTGCCAGAAGCTCGTTGAACTGGTCGACCACATCGTCGGCTCCGGTGGCATCAGCCACCGCCGCAGCCGGAGTCACAGCGGGACCGGCGGGGCCGGTGGGACCAGTCGGGCCGGTGGGACCTTCCGCACCCGCCGCTCCGGCAGCGCCGGCGGCGCCCGCAGGACCTTCAGGACCAGTGGGACCAGTCGGGCCGGTGGGACCTTCCGCGCCCGCCGCTCCGGCAGCGCCGGCGGCGCCCGCAGGACCTTCAGGGCCAGTGGGACCGGTAGGGCCGGTGGGACCTTCCGCGCCCGCAGCGCCAGCAGCGCCGGCGGCGCCCGCAGGACCTTCAGGACCAGTGGGACCGGTAGGGCCGGTGGGACCTTCCGCACCCGCCGCTCCGGCAGCGCCAGCGGCACCCGCAGGACCTTCAGGACCAGTGGGACCAGTCGGGCCGGTGGGACCTTCCGCGCCCGCCGCTCCGGCAGCGCCAGCGGCGCCCGCAGGACCTTCAGGACCAGTGGGACCGGTCGGGCCGGTGGGACCTTCCGCGCCCGCCGCTCCGGCAGCGCCGGCGGCGCCCGCAGGACCTTCAGGACCAGTAGGACCAGTGGGCCCGACAGCACCCGTAGCTCCCGTTGCGCCGGTGGCGCCGGTTGCGCCTGTCGCACCCGCAGGACCGACGGGGCCGGTGGGACCAGTGGGCCCGACCGCGCCCGTGGCTCCCGTGGGTGCAGTCATATATGCACAAACCCGGAAAGCATTGCAAACACTACAAAAAACACGACCCCTCTATAACACATTCATGGGAGAACACAGCTAAACGACGTGTTCTCCCTTTTTTCATGCCCAGCTATCAGCGAAAGGAGGACCCCCATGCACAGCACAGAAGAATCTTCCCNAANCCAGGGTGAAACCGTGATTCAAATACCGNTGTCNGAGCTGCATCCGTTNCCGAACCANCCTTTCAAAGTCCGGGACGATGATGCNATGCGCGGGATGATGGAAAGCGTCCGNGAGTACGGNGTACTGACCCCGGCTATNGTCNGNCCCCGCGAGGCTGGCGGNTATGAGATCATNGCCGGTCACAGACGGAAACANGCCAGTGAAGCGGCGGGGCTGGAAACNCTGCCCNCTATCGTNCGGNACATGGATAACGATGCNGCNACTATTTTAATGGTAGACAGCAANATCCAGCGCGAGAACATCCTGCCCAGTGAAAAGGCGGAAGCATANAAAATGAAAATGGCCGCTNTGAAACGCCAAGCCGGTAGACCCCCAAAAGAAAATTCCGGCCAACTTGACCGGAATTTNAAGGGCAAGGAATCCAGGGAGATCATTGCAGATCAGACGGGCGANAGCGCCAGACAAGTCCANCGATATATCAATCTGACCAANNTGTGTCCGNCGCTGATGGANCTGGNNGANANCAANCAGATTGCTTTCAATGCGGCTGTGGCTCTGTCCCATCTGNNNCCNGAGGAACAGTCNCNTGTAGCGGAGGCCATTGACAGCGNACAGNCCATNCCCACCTTGCAGCAAGCCCAACANCTGAAAAAGGCCNGTCAAGAGGGCNGCTTGAATCAGGATATGATTCTCTCCATNCTGGCGGCAGATGTTNCCNCCCCTCCCNCNGTAGAAAAGNANCCNNCANCNCCGGCAGCGGTNCCAAAGGAAAACNTACCGNCTCCTGATNCNGAAGCACANCCNAAACAGGAGCGGAAGCCCCATNTNGCGGATGATATTCTGCGNCTGAAAGACACCACAAAGGANTGNCACTGTACCCCGGAAATGTTTCTNTCNACATTTGCGGAGTANGTCAGCCGGAGCCAGCGCGAGATGGAAGTNTTTATGATTCCCTTCTATGANGAAGTNTTTCCGGCGCTNNTNCCGGAGCATATGAACGATCTTCGTCGGCAGATNGACATGATTCATGCCGCCGCAGATAAATTTTACANCGANGTGAAAGGAAGGAATGAATGTGAGCAATAACCCCGGCGTGACCTTTCAAATGAGCGAGATCGACACCGCTATTCTGATCTCCGGTCAGCCGTATCAGCGGCCCGTGCGGGAGGGCAGGCTGCGGGAACTNACCCGTGATTGGGACCCTGGCCTGCTGGACCCGCTTGTGGTAAGNTACCGGGACGGGAAGTTTTATCTGGTGGACGGACAGCACCGTGTTGTCATTCAGCGNCGGATGTACGGCGGNGACTTCACNGCNCCCTGCAAACTGTACCACGGTCTGACCTACGAGGCAGAAGCGGAACTGTGCTGGAAGCTGGACAANGCCAGNGANCATCTGAANGCGGCACANTCCACCACNGCCCTTCTGGAAGCTGGCAGCAACCCNGAGATNGTGGAGATTCAGCGTGTNCTGCTGGATAACNGCTTCACATNGGCGCTGGGCAAGCGTGTTCCCGGCAACTATGAGATCATAGCGGTTCGNGCGGTCATTTCAGCCTANCATCTGTTAGGCAGCGCGGCTTTTGACCGNATGATGCGCCTGACGGGTGCNGCATGGAAGGGAGCGCCATGTTCCCTGCGGGCCGGATTTCTCTCCGGCATGGCCCTGTTTCTGAAAACCTANGAAACGGAGNTGGTAGACCGGACGGCNATCAANCGGCTGGCGAACATTGACCCGGAGGAAGTGGTCCGGCGCGGCAAGACGGATTTCAGCACCAANCGCGCCGCNCTGCGCTATGCCCGTGTCCTGCTGAAGAAGTACAACAGCCAGCCCGGAGGCCGGAAGCTCCCTTACCGCTTCAAGGAGTGANACAGAACAAATGAGAAAGGAAAGTGTGCTATGAACGCACAAATCGTCGCTGTGGTCAACCAAAAAGGNGGNGTNGGNAAATCGACAACCTGCGCCAANCTTGGTATTGGACTGGCCCAGGCGGGNAAAAANGTNNTNGTCGTNGACGCGGACCCCCAGGCCAGCCTTTCCATCAGCCTGGGACACCACCAGCCGGACGANCTGCCCGTTACGCTCTCCGACATGATGGGAAAGGTGCTGACGGACCAGCCTATTACCCCCGGCGAGGGCATCCTGCACCATGCGGAGGGGATCGACCTCATGCCCTCCAANATNGAGCTGTCCGGTATGGAAGTNTCNCTGGTNAACNCCATGAGCCGTGAAACNATCCTGCGGCAGTACCTGGACACNGTAAANCGGCAGTACACCCATATCCTGATCGACTGCCAGCCCTCCCTNGGTATGCTGACGGTCAANGCCCTTGCCGCCGCCAACCGTATNCTGATTCCGGTCCANNCTNAATATCTNCCGGCAAAGGGCCTCGAACANCTGCTGTCCACCGTCTCCAAAGTGCGGCGGCAGATCAACCCCAAGCTCCAAATTGACGGTATCCTACTGACAATGGTAGACAACCGCACAAACTTTGCAAAGGACATCAGCGCCCTGCTGCGGGAGAATTACGGCAGTAAAATCAAGGTATTTACCAGTGAAATTCCCCATTCTGTCCGCGCAAAGGAAATCAGCGCCGAAGGAAAAAGCATCTTCGCCCATGACCCCGGCGGCAAGGTGGCGGAGGCATACCGAAATCTGACAAAGGAGGTTCTGAAACTTGAAAAGCAGCGCGAAAAATGTAAAACTGGCATCGCTAGATGATCTGTTTTCCACCGAGGAAAGCCGCCAGGACGCGGAGCGGGAGAAAGTGGTGGAAATCGCGCTGTCGGAGCTGCATCCGTTCCCCAATCACCCGTTCCAGATACGGGATGATGATTCCATGAAAGAGGCTGTGGAAAGCGTGAAAGAGTACGGGATTCTGACCCCTGCCATAGTGCGCCCCCGCGAGGAAGGAGGCTATGAGATCGTGGCTGGACACCGGCGCAAACGCGCTTGTGAGCTGGCGGGGTTGGAAACTATGCCCGCTATCGTCCGCGACATTGACAGAGACATGGCTACTATTATAATGGTACTCTAAATGAGCAAATCTGAAAAATAAACAAAGGCAAACCTCAGCGGAAGTGGTAAAATGTGGGATGACGAGTCACCACAAGACCACAAACCAAAAGAGGAATGCCTTATGACAGA
>JAAVHC010000043.1 GCA_014799925.1 Oscillibacter sp.
CGAGTAAGTGTTGGGCTTCGCCCAAACCCACCAGGGCTTTGCCCCGTGGGCCGCGCTTTGCGCGGCTTAGGGCTGGGGCGGCCTTTGGCCGCCTGACGCCTGGACCCACCGCCCTTTGTGCGATTATGCATGACCCCATCGAGGGGTCATGCATAATCCAATTTTGCACAGGCGCTCGATGCGGCCGATGCAGAATCACAAGTTCTTTTTGATGCTTTTTCTTTCAATTAACAGCACCCGGCACATTTTGCGCAATGTGCCGGGTGTTATTCCGTCTTATGAGAGCGGCATTGCTTTCGCGTGCCACCCCTTGTTATGGCTTGCAGATCCCACAGGGGGTATACCCCTGGTCGATCAGCTCGCTTCGGGAGCTGGTCGTCTCCTGTCGGTTCTCCTCCTTGATGGAGGATGCCCCGGAACAGGTGGGAAGATGGAATTTTTTGGTGCCGGCGTTCAGAATGTATGTAACCTCCGGAGCTTCCGGACGGGGAGACCCGGCCAGCCAGCTCTCCCCGGTGGCGTAATCAATCTCCACCCCCGGCTGTACGTTGTAGACGTAGACGTTGAAGCTGATTCCCTCGCCGCCGTCCTCCACGCTCAGGGCCTCCATCTGGACGCCGCTGGCCACCAGATTTTCCCCGGCGTAGACGGGCGACACCCGGTAGAGCACGTGGTTCCCCGTCTCCTTGACGTAGTCGGCCACCATGTTCTCAAAGGGAAGCATCCCGTCCACGTTCATATAGCGGGTGCCGGTGATCAGATTCTGCTTGTTTGCGTTCTCGCCAGTCAGCTGGTAGCCGATCAGATGGCAGCGGTTGTACAAATACAGCCCGTCCACGCAGTCGTATTTCGCGGTCTGCCAGCCGGTGGGCTTCACCGAGCCGATGGCGCCCCGTTTCTCCGTGGGCATCAGGTCCGTCCCGACGCAGGCGCTGGCCGTGCCGCAGCGGCCCAGGCTGTCCAGGGGACTGTAAACCTCATAGGAGCTTTCCGTCAATTCACCGGGCAGAAAGCCCGGCTCGTTGTTCGCCAGAGCCACATAGGGCTCGCCGGAAAAGGGCGGGAGATTGTCCAGGGTAATGGAAGCGGTAATGGGAAGGTCCTGATTCTGCTGCTCCGGCATCTGGCACCCTGCCAGCAGCAGGCAGCACAGCGCCAGCAGCGCCAGCGCTCTGCGCCGGATGATTCCCGTCATGCCAATACCTCCTTTGTGATCCGCTCGTGGCTGGAGCCCGCAAGGTCCTCCGTCCGCTTCACCGACCAGCCCGCCAGGGGCTGGGGGAAATACCGGTCAGCGGGATAGCGCCGGTTCCAGTGGTAGAGAATGACCATTTCCGCCCCTTCCAGCCAGGGCACGGGGTCCACATCCTCGAAAAAGCAGTATTCCCCCGGACCCGCCTGGGAGGGAAAGTCATCCGCCACCCGGAGGTTCTCCGGCGGGGGAACGAACTGCCTGGCGGAATATGCGTTCATCCACAGCGGCGCGCCGCCCGTTTCCCGCAGAAGGTCCTCCCGCAGGAGGCGGTCCTGGCTCTGCCGCCGGTGGTTGAACAGCATCCCGCCCCTGTCGTCAATACATGCAACCAGTATCATAAATTACCCCATTTCCAGTAGATTGACACAGAAGCGCTGGAAAATTACGGCAACCTGCGCCCTGCTGGCTCTGCCGCCGGGGTCCAGTTTCCCGTCTGTTCCGTTGATGAGGCCCGACGCGACGGCCCAGCTTATCGCGTCGGCGGCGTAGAGAGAAACCGCCGACGCGTCCGGAAATTTGCCCAGGTCCCCTCTGGCGGATACATCCAGGCCCTTGTATCGGGCGTACCGGTACAGGATGGCCGCCAGCTGTTCCCTGGTGATTGGCGCCGCCGGCCGGAAGGTCGCGTCCTCATAGCCGGTGACCACGCCGCTGGCGGAGGCCCAGGCCACCGGGCCGGCATAGTACTGTCCCTGCTCCACGTCGGTGAAGCCGGCAGGCAGGGCGGCGGGGCTTTTCTCCAGCCGGTGGAGAATGGTCACGATCATGGCCCGGTCGGTCACATCATAGGGAGCGAACCGGGTCTCCGTCAGGCCGCGCATCATGCCCCTGGCGTAGACATAGCCCGCCGCGCCGTAAAACCAGTCCCTCTCGTTTACATCCGCAAAGGGCAGGGAGACGCCGGCGTCGGGCAGCCGGGGCTCCTCCTGGGAGGGCTGAGAGGGCTGAGAAGGCTGAGAGGGTTGAGAAGGCTGGGAGGGGGCGGCTTCCTCCCGGGAGAGCGCCGTCACCGGAACGGCGGCGGAAACCGGCAGCGTCTGGAGACGCTCATCCAGCAGCTTCACCCGGACCGTCTCCGGGGGAGCCGCCGTCCCGTCCAGGTGCAGCACGCCGATGTCCAGCGCGTCATGGTCGTTGAGCGCCTGCCGGTCCGTCAGGTACAGGGTGATCCGGGTCTCGCCCCGGACCGTCAGGACGGCGCAGTCGGGACTGTAGGCAGTCCGGGAGGCGGGAGCGAAGGTACAATCCGGGAAATTTCCGGACAGGGTCAGCTCCAGCTGTACGCCGTAAATATCTCCGCCGTCCAGATCCTCCAGGGAGAGGACCGCCGACCCGTCCGCCCTGGCGCTCCACAGAAGGGTGGGCCGCATGACCGCGAGGGCGGTGGGCGCGCAGCCCAGAGCCAGCGTCAGGGCCAGCAGCAGGGAAATCACGCCTTTTCGCATTACTGTCCGCCTCCTTTCACGTCCACCAGGGGCAGGTCGCTGCCGCCGGGGCTGCTGATCCAAAGGGTCTGGGCCGTCATGCGGGTGCCCTCGGTGCTGTCGGGCGCCACGGTGCGCCACAGCTCCGCCCGGATGCGGCTGGGCAGGACGCTGACCGCGCCGCAGGAGGCGCCGCCGTCCGTCAGCTCCTTCTCCGCCTGTACGTCGGGGATAAAGATGAAGATGCCGTCGCTGATATTGGTATAGGTCTGATCGGAGGACTCCGAGGCAAAGAGAATGGCCTCCCCGTTGAGATACCGGGTGGTTCCGGCAGAGGCGGGGGCTTCGCCCTGATTGGCCTCCGCCATGTCCGGGTTGGCGAAGTCGCCCTGGATGCGGATGGTGTTGTAGGTGGGATCTCCCCGGTAGGTGCCGGTGATGACCAGGGTACCCTGTTTGATGACGTCATCCGGGCCGGGGCCGTAGCGGTAATCCTGGGCCATGACGCCTACGGTGGGGCCGTCCAGGAAAGCGATGTCGTCGCCCATGTAGCTGATGAGCTGGACGTCCCTCTCAGTGATGCCGGCGGGCAGGCCGGAGATGGTGAGGGCCGTGGCCTGGTAGGTCCAGACCTGGCTGGCCTGGCTGGCGTCCGCTCCGGGGCGCTGGAAGTAGGTGATCGCGGCGTCCGTCCGGTTGGCGTCCTGAGTATGCCCGGCAAAGATGTCCGTCCCGTTTTCCGTAATGGAGAGCTGAAGTCCGGAGAGATCTGTCCCGGCGGGGAGCCTCAGGCCGGTGACGGCGGCGGGCTGGGCCATGGTCACGCGGAGCGTGCCGTCCGCCGCCCGGGTCATAGCATAGCTGCCGGCATCCAGGGTCAGGTCGTAGGCGACGCGGACCTCCCCCGCCGGGGCCTCGCCGATGCAGTTGCCCAGGGTGTCATATGCCGCCACGGTGTACTGATAGGTCCGGTTGTTGCCGGTGCCGATGGTGTCCGTGTAGGTATTGCCGGTGGTAAAGGCGATGGCCGCGCCGTTCCGGCGGATCTCATAGCCCTGGACCTTTCCGGCGTTGGTCAAATCGGTCCGGAAGCTCAGGATCACGCTGTTGTTCCCATCCCTGACCGCCGAGGCGCTCACCGCTCCGTCGGCGGCGGGAACGCCCGCCAGCCGGTCCCTGCGGCTCTGGTCGTTAAGATACCAGACGGCGCGGGACTCCCTGGCGTAGGCGCTCAGCCTGGTCTTGGTCTCCGCGCTGAGGGTCATGCCCCAGCGGGTGAAGAACTCCGTCAGGTCGCGCCCCGCCACGGCGGAGGCCGTCAGGGCCACCTTGTCGTCGTAGGTGGACGCGCCGTTGAAGTAAGTCCCCGCCTTCCAGGCGGTAAAGAACCTGGAGTAGAAATTCAGGGGGGATACGCCGTCGTCATAGGCCAGGTGGAGCTGCCAGTACAGGCCCAGCTGGACGAAGACGTCGTTGGACGCGCCGGGGCAGCCCTGGGCCGTCTTGTTGAAGATGGCGGCGTACTTGCCGCTTTGCTCCAAGCGGGAGGGCAGGGTGTTCTGCTTCCCGTCGTAGGTCTGGACGGCCAGGGAGTAGATGTTGTTGGTGATCTCCGCCTTGCCCAGCTTGTCCATGTTGTGTCCGATCTCATGGGCGATGCCCCAGCCGAAGAGGCTGTTGGACGAGGCGTTGGCCGCCAGATTCCGTACGGACGAGCCGCCCACCATGCCGGCGCAGGAGCCGTAACCGATGCCGATATGGCTCCCGGCGGCGTACATGAAGGCCCCGGAAAACATCTGCATGCACCGGATGTTCTGGCGTGTCTCCATGGTCCCGGTGATGCCCTGGACTGTGCGGCAGATCTCCATGAGCTCCTCCCAGGCCTCCACAGAGCCCAGAAGCTGGGCGGTCCGATCGCCCTTGAGGCCGCTCTGCACCGCCCTGGCGGGCAGGCTCAGCAGGACGCCGGGCGTGGCGATCTCCGTCACGTTCCGCCAGTCCGCCTGGTCGCTGCCGATAGCGGTTCCGGACAGGTAGCCGTCCAGCTCGGCAAGGTAGGCGCTGACCGTCTGGGTCCGGGCCGCGTCACCCAGGGTGTTCCAGTCGGACAGATCCAGCACGGGGATGGCGGTCCCCCGGCGGACGTGGAGCCGGATGCCGCCGGGATTGGTCCCGCCGTAGGAGACGTAGAGGCTGCCGCCCCGGGCGGTGTTCTGGCTGCCGATCCTGGGCACGGTCAGTACGTTGCGCCCGTTTTCCAGGGTCCCCATGGACGCCTGCCACGCGGAGGCCTCGGCGTTGAACTGGGTGGCGTAGACGGTCACCGTCTCCCCCGCGGGGATGCCCTGGGCGTAGATGGTGATCTCCGTATTGGCCGCCGCGGCCACGCCCAGGGGCTGGAGGGCGCTGCCGCTCTGGCCGCAGTTTGCGGAATCCCGGCTGCCGCTGCGGGAGTCGATGCCGTTCAGGAGCACACCGGAGCCGGTCCGTCCGGCCAGCAGCTCCTGGGCCAGATCCAGCTCGTCGGCCAGGGCCTGCAGGTCGAGGTAGTAGTGCCGCTCCTCGCTGTTCAGCCGGGCCCGGAGCTGGTCGATCCGCGCCTGGGTGACGCCGTAGGCCAGCGTGGTCCGCAGCTGGTCCGCGAAGAGCTCGCCGATTTCATCCGGCAGGCGGTGGTTTTCGTCGTATTTCAGGAACATCAGCTCCGTCAGGCTGAGGGCGGTATAGGCCCGCTGCTCGGCGGCCACGCTGACCTGCACGACGTTTCGCTGGGGGGTGAAGGGCATGATGGCGAATTTGGTCTCCGACGGATTTCCCCGCACATTGGGCCAGGAATCCACGTCCGCCTGACTCATGTTGTTGTGGTCCGTGCCGGGGGTGACCAGATGGCCGGGGCCGTTGAGATCCTCGCCGTCATACCACACCTGGACGCTGTAGGTCCGCAGGTTGGAGGAGTAGGTCCCGTCCAGCCGGGGCACCCAGATGGCGGCGCTGAGATCCTGGGGCTCCCTGAAGGTGACGATCACATGCTCGTTGCTCCACCAGTCCCGGACGGTCCAATGGGTGCGCCAGTCCCCGTCCGCCATGTGCCAGGGGGAGAAATCGGGGCACTCGGTCCGGGAGTAGTTGGCGGGAGCCGCCAGGCGGATGCTCTGGAAGTCCCGGTAATCCAGCACCCCCTCGGTGGGGATTCCGGCGGGCCGGGCGTAGACCACGGCCCTGGGCGTGCCGGTGGAGATCCGGGAAGGACCGCTGCGGCCCACGTCGTTCCCGGCGATGATGTAGATGTAGTAGGTTGTGTCGTTGGCCAGGCCGGTGATGGTGGTACTGGTGCCGGTGAGCGTCCCGTCCCAGCGGGCATAGCTGGCGGCGGGGGCGTTTTCAACGCTGGTGTAGTAGACCTCATACCAGGTCGCGCCCCCGGAGGCTTTCCAGCTGACGCTCAGGGCTCCGTCCAGCGCGCTGACGCTGACCATATCCGGCGCGTCGGGGGCCCTGGCGGGCTGGGGCGTGGCGGTCACCGGGGCGGAGGCTTTGCCGCTCCAGCTGCCGTCCACCGCCGTGACGGTAAACTGGTAGGCGGTCAGGTTCTCCAGCCCCGTGATTTCCGCCCGATTGGTTTCCACATACAGCGTGCTGGTCCGCGCCGGATTGGCGGCGGGCCACCAGGTCACCCGGTAGCCGGAGACATTGGGGAGCGCGTTCCAGCTGAGGCTCACCCGCTCGCTGCCCTCCACGGCGGCCAGGCCCGTTACCTGGCTTTCCGCGGCGGAGGGATCGGCGGGGACCATCTCCTTCAGAAACTGGATGGACTCCACCGTGGCATAGCCGGTTTCCGTTTTGGTGACGGTAACCGTGACTTTTTTCACCGCCACCCGCCTGCCCAGGTCGATGGTAATGACGCTGCTGCCCTCCTGGACGCTGAGGGCGCGAATCCCCTCCGGCAGGGTCTGGTCAAAGGCGTAGCGGGACACGCCGCCGGTCTCGTCCTCCACCTCTACCATTCCCGCGAGAATGGGAGCATAGTCGGAGGATACGATCTGCAGCTGCTCCAGCTGGGTGGTCTGCCGGAAGGAGAAGGGCAGCACGATCTCTCCCGCATGGTTGGCCTGGAACGTCACGGCCTTCCCGTTCTGGCGGAGCAGGTCTCCCGGATTGCCGGAAAGCGTGGTCACGCCCAGCTGCTCCAGCTCCGCTTCCAGTGCGGCGGCGTCCACCGGAGGAGCCAGCAGCACAGTCTCCAGCAGCTGGGCGCCGCCTCCGGCGGCAATCTGCCGGTTGACGTAAGCCAGATCAATGATGTCGATCTCCCCGTCGCCGTTGAGGTCAAAAATTTGCAGATCCTCCCGCTCGCCGGACCCCAGCGCGTCGGACAGCAGGCCCCGGTCCCTGGCGTCCACCCGGCCGTCGCCGTTGAAATCCCCCAGGGAGAAGGTGGCGTCCCCGGTGCCCACGATGACGTGGCGGGCGTACTCCTCCATAGTGAAGGTCTCCTCGCAGTCCGTGTACCCGCGGCCGGAGAAGCGGAGGGTATAGACGCCCTGGGGCAGGCCGTCCACCGAGACGTCCAGATAGCCGGGCCACTGGCCGTACAGTTCGCCGCCGTCGGCGTCCCGGAGGGAGACGGCCGCGGCGTATCCGCCGGAAAGCGGCCAGACGCCGGGGCGGGTCAGGTCAACGGAGCCCAGGGAGCGGTTCCCCTGCAAAAGCTCCGCCCGGACCTGCCGTTTCTGCAATTCCGACAGGGATTGGTCGTAGTCGATCCGCACGGTGGCGGAAATGCTGCCGGTCACCGCCTCCGCTCCGCGGGCGGCGGGCGTCAGAGGGGGCAGCAGGGAGATGAACATGACCGCGGCCAGCAGGGCCGGTCCCAGTCGTTCTCGAATTTTCATCGCCGGTATCCTTCCTTTCCGTTATCATCAAACGGACTCTTTCCAAGTCCGTTGACCATATTGAGAACTCTTTCCCAATATATTATAACAAAACCGGAAGAACTTGGCAACAGGGAGTTTCCATCGAAAAAGAGCCGTCAGCTCTCCGCCTCCCGCAGACGCTCGACAATTGTGAACCGGGCGGCGGAGCGGTACACCGCCAGCGGGACCGCCGCGCCCAGCAGGGCAAACACAGGCGCCAGCAGCAGGACCGGCGCCACAGTGAACCGGTAGGTGAAAAACCAGAAAACGGAGCAGACCGAACCCATCAGCGGTCCCAGCAGCCCGCTGAGAACCAGGGAGAGGGCCGCGGACAGCATGGTGTAATAAAGCCCTTCAAATACCAGCATACGCTTCAGCTGTTTTCCGGTCATGCCAACGGACTGGAGCACGGCGAACTCCCGCTTCCGCGTCAGTATGCCCGTCAGCACGGCGTTGATGAAGTTCAGCACGCCCACCAGACCGATCGTCCCCGTCAGCGCGCCGCCCATGGTCAGGAACATATTCCGGAAGTTCTCAAACTCAGCTATTTTGCTCTGCTTGCTCTCGTAGTCGCAGGTGGGCTGGACGGACTCCGTGTACTCCTTCAGAAAATCCTCCATGGCGGCATTGGAGTCCTCGGCGGTGTTGAACGCGTAGAGCATGACGGAGCTCATGCCGGTGTCCTGCCTGAACAGCTCCGCTCCCATCGCCAGCGCGCTGCCTCCCAGGAGGGTATAGCGGTAGGTGAGGGCTCTGGGGATCTCGATCATGGCGCAGACCGTGTACGTCTTTTCCTCATAGACCTTGGCCCGGGGAACGAAGTTATTCTCCCCGCGGTTATAGCGGGCGACTGACTCCTCCGGGGAAATTTCCTCCCCGGTGTCCGCGTCCACATTCACCCACTCCTTCACATAGCGGAGCGTCACGGTATCCCCTACCTTGAAGCAGTTGGAGTCTTCGCTGATTGCCCCGTAGTCGTCGGCGGAATAGACGGCGGCAACGGCGTTCCGACCGGGGGCGGACAGGGGCGCGACATCCCCTTCCAGCACGTTGATTTCGCCGAGAATGAAGTCCTCCAGGCCGTAGAGCTGGGCAGCGCCTGCGACGGTGTCCTCACCCACATGCTCCCGGGAGGCGACGACGCTGTCCAGCCTTTCCTCGGAATAAACGCTGCTGACGCCCTGACGGTAGTACGCCTCCGGCAGGAGGGCCTGAATGGAATCCTCCTGACCGTAGATCCGGCCCCCTCCTGTGATGCCGCCCAGGGCGCTGACGTCCTTGATGGCCTCCTCCGGCAGCGCCTGGTCCGCCGAGCGGAAGTTGGCGCTGGTCCGGAAGTAGTCGGCATGGCCCAGGACAAAGTCGGTGGCTACCAGGTCGGAGAGATATTTCTCCATATCGAGGCCGCCCACAAAGGTATACACCAGATTCATCAGCACCACCGCCAGCGTCAGGGAGATGACGGTGACGACCGTCTTGCTTGTGCTCCGCCCCAGGTTGGCCCAGGCCATTTTCGGCAGGGACGCGCCGCTGGCGCCGACTCTGACTGCCCGCTTACGGGCTATTTTCCCGGAAGGCTGTCCGCCTTCGGTATAGCGCACGGCCTCCACCGGGGAGACCCTGGCGGCGATCCGCCCAGGCCGTGCGCAGGAGAGGAACACGGTCAGCAGAGCAAACGCCGCCGCGCCAATGAAAATCCAGGGGTTGAAGGAGACGAAAGCATTCTTATAGTTGAGCTGGGCCATGATGAGCGGGGTCAGCCCGTTGCCGATGGCGAAGCCCAGAAGCAGGCCGATGGGGATGCCCGCCAGACTGAGCAGCAGCGCCTGCTGGCGGATCATGCGCTTGAGCTGCCGCCCGGTGGCGCCGATGGTCTTGAGCATTCCATAAAACCGGATATCGTTGGTGACAGAGATTTGAAACACGTTGTAAATGATGAGATACCCGGTGAAGATAATCAGCAGCAGGACTACCGCTATGGTGGTGAACGTTGTAGGGTCAAAGCCATTGGAGAGCCGGTCCCCGGTGTAGCCCCAGTTCACGCCGATATACATATGGTTCTCCGCCCCCGCCGCGGGGATTTGATAGTCATAATCTTCCAGCACCGCGCTCAGGTTTTCCCGAATGCCTACGGCGCTCCTGAACATGACATCCAGGTTCCAGACGCCCGTCAGGGAGTCCTGCTCCCCGTTGGACAGGGCGCAGATCTCCTCGGCGGCGGACCGGGGCAGCAGCACGTTGCTGCCCGGTGTGGCGCTGTCGTGCTCCCACCAGCCGGAGAGGGTGAAGGTCCGCTGGACTGTTTGGGGATGCGTGGTGCCCTCGTCCAGGACGATAGGTATCGTAAATTGCGCGCCTATTTCAGGCTCGACCCCCAGCAGGGTCAGGACGTGGGTATCCGTCGCGGCCCCATCCGTGCCCTCCCGGGGGAGGGTGCCCTCCACGGGGGTGCAGAAGTAGTGGGACGCGCCGTTTGGTTCAATATAGCTGACCTCCACATGGGACTTGTTAAAGGGAGGCTCGTGGGGCATTCCCACAAAGAGGCGGCACCAGGAATCCTGGATCAAAGGATGCTGGCGGAGCTGCTCCGCCTGCTCCCAGGTGATATTTTTCACGCTGCCGTGGGCGTCGCCTCCAGCCCGGCGGAAATTTTCCTGCTGGAGGGAGTAGTTGATGGACGCGGCAATCGTAAACAGGGAGGTGAACAGCATGGCAGTCAGGGCGATGGCCAGCACCGCGATGGTATTCCGGGCACGGGCCGCCTTCATGGAACGAAAGCCAAGCCGCCGGATACATCCGCCGTTGGAAACTCTCATCATAGCTCTCACCCCCGCGTCACGATGCGTCCATCCTCAATGCGGATGATGCGGCCGGCCATCTGGGAGATCTCCTCGTTGTGGGTGATCATCACGATGGTTTGGGTGAATTTCTGGCTGGTGACCTTCAGCAGGCCCATCACATCCTGACTGGTCCGGCTATCCAGGTTGCCCGTGGGCTCGTCGGCCAGGATGATGGCGGGCTTGGACGCCAGAGCGCGGGCGATGGCCACCCGCTGCTGCTGTCCGCCGGAGAGGTTGTTGGGCAGATTTTGCAGCTTGCTCTCCAGGCCCAGGGTCTCGATGATCCGGTCCACATGGGCCTTGTCTACCCGCCCGCCGTCCAGCTGAATGGGCAGGACAATGTTCTCGTACACATTCAGCACGGGGACCAGATTGTAGTTCTGGAACACAAAGCCGATTTTTCTCCGGCGGAAAATGGCCAGCTCCTCATCCTTCAGGGAAAATATCTCCCTGCCGTCCACGGCGACGCTGCCGGAGGTGGGCCGGTCCAGCCCGCCCAGCATGTGCAGCAGGGTGGATTTACCCGAACCGGAGGTGCCGACCACCGCCAGGAACTCCCCCTTCTCCACGGTGAGATCGACGCCGTCCAGGGCCCGGACCTCCGTATCGCCGGTACCGTAGAGCTTCCGCAGGTCCTTTGTCTGTAAAATCGTCATAGATATGACCTCCATAGGAAAAAGTCTGTACTGCCTTCCGGCAATACAGACTATAGCGCAGAAATCTTTCCACAATCTTTCTGGAATATAACAGTTTTGAAAGATTTCAGGCACGAGGCAGGCAGAGGGAAAACACAGCGCCTTCGCCGGGACGGGAGGACACCCTGCTGTAGCCGCCCTGGCCCTCCACGATCTGGCGGGCCAGGTACAGCCCAACCCCGATCCCTTCCACCGCGCGGACTTCGGTCGAACGGTAAAACCGCTGAAAGATTTTCGGCTGTTCTTCCTCCGGGATACCGGGGCCGGTGTCGGTCACATCGATCCGGCAGAACATTTCACAGGCGGTCACCCGAACCGAGACGCTGCCCCCGTCCGGCGTATATTTGACAGCGTTATCCAGCAGATTGCATACGGCCTCCGCTGTCCACCTGGGGTCAAAAACCGCCGCGGCGTCGGTAGGGACCAGCGTCAGGGTAATGCCCTTTTCCGCAGCTTTGGGGACAAACTGGCGCACCGCTCCCTCCAGCATGGGGAACAGCGGGCCGTTTACGGGGTGCAGCGTCAGAACGCCGGTCTCCAGCCGGGACATCTTTACCAGCGCATCCATCAGCGACTGAAGCTTTTCCGTCTGCTCCTCCAGCGCCGAGACATACCCGCGGACCTCTCCCGTCAGATCCCGCTCCGCCAGCAGCTGCGTATACAGCAGGATATTCGCGAGAGGCGTCCTGGTCTGGTGGGAGATGTCGGCAATCAGACTTTTGATTTTCTCCTTTTCCGCCGCCACATTCCCGGCGGAGATGGCGGCGGCGGAGAGGTAGTGGGCCAGCCTGGTTTCCATCCTGGAAAGGCGGCTCTCGTCAAAGTGCTCCTCTGAAAAACCGCCCTGGATCGCCTTGTCCAGCATCTCCTCCAGCCGCTCCATGGTGCGGCGCGCGTGCCAGAAACTCCACAGCGCCGCCAGAAGCGCCAGAATGGCGGCAGTTATCAAAACAGGCGCCATATCACTTCACCGCCCAGGTGTAGCCGATGCCATACACCGTTTTCAGATAGCGGGGCCTGGAGGGATCGTCCTCCAGCTTGCTCCGCAGCCGGCTGACGGCGACGGACAATGCGTTTTCGTCCACATACGCCGTACCGTCCGCCCAGATACGTTCCATGAGACTATTTCGGCTGAGTGTGACGCCCCTGTTGCTGACCAGCAGCCGCAGAAGCTTCTGCTCTGTTTTGCTCAATTCGATCGGAACGCCGTTTTTCAGAAATTCCATGGCGGAAAAATCAAAGGAAAAGGCATCCTGAAGGAAAACATCCGTCTGAACGGGGATTCCCCTGCGCAGCTGGGCGTTGACCCGCGCACGCAGAACGGCCAGGGAAAAAGGCTTTGTGACATAGTCGTCCGCGCCGGATTCAAGGCCCATGACAATATCGGTCTCCAGATCGTTTGCGGTAAGCAGGATAACGGGGATGCCGGGATAAGAGCGCCGCACGTCCCGCAGCAGATCAAGCCCGCTCCCGTCAGGCAGATTGACATCCAGGATGAACAGGTCGAACGATCTGCCGGTTACAAGATTTTGCGCCTGGGCCAATGTGGTGCACAGTTCTATATGAATGCCTTCGCTTTCCAGAGCGAACCGGATGCCCCGGCCCAGCGCCGCGTCATCCTCCAGCAGAAGAATATGCTTCATTACGGTCCTCCTGTCAGGTGCTGTGTCAATCATACCCGCCTTCGGTAACTTTTTCAAGAGCTTCTTGTCCTGCTCAGGATCATAACGGGCACGAAAAAGGCCGGCGCGGCTCAATGCCGCGCCGGTTCCCGTGGCGGATATTTTCTTACGCCTGGCCCCTGAACCCGGTCTCCGTCGGAACGAGCGCGGCGCTTACGGCGGCATACTGCTGGACGGCGGATTCCAGCGAGGCGGGGGCGGAAGCGGACAGCTCCTGGGCCTGCTGGCGCAGCTCCATCTGGGTCGCGGTCAGCTGGGTGGCCATGCGGTCGGAAATCTCCGCCTCCTGCATATAGCCGGATTCCCGTATCGCCCGCTGGCCTCTGCGGCGGAGGAGCTCCTGACGCAGCAGCCGCTCCGTTTCCCTGCGGTTCTCCTTTGCGGCCTGCTTTTGCCGGACTTCCGTCAGACGCTCCCGGTCCAGCTCCCGTTTCTTTTTTTCGCCCCGGTTGACGACCTTTTTCAGCTGGCTGATGGCGGCCCTGATCTTAGCGGAATTTTCGCTGTCGGTCCGCAGGGCGGACTTGAACTGTTCCAGACGGCGGCGGGCGTAGCCGGAAACCTGGTCGACCTCCGAGCGGCTTTTGGCGCGGACCAGTCTGGCGTAGGCCTCCAGCGGCGCGTCGCCGTACCGGGTGCTGTTCTTGGGCAGGTTCATGGCCTCCCGCTGGGCCTCGGCCTTTTCCTGCGCGCCCTGAATCATTTCGACCAGCGTTTTCTGCTCTTTCTGGCCCTGGGAGAGCAGGGAGCCTGGAGCAGATTCGTTCCGGCTCTCCACGGGGGGAACGGCGGCTCTGTCCGCCGCCTGCTCCCCGGTCCGCTCCTGCTGAGGGGCGGACAACGGCGTGCTGAACACGCTCACGTCCTTCACGGCGGGTCCTCCTTCCATACCGGCTTTATCTGGTATATCGGCAGAAAATACCGGAAAGGAAAGAGCGGGCGGGAAAAATACCGTGCCGAACGGGAGCGGCCCGTCCGGCGTCAGCGGCGGTCAGGAACACATAAGGCGCCCTCCATCCGCTCAATGACCTCCGCCACGGCGCCCTCCAGGCAGTGGCAGACCACCTCCGCGCCGGATTGCAGGACCTCCGGTATGGCGTTGGCGGGGGCGAAGGCGCGGTCGGCGGCACGGAGCATGGGAAGGTCATTGGCGTGATCGCCGATGCAGAGAAGGGTATGGGCGGCGGCGAGGGATTTCAGCTCCCGGGCCATGGCGCCCTTGTCCGCGCCCTTCGCGGTCAGCTCCATCAGGTGGTCGCTGGAGAAGATCATCTCGTATTTCTCCTCCCAGCCGTGAGCCGTCATATAGGCCCGCAGGCGCAGGAGCTGGGGCATCTCCGCCATGAACAGGGCCTTGGCCAGCGGGACGGGAATGGTCCCGGCGTTCAGCGCGTCGATCTGACGGAAGTCCATGCCGGTGAGGAGGGCGTGCTGGATGTTCCTCCGGGTGGGGTGCAGCGCGTGGATGCGTTCATCGGAGAGATACAGCTCCATGGACGTCCCCGGAAAGGCCGCCTCCACCCCCGCCAGGTCCTCCACCGCGCAGTCCGGCAGCAGCCTGCGGAGGACGTAGCGCTGTTCCGCCAGGTCATAAATGCCGCCGCCGTTGTCCACGATGACGGGGGCGTTAATGGGGATCTGCTCCGCCTGCTTCCGGAAGGCCCCCAGGGCCCGCCCGGTGGCAATGGAAAACCGTCCGCCCTCGCCGATCCAGCGCTCGACCGCCGCCAGATTCCGGGCCGGGGGCGGGGGCACCGCCTTCGCCCCGCCGCCGGACAGGGCGGATTCCGTATACTGAAAGGTGTTATCGTAGTCGCTGACCAGCAGCATTCCGTCAAATTTCCCCATCATGGCCTCCCGTATCCCCGGTCCCGGAGGGATTTTCGGCCATTATAATACATTCTGGAGAAAGGCGCAAGGCCCTTCGTCAGAAATCCTCACTCTCTGCATGGACGATCTGCGCAGATACGGGGCAAAAACAGGAAAGCAGCAAATTACAAAAACACCCAAAATCCTCTTGCGAAACGTCGGTGGATTTGGTATACTGCACATAGAAAAAGCCATATGCTCATATAATTTCGCGGTTATGGCGCGAAAGTTTCTACCGGGCCGCCTCCGGCCCTGCTATGAGTGTTCCAAATCCGCCCGCAAGGGAGGATTGGAGCGCTTTTTTCATTCCCATACTTTTTCTTGAAAGTTAAAGGTATCAACCACCCGAACCCCTTGTGTTGCAACGGTTTCGGGGGTTCGGGCGGCGTTTGGTACACAAGATTTACACAAGTCTAAAAAAATAGGCTGTCAAAATCTTTTCTTCTCCAGGTTGACTTCTTCGTACGTGTGGTATTATACTTTTTTACATATGGCACGCCAAACCAGAAGCCGACAGGAGTATATATATAATGGGCAAAATAACAAAAAGAAGAAAAGTAGCTGTTATAATCGTCCTTATTTTTCTTTGCGCCACTTTAATAATTAGTGGCATCACGATATATAGTACACATCAAATGAACAAAATACCTGACCTGACATTTGAGGAAGCGCTTGAATACACTACAAAAGATAGAGCAGATGCGGTTATAACAGTTGGGATCATAGATAACGGACAAAGTTCCTATAAGGTATACGGCGAGAATGGGAAAGAACTTCCCACGGAACTCCACACATATGAAATAGGTTCTCTCACAAAAACATTTACCGCGGCATTGATAAGCAGAGCGCTGATTGAGGGAAAAATCAATATTGATAGTACAATAGATTGCTATCTGCCGCTCCCTGATAGTAACAAATACCCGACCATCAAAGAATTGTTGACACATACTTCAGGATACAAATCCCATTATTTTGAAAGTCCAATGATTTCCAACTTCTTTAGCGGAAGAAATGATTTTTACGGTATCTCAAAAGAGATGGTGCTGGAAAAAGCAAGAAATATGAGTAAGGATGATGAAAGCTATAATTTTGTTTATTCCAACTATGGATATGCTGTATTAGGTCTTGTGCTTGAGGAGATATATGACATCGATTACACGACTTTGGTAAACGATTTCGCACAAAGCGAATTAGGGCTGACCTATACAAAAATTTCTGGTAAGGATGGGGACCTCGGCAATTATTGGGACTGGATGGACACGGATGCTTATTTGTCAGCGGGGGCAATTACATCGAACATATCCGATATGCTTTTATACGCACAGATACAGCTTGAAAGGCATCCATATTTTGCTGAGTGTCACAATGTCATTAAAACTATTGATGCCTCAACAAAAGAATATGCGGCGATGGGCATTCACATGGACGGGATCGGAATGTCGTGGATTATTGACAGCGAAAACGGCATTATATGGCATAATGGCGGTACAGGAAATTATAACAGCTATTTGGGCTTTAATCCTGAAACGGGTACGGCGGTGGTAGTGCTCTCAAACCTTGCGCCGAGTTATCGTATTCCAGCTACTATATTGGGAGTAAAGCGGTTGTTAGAAATAAATAGCCGCAATTAAACTTCGAGTTTATCAAGGAGCATGTAATCTTTTTCTATAAAAGGGTAAGGTACACAACTTCGTACACAATTGAAGCTGTTTCTGCCTGCCCAAAACTGTCTAAGAAGAAGTAGTTAAAAGGCGAAAATGCTTGAAACTACACGAGATTGATTAAGGCTGAACCAGCGTCCCTATAATTGAAAGAAAAAGTATCAAAAAGAACTTTACTTTCGCTCTCTAACGCATTGCAATTCCTGAATTTCCGCACGGTAACGATATTGCATTTCTAATCGAGGAATAGTATCAAAACCAGAGAGGAGACACGCCATGACAACGATTCTGCATGGAAATATCATTCATACCCCCTCCTTCGGGGCGCTGGAGACCATCCCCGGCGGCTATCTGATCCTGGAGGACGGAGTGATCCGGGGGATCTGGCCGGACCTGCCGGAGGAATACGCCGCCTGCCCCGTAACGGATTATGGGGACAGCCTTATCATGCCCTCCTTCGCGGACCTCCACCTCCACGCGCCCCAGTACCCCATGCTGGGCATGGGGATGGACCTGCCCCTGCTGGACTGGCTGGACACCTACACCTTCCGTACCGAGGCCCGGTTCGAGGATGAGGCCTTCGCCCGCCGGACCTACCGGCGGCTGGCGCGGGACCTCATCACCTCCGGGACCACCAGAGTGGCGATGTTCTCCTCCCGGCATACCGACGCCACGTGGATTCTCATGGAGGAACTGGAGCGGGCCGGGGTCGCCGGGTATGTGGGCAAGGTGAATATGAACCGCAGCAGCGGACTCTCCCAGGAAACCACGGAGGAATCCATTTCGGAAACCCTCCGCTGGCTGGAGGGCTGCCATTTCGACCTGGTAAAGCCCATCCTCACTCCCCGGTTCACCCCCTCCTGCACCAACGAGCTCATGGCGGAGCTGGGGCGGCTGGCAGAGGAGCGGGACCTGCCGGTCCAGTCCCACCTGTCGGAGAACACCGGAGAGATGGCCCTGGTACGGCAGCTTCACCCCGACTGCGCCCAATACTGGGAAACCTACCGGAAATACGGCCTCTGGAAGGACCGCACCCTCATGGCCCACTGCGTCTACAGCGACGTGCGGGAGCAGGAGGCCATGATCGAGTCCGGCGTCTGGGCGGTCCACTGCGCCGCGTCCAATGTCAATCTGTGCAGCGGCACCGCCCCCGTCCGGGAGCTGGTGAACCGGGGCGTCCAGGTGGCCCTGGGCAGCGACATCGCGGGCGGGGACCAGCTGGCCATGCACAAGGTCATCGTCATGTCCATCCGCGCCTCCAAGATCAGGCAGATGGAGACGGGCGCAAGCTTCCTCACCGTGCCGGAGGCCTACTACCTGGGCTCCTCCGCGGGGCACCGGTATTTTGGAGGCGGCGAGGGGTTCGCCTCCGGGCAGAAGCTCCACGCCATCGTGGTGGACGACGGCTCGCTGCCCGAGCCGGTCCGGGAGCTGTCTCTGGCGGAACGGTTTGAGCGGGCGGTTTACCTGATGGGGAAGGAGCAGATCAAGGCGGTTTACAGCGAGGGGATCAACCGGCTTTGATATTTTTTCCAAAAGAGAGCATCAGAACCATTTTATCAGGCCACCGAACCAGCAGAGCAGCAAACAAAAGGCGGAGGGCCTCAGACAATTTGCCTGAAGCCCTCCGCCTCACTTCAATACTTGAATTGTTTACACCATTACTTACCAGCTATACTCAGTCATCGGCAAACCAGAACAAATGGAGCTCCTCATAAACGGCCATCACCGCGCTATCATCACCAGTATCATACTCATACTGCCTGGCATTCTGTACTTTCCACATATCCTCGGCAGTCAAGAAAGGAATACCAACAGTGGCATCAATATGATAAGGAACACCATCCAAGGTCGCAGTCGTCCACTCATGGTCTTTGGTATATGCAGATGAGCAATCGATACCCTCAGTCGCAAGGAGCATATTATACCCAAAAGTGATACCATCACACACAGCCGATCTATTTACGAGTGCGCCGTAAGCATCGTGGATATGACTCTTGCTGAAACTCCCATCATACTCACAATTATTCCGCAACCAATCGTAATAAATCTCTGCCTTCTCCGTCTGAGTCATGGAACTATTGAGTACACCTTCTGCCCACAGCGCATCGTGAATCTTCTTAGCCGCCGCTTCAGCCGTATCAGACTTCTGAACGAAAACAGGAACTACCCCCACCCCTACTGCTTTCGCGAACCTTACAATAGAAACAGTACACTCCGCACGAGTTACGACCTTCTGCGGATTTACATTACCAGCCGAATCAGTCACAAGCAGCCCATACTTCTGCGCCAACGCCATATTCTCCGATGCCCACGCAGAAATAGAAGATGCATCCGCATATGCCTCACTTGACTTGAAATTTTTCAACTCAATTCCATTGCTGCTGGCTCTCTTTAGGGCATTTACAAGAACTACCCCCATCTGCTCAACAGTGACAGGAGCATCCGGCTCGAATCTGTTATCTCCAACACCATTCATGATTCCAGCCCCCGCCAACCATTCAACAGCCTCAAAGTAATAACTGCTGGGTTTGACATCTGAGAATGTCTCTTTCACATATACCGGAATGCCAGCTGCAATACTCTGAGCAAACGAACTATGAACACCATTTGTCCTACCAAGAATAGCAGCGAACTGACCTCTGGTCAAACCACCATCAGGTAAGAATGCGGTAGCACTGGTGCCGCTGATATAGCCGTTTGCCAAGGCGTAATTCAGCTCGTCCAGATACCACGCATCGGTTTGGACATCCATAAACTTATCTGATGCATTTACCGTTTCAAAGTCTAATGGACGTCCACTTAACGTCCCAAGGTCGTATGGAGATGTGCCCGCCGTCTCGGCGGCAAAGGCATTCGGCACAAGCGACAGAACCATTACCAGCGCCAACATCATAGATAAAAACTTTTTCATGGCAACTTTCCTTCCTTTAATCTTATGGCAGTCAGGTGTGAAAAAGTGGAAACGGATGGGAGGGCAGTGTTTTTCTGCGCTCAGCCCAATGACATTGGGGCCTTGCCCCAGCTATTCCAATACAATCCCCACCGGGCAGTGGTCGCTGCCCATGATCTCCGGGAAGATGTCCGCCCCGGCCAGCCGCTCCCGCAGCCGCCGGGAGAGAATGAAGTAGTCGATCCGCCACCCCGCGTTGTTGGCCCGGGCGTTGAACTGGTAGCTCCACCAGCTGTAGGCCCCGGTCTTGTCGGGATACAGCGTCCGGAAGCTGTCGATGAACCCGGCCTCCAGCAGCTCGGTCATCTTGCCCCGCTCCTGGTCGGAGAATCCGGCGTTGCCCCGGTTGGGGCCGGGGTTCTTCAGGTCGATCTCCTCATGGGCCACGTTCAGGTCGCCGCACAGCACCACCGGCTTCGTCCTGTCCAGCCCGCACAGGTACGCCCGGAAGTCGTCCTCCCAGATCATCCGGTAGTCGATCCGCTCCAGCCCCCGCTTGGCGTTGGGGGTGTAGCAGCAGACCAGGTAAAAATCCTCATATTCCGCGGTGATGACCCGCCCCTCGCGGCGGTGAATGTCGTCCCCGAAGCCATAGGTCACCGCCAGAGGCTCCGGACGGGTGAAAATGGCGGTGCCGGAGTAGCCCTTCTTGTCGGCGTAGTTCCAGTACATATGGTAGCCGGGCATCTCCAGGTCCAGCTGTCCCTCGGACAGCTTGGTCTCCTGGAGGCAGTACACATCCGCGTCCAGCACGGCGCAGGACGCCTCGAAGCCCTTTTTCATGCAGGCCCGCAGGCCGTTGACGTTCCATGAGACCAGCCGCATGTCGTTTCCCCTCCTTTATTTGTGCCGGTAGATCTTCTTGTCCAGAGCGAGCACCCGCTTGCTGAACCGTCCGACCGCGGTTTCTTCCATGGTCTCCTTGTATATCTCCATCCGGCTGTCGATGAGGTCGATCATGCTCAGCAGCTCGGCCTCGGCGCACATGGGCCGTACGGCGGCCCCGAATTCCGGGTCTCCGTGGTGGGAGAGGAGCATGTGCTGGAGCAGCAGGGATTTCTCCTCCGGCACGCCCAGTTCCCTCGCCGCATCCGCCACTGCCTGGGCTCCCATGACCAGGTGGCCCAGCAGCTCGCCGGGCACGGAGTACTCGGTCACCAGCCCCAGGGGGGAGGTGACGAACTCCCGGCACTTGGCCACGTCGTGGAGGATGGTCCCCGCCAGCAGCAGGTCCCGGTCCACCACGTCCGCGTACAGTCCGGCCAGATAGTCCGCCGTGCGGGCCATATAGAGGGTGTGCATCAGAAGGCCGCTTAAAAAGCTGTGGTGCATACTCTTTCCGCCGGGCAGCATCCGGAAGCGCTCCCCGTTCTGTTCCAGCACCTTTTGACATACCGCCCGGTAATCCTGGTCCCGGATGCCCTCCGCCATCTCCAGCAGCTCCCGCCAGCCCGCTTCCGCGTCGATGGGCGCGGCGGGCACCAGATCGCCGAGACTGTAGCGGTCGTCCGCCTGGACCGGGCGGATGCGGGAAATGATCAGCTGCAAGGTCCCCCGGTACTCGGACACGGCGCCCCGCAGCTTGACCACGGTGCCCTCGTCCTGGGCGCCCAGAGGGCCGCCATAGTCCCAGCACTTGGCGTCAATGGCGCCGCTGCGGTCCGCCATCGCGGCGGCCAGGAAGGGCTTGCCGCTGTTGGAGGTCTTGATCTGGGCGGTCTTCAGGATATAGAAGCCCTCGATTTCGTCGCCGACTTCCAGGTCGGCAACCCATTTATTATATTCCATAGCGGATTCTCCTCCATGTTTTTTCTGTTTGCGGCTATTTTACCATAAAATTGCCAGATTTTATGGTGCATTATGCCGGCTTTTTTGATTGCCCTGCGTAATTTCCGCGCGTCACCGGTCCCTTTTGAGAATCCGGATATCCTTCCCGAAGAACAGGAGGATCTGATACTCCCCCCTGATGCGGGACAAAACGGCATCCCCGTACCGCCGGCCAAGGTCCTCCGGGGAAAGGTTGGTGGACAGCACCGTCTTCCTCCCATTGGTCAGGCGGTCATTGACAATCCGGTAAAACGCTGATTGCACGAAGGAGGTGAGCATCTCTGTGCCCACGTCGTCCATAATCAGCAAATCGCAGTTCAGATACCGGTTGATCTCCCGTTCGGGTTCCTCGTCAAAGGGATTCTCCCGGCCGAACTTGCCCCGTTCAAACTGCTGAAAAACGTGCTCCGCCGTGTCGTACACCACCGAGGCCCCCCTCTCGCTGACTTCCCTGGCAATACAGGCGGACAGAAAAGTCTTCCCCAGCCCCGGCGCGCCGGTGAACAGCAGATTTCCGCTGCTCCTGGAAAATTTCCGGGCGTAATCGAGGCAGATATCTCGTATCCTCTCCGCGTTCTCCCGCGGGCTCCATCCGAACTCATCCCAGATTTCCCTGTCGTACCAGTCCAGCGAGAACGTCTCAAAGGACTGGTTCCCCAGATCCAGCAGCTTGCTCAGCCGCCGGTTCTGCTCCAGGGTGCAGTAGACCCGCAGGCACCGGCAGGGCGACCCGTCGGAGAGATAGCCGCTGTCCTGGCACGTTTTGCACGCCGGCCCGTCGTCCAGGTAATCATAGGGATAGCCCGCCCCTACCAGCAGCTCCGCCCGCTCCCGCTGGAGGGCCAGGCTGCTTTGCTCCAGCTCCTTCAGGGCCCTTTCCGGCTCTTCCTCGCTTTCAAAGGCGGCCAGTACGATCCGGGCGGCCGTGCTCCGCAGCTCCCGGTCAATCTCCTCCACCCTGGGCAGCCGGCGGCCGACCTCCCGCTTTCTCCGCTCCAGCTCGGCCTGACGCCGCTCCCGGTCCGCCCGGAACTGGCGGAAGGCGGCGGATAAGATCCCTCCGTCCATTTATTCTCCCTCCTTTTCCTGGCGAAGCCGCTGCCAGTATTTGTCCATCCGGGCCAGCTCCTCCCTGGCGGAGGAACCGCTCTCCCGGCGGCTGTCGGACTGCGGCCGCCGTCCGGCTCCCGGCCGGTCTCCGGACTCGATCTGCGCCAGGGTATGCAGGCCCTTCTCATGCCAGGAGCACAGAATTTTGTTCATATAGGGCCACTTCAGCTCTTTGCACTTCACCACGGTTTTATCGTAGGCCAGCTCGATGGCCTCGTCCTCAAATCCCATACTCTCCCAGGCCAGCAGGTATTTCTCCTCGCTGGGCGCGGGGGGACGGTCCCCCAGGCGCAGCAGGCGCATCATCCGGGGCATGGCCTGACGGCTCCGCTGGTACTTTTTAATGTAGGCGGCGGCGCTCTCCTGGGTCATCAGGCCCAGCCGGGCCCAGGTGTAGCCCTCCTTCTCAATCTGCCGCAGGGTGGGCTTCCGGCCCTCGCCGTAGCGCAGGACCGTCCGCTCGGCACAGAAGCTCACCAGCAGGAAGATCACGTCCGCCGGCAGGCCCAGCTGGTCATACAGGCCCAGCAGGATGGCCAGATCCGGTGTGGTGAGCTTCTTCCCCAGGCTCTCCTCCACCGCGCCGGTCAGGCCGGCAAACTCCCGGCCCTCCAGCGCCCGCGCCATATCCGCGCGGGTATATTCAGGCCGCCGGTCGGCGGCGGGCGGCGCGGGCACGGCGGAGAGGGGCGCGCCCGCGTCCCGTCCAGGCAGAGAGACCAGCCCCTGCCGGACCAGCGCGTCCAGCGCCCGGCGGAACCGCTCCCGGTCCCAGCGCAGCTGGGCGCGGAGCTTTTCGTCGTCCGCGCAGCCCCGGTTCTGCACGATGGCAATATACACCAGCGCGGCGTCGCCATCGCCGCTCTGGATCAGGCGGCGGACCGCCGGACCGGAGAGGATGACGCTTTCCTCCTCCGGCAGGTGCAGGATATAGTCGCTGATGACGGTCTCACTCCCTTCCCCAAAAGGGGTTTCCTTCTGACGTTATTCTACACGAAAAGATGGAATTCGTAAAGGGGGAGTTTTGGACCGCTTCGGCTGTAACAAAAACGCGGAGGGGTCATGCCCGCAATGACATAACCGCTCCGCGCTCTCGATGTTCTGTTATTTTGCAAACGCCCGATACAGGAAGGCGGCGATCTGCCCCCTGGTGCAAGCCGCATCCGGGGAGAAGGTCGCTGCGCCGGTGCCGCTGGTGATGCCCTGCGCCACCGCCCAGGCTACGGCCTGCGCATAGTCCGCATCGGCGGGAACGTCGGTAAAGTCAGACGTTCCGGTATTCGGACCGCCGGCCAGTTTCCAGAGATAGGTCACGACCATGGCGCGGGTGCAGTCGGCCTCAGCGGAAAAATTGCCGGTCAGGCCCTGCTCCTTTGCCCACTGGGCGGCGGCGGCGTAATATTGCGTGCCGCTCACCGTGCCGCTGGGAGCCGGTTCGCCCTGAGCCCGCCAGAGGAAGGTTAAAATCTGACCCTGGTTGCAGGTGTCGCTGGGGGAGAATTGACCGCTGCCGGTGCCCTGGGTAATATTCTTCTCCACCGCCCAGGCCACGGGTTCAGCGAAGTAATCGTCCGTCTTCACGTCGGAGAAATTGCCCACGGTGGGAACAGCGGGCCGGGCGGTGTCACCCTCCACGTAAATGAACCAATCTGCCGTATTTGAAATGTAGCTTCGAGCGATCCATATCAGGGTATTGGGGCCAAACAGCTCCGTCACTCTGTCAGCGGACAGTCTCAGCTTATCAAAATCATAATCATCCCCGACCTCATAAGGGTTGACAGCATAATCCAAATCGGAGCCATATCCATATGCGCCGAGGCCGCCGCCACTGATATCAATGCCGGCCGGCAGGACCTCCAGATCCTCCGACAGAAGTTCACAATACCCGTTCTTCCCCTCGAGGAAACCAAAATCTTCATCATCTCTGTATTTTATCAGGCGTTTGTCATACACGCCGTCTCCGTCGGGGTCCGACCACGCTATCAGGTGGAATGACGCCGTACCGATGCCGCCGCCGGAAAATCCGCCGGTGCCGGTATATACCACCGGTGTATAGGTAAGCACCGCTGTGTCGCCCTTTTCCAGTACGCGCACATTTTTCGACGACCACTGGCGGTCCTCATCCTTGAAAAAGGCCGTATCCATAATGCGGAAATCGAGATCAAAGTAACCACAATCGCGGAGGATAAAGGTCTTATCGCCCAGAAGCGCCTCAGCATCGGATTTGCCGGGCACATCCAGCTTCCACCATGGATTCGATTCCTCCTCCGCAAACACGGGGACCATCAGGCCCAGGCACATCGCCAGGGCCAGCGCAAGGGATAGCATCTTCTTTCTCATGTTGTTCTCTCCTTCGTTTTAATAACGGGTTCCCTGTCTTAATGGTACTTGCCCTTGGGGGCGGGACTTCCCGGCCCCCGCAGGCGTTCCCATCAAGACAACAAAAGCGGCGCAGGGGTATCAATCCCTGCACCGCCGAAGCTGCGCACACGTCCACCTGATTTCTCCATTGATTATTGCCGGGAAAACCGTTATAATGGACTTCGGGCGCAGAAAATTTCTGCTGTGTGGGACTGGGGCTTAACCGGCCTCCTGCATAGGGGCGTGGGGTGCTGGAACACTTCACGTCCTGCCTTTTGTGCTTCTGTTGTCTCGCAAGTCCATTATAGACGATACAGGAAGATTGTGCAAGTAGTTTTTGCTTTGAAAGCGGGATTGCTGCCTGTGAACAGCGGGCGGCAATCCCTTTCACTTTGCTTTCATGCGACGATTGCCGTAATCATCAGGATATTCAGCAAGCCGCTTTACGAGCTGCTGTTCCATCCGCTCACGGCGCTGCACCGCAAAGGATTCGGGTGGCTGACGCCGTGAGGTTTCAAGGAACGGCATCACTTCTCTCCCGGATTTTTCAGCTGGTGGCGCAGCTGGCGGAAGGAACGGCCCCGGAGGTTGTTTCGCTCAATGATTTCCGAGATCCGGCCCTCCGCGGTCTCCAGTTCCTCGTGGAACTCCCTGGCAGAGACCCGGATGGCCCCATGGCCCAGGATGATGAGCTGCTCCAGGCTGTCCGACGTGGCCACCCGGACCCGGCGGTCCGGATTGGCCCTGGCGATCTCGTAGGTGGCCCGCTCGATGTAAGCGTCGGCGGTTTCCGCCTCCCGGGTGTAGACCACGTGGATGTTGCGGTAACGCTCCACCGAGCCGGGGTTGCCCTTGACCTTATAAGCGTCGAATACCAGGATGACCACGCACTTCTGATACCCCTGATAGTTGCACAGCAGATCCATCAGCAGGTGCCGCGCCCCCTCCAGGCTGTCCCTTGCCAGGTTTTTCAGCTCGTCCCAGGCAAAAATGATGTTGTAGCCGTCCACCAGCAGGTACTCCTGTCCCGCCGCGCGGGTGGGGACGGTCCGCTTGGCCAGCGTGGGCGGCGGCTTGGGGGCTGGACGGAATGCCTCTCCGGGGTCCGGCCCCTTCCGCCTCACCTGACCGTAGGTCCGCTCAAAGATGGCCTGCAGGGACTTCTCCTCCGCCTGGGAGGAGGGATAGGGGATCGCCGGGCGGGGAGGAGGGGACGTCCGGGGCGGGGGCTCCGGCTTCTCCCCGTCTCCGCCCAGGTCTACGTCGGTCTCCAGATGGGCGTAGGCGGGAACCTGGTCCCATTTCACCGGGAAGCCCGCCCCGTGGGCGCAGAAAATGGAGTCCGGGGAGTTGTCCAGGTCCGCCTCCGGGTCATAGGCCAGCGATTCAATGACTTCATCAGCGTTGTGGCAGGCCTCGTACCCCCCCAGGGCGCAGCTCAGCCGCCCCCGGCCCCTGGTGTAGGCGGCTACGGTCTGCCAGTATTCTCCCAGCGACCATACCGGCGCGCTGCCGGTGAGCAGGGCGGTGTCTCCCAGGGTTTCCGGGGGATCGAACCGTCCTCCCATCTGCTGCACGTCGGTCATGGCCCGGCCCAGGTTTTCGGCGGGCACCTCCAGGCGGAAGCGGTACCAGGGCTCCAGCAGCCGGCTTTCGGCACACATGAGTCCCTGACGCACCGCCCGGTAGGTGGCCTGCCGGAAGTCGCCGCCCTCGGTGTGCTTCACGTGGGCCCGGCCCGCCGTCAGGGTGATTTTCATATCGGTAATGGGGGAGCCCGTCAGCACCCCCACATGGGCCTTTTCCGCCAGGTGAGTCAGGATCAGCCGCTGCCAGTTCCTGCTTAACCGGTCCTCGCTGCACGCCGTGGCAAAGCGGAGGCCGCTGCCTCTGGGCAGGGGCTCCAGCAGCAGATGGACCTCCGCGTAGTGCCGCAGAGGCTCATAGTGTCCGATCCCCTCCGCCGGGGCGGCGATGGTCTCCTTGTAGATAATGCCGCCCGGCCCGAAATCCACATCGAAGCCGAACCGCTGGGCGATCAGCCGCCGCAGCACCTCCAGCTGCACCTGGCCCATCAGGCGGATGTGGATCTCCTGGAGCCGCTCGTTCCACAGAATGTGGAGCTGAGGGTCCTCTTCCGCCAGCAGGCGCAGCTTGTCCAGAACCGTGTGGGGGTCCTCGCCGTTGGGCAGGAGCAGCTGATAGTTCAGCACCGGCTCCAGCTCCGGCGGGGCGGACGCCGCCTCGGCGCCCAGTCCCTGACCGGCACAGGTCCGGCTCAGGCCCGTGACGGCGCAGACCGTTCCGGCGGCGGCCTCGTCCAGGGTCCGGTATTTCGCGCCGGAGTAGACCCGGAGCTGCTCCGCCTTCTCCTCCCAGGCTTCCCCATGGCTGTCCACGCCGGACAGGAGGTCCTTCACCCGCAGGCTCCCGCCGGTGATTTTCAAATAGGTCAGCCGGGCGCCCTGGGCGTCCCGGCCGATTTTGTAGACCTTTGCGCCGAACGCCGGGGGATACGCGGGCCGGGGGGCGTATTCCGCCAATCCCGCCAGGAATTCCTCCACGCCCGTCAGCTTCAGCGCCGAGCCGAACCAGCAGGGGAACAGCCGGCGCGTCCCGATCAGCTGCCGCAGCGTTTCACCGGACAGCGCCCCCGTCTCCAGATATTCCGTCAGCGCCTCCTCGCTGGCGGTGGCGGCCTCCTCGAAAAGGGCCTCCGCCGCCGCGCCGAAGTCCACGAATCCCTCGCCCAGCCGCTGGCGCAGGGAGGAGAGCAGGCCGTCCCGGTCCGTCCCCGCCAGATCCATTTTATTGATAAAGAGAAATACCGGCACACCCCGCGCCTCCAGCAGCCGCCAGAGGGTCAGGGTATGGGCCTGAACGCCGTCGGTCCCGCTGATGACCAGCACGGCGCAGTCCAGCACCTGCAAGACCCGCTCCATTTCGGCGGAGAAATCCACGTGGCCGGGGGTGTCCAGCAGCGTGACCTCCCGGGCGGCGTCCGCCCCATGTTCCCCCAGCCGGAACACAGCCTGCTTGGAGAAGATGGTGATGCCCCGTTCCCGCTCCAGGTCCTCGGTGTCCAGGAAAGCGTCCCGGTGGTCCACCCGTCCCAGGGCCCGGATGGCTCCGGTTTTGTACAGAACGGCCTCGGACAGGGTGGTTTTCCCCGCGTCCACGTGGGCCAGAATGCCAATGACTAATTTTTCCATGAAACTTCCTCATTGCCTCTTGTTTTGCTTCAGTATAACACATTCCGGGGACAGGGGGAAGTTTTCGCGGAAAATTTTTTCATGGGAGCGCCCTCTCCGCGGGACCTCTGCGTTTCAAAAAGTTGATTCCCGCGCGCAAAACCACTGGACAGCGGCGGGGAAATCCGGTATACTGTAAAAAGGAAAAAATTCGCTTCGCCCTCCCGGGCGGGAAAGGAGCCGCCTGTGCGCGTTAATCCCCAGTTGATGGAGAAGATCCGGGAATCCCTGTCCTCCGTGCTGCCCATCACGGCCATCGTGCTGCTGCTGAGTATTACCATCGTGCCCCTGACACCCGGGGTCCTGGTGCTGTTCCTCTTCGGTTCCTTCCTGCTGATCGTGGGCGTGGGCATGTTCACGCTGGGCGTAGACATGTCCATGACCCCCATGGGCAGCGCCATCGGCGTGACCCTGAGCCGGGCGAAGGGCGTGATCGTTCCGCTGGCGGCGGCCTTTGTCCTCGGCGCGCTGGTCACGGTGGCGGAGCCGGACCTGACGGTGCTGGCCCAGCAGGTGCCCGCCATCCCCAGATGGACGCTGATCCTCACCGTGTCGGCGGGGGTTGGGCTGTTTCTGGCGGTCGCCCTGCTGCGGGTGATGCGGAAAATCCCGCTGTCCCGGCTGCTGGTGGGCTTTTACCTGGCGGCCTTTGTACTGGCGATTCTGTTCGTCCCCAACGACTTTATCCCCGTATCCTTTGACTCCGGCGGCGTGACCACCGGGCCCATCACCGTGCCCTTTATCATGGCTCTGGGCGTGGGCCTGGCCTCGGTGCGGAATGATAAGAACGCCACCAGCGACAGCTTCGGCCTGGTGGCCCTGTGCAGCATCGGGCCCATTCTCTCGGTGCTGGTGCTGGGCATCTGCTACGCCCCCGACAGCGCCAGCTACACGCCCCCCGCCCTGGCGGATGTGGTCACCACCCGCGCCGCCGCCCGGGAGTTCGTGACCGCCATTCCCCACTACGCGAAGGAGGTGGCCTCGGCCATACTCCCCATCTGCGCCGTGTTCCTGCTGTTCCAGCTGTTCACCCGGCGGTTCAAGCGGAAGCAGCTGCTGCGGATCGTCAGCGGCCTGGTGTATACATACGTTGGGCTGGTGATGTTCCTCACCGGGGTCAACGTAGGTTTTATGGGCGCGGGAGAGCTGATTGGCAAAACCATCGCCACGGGGGAGCTGCCCTTCCTGCTGATTCCCGTGGGCATGCTCATGGGCTATTTCATTGTGGCCGCGGAGCCCGCGGTCCATGTGCTGGTCAAGCAGGTGGAGGAGGTCTCCATGGGCTCCATTTCCCAGGCCGCCATGCGGCAGGGCATGAGCATCGGCGTGGCCGTCTCCATCGGCATCGCCATGCTGCGGGTGCTGACGGGGATCTCCATCCTGTGGTTCATCATTCCGGGCTACGCCATTTCGCTGGCGCTGACCTTCTTTGTGCCCCAGCTGTTCACCGGCGTGGCCTTCGACGCCGGCGGCGTGGCTTCGGGTCCCATGACGGCCACGTTCCTGCTGCCCTTCGCCATGGGGGCCTGCGAGGCCGTGGGGGGCAACCTGATGACCGACGCCTTCGGCCTGGTGGCCCTGGTGGCCATGACGCCGCTGGTGGCCATCCAGCTGCTGGGCCTGGCCGGCCGGGTGAGGAAGCGCCTGGCGGACGACGCGCTGCGAGCGGAAATGGCAAAGGTGGAGGACTGCGTCCTATACTACGACTGAGGGAGGACCCGCTATGAAAAAACCGGAACAGATGGCCCTTATCATGTCCATCGTGGAGCGGGGCAGCGGCAGCAAGCTGGTGAAGCTGTACCGTAAGAACCAGATCTCCACCCATCTGCGCTGCGAGGGTCAGGGCACCGCCACGTCGGAAATTCTGGACATCCTGGGCCTGGGCGGGTCGGAGAAGGACATCATTCTCAGCATTACCACCCGCGCCGCCGCCCGCGTCCTGCTGGATAAGCTGGACGATGAGCTGCGGGGGGCGGCGCCGGGGCGGGGCATCGCCTTTACCATGCCGCTGACGGCGATCAGCGGTCTGGTGGCCGCCTATATCAACCTGAAAACCAAAGTGGAGAGCGAGGCGAGCGAAGCTATGGAGAACCAGCCCAAAAACAGCATGATCCTGGTCACCGTGAACCAGGGCTATACCGAGACCGTCATGGAAACCGCCCGGAAGGCGGGGGCCAGGGGCGGCACCATCATCCGGGGCCGCTGGGCGGGGGACGAGAGTTTCGCCCAGTCCTCCGGCATCACCACCCTCCAGGAAGAGAAGGAGCTGATTTTCATCGTCGCTCCCACGGAGATCCGCAACCGCATCATGGACGCCGTCTCAAAGGCCCACGGCCTGCGGACCGAGGCCGGGGCCATGGTCACCTCCATCGGCGTGGAACAGCTGGTGCGCCTTGGATAAGAGCGAGACGCGTCTGACGGTCATCCTCCCGGACAATCCGCCCTACAGCCAGCGGCTGCGGGACCTTCTGCTTCCCCTGCTGCCCGCCTGGACCCTCTGGCGGACGGCGGAGGAGCTGAACGGCCTGACGGGGGAGCGGCTGCTGTTTGCCGTGGCCCTGGACGAGGGAGGCTGCGGCCTGGAATATTACAAAATGCTCTCCGCCCTTCGCCGGGGAGAGGCCCGCCTGGACGGCTGCACCGCCGGCGTGGTGGTCGCCGGCCAGGGGGAGCTGTATACCAAGGACGTGGCGCGGGATCTGGTGCTGTCGGCCAACCTGGCGGGCTGCGCCTTTTTGGGGCGGCCTCTGGTGGAGGCCACCGGGTCCCTGCGGAATTTCCGGGTCCAGGCGGAGATCCACGGCACCGATGAGGCCGCGGCCTTCTCCCTGGCGGTGGAGGAGCTCGTCAACCGGCTGCTGTACTGGCCGCCTCCGCCGCCCATCCGAAAGCTGCTGGCCCTCCACGCTTCCTCCCGTTCCACCAGCAATACCCTGGCGCTGTGGGACCTGGTCCGGCGGAATCTGCCGGAGACGGTGGAGGTACAGGAGCTGGGGCTGCGCAACGGCACCGTTGCCGACTGCAACGGCTGCGCCTATACCGCCTGTCTCCACTTCGGGGAGCGGGGCGGGTGCTTCTACGGCGGACCCATGGTGGACGAGGTCTTCCCGGCGGTCCGGACGTGCGACGCGCTGGTCATGCTCTGCGCCAACTACAACGACGCGCTGTCGGCGAACCTGACCGCTTTTGTCAACCGCCTGACGGCCCTTTTCCGCCAGAGCCGCTTTTATGACAAGCGGCTCTACGGCTTGGTCGTCTCCGGCTACTCCGGCGGCGACCTTCTGGCCCGCCAGCTGATCAGCGGCCTCAACATGAACAAGAGCTTTTTTCTCCCCCCCAATTTCTGTATGCTGGAAACCGCCAATGAGAAGGGCAGTCTGGTGAGGCTCCCCGGCGTGGCGGAGCGCGGGGCGGAGTTCGCGAGGGCGATGCTGCGGTAAGCCGGACCGCTTTGCAAAAATGATTTCTCCAGTTTCTGAGGTTTTGCTTGACAGAATGCGGGTAGAGCGAGTATTATTAACTTTGGATGTTTATCGGTGGATAATAAGGGGTATCCGCCGGTTATTTCCAGGTCCGCCGCAGGGCTCTGCACGCCCGGCAGCCGGACGAGCACAAACCCCCATGCCATAAAGCAAAAAGAAGAAACAGGAGGAAATACGTCGCATGATCACGTTGCTACAGGCTGTGATAATCGCGGTGATCGCAGCCATTGTGGCGGCTGTTTCCTTCTTCTTTCTCGGCGTCACCTACCGGAAAAAAGTAGCGGAAAAAGAGATCTCCAGCGCGGAGGAGGAGGCCCGGCGCATCATCAACGAGGCCATCAAGAGCTCCGAGAGCAAGAAGCGCGAGGCTCTGCTGGAGGCGAAGGAAGAAATCCTGCAATCCCGCACCGAGTACGAGAAGGAAGAGAAAAGCCGCCGGGCGGACCTGCAGAAGCAGGAACGCCGGCTACAGCAAAAGGAAGAAAATCTGGACCGCAAGACCGAGAACATCGAGAAGAAGGAAGAGGCGCTGGCTGCGAAGCACGCCGCCGCCGACAAGGCCCAGGAGGAGATCGACCTCATCAAGCGCAGCCAGACGGAGATGCTGGAGCGCATTTCCGGCCTCACTGTGGATGAGGCCAAGCATTACCTGATCTCCCAGGTGGAGGGCGAAGTCACCCATGAGGCCGCTGTGAAGATCAAGGAGATCGAGCAGCGGGCCAAGGATGAGGCCGAAGCGCGGGCCAAGGAGATCGTGGCCACCGCCATCCAGCGCTGCGCCGCCGATCACGCGTCCGAAATTACCGTCAGTGTGGTTCCCCTGCCCAATGACGAGATGAAGGGCCGCATCATCGGCCGCGAGGGACGTAACATCCGTACCATTGAGACCCTGACCGGCGTGGATCTTATCATTGATGACACGCCGGAGGCCATCACCGTCTCCTGCTTTGAGCCGGTCCGCCGGGAGGTGGCGCGGGTCGCCCTGGAGAAGCTGATCGCCGACGGGCGCATCCACCCCACCCATATTGAGGAGATGGTGGAGAAGGCCAGGAGGGAAGTGGAGGCCGTCATCAAGAGCGAGGGCGAGCGCGCCGCCTTTGAGACCGGCGTGCGGGGCCTGCACCCGGAGGTCATTAAGATGCTGGGACGGCTCCACTACCGCACCAGCTATGGACAGAATGTTTTGCAGCACTCCATTGAGGTCAGCCATATCGCGGGCCTTATGGCCTCGGAGCTGGGTCTGGACGTCCACTCCGCCAAGCGGGCGGGCCTGCTCCACGACATCGGCAAGGCCCTGGACCACGAGTATGAGGGCACCCATGTGAATCTGGGCGTGGAGTTCTGCCGGAAGTATAAGGAAAAAGAGGACATCCTCAACGCCATTCAGGCCCACCACGGCGACGTGGAGTGCAAGACGCTGATGGCCTGCCTGGTCCAGGCGGCGGACGCGGTGAGCGCGGCCCGTCCCGGTGCGCGGCGGGAGAACCTGGAGAACTATATCAAGCGTCTGGAGAAGCTGGAGGAGATCACCGGCACCCATCCCGGCGTGGAGAAGAGCTACGCCATCCAGGCGGGCCGGGAGGTCCGCGTCATGGTCCGCCCCGAACAGGTCAGCGAGGACCAGATGGTCATCCTGGCCAGGGACCTGGCAAAGAGGATCGAGAGCGAGCTGGAGTATCCCGGACAGATCAAGGTCCATGTCATTCGGGAGACGAAGGTTGTGGAATACGCGAAATAAGATTATGGCCGCTGACCGATAGGTCGGCGGCCTTCTTTTTTGCCGCCGCGCGGCGGCCCTGCTGCTTATCTTGTTATGGATTCGCCCTGCCGGGCGGGGCCTTCTTTTCCCTTGTGGGAAAAGAAGCAAAAGCACCCTCAAGGGGCCATACCCCCTTGAGAATCCCCTGAATTACGGGGAATATTGTTTTTGCGCCCGTCCTGTAGTCTGTCCGGACTGATGCAGAAATAGATCCGTGTATGAGGCGAAGCCTCTGACCAAGGCCGTTTTCGGTAGTCCCTACCGTCCAGTACGCGGGAATCTCCCGAAAGGCACCCCGGGAGACTCCTCGTGTTATAACGGTAGGGGCTTCCGATACACACACTAAAGCAGAAGCAGAAGAGGAACGAAGCGGACGGCACAACCGATAGACCAGCCAAAACGTGCCACGGGCGCAAAAAACAATAATTCCGTAATAAGGTGTCGCTTCCAGCGACGCCCTAAGGGGTCCAGGACCTTGGTCCTGGCACGCTTTTGGGTACTTTTCCCGTGGAGGAAAAGTACCCGCGGGGTCCGGGGCCGCGCAGGCCCCGGACCATCAAATAGAAGCCGCCACCCTCCCATCCCGGCAGGGACGGATCTACCCCCCAACCTTACACCAATGTAAGTTTCCTCCCCATTTTGTAAGGTAAAACGATGGAACGCCGTCTTCTAATCCGTTATAATAATCCTGCAAACCAATCCAAGGAGGAAAAAGATCATGCCGATTCTGCAAGTCAGCGACTTGAAAAAGATTTATACCACCCGCTTCGGGGGTCAGCAGGTCCAGGCCCTTGCCAGCGTCAACTTTGCCGTGGAGCCCGGAGAATATGTTGCCATCATGGGTGAGTCCGGCAGCGGCAAAACGACTCTATTGAACATCCTGGCCGCCCTGGACAAGCCCACCAGCGGCGAGGTCCTGCTGGACGGGAAGAACATCGTCACCATCAAGGAGCGGGACATCGCCGCCTTCCGGCGGGACCACCTGGGCTTTGTATTCCAGGACTTCAACCTCCTGGACACCTTCTCCATCCAGGACAACATCCTGCTGCCTCTGGTGCTGGCGGGAAAGACCTACCAGGAGATGGAGCGCCGTCTCCTGCCCCTGTCCCGGCGGCTGGGCATCGACGCCCTGCTGAAAAAGTACCCCTACGAGGTCTCCGGCGGGCAGAAGCAGCGGGTGGCCGTGGCCCGGGCCCTGATCACCGAGCCCCGCATCGTCCTGGCCGACGAACCTACCGGCGCGCTGGACAGCAAGGCCACCGACAGTCTGCTGAACCTCTTCAGTCAGGTGAACACCGAGGGCCAGACCATCCTCATGGTCACCCACTCCACCAAGGCCGCCAGCCACGCCAAGCGGGTCCTGTTCATCCGGGACGGCGAGGTGTTCCATCAGATTTACAAGGGCATCAGCTCCACCGAGGAGATGTACCAGAAGATTTCCGATACTCTGACTCTCCTGGCCTCCAAGTCCTAGTCCTCGGCGGACGGCCAATGCGGGACTGCGCTGCGGTGGCCGACCAGGTTCGCCGCCCGGTGACGAAAAATGTCTGCAATCAGAGCTGCCGGAGGTGCCTCGGCGGACGGCCAATGCGGGACTGCGCTGCGGTGGCTGACCAGGTCCGCTGCCCGGTGACGAAAAATTTTGTAATGGAAGGATTTATTAGGATGAAACCAAACGGAGGTCTTTTCCTCAAGCTGGCGGTGCAGAGCATCCGGAACAACCGGAAATTCTACCTGCCCTATATCCTGGCTCTGCTGGGGGACGTTGCGGCTATTTACATCATGAACGCCCTGGCAAAGGACTCCGGCGTGGCAAATATGACCCCCGGACGGCCCAATGGATATATGTATGTAAACATGTTCATGAATCTCGGCATGGTCATTGCTTTCCTGTTTTCCGCTGTCTTTGTGCTGTATATCAACGGCTTTCTCATGAAGCAGCGAAAAAAGGAACTGGGCATGTACAACATTCTGGGCATGGGGAAGCAGCACATTGCCATGGTGCTGGTGATTGAGACGCTGCTTATTGGTGTGACCGGCATCGGTGGAGGGATCATCGCGGGAATCACTCTCCACAAGCTGATGACCCTGATCCTCCACAAGTTGATGGGGATGCCGGTGCCCTTCGGATTCTACATCTGCTGGGACGGCATGGCCCAGACGGCGGCTCTGTTCGCGATCCTGCTGGCGGTGACGCTGCTGGCGAACCTGAACAGGGTGCGGGTGTCAAAGCCCATCGAGCTGCTGCGCGGCGGTAATGTGGGCGAGCGGGAACCCAAAACCCGGTGGCTCATGACCCTGCTGGGCATTGTGACCTTGGGGGCCGGGTACTATATTGCCGTAAAAACCCAAACCGGCGTGGAAGCCGTCATGATGTACTTTGTGGCGGTGTTCCTGGTCATCGCCGGAACGTACTGCCTTTTTACCGCCGTGAGCATCTTTATTCTGAAGGCTCTGCGGAAGAACAAGAAGTTTTACTATAAAACCGGCCATTTCATCGGCGTTTCCGGGATGCTCTACCGCATGAAGCAGAACGCCGTGGGCCTTGCCAACATCTGCATCCTGTGTACCATGGTGATGGTCATGCTCTCCGGTACGCTGTCGCTGTACCTGGGCACGGCGGACATGGTCCGGGAGCAGTATCCGGGGGACATCAATATCACCGTGCAGTATCTCCCCCAGGCCCGCGGGGGCGGGGAGGACTGGGCCCCCTTTCTTCCCGACGCTATGCTGGCGGCCCAGACGGGCTTCATTGAGGGTCAGGGCGTATCCATCAGCGGCGTGCGCACCTGCTCCGACTTCGGCTTCGGCGCGGGGCGGCTGGCGGACGGCAGCTATACCACCGAGCGGTTCGCCGAGGGCACTGTGGGCTCCATTGTCGCCATCACCTGTATGACGGAGGCGGACTACACCGCCAAGACCGGCGAGGCGCTGCATCTTAGGCCCGGCGAGGTGGCCGCCTACGGCGTGGATGCGCCGGAGCTGACCATCCACTGGGTCGTCCCCGACGAGAGCCGGGAGCTGGAGGAGACCACTTACCCGATCGTCCGGAAGCTGAGGGACAACCCGGATTACAGCCCCGACATCGCCCAGCTGGTCACCGTCGTGGTACGGGACGAGGCGGCCATTCGCGAGCTCTGGATAAAGCAGGCCGCGGCCTACGGTGAGGACGCCAGCATGATGCAATGGTACGCCTACCTGAACGTGGACTGTGACGAGGATACGCTCCGCCAGCTGGAGGACCGCTACTGGGACGCGTCGGCGGACGACGCCTTCTTTGACGGCACCGGCAAATGGCAGCGCTGCTCCTGGACGCTGCGCTGCGACGGCGCGGAGGACGCCTACGGTCTGGCGGGGGGCTTCCTGTTCCTGGGGCTGTTTCTGGGATTTGTCTTCCTGCTGGCCACGGTGCTGATTATCTACTACAAGCAGATTTCCGAGGGCTACGAGGACAAGGACCGGTTCGAGATCATGCAGAAGGTGGGCCTGAGCCACGGCGAGGTCAAGAGGTCCATTCACAGCCAGATCCTGATGGTGTTCTTCCTGCCCATCGTGGTAGCGAGCATCCATATTGTCTTTGACTTCAACATGGTGGAAAAGCTGTTGACCCTGTTCTATATTCACAATACCACTATGACCGCCCTGTGTACCCTGGGCACGGTGCTGGTGTTCTTCGCGGCCTACGGCGCGGTGTATCTGCTGACGGCCCGCACATATTACAAAATTGTAGAGAGGTGACCTCCGGGTCTGCCCGGAAAGGAGCGAAAAAATGGACCGAGTCGATACCGCCCTGATGCTGGCCATGCTCTGCCTGATGGCGGGAACGCTGCTGGTGGGCTTCAGCCGCCCGCTGTGGTGGATGCTCCACCAGCGGGGTCCGGACGGACAGAGGCACGCGCCGCGCCACTACGAGTGGCTGCTGCGGATTCCCGGCATCTGCCTGCTGGCCGCGGCCGCCTGCGTCATCGGCATGAGCGTCATGGGAGTGTTCCCGTTTCAATAAGACTTTTTCCCTTGAGAACTTGCATAAAACTGCGGTCCGCCGGATGGCGGGCCGCAGTTTTTTTGAATGAATCGCCCCGGAGAAAAAATCCCCAGACAGTTTTGCGCGTTTTATACTATTCCTCGATTAAAAGTGCAATATCGTTACCGTGTGGAAATTCAAAAATTGCAATGCATTGGGGAGCGAAAGTAAAGTTCTTTTTGATACTTTTTCTTTCAAGAAAAAGTATTACAAAATGAATCCTCCGTCCACGGTCAGCACCTGTCCGGTAATGAAATCCGCGTCCTCCCGCGCCAGAAAGGCTACGGCTTTCGCCACGTCCTCCGGCCTCCCCAGCCGTCCGGCAGGGGTCTGGTCCATCAGGGAGGCCAAGGTTTCCTCTCCCAGGCCGGATACCATGTCGGTGGCGATGACCCCCGGCGCGACGCAGTTGACCCGGATATGGGAGGGGGCCAGCTCCATGGCCAGGGACCGGGTCAGTCCGATGACGGCCGCCTTGGACGCGGCGTAGGCGACCTCGCAGGCCGCGCCCCGCAGTCCCCAGATGGAGGAAATGTTCACGATGCACCCCGCCTTCTCGTGGAGCATATGGGGCAGCACCGCCCGGATCGTATGGAAGTCCCCGTCGGCGTGAACAGCGAACATCCGCCGCCACAGCTCCTCCGGGGTGTCCTGAAACAGGTCATTCTGGGCGATGCCGGCGTTGTTGACCAGCAGGTCCACGGGGCCGAAGGCCGCCTCCGTCTCGCGGATGGCGGCGGTGATGGCCTCCCGGTCCGATACGTCGGCCCGGACCGCCAGCGCCGCCCCGCCCCGCTCCCGGATCTCCGCGGCCAAAGTCTCCGCCTGTCGTTCCGCCTTCAGATAGTTCACGCCCACGGCGTAGCCCTCCGAGGCGAGCTCCCGGACGATGGCCCGTCCGATTCCCCGGCTGCCGCCGGTGACAAAGGCTGTTTTTTTCACAGATCATTCCTCCTCCAGGCTCCAGATCCGCCGGTCCCGCCGGAAAATCAGGCAGACCAGCACTCCCGCGGCCGCGATGAACAGGAACAGCAGCGCAGCGCCGCTTCCCTTCCCGCCGCCAAGCAGCCGGACCAGCGGGGATTCCGCCGCCAGACCGGCCATGTAAGGCTCGCAGACCTCGTCTACCAGCCAGCCGCCCAGCAGATAGCCCACCGGGATGGTAAAAAATTGCAGGGTATTCCGGGCGGCGTACACCCGGCCCTGCAGCTCCACCGGAATATACAGACGCATCAGCGCGCCCAGATTGGCATTCATGATGGGAATGCACAGCCAGCCCAGAACGGCCCCGACGTACCACACGCCCGCGTGACGGCCCAGGGCCAGCAGGAGATTCTCCGTGCTCATGGAGAGCAGCAGGCTGTTGCAGATGACCCGTACCCGGCTTTTTGGCTCCGGCAGGAGCGTTGCCAGCAGGCTCCCCGCCAGATTGGCCAGCCCTGTCACCGTCTCCAGCACACCCAGCACCGTTTCCCCGCCGCCGGAGCGGGAGAGGATCATGGCCGGCAGAGCCGCGTTGTAGATGCTGGCAATCAGGTTGATCGCGGCCAGAAAGAGAATCAGGTCCAATATGCCCCGGTTTTCCACCAGCCAAACCATACTCTCCCGAGCGGCCTGTATAAGGGACTCCCGTTTCTCCGGCGCAGGCGACTCCGGGATACGTACACAGAATGCCAGAGTCAGCACCGCGATGGCGCAGGTGGCCAGATCAAAGACGATCACCGCTTCCAGCTCCAGCAGGGTCAGCACAGCCGTGGCGAATACCGGCGACAGCAGGCTTACCAGAGAACCGGAGAAGGACAGCAGGCCGGACACCCGCTGGACCTGGTCCCTGGGGGTCAGCAGGGTCACTACAACCTCGCTGACCGGGTATTGAATGGTGTTCATGAGCCCGTTCAGGGCGTTGAGTGCGTAGAGATGCCAGATCTCCAGCCGTCCCGTCCGCAGCAGGAGCAGCACCGCCAGCGTGGTCAGAGCGGCGAAGACGTCGCACAGGACCATCGTCCTGCGTTTGTCCCACCGGTCCCCCAGGCTTCCGGCAAAGATGCTCAGGAGCACATAGGGGGCATAGGAACACACACTCAGCAGCGCCGTGGTCAGGGCGGAGCCCTGCTGCTGGTAGGACCAGATGACCAGCGCGAAGCTGGTCATGGCGCTGCCCAGGCTGGAGAGGTTCTGGGTGCTCCAGACGATAAAAAAGCTTTTTAATCCCGTAAAATCAAATCTATTGTTTTTCATAACAGACTCCTCATTTTTATTTTCCCAATAAAAACGCAGAGCCTGTCCGAACTTCATTACTTTATCTTCCGTATTCAGCTCCATGCTGTCCCGTTCGGATCAGACCCTGCATGGAGCTTTGGCAAGGCAGAGACGCATCGTTGACCTCCTTTCTATCCGGCCGCCGGAGGCGGCGGGATTGCTTTTTCATCCCGAAGCGTCTGTTTCAGGATGTTGTCGGCAGCCCCTGCCGCTATAAGGCGTTCAGGTCTCCCGGGGTTCTTGCTTGGCGGCCTGGTCTTCTATCGGATGCGCCCAGTCATATACGGCCTGTGCGGCGTTTTTCGGCACCACGGCCTGCAATTCCTCCAGGGATGCCTCCTTAATGGCTTTCAGGCTCTTGAAATGCTTCAGCAGAGCCGTTCTTCTCACCTCGCCCACGCCGGGGATGCCGTCCAGAGTGGACCCTCTCACCGATTTTCCGTGACTCTCCCGGTTGAAGGTGATGGCAAACCGGTGGGTCTCCTCCTGGATGCGTCCGATGAGGGAAAACACCGCCTGGGTACCCTTGATGCCGATCTCCCGGCCCTCCGGTGTCACCAGGGCGCGGGTCCGGTGGCGATCGTCCTTCACCATGCCGAAGATGGGGATGGCGAGGCCGAAATGCTCCGTGACCCGGCGGGCCACCTTGGCGTGCTGCTCGCCGCCGTCAATGAGCATCACGTCCGGCAGGGGCATGAACTTCTTGTCCTGCTCCATGTAATGGGTGAGCCGCCTTGTCAGGACCTCCTCCATGGATTTATAGTCGTCCGGGTGCCCGTCCAGTTCCTTGATGCGGAAGCGGCGGTACCGGTCCTTGGCGGGCCGGGAGCCGTGGAACACCACCATGGAGGCCACGATGTCGTCCGCGCCCGTGTTGGAGATATCGTAGGACTCCAGGACCGCGGGCGGCTCGGGAAGGTTCAGAAGCTTGCCCAGCAGCTCCAGTGTCTTGTCCGCTCGCTCCTGGCTGCTGGTCTGACGTTCCGCCTCCTCGCGGGCGTTGGTCTCCGCCATTTGCAGAACCTGGGCCCGTTCCCCCCGCTGGGGGACCTTGAGAGAGACCTTGCGTCCCGCCTTCTCCGTCAGCAGCTGCTCCAGCACCTCCTGGTCCTCGATAGCCGCGGGCAGATAAATCTCCCTGGGCAGTACGGACCGGCCGCCGTAATATTGCAGCAGCAGGGCGGAGAGAATCTCCGCCATATCGTCCAGCGCGGAGGCGGAGAACAGCTCCGCCTCCCGGCCCGTCAGCTGCCCCTCCTCGTAGTGGAGTACCGCGTAGCAGCACTTGGCCCCCAGGTACAGTCCCCAGACGTCCGTATCGGCGCAGACGCCCGCGAAAACCTTCTGCCGCTTGCTGAGAACCCGGATGGCGCCGATCCGGTCCCGGAGGACCGCCGCCTCCTCGAAGCGCAGCTCCTCCGCAGCCCGCTCCATCTCCTCCTCCAGCTGGGCGGTAACCAGCCGGATCTTGCCCTCCAGCAGCTGGACCGCCAGGTCCATCCGGCGGTTGTACTCCTCCGCCGTCAGTTCCGCCCGGCAGAAGCCGTCGCAGCGGCCCATGTGGTGGTTCAGGCAGGGCCGCTCTTTCCCGATGTCCCGGGGGAAGGTCTTGGTACAGGCGGGCAGGTGCAGGGCGGCCCGGATGGCGTCCAGGGCGGAACGGGTCTCGTTCCGTCCGCCGTAGGGGCCGAAGTATCTGGCCCCGTCGTCCGATACCCGGCTGACGATGGAGAACTTTGGGTATGCCTCCCGGCTGAGGCGGACGAAGGGATAGCCCTTGTCGTCCTTGAGCAGGATGTTGTACCGGGGCATGTACTGCTTGATCAGGGCGTTCTCCAGCACCAGAGCCTCAAACTCGCTGCCCACGATGATGGTGTCAAAGTCGTTCACCAGACCCACCATGGTATGGGTCTTCAGGTTGTGCCCCCGGCCCGCCTGGAAGTACTGGCTCACCCGGTTTTTCAGTTTTTTGGCCTTGCCCACGTAAATGACCTCGCCGTCCGCGCCGTGCATCAGGTACACGCCGGGGGCCAGGGGCAGGCTGTTGGCTTTTTCCAGGAGCTGGTCTTTGGTCATGGTTCATCCTCCGAAGACTGTTTTTTCGATTCTCCGATGAAAAGTCATCCCGGCATCTACTCCCGTATCAGAAAGAGCAGGAGCATATGCGCCGGATAAAAGGCGTAGCAAAAATATTGAAACCTTTTGCTGTGGATGCCCCGCCGCCCCTGATAGAGCCAGATGGGGAGCAGCGCCAGCAGCGCGAAGCCCTGCTGAACAATTTCCAGCTCATGGCCGAACAGCTGGACGGCGTAGTAATAGCCCCCCAGCAGCCGCACATGCAGGATATACAGGCATACCAGCTGGAGCAGGCGCTTTTTCCAGCTCTGCCCCCGAAAGAAATAGAACGTCAGCACGGTCAGAACGCCCGCGCCGTAATAGTCCGCCATGACGGCGTACCCCAGAACAAATCCCAGCAGGACAAGTCCCGCCTGCAGGAACGCCGCCGCCGTGGGCCGAAAGCGTTCCCTGCATCGTTCCATCAGGGCGATCACTCCCAGGCTCAGGAGGAAGGTCCAGAGTACGTTCTGATGATAGGGGTAGAATATGGAACCGCCGCACATCAGGTCGAAGGGGATCTCCGACAGCACCGCCCAGAACAGGAGGCGCCGCATATACCGGCGCAGATTGCTGGTATGGGCATAGCCCTCCGCGACCAGGAACGCGAAAATGGGGTACGCCATCCGCCCCACGCACGTCAGCCATTCCGCCGAGGGAAAAAGCATGGCCCACAAATGGTCGCACAGCATCAGCCCCATGGCCAGGATATGGAGGCTGGAGGAACTGATGTCCTTCCTGATTTCCAGACGCACCGTCATACTCACCTTTCTTTTGCCAGCAGGCTCTCAATGTTCTTCCAGGCAATTTTTTCGATTTCCTCGTCCGTGAAGTCCATCTGATCCAGGATCTGAAAATAAGCGTCATACGCCCCGTCCGGAAAATCCGTGCCGAAGATCAGTCTCTCCGGCCCGAAGGCCCGCAGAATCCGGTTGGTCTGCTCGATACCGTACAGGGCAGCCAGCTTGGGCAGGATATAGGACATGTCCGCCCAGGTACACCCGGACACCGCGTCCTGCCACTTCATCCCGCCCAGGTGGGCGGTAATGACATCCAGGTCCGGGAACACCTGAATCATCCGGTTGATCTTGTCCGGGGCGCAGTTGTCGTGGAATCCCAGACGGCAGGGGTTGGCGTGGAACATCACCGGGACCCCCAACTCCGCCGCCTTCCGCAGCACCGGCACCAGCCGCAGGTCGTCCGCGTCCATGTGCAGGTTGGTGGGATGAAGCTTCAGCCCGGAAAGGCCGTACTCCTTCACCGCGTCCTCCAGAATCCAGGGAGTCTGTTCGATGAAGTACGCCCCGCTGGCGGTCACGTCGGCAAAGGCACGGAACCGGTCCGGGTATTTCCGGACCAGTCCGCCCAGAAAGCGGTTGGTCTCGTCCGGGTCCTGGTAGTACAGATACGGGTCGTTGACGGGCAGCAGCAGGGCCTTCTCAATGTGATACCGGTCCATCCGCCGCAGATAGTCCTCCACGCCGCACCGGGACCAGGGGGCGTCCGGCCCCTCATTGGTCAGAAACTGCGCCGCCCGCTCGTCGGGCAGGACATGGACATGGGCGTCAAATTTTTTATGGTTCAGCCAGCTCATATAGTCCTCCGCATCTTGGGCAAAATTAAGCAGAAAAAGACTGCTTCGTTACCGAAACAGTCTTTCACCCGCTGTGTATAACGTCTTTAGTCGCCGAATTCGCCGGAGCGAACCAGCTCAGCCAGGGCCTCGACAGCCTCCTTCTCATCGGAACCGTCAGCGATCAGGGTAATGGTGGTACCCTTGACGATGCCCAGAGACAGGACACCCAGCAGGCTCTTGGCGTTGACCCGGCGCTCATCCTTCTCAACCCAGATGCCGCTCTTGAACTCGTTGGCCTTGCGGATGAAGTAGGTGGCGGGTCTCGCGTGCAGACCGACTTCGTTATTAATAGTGACTTCCTGCGTATACATAGACCTATTATCTCCTCTTCAATCTCAAACTCCACATACTGAATGACCGCCCACGCCGTCTCCCGGCGTAAGGCAACAGCCGGCAGTCCCGACCGCGCTTTTTGGATACCCCTATGTTATCAAATTTCTCTTTGTCCGTCAACGGCACATTCCACAAATTTATTTGTCCACTAAGGAGCTTTGCACGCCGTTTTGTGGGAAAATTTACGAAAATGAACCTTTTCCGGCTTCCCGGAGGCACGACTTGCCATTTGCGGCATGCATTCCCGGAAGCTGTCCGCCCTATGCCGTCCTTCCTTCAGCTTATGCCGGAGGGCCGCCGGAGTTGTTACTGCTTCAGTTCCACCACGGTGACGCCGTCCTCGCCCTCGCCGTACCGGCCCAGGCGGAAGGATTTCACCGCGCTGTGGCGCTTGAGCTGCTGATGGACCGCCTTCCGCAGCGCGCCGGTGCCCTTGCCGTGGATGATGGTCACGATGTTCAGCTTCCCCATGACGGCGTTGTCTATAAACCGCTCCACCTGCAGATCCGCCTCGTCGGTCATGAGGCCCCGGATATCCAGCTCGTTCACCGCCGCCCTGGCTCCCGCCAGGCGGACGGTGGCCGCGGCCCGCTTTTTGGCCTCCCGCTTCGCCAGCGTCTCGGCGTCCTCGATGAGCCGGACCTCCGCAGCCTTGACGGTCAGTTTCATATTCCCCGCCAGGAGCTGGAGCTTCTCCCCGTTCACGGCGGTGACCACCGCCTGCTTCCGGGTGCCGCCCAGTTCCACCAGGTCGCCCTCACGGATGGGACGGCTGGGGGCGGGGATGGGCTCCTTCTCCACCTCGAAGTGGAGCTCCTCCTCCAGCTGGTTCAGCTTCCCCCGGATGGCGGCCTTCGCGTCGTTGACGTTCTGCCAGCTGGCGGCCTTCTCCTGTTCCTTCCGCAGCTGGGCCAGCTCCTCGAAGATGGCGTCCGCCTGGGCCCTCGCCTCCCGGACGATGCGCCGGGCCTCGGCCTCGCCCCGCGTGCGGGCGTTCTCCTTGGCCCGCTCCATCTGCTCCCGGAACTCGTGGGCCCGCTTGGCGTCGGATTCCCGCTGGAGGCGGAGGCGTTCCGCCTCGGTCTGGTCCTTCTCCAGCCGCTGGCGCTTCTCTTCCAGCTGGGTCAGCACGTCCTCAAACCGGATGGACTCGCTGTCCATCTGGGCCTTGGCGGTCTCGATGACGGCGCTGTCCAGTCCTAGCCGCTGGGAAATGGCGAAAGCGTTGGACTTGCCCGGGATGCCGATGAGCAGCTTGTACGTAGGCCGAAGGGTCTCCACATCGAACTCGCAGCTGGCGTTTTCCACCCCCGCCGTGGTCATGGCAAAGGTCTTCAGCTCGGCGTAGTGGGTGGTGGCGGCGATTTTGCCGCCCTTGTCCCGGACGTGCTGGATAATGGCGATGGCCAGGGCCGCGCCCTCGATGGGGTCGGTGCCCGCCCCCAGCTCGTCGAAGAGAATAAGGCTGTGGCCGTCCGCCTCGTCCAGGATCTTCACAATATTCACCATGTGGGCGGAGAACGTCGATAAGCTCTGCTCGATGCTCTGCTCGTCGCCGATGTCCGCCAGCACCCGGTCAAAGACGCTGACCGCGCTGCGGTCGTCCGCCGGGATGTGAAGGCCGCACTGGGCCATGAGGGTCAGCAGGCCCAGGGTTTTCAGACTGACGGTCTTTCCGCCGGTGTTGGGGCCGGTGATGACCAGGGTGTCAAATTTCTGCCCCAGCTCGATGGTGATGGGCACGGCCCTGCCGGTGTCCAGCAGGGGATGCCGGGCGTGGCGCAGGCAGACGCTGCCGTTGCGTCGGATCTCCGGCCTGGTGGCGTTCATCTTATAGCTCAGCTGGCCCCGCGCGAAAATCAGGTCCAGCCGCACCAGCATGTCGTAATCCGACAGAATGTCATTGTGGCACCCCGCCGCCTCGGCGGACAGGGCCCGGAGGATGCGCTCGATCTCCTTCTTCTCCTTGGCCTCCAGCTCCTTCAGCTCGTTGTTGGCCTGGACCACCCCCATGGGCTCCACGAAGATGGTGGCCCCGCTAGAGGAAACGTCGTGGACCAGTCCCGGCATGCTGCCCCGGAACTCCGCCTTCACGGGCACCACGAACCGCCCGTCCCGCTGGGTGATGATGGCCTCCTGGAGCACCTTGCTGTAGCTCTGGGAGGAGATGATTTTTTGCAGGATCTGCCGTCCTTTGGAGGCGGCCACCCGGATGTGCCGCCGGATGTCCGCCAGCTCAGGGCTGGCGTTGTCGGCAATGACGTCCTCCTCCAGGATGGAGGTGAATATCTTCTCCTCCAGGAACCGGTTGCCCCGCAGGGCGCAGAAGAACACGTCGATGGCGGTCTTCTGCCCGCCGTCATTGAAGTAGTCCCGCACCCGCCGGGCGCACCGCAGCACCCCGGCGATGTCCAGCAGCTCGCGGGTGTTCAGCGCGCCGCCGTGGTCCGCCCGGTACAGGCTCTCCGCCACCGGCTTGATGCCGGAGAAGGCGGGGGAGCCCTTCAGGCCGATCATGCTCCGTGCCGCGTCGGTCTCGTCCTGGAGGCGGCGCACGTCGTCCACGTCCGTCTGGGGGACGATGGCAAGGGCCTTTTCCCGGGATTCCGCGCTGTTGGTCTGCTCCGCCAGCATGTTCAGAACTGCCGGAAGCTCTAATGTCCGTATGGATTTGTCAAATAGTTCGCTCATAATTTTTTCTCCAAATTGGGCCTGTCATTTGTTGGCCGTCGTTTTCGCATAATAAAATGGTCGCTTCACCGTCCTGCGTTCCCATTCATTCAATCATCCCTCTGCCCCCTGAATTTGAAGCCCCTTATAAAAATCCAGCGTCCCGAACCCTCTTTCCAGCGTGGCGTGGACGTAGGCCTCACTGGCGTCCCCCAGCCGTTTCAGATCCTCCGCCGCCAGAGAGAAGCTGTAAAGCCGCTTTGCCTCCCCGTAGAGCACATGCCGCAGCGCAGCCAGAGCTCCGGAAGACAAGGGCATGGACAGACCGCGGGCAGACCAGCGGTCTGCCGGACCAGCCGCTGCCGCCCGCGGCGGTCCACCGCATTTCCCGCAGCAGACCACGCCCTCCCGCAGGTCCAGCATCGGATTCTCCGGCTCCGGACTGCCGCAGCAGGCGCAGGCGTCCGCCAGGGGCTCAAAGCCGGTGAGACTCATCAGCTTCAGCTCGAAGGCCGCCTTTACCAGCGCCTGGGGCTTCTTCAGCGTCCCCAGGGCGTACAGAGCGTTGAGCAGCAGAGACAGCACCTCCCCGCTCTCCGTATCCTCCAGCGCCACCGCCTCCGTCAGCTCCGCGAAGTAACTGGCCAGGCTCAGCAGCCCGACGTCCCTCCGTACCCCGTCAAACAGCTCGATGGTGTTCCCCTCGCTGAGATACTGCCACCCGCGGCTCTCGCTGAGGGTAAACTCGGCATAGACCAGCAGCTGGGTGCAGGCGGTGACCCGGCTTTTCCGGCTCCTGGCCCCTTTCGCCACCACCGGCAGCTTCCCGCCGGGGGTCAGGATGGTCAATATCCTGTCGCTTTCCTTGGTGTCCACCGCCCGCAGGACGATGCCCTTTACCACGGTCCGTTCTCTTGCCATATCGCGTCCTCTTATGTACGACACACGATCTGTGTGTCGTTTTGCTTTGGTCTGTTCCGCAATTTGCATGCGGGGACGTCACCCATCCGCCTCGGGCGGCTGAACGACCGTCCCCCCGCCTGTCTCGTCCCGCGGGGCGTGACGGGCGCGCAGATAAAACTCAGGCCGTCCGGTACTCCAGAACAGGCCCCAATATCCATCCTCCATCGCTTCCATCCTCCCGCCTTATGGTGGGCAGAAGCAGAAGCGGGTATACGTGGTAAGATTTGTGGTGGTGGGCAGAATTCGGACGCGGGGGCGAGCCGTGCCCGCCGCTCTGCCGCGCTTACGGCCGGATTTCCTCCAGGATCGGGTCCAGATATTTCGGATCGGTCCAGTCGCATGTTTCCTCCCCGGCTTCCATCAGGGCCCTTTCCCAGGGCTCGTATTCGGAAGGCGGCTTCTTTGCCGTCGCCCTGCGCAGCATCTTACACAGATTCCGGTCAATCGCGTTCATTGCCGCCATATCCCACGCGCCCCGGCAATAGAAGCAGGGGACGGCGGACAGCTTTCCCGTCATGTTGTGCTCCACGATCTCCCGAAACGCCCTTTCCTCATAGGGCGACGCTCCGGCGCAGAACACGATGAGCTTCTTTCCCGCCAGGGCCTCCAGGTGCTTTTTCAGGAACGACAGGCCCGCGATCCCCGACGCGTAGATCCCGCCGCCGAGAATAACTGCGTCATATTTTTGAACGTCCGCTATCTTCGCCTTTTTTGTCTCGATATACGGGAAGCCGGTTCTTTCCGACAGCCATTGCGCGTATTTCCTGGTCGCTCCATATTTGGACTGATAGAGAATGATTCCGTTCATACCGTTTCCCTTTCCCATCACGGCCTCAAAGCTTCTTCACCATAAACAGAAAATCCGCGTAACTCCCGTCCCGGTACTTGAAGGCGCGGGGGATGGTCCCCGTGACCTCGAAGCCCAGCTTCTGGTACAGCCCCACCGCCGGGGCGTTGGTGGAAACCACGTCCAGCTCCGCCTGCTCATATCCGGCGGACCTGGCGCCGGCCAGAATCTCGCTCATCAGCGCCGTCCCGACGCCCATGCCCCAGGACTCCCGGTACAGGGATATCCCCACATTGCACCGATGCCGCATCCGGACCCGCTCCGACTTGGGGGCAAAGGAGCAGCTTCCCGCGAACACGCCGTCCACAAACGCAAGCAGGTGCAGGGCGCGGGGATCCTCCCGGTTTCTCCGGATAAACTCCACTTCTTCCTCCACGCTGGTCCGGACCTCCTCCGGCTCCCGGATCATGTAGGGCGTCTCGGCGGAGGTGGCCTTCAGATAGTCCAGCAGCATCTCCGCGTCGCCTTCCTCCGCAAGGCGGAGGAGGTAGGTCCTGCCGTTTTTCAGCAGGACCATCTTTTCCCGATCATTCATTGTATTTTCAGTCTCTTTCTCTACTGTTCGTCATACCCGAAGGAGCGGATATAGTTGATGTTATCCCGCCAGTTCTCCTTTACCTTCACCCAGGTTTCCATATAAACCCTGGTTCCCATAAACCGCTCGATGTCTTCCCGTGCGTGGGAGGCGATTTTTTTCAGCATGGCTCCGTTTTTGCCGATGATGATGCCCTTGTGGCTGGCTTTCTCACAGTAGATGGTCACATCCAGGTCAATCATCCCGTTATCTCTTTCCGAGAACTTCGTCACCTCGATGGCCGTTCCGTGGGGAACTTCCTTGTCCAGGTTCCGCAGCAGCTTCTCCCGGACGATCTCCGCCACCACCTGCCGCTCCGGCTGGTCGGAGGTTTCCCCATCGGGAAACAGCTGGGGGCCCTCCACAGCATACCTGGACAGCTGCTCCATCAGTTCCTCCAGTCCGTCCTTTTCCTGGGCGGAGACGGGGATGATGGCGTCGAACTGGTGGACCTTGCTGTAGACCGCCATGACCTCCAGCAGCTGGGCCTTCTCCACGGTGTCGATCTTGTTGATGACCAGCACGGCGGGCAGGCGCTCCTCCTCAATGCGGTCGATGAGGGCCCGCTCCGGGGTCCCCACATTGGCGATGGGCTCCACCATCAGGCACACCCCGTCCACGTCCGCCACGGACTGCCTGACCACGTTCACCATGTAGTCCCCCAGCCGGGTCCGGGCCTTGTGGAAGCCGGGCGTGTCCATGAGGACGAACTGGGTGTCCCCCCGGTTCACCACGCCGCAGATGCGGTTGCGGGTGGTCTGGGGCTTGGGGGAGACGATGGCGATCTTCTCGCCCACCAGGGCGTTGGTCAGGGTGGACTTGCCCACGTTGGGCCGGCCCGCGATGGTAATCATCGCTGTTTTCTTGATGTCGTTCATTCAGGTAATCCTCAACTTTCTTATTTTTCCGGCATTGAGCGATTCTGCCGGGATTATTGCTGCCGCTGCCCGCGGCAAAGGCGTGCCGGAACCAATGGTTCTGGACTCCTTCGCAGTACGCGGAAGTTCTACCGTTCCAGTCCCAGCTCCGCCATAACGGCGTCCTCTCTAGCCCGCATCCGCGCCTTTTGCGGTCCCTCGTCCAGATGGTCGTAGCCCAGCAGATGCAGTACCGAATGCACCGCCAGATACGCCAGCTCCCGCCGGCTGGAGTGCCCGTACTCCCTGGCCTGGGCCTGGACCCGCTCCAGGGAGATCACCATGTCCCCCAGAGGCACCAGCCCCGTGGCCGGGTCCGCGTCCTCCCCGCCGGGAAGCTCCCCCGGCGTCAGCTCGAAGGCCGGGAAGCTCAGCACGTCCGTGGGCCTGTCCACGCCCCGCTGCTCAAGATTGATCTGATGGATGGTCTCATCATTGGTCACGGACACGTCCACCTCGCAGGGGAAATCCACCCCCTCCAGCCCCAGGGCGGTCCGGATGGCCTTGCGGATGAGGGCGCGTTTCCTCTCATCCACCCCCGGCACGTCCGCCGTCACGGGGATATAATGCCGCTTCGCCATGTTCTATCTCTTCTTTCCTTTATTGCTGTTATTGTAGTAATCGTCATAAGCCTTGATGATCCGCTGGACCATCACATGGCGCACCACGTCCTGGTCCGTCAGCTCGCGGATGCCGATGCCCTCCACATTCTTCAGCACCCGCACGGCCTCCTTCAGTCCGGAGGTCTTGTCCGCCGGAAGGTCGATCTGGGTCACGTCGCCGGTGATGACCACCTTGGACCCGAAGCCCATGCGGGTGAGGAACATCTTCATCTGCTCCCGGCTGGTGTTCTGGGCCTCGTCCAGGATGATGAAGCTGTCGTCCAGCGTCCGCCCGCGCATATAGGCCAGGGGGGCCACCTCGATGTTCCCCCGCTCCAGATACTTCTGGTACGTCTCCGCCCCCAGCATGTCAAAGAGGGCGTCGTACAGGGGCCGCAGGTAGGGGTCCACCTTGCTCTGCAAATCCCCCGGCAGGAACCCCAGCCGCTCCCCCGCCTCCACGGCTGGCCGGGTGAGGATGATGCGGTTGACCTGCTTGTCCCGGAAAGCCGCCACGGCGGCGGCTACCGCCAGGTACGTCTTGCCCGTACCGGCGGGGCCAACGCCGATGGTGACGGTATTTTTCTGCACCGACTCGATATATTTCTTCTGCCCGATGGTCTTGGCCTTCACGGGCCGGCCCTTGGAGGTGATGCAGATGACGTCCGCCGTCAGCTCGGCGGCCTTGTCGGCCTGGCCGGAGCGGGCCAGGCCGATGACGTACCGCACGGTCTGCTGTCCGATGTTCTCCCCGCGGCTGGCCAGGGTCAGCAGGGCGTGGATGGCCTTGGAAGCCAGCATGGTGTCCTCCGGCTCCCCGGCGATGCGCAGCTCGCCCTCCCGGTTGGTGACCACCACGTGAAATTCCGACTCAATGAGCCGGATGTTCTCGTCGAAGGAGCCGAAAATGCTGGCGGCCTCCTCCAGACGCTCAATTTCTATCCTTTGTTCCATTGAAAATGTCTCCTGTATCGCAATTTTTATATCATTTATACCATCCCGCCCGGGCGAGCACTCAACAACCAGGGACCGTCATTGGGCCGCGCCCATCGGCCGGTCCCGGCAGCGGCGCCGCGCGTCACTGCCCCGGCGCGTCCACAAACCGCCCGATCTGCTCCTCGCACTCCGCCGCCAGCGTCACCACCAGATATCCGTCCACGGCCTCGCTGGTGACCTCCCGGCTGAGGATCGTCCCCTCGTCCAGATACCCCGCCAGGCGCGCGTCCAGAACCTCCTCCGCCAGGGCCAGGGCCTCCCGCTCGCTCCTCTGCCGCTCGGTCAGCTCGTAGGGCCGCAGTGTCTCCGTCACCACGGTCAGCGGAGTTGCCACGCCGCCTGGCAGCTCACACTTGTTCCAATTTATTATTTTATCACAAGTATCCCCCGAAATGCTACTGCTAAAATAGAGATTCCACCGTTTTTTTCCAATCAGAAGGGCGTGCCGCTGGTTTTCCTTCCCGGTGTAGGTCTTTTCCCACGCGGTCAGGGGCACCCGGCACTGAAGCTGATACCAGGTCCGCCCATAGACCTTCCCCATTCCCCGCAGGTACCGCACGCCGGTGACGTTGTCCTGCACCACGCCGGAGATGAGCAGCTGCCCCTCCTTCACCGTGGTTCCCGGCAGCGCCATTTTCTCCCCGTCCCAGGGCTGAATGGCGGTGATCAGCGCGTCCTTGGCGGCCACGGTGTTCCCCGGCTCCCGCTTGCTGACGATCTCCGGCGGGAGGACGCGCTCCCGCACCTGGACATAGGCCCGGCAGCCCCTTATGTTGACGGCGATATAGCTCAGCTCTGGAATCTCCAGGAGGATATAGTTTCTCAATTCCGATGAATCCACATCGAAGCCGTAGGTCCCGAAGCCCACGCCGCATTTGTCCAGCGCCCGCAGGATCTCCTGCTGAGAGACCTGCTCGTTTCCCTCTATTTTGAAATCCCAGATAAAAAAGGAGCCCCAGAATACCAGCGCCGCGCAGATCCCCAGCGTGACCCACAGGCCATACCGGCGGCGCATCCGGCCCAGGAAGAAGGGCGCGCCCTTCCAGCGCAGGACGGTCATGTCGCAGTCGATTTTCCTGCTCAGCCGCCGGAGCCGTTTCCAGTCCCGCCGGGTCATGGTGAAGGTAAATTCTACCGGCGAAGCCCAGTTCAGATCCCAGAAGAGGATCCCATATTCCGCGCAGATGTTCAGCACCCGCTCCGGAAACCCGCTCTCCACCCGTCCGGTTACCTCGCCCTTGACCAGATTTACCAGATGCTTCAGCATGTTATTTCACCCACTCCACACGCGAGATGGTTCCCTTGATCCGCAGCTGATCCCCCGTCATGCTCATCAGCTCCAGCTTTTCCCCATAGATCCTTATGATGCAGCCTTCCCCGTTGATGTCGATTTCCTCCCCGCTGTAGGAGAGGATTCCCTTGTGCCGCTCCATGTAAAAATGGGTGCTGCCCACGACCTCGATGTGCGGGAGCCCCGCCACCAGATCGGCCGGCAGGTCGAACAGCTCCGCCGCGCCGTCCAATACGCGTATTTCTTTTTTGAAAAGTTCCATTGTTGCCCTCCAGAGGTTTCCTTGCCCTTGCCGGGCGGGGTTTACTTTTCCCTTGTGGGAAAAGTAACAAAAGCACCCTCAAGGGGTCGAGACCCCTTGAGAATCCCCAAATGTTTTGATTTGTTTACGCTGCGACCTGGGGTCCGCCTGTCCTGCGGGGTTCCATGGGCCGTCAGCAGGCGAAGCACCGGCGGATGCGCGCTATCGGAAGACAGAGGGGCTAAGCCGTTTCTTAACCACCGCCGGGAGTTCCCAAAGCAATACGGTAGGGGCTACCGATGACCACACTGAAATAGACGCAGAAGATGCGCAAAGCGGACGGCAGTACAGCAGACAAAACCAGACTGTGCCACGGCGCAAAACAAATAGCCCCCGTAATCATAAGGGAATCCAAAACCGTATGGTTTTGGTGGCTTTTTGCCTACTTTTTGTCCACACAAAAAGTAGGCGCCCGTCCGGGGCGCGCAGCCCCGGCCTATCGAATAGAAATCATCTTCTATCCTACTCTATGCACCATAAAATTTTTTTAGAAACCCCTTGACAAACGAATCCATCTGTATTATTGTATTACTCACCTAATACAAAGATACAACCCCAATGAAAGGAGGAAGCAACCAATGGATTGGCAGTTTACCGACGACCGCCCCATCTGGCAGCAGATCATCGAGCAGCTGACCCTGAAGATACTGAAGGGCGAGTACCCGCCGGGGGAGAGATTGCCCGGCGTCCGGGAGCTGGCCGCCCAGGCCGGGGTCAACCCCAACACCATGCAGCGGGCCATGGCCCAGCTGGAGGCCGACGGCCTGGCCGTGGGCAGCCGCACGGCGGGCCGAACAGTCACCCGGGACGCCGCCGTCATTGAGGCAGCGGCGAAGGCGAGGGCGAAGGCCGCTGTGGCCGGGTGCCTGCGCATATTGGAGGAGCTGGGCTATTCGAGAGAAAAGGCCCTGGAGTTTCTAAAGGAGGAATTGGAACATGAATGAGATCCTCGCCGCCTGCACCGCCCTTACCAAGCGGTACGGCAATAAGACCGCCCTGCGGGGCGTAGACCTGGAGCTGGGCCGGGGCCGCATCGTGGGCCTGCTGGGCCCCAACGGCAGCGGCAAGACCACCCTCATCAAGATCTTGTGCGGACTGCTCCAGCCCACTGAGGGCGCGGTTCTGGTGGACGGCCAGTATGTCGGGGCCTACACCAAGTCCATCATCAGCTACCTGCCCGACCGGATGTACTTCGCCGACTGGATGAAGGCTACGAACCTGTTCGACCTGTTTGCCGACTTCTACGCTGATTTTGACCGGACAAAGGCCATGAGCATGTGCGCCAGCCTGGGCGTCACTCCCAGCGACCGGCTCAAGAGCATGTCCAAGGGCACCAAGGAGAAGGTCCAGCTGGTGCTGGTCATGGCCCGGAAGGCCCAGCTGTACCTGCTGGATGAGCCCATCGCCGGGGTGGACCCCGCCGCCCGGGACTTCATCCTGAATACCATCCTCACCAACTACAACGAGGACGGCACCGTCCTCATCTCCACCCACCTCATCAGCGACATCGAGAAGGTTCTGGACGAGGCCATTTTCCTCAAGGAGGGCCAGATCACCCTCCATGACACTGTGGACAACATCCGCGAGCGGGAAGGCAAGAGCGTGGACGCGCTGTTCCGTGAAATCTTCCGGGCCAACAACTTTGAAGGAGGCGCATTCTGATGTTCGGGAAACTTCTGAAATACGATTTCCGGTCCATGATCAAGCAGTTCGCGTTCATCTGGCCCGCCGCGCTGGCGCTGGCCCTGGTGAATCATTTCACCATCAACAGCTTTGTCACCAGCTCCACTGCCATGGGCGAGACCACTGCGGGCATCGCCATGCTGGTCTACGTGGCCATTCTTATCGCCATGTTCGTCGTCGCCCTGGTGTTTGCCTGCCAGCGGTTCTACAAGGGCCTGCTGGGGGACGAGGGGTATCTGATGCACACCCTGCCCGTGAAACCCTGGCAGCTCGTCGGCTCCAAGCTGCTGTGCGCAGTCGTCACTACCTTCCTCAGCGTGGTTGTGGCGCTGCTGTCCGTCCTGGTGCTCCTTCCCTGGGAGAAGGATGCCATCCAGGAAATTTTCAAGGTCCTGCGCTATCTCTTCACCCACTGGAACATTCAGGCCACTCACGGCGTCATCGGATTCCTGGAGCTTTGCCTGATGATCATGATGTCCTTTGCCGTGGGTTATCTCCAGATCTATCTGTCCATGAGCATTGGGCACCTGTTCAACAAGCACCGCGTTGCCATGACCGGCGTTGCTTTTATTGTCATTAACGCCGTTGTAAGCGCGCTGACCGGCAGATTTCTGTCTCCGGCTTTTGATATGGTTTTTGACGGTATCAACAGCATCATAGATACTGCGGTCAGATTCCATTCCGCCATGTGGATCGCCATTGCCTCGGAGCTGGTCCTGTGCGCCGTCTACTTCGCGGGCACGGAGTTCATCCTGCGGAAGAAGCTGAACCTGGAGTAAGGAGGGTCCTGGGCGGACGGCCAATGCGCTCTGAGATGTGGTATGGATCGCAGCCTGCCGCACGGTGACGAAACATTTTTCAAAGTATAAGGAGGTTCTGCATGAAAAAACGCATTTTGCTTCCTATTACCGCTCTGCTATGCCTTGTGCTGCTGGCGGGATGCCAGACCCTCGTCAAGAAGGATTTTGACGTGGATACCCTCTCCAAGGCCCAGAAGATTGTCGTTACCGACGCCGCCGGGAACGAGAAAGCCGTCCTGACGGAAAAAGCGGACATTGACGCCTTTGTGGACGCGATAAACGTGGGCGGCTGGAAGTTTGCGGAGCTGCCGGAGGGCCTGACCAAAGCGGGCGGCTTCACCCTCTGGCAGGAGGAGACCATCACCGCCCTGCTGGGCAAACAGGAAGCAAAGGCCAACGAGATCTGTACCTTCCGTATTTATGAGGATGGGAACTACCTGACCATCGAGACAGTGCTGATGGACTTTCCTCTCTCCATCCCGGAGAGTGCGGCGGCGTATCTCCGGAGCCTGGCAGCATAATCACCCGAAGACAAGAGAAAGCACCCTGTCAGACGTGACAAGTCAGGTCTGGCAGGGTGCTTTGTGAGTAATTCCGGAGCGCTGCCGCCGGGCGGTCCATACGCTGTCTGGAGCAAAAATAACGCACAGATATGGTCGACGCACTTAAGAATTGGTATAATTCAGAGGATAAAACAAGGAGCCGCGGCGTTGTCGTCTCTGGCGGGCGTCAGCCCGCCGCATCATGATACAGGCGTATCTCATCACGGACATATTTTTCTCCTGAAGAAGACTCCGTGTCTCCCTTTTGGACGCTGCTATTGGGCTTTTTTCAGTTTGTCAATGTCGGTCAGCATGGACATGACCAAAGGCTTTAAGAAGGCGACCTCTTCCTCCAGTTCCTCTACGCGGCTTTTGGGGGCCAGGGTTTCCCTGAGCAGCGTATGGCCTTCGGCAAGGATGTCAAACCGGGGCAGAATATCGGATTCTATGTAGGCCATGATACGGGATTCGGTTGCCTTGATATCCTCACCAAGCTGATCTACGCGGGTATCCAGCTGGTCGATACGGGCGTCCAGCCGGTCCATGCGGGCCATCATACGAGATTCGGAATGTTCCAATAAGCCTTGAATCGCCTGCAAATCTTTTTCATCCAACATGCGCGCACCTCCTTTGTTCTTTTATTATACCGTCTGCCGGCGGGCTTGTCAATGTGCGAAAAAGAGAAAACCGTGGAAGCGGCCGGACATTCGGCCGCCTCCACGCCTTTATTTTCCGCACTTACCGGACCCCGGCCAGCTCCCCATGCACCAGCTGCCGCAGTTCCTCCAGGGTGTCGACAGGCGGGGCGCAGGTCCCCGCCCGGCAGAGGTAGAACCGTTCTCCCTCCTCCGGAACCGGATAGCCCGCGGCACGGGGGGAGAGATGGTCCAGAGCGCACTCGTTCTCCGGCGTTTTGACCAGCACCGACAGCCGGTAGATTTCTCCCGCTCCCGCCAGCCACTGGGGCATCCGGCCGGCGGAGACGTACACCAGCTCCCGGCTGGGGTAGAGCTCTTCCAGCATAGCCAGCAGGGAGAAACAGTGGGCGGCGGGATAGTCCACGGCCTCTCCCGCCAGCCAGTCCAGCTGCCTGCGGGCATGGTTCCGGAACCGCTCCGCCCCGGTGAGCCGGGCCAGCTTCGCCAGAGCCAGCCCCGCCGCCGCTTCGCCGGAGGGCGTCCCGCCGTCGAAGGAATCCTTCTGCCGGACGATCAGCCGCTCGCTCCCGGCGGCGGTACGATAAAAGCCGCCCTCCGCCTCATCCCAGAACAGCGCCGTCATCCGGTCCGCCAGCCCCGCCGCTTCCTGCAGGAGGCTGGGGTCAAAACTGGCCTCGTACAGCTCCAGCAGGGCCCAGCAGTAGAAGGCGTAATCGTCCAGCTGTCCCTCAACAGCCGGCTCCTGGTCCCGCCAGCGCAGCCAGAGCCGTCCGTCCGGCCGGGTCAGCCGGACTCTCAGAAACAGCTGGGCCTCCTGGGCCGCTTTCAGGTACCGTTCCTCTCCCAGCACCCGGTCGGCCTTGGCCAGGGCAGCGATCATCATGGCGTTCCAGCTGGTAAGGACCTTGTCGTCCCTGTGAAGGGGCCAACGCTGGCGGCGGAAAGCCGTCAGGCGGCGGCAGGAAGCGGCGTGTTCCCGCCAGAACCGGTCATATGCCGGGTTCCCCAGCAGATGGGGGACGCTCTCCCGCTCCCCGATGGACAGCCGCCGGCAAAGCGGCCGGGCCTCTTCCGTGCCCAGGGCCTCCTCCACATCGGCGCGGGTGAGGAAGTAGAACTTCCCCTCTTCCCCACAGCTGTCCGCGTCCTGGCCGCAGGCGAAGCCGCCTCCCGGCAGCCGCAGCTCCGTCAGGACATAGTCCAGCGTCCGGCGGGCCACCTCCCGATAGTAGGGCCGCCCCGTCTGGGCGTAAGCCTCCAGATAGGCATAGGACAGCAGGGCGTTGTCATAGAGCATTTTTTCAAAGTGGGGCAGCCGCCACTTTCCGTCCGTGCTGTACCGGCAGAAGCCGCCGCCCAGCTGGTCGAAAATGCCGCCCCGGGCCATCTGTGTCAGGGTGGTCTCCGCCATCCCCAGGGCCTCTCCGTCCCCTGCCCGCCGGGCGTATTCCAGCAAAAAGATCAGCTCGTGGGCGGCGGGAAATTTGGGCGCGCCGCCGAAGCCGCCGTTCTCCCGGTCAAACCGGCGCGCCATCTCCAAAACCGCCTCCCGCGGCAGGGCCCGGTCCGGCCGGACGGCAGGCGCCGGCTGATACCGGGTCAGATGGCGCACGACCTCCTGGCCCAGCTCAAGCAGCCGCTGCCGGTCGGAATGCCACAGCCGGGCCACCTCGTCGGTCAGCTGGATGACGCCCAGCTGACCGCCCCGGCTTCTGGGCGGCAGATAGGTCCCCGCCCAGAAGGGCTCCTGGTCCGGGGTCATGAGAATGGTCAGGGGCCAGCCGCCGGAGCCGGTCAGAGCCTGGCAGGCGGACATATAGACCGCGTCAACATCGGGCCGCTCCTCCCGGTCCACCTTGATGCATACAAAGTCCCGGTTCAGCGCCTCCGCCACCTCCGGGTCCCGAAAGGTCTCCCGGCCCATCACGTGGCACCAGTGGCAGGTGGAATAGCCGATGGACAGAAAAATGGGCTTGTCCTCCTGCCTGGCCTCCCGGAAGGCGCCGGGGCACCAGCTCCACCAATGGATGGGGTCCTCCGCGTGCTGGAGGAGATATGGGGATTTTTCGTATCGCAGGCGGTTCCCCTCCGCTGTTAAGGTTTCCTTCATTTCGTTGCGATCCTCTCCATAGGTTTTGATGAAACAGGTTTGTTCTATGGATAGTATGGGCAAAATTGCGGAAAAGATGAAAAAATCCGGCTGTCAAATACCGCCAGCCGGATTTTTTTCATCTTTTCTCAATTAGAAACGCAATATCGCCGCCCATGTTCCGCACGGCCACTCGATGTGGCCGTGCGGAATCACAGGTTCTTTTCGATGCTTTTTTTCAGGAAAAAGCATCACGTATTCTCTCTGCTGATGGGCTGGCGGATCAGCAGGCGGCCCAGGTCCTTCGCGTTGAAGGGACAGATGGGATAGAGATACCCTTTCCCCAGAATGGGCCTGGTGGTAGCCAGCAGAATGAGCAGCACGAGGATGCCTCCCGCCAGGCCCCATACGTCGAACAGGGCCACCAGAATCAGGAGCATCATCCGCGTCAGCTTCAGGGCGTACCCCAGCTCGAAGGAGGGCTGGGCAAAGTTGGCGATGGCCACGAAAGCCATATAGACCAGCACCTCCGGCACCAGCCACCTGGCCTGGACGGCGAAGTCCCCCAGGATCAGCGCTCCCAGCATACTGAAAGAATTGCTCAGCGCGTCCGGCGTGTTCAGGCTGGCCAGCTTCAGCAGGTCCACCACGAAGTCCAGCAGCAGCAGCTGCACCAGCAGCGGCACGCTCCCCGGCTCCTCGGGGACGATGAAGCTGAGAACCTCCGGCACCCGGCTTGCGTCCTTCACCAGCAGATACCACACCGGCGTGATGAACAGCGCCAGCAGCATCACGATCACCCGCAGCCAGCGGAGGTAGGTTCCCACCAGAGGCGGGAAATAGAAGTCGTTGGCCTCCTCCATAAAGTCAAACAGCGACGTGGGCAGCAGCATGACCGAGGGGGAATTATCTACCAGCAGTATAATACTTCCCTCCATAACACATGCCGTAGCCGTGTCGGGCCGCTCCGTATAGCGGACCTTGGGGAAGGGGTTGTACCACTGGGGCTTGACGATGGCCTCGGCCACGCTCTCCTGGCTCATGGAAATGGAACTCACGTTGATGGCGTCCAGTTTTCGCCGCAGCTCCTCCAGGTCGCCCTGATTGACCTGATTGTCCATATAGGCCAGCACCACGTCGGTCTGGCTGCGTCCCCCCACCTTGTGGCTCTCCAGGGTAAAATGAGGATCCCGGATGCGGCGGCGGAGAAGGGCGGTATTCTGCACCATGGTCTCGGTAAAGCCGTCATGACTGCCCCGGAGGACCTTGCCGTCGGAAGGCTCCTCCACGCCGCGGCCGGGGAACTTCTTCGCGTCGATCATGGCGCAGTAATCGAAGCCCTCCAGCAGCAGGATGGTCTTGCCAATAAAGGCCCCGCTGAGGATCTTGTCGATGCTGTTCTCGCAGTCCACCTCGCAGAAGGTGACGCAGTGGTCGATGAATTCCTGCATATTGCTCAATCCCTGCCCCAGGGCCGCGCCCTGGCCCAGCAGGAAGGAGGTGATGCGCTCGATCACCCCGTCGTCGCCATAGCCGTCGATGACGTACAGCCGTCCCTTCCACTGGCCGATATAGAGGTCCCGGCTGATGACGTCGTAGTTCCGTCCCACGCCCAGCAGCTCGTCCAGCTTCTTCTGATTCTCGGAAAGGTTTGTGGTCAATTGTTCCATCGTTTTTCCTCCGCAGTCCCATTGTCTTCTGGTAGTATCTGCGGAAAAGAAAAACTTATTACTTCAAAATGCGAATCAAGTAGTGATTGAAAACAACTGGATTTTATGGTATAATTAGTAAGATCACATAAAAAGGAGAAAGACAACATGGGCATGATGGATCAGGACATTTTGAAGGTGCTGTACACCGAAAAGCAGATCGCGGCCCGCATCGAGGCCATGGGCGCGGAGATGTACGAGAATCTGAAGGATAAGGACCCGCTGTTCATCAGCGTCCTGCGGGGGGCGTTCATCTTTATGGCGGACGTTGTCCGGGCCTGCCAGGTGAAGAGCGACGTGGAGTTCATCGCGGTGTCCTCCTACGGCAACGCCACCAGCACATCCGGCGCGGTGCAGATCACCCACGACATCCAGCAGGATATCACCGGGCGGAATCTGGTGGTCATTGAGGACATTCTGGACTCCGGAAACACGCTGTACTTTTTGAAGCAGTATTTCATGACCAAGGGGGCGGCCTCCGTCTCCATCTGCACGCTGCTGGATAAGCCCAGCAGAAGAACAAAAGCGATCATGGCCGATTACATTGGCTTTGTCGTTCCCGATGAGTTCGTTGTGGGCTATGGGCTGGACTATTGTCAGAAGTATCGCAACCTGCCCTATATCGGGGTGCTGAAGCCTGAGGTCTACCAGGGGAAATAACCTGTGCCTTTACTGTAACTCCGGGGGCTGCGCGCCCAAGATTCTGCAACGGCCACATCGAGTGGCCGTGCAGAATTGAATTGTGCATGACCCCTCCGTGAAGCGCCGCAAGGCGGCGCTTATAGCGCTAAGCCGGCCGCAGGC
>JAAVHC010000012.1 GCA_014799925.1 Oscillibacter sp.
TCAAGGAGCAGCTGATCTTCCCCGAGATCGAGTACGACAAGATCGACAAGATCCGCGGCATGGACATCATCATCTGCACCACCGCCGAGACCGATGAGGAAGCCAAGGCTCTGCTGGAGCTGGTAGGCGCCCCCTTCGAGCGTTGATAGGGAGGATTAAAAAATGGCAAAAAAGTCTATGATTCTTAAGCAGCAGGCCCAGCCCAAGTTCTCCAGCCGCAAGTACAACCGCTGCAAGCTCTGCGGCCGGCCCCACGCCTATCTGCGTGACTACGGCGTGTGCCGCATCTGCTTCCGGGAGCTGGCCTATAAGGGCGAGATCCCCGGCGTCCGCAAGGCTTCCTGGTAAAAGTCCGCATCGGCGGCTGCCGGCGGCGATTGCGTCCGCCTGCCGCCTGCCGTTACGAAATCCAGGGACCGTCATTCGGCTGATGCCGATCGACCGGTCCCGGCGGCCTGACGGCCGCCTGGATGGCGAAAGGTCGCTGCAAATTACGTGGACCGGGCGCGAAGCGCGAATAAAAAGTTTCGCCGGCCTTTTCAAAGGCCGTGGGTCCAGGGCAAAGCCCTGGCGGGTTTGGCACTCGGTGAGCTTTGCTCACCTTGGCTTGCGGCCGGCTCTGCCGGCCTACAGGCGGAGCCCAACATGTTCTTGTTCCAAACCCCGGCCACTCCAAATTCGCAGCGATACCTCGCCACCTGAACAGCCTTGAGCTGTAACTTCAAATGAGGAGGAAAACATTCCATGCACATCACAGACCCCATTGCGGATATGCTGACCCGCATCCGCAACGCGAACAGCGCCAAGCATGAGACCGTTGACGTCCCCGCTTCCAACATGAAGAAGAGCATCGCTCAGATTCTGCTGGACGAGGGCTATATCAAGAGCTTCCAGCTCATTGATGACGGGACTCAGGGCGTGATCCGCATCACCCTGAAGTACAATGCCGGCAAGGAGAAGGTTATTTCCGGCCTCCGCCGCGTCAGCAAGCCCGGCCTGCGCGTATACGCCGGCGCGGACGAGCTGCCCAAGGTCCTGCGCGGCCTTGGCATCGCCATCATCTCCACGTCCAAGGGCGTCATGACCGACAAGGCCGCTCGCGCGGCCCATGTTGGCGGCGAAGTCCTGGCGTTCGTCTGGTAAGGAGGGTATTTGACATGAGTAGAATTGGAAGAATGCCCATTACCATTCCCGCCGGCGTCGAAGTTGAGATCGCCGAGGGCAACCTGGTTACCGTCAAGGGCCCCAAGGGCACCCTGACCCAGAAGCTCCATCCCGATATGATCATTGAGAAGGACGGCGCCGAGATCACCGTCAAGCGCCCCTCCGATGACAAGGCCCATCGTTCTCTCCACGGCCTCACCCGGACCCTGCTCCACAACATGGTGGTGGGCGTTCACGAGACCTACAAGAAGGAGCTGGAGATCAACGGCGTGGGCTACCGTGCCGCCAAAGAGGGCAAGAACCTGGTCATGAACCTGGGTTACTCCCATCCCGTCACCGTTTCCGAGGTGGAGGGCATCACCATCGAGGTTCCCGCTCCCAACAAGGTCGTCATCATCGGCTGCAGCAAGCAGCAGGTCGGCCAGTTCGCCGCCGAGGTCCGCGAGAAGCGTCCTCCTGAGCCGTATAAGGGCAAGGGCATCAAGTACGTGGACGAGGTCATCCGCCGCAAGGTCGGCAAGACCGGCGCGAAGAAGTAAGGAGGCGAGCTGAAACATGATTAAGAAACCCAATACCAACGCTCAGCGGCTCAAGAGGCATAAGCGCGTGCGCGCCAAGATTTCCGGCACCGCCCAGCGCCCCCGCCTGAATGTGTTCCGCAGCGAGAAGAACATCTACGCCCAGGTGATCGACGACGTGAACGGCGTGACCCTGTGTTCCGCTTCCTCCCTGAAGCTCGACAATGGCGGCAACAAGGAAGCCGCCCGCGAGGTGGGCAAGGCGGTGGCCAAGGAGGCCCTGGCCAAGGGCATCGAAGAGGTCGTATTCGACCGCGGCGGCTATCTGTATCACGGCCGCGTGGCGGAACTGGCCGAGGGCGCCCGTGAGGGCGGCCTGAAATTCTAAGGGAGGAGAGAGAATATGCCTAGATTTGAAAAGCCCCAGAGCGAGTATATTGAGAAGGTCGTCCATCTCAACCGCGTCAGCAAGACCGTCAAGGGCGGCCGCGTCATGAAGTTCTCCGCCCTGATGGTTGTCGGCGACGGCAAGGGCAAGGTGGGCTTCGGCCTGGGCAAGGCCGCCGAAGTTCCCGAGGCCATCCGCAAGGGTCTGGAGGACGCCAAGAAGAACATGGTGAACATCACCACCTCCGGCACGACCATTCCCCACGAGGTGATCGGTGAGTTTGGCGCCGGCCGGGTCATGCTCAAGCCCGCCGCCGAAGGTACCGGTATCATCGCCGGCGGTCCCGTCCGTGCCGTCATGGAAGCGGCCGGCATCAAGGATATCCGCGCGAAGTGCCTGCGCTCCAACAATCCCCAGAACGTGGTCGCCGCGACCTTCCAGGGTCTCAGGAGCCTGCGTGGTCCCGCGGAAGTGGCCCGCATCCGGGGCAAGAGCGTGGAAGAGATCGTTGGTTAAGGAGGGGCAGCGACATGGCAAATCTGAACATCAAGCTCGTCAAGAGCCTCAACGGCAGATTGGATAAGCACATTGCCACTGCCAACTCTTTGGGACTGCGGAAAATCGGTGACTCCACCGTGCAGCCCGACAATGCACAGACGCGGGGCAAGATCGCCAAGATCGGTTATCTGCTCAGCGTTGAAGAGACGAAGTAAGGAGGTACCGGATTATGAATCTGCACGAACTGTCTCCCGCCGCCGGCTCCACCCATGTTGGGAAGCGCAAGGGCCGTGGCGCCGGTACGGGCAATGGCAAGACCGCGGGCCGCGGTCATAAGGGTCAGAAGGCCCGCAGCGGCGGCGGCGTCCGCATCGGGTTTGAAGGCGGTCAGATGCCTCTGGCCCGCCGTGTCCCCAAGCGCGGCTTCAACAACATCTTCGCCAAGCCTCTGGAGATCATCAACCTCAGCGCTCTGAACGCCTTTGACGACGGCGAGGTCGTCACCGCTCAGGCTCTGCTGGAGAAGGGGATTCTCAGCAAGTGCGCGTATGGCTACAAGGTGCTGGGCAACGGAAAGATTACAAAGAAACTGACGGTGGAAGCTTCCGCATTCTCCAAGTCCGCTCAGGAGGCTATTGAGGCGGCTGGCGGGAAGGCGGAGGTGAAGTAACATGATCCAAACCATTCGCAAAGCCTGGGGCATCCCCGAGCTGCGGAAAAAGATCCTGTTTACCTTACTGATTCTTGTTATCTACCGCATTGGCAGCGCCATCCCCGTTCCCTATGTGAACGTCACCCTGCTGGGCAACTATCTGGACAGCATGGGCACCACCATTCTTGGACTGTATAACGTGATGAGCGGCGGCGCTTTCGCGCAGGCGACGGTTTTCGCCCTGGGCATCCAGCCCTATATCAACAGCTCCATCATCATCCAGCTACTGACCATCGCCATTCCCGCTCTGGAGCGCATGGCTCGCGACGGCGGCGAGGAGGGCAAGAAGAAGATCCAGTCCATCACCCGGTATTCCACCGTGGCCATCGCGTTCCTCCAGGCCCTGGGCTACTACTTCATCATGGACCGCTACGGCATCCTGATGAACCAGGGGATCTGGGCGGCTCTGGTGATCATCGTCTCCTTCGTGGCCGGCTCCAGCTTCCTGATGTGGCTGGGTGAGCAGTGCAACGAGTTCGGCGTGGGCAACGGCATCTCCATGATCCTGTTCGCCGGCATCATCTCCCGCGTGCCCAACATGGTTTCCAACATGTACAGCGGTCTGCGGACCGGCAGCATGGCCTGGTGGGTGGTCCTGATTGTGCTCGTGGGCGTTCTGGCCCTGGTGGTCCTGATTGTCTTCGTCAATGACGCGGAGCGCCGCATTCCCGTGCAGTATGCCAAGCGCCAGGTGGGCCGCAAGATGTACGGCGGCCAGTCCAGCAATCTGCCCATGAAGGTGAACATGTCCGGCGTTCTGCCCATCATCTTCGCCCAGTCTATTGCAAGCATTCCCGCCACCATCGGCGCGTTCCTGCCCGCTCCCGCGGAGGGCTCCTTCGGCGCGGCGCTGCTCAACGCTATTGACAGCAAGAGCGTGCTGTATCTGATTGTCTATTTCCTGCTGATCATTGGCTTCAGCTATTTCTATGCCAGCATCCAGTTCAACCCTGTGGAAATTTCCAACAACCTCAAACGCAACGGCGGCTTTATCCCCGGCTTCCGTCCGGGCAAGCCCACCAGCGACTTTATTGCCAAGGTGCTCAACAAGATTACCCTGTTTGGCGCGCTGTATCTGGGCGTTGTGGCCATTCTGCCGCTGATTGCCGATAAGTTCAGCAAGACCAGCCTGGGCATCGGCGGAACCTCCGTCATCATCGTTGTGGGCGTGGCCCTGGAGACGGTGAAGGCGCTGGAGAATCAGATGCTGATGCGGCAGTATAAGGGCTTCCTGGATTAAGGAGAAGGATATGAGGCTGATTTTATTGGGCGCCCCTGGCGCCGGTAAAGGCACACAGGCGGAGATCCTCTGCAAGAAGCTGGGGATTCCTACCATCTCCACCGGAAACATCCTCCGCGCCGCCATTAAGGAAGGTACGCTCACGGGGCTGAAGGCGAAGAGCTATATCGACGCCGGCGCCCTGGTGCCGGACGAGGTCATCATCGGCATTGTCGATGAGCGTCTGGCGCAGCCGGACTGCCAGTCGGGCTATATCCTGGACGGGGTGCCCCGCACCATCGCCCAGGCCGAGGCTCTGGAGAAGGCGGGCATCCGGTTTGACGCCGTGGTCTCCATTGAGATCAGCGAGGAGGAGATTCTCCGCCGCATGAGCGGCCGCCGGGTCTGCGAGGCCTGCGGCTCCAGCTACAATGTGGAGGCCGTACCGCCCCGGCGGGAGGGCATCTGCGACAACTGCGGCGGCAGGCTGATCCAGCGCAAGGATGATACTCCTGAGACGGTCCGTGAGCGTCTCAAGGTCTATCATACGGAGACAGAGCCCCTGGTGGACTTCTATGCCCAGCGGGGCCTGCTCCGGTCCGTACAGTCCTCCACCAGGGAGGAAACCACCCAGGCGATCCTGGCGGCTTTGGGGATGGAAAAATGATAACCCTGAAGTCAAGCCATGAAATCGCGCTGATGCGCCAGGCGGGGAAAATTACCGCGGCGGCTCGCGCCTTGGCGGGAGCTATGGTAGCCCCTGGCGTAACAACCCGAGAAATTGACAAGGCGGTATGCCGGTTTATCCGCTCCAAGGGCGCCGAGCCCTCCTTCCTGGGGTACAACGGCTATCCAGCCAGCGTGTGCATCTCCGTCAACGACGAGGTCATCCACGGCATTCCCGGAAAGCGGGTGCTGCGGGAGGGCGACATCGTGTCCGTGGACGTGGGCGCGTACAAGGACGGGTACCATGGCGACTGCGCCGGGACCTACCCCTGCGGGAGGATCTCGGAGGAGGCTCAGCGGCTCATTGACGTGACACGCCAGAGCTTCTTCGAGGGGATCAAATACGCCCGGGAGGGATACCGTCTGCCGGATCTGTCCGGCGCCATCCAGCGGTACGTGGAGGCCAACGGCTTCTCCGTGGTGCGGGACTACGTGGGCCACGGCATCGGAACCCGGATGCACGAGGCTCCGGAGGTTCCCAACTACGTGGAACCCAGGGAGGGACGCCCCCGCTTCCTGCGGGGCATGACCATCGCCGTGGAACCCATGGTCAACGCGGGCGGGTTTGGCGTCAGGGTGATGCCGGACGGCTGGACGGTCAGGACCGCCGATGGGAAGCTGTCCGCCCATTACGAGAACTCGATTCTGATTACCGATGGGGAGCCGGAGCTTCTGACGGACCCGGAGGCGAAGGCGGAGTAATTGGCTATGGACATTGCGCGATCAGACATTGTGAAATCTATCGCCGGCAGGGATAAAGGAAAGCTCTTTTTCGTCCTGGAGACGGAGGGAGATTTCCTCCTGCTGGCGGACGGAAAGGTCCGGCGGCTGGAGCGGCCCAAGAGGAAGAAACGGAAGCACGTGGTTTTCCAGGCCCGATTTGACTGCCGGGCGACCGAAAAGATCCGAAGCGGAGAGCGGCTGACCAACAGCGAGCTCCGCAAGACCCTCGCCCAGCTTGGCGGGGATGGTAATCCAGACCAGGAGGGATGAGCACTTGGCAAAATCCGATATGATCGAGGTTGAGGGCGTTGTTGTTGAGGCGCTCCCCAACACGAAATTCCAAGTAGACATAGGAAACGGCCATACCATTCTGGCCCATATTTCCGGAAAACTCAGGATGAACTTCATCAGAATCTTGCCGGGTGACAAAGTCACGGTGGAGATGTCCCCCTATGACCTCACCCGTGGCCGGATTACCTGGCGTACGAAGTAGGAGGAATAGCAACATGAAAGTTAGACCGTCCGTGAAGCCCATGTGCGAAAAGTGCAAAATCATTCGCCGCAAGGGCCGCCTGATGGTGATCTGCGAGAACCCCAAGCATAAGCAGAGACAGGGCTAAGTGAATTTGGAGGTGCAAAGTTAATGGCAAGAATTGCCGGTATTGACCTGCCCAAGGATAAACGCATCGAGATCGGACTCACGTATATCTATGGTATTGGCAGAAAGAGCGCAAAGGACATCTTGGAGAAGACCGGGGTCAACCCCGACACCCGCGTGAAGGATCTGACCGAGGCGGAGGAGAACAAGCTCCGTGAGGCCATTGACCATGGCTATACCGTGGAGGGCGATCTGCGCCGCAGCGTGGCTCTGGATATCAAGCGCCTGACGGAGATTGGCTGCTACCGCGGCATCCGTCATCGCCGCGGTCTGCCTGTCCGCGGCCAGCGGAGCAAGACCAACGCCCGCACCCGCAAGGGCCCCAAGAAGACCATCGCCAACAAGAAGAAGTAAGGAGGGAGATCATTTATGGCTGCACCTAAGACTGGCAAGCGGGTGATTCGCCGCCGCCGTGAAAAGAAGAACATTGAAAAGGGCCAGGTCCATATCCGTTCTTCCTTTAACAACACCATGGTAACCGTCACCGACACCCAGGGCAACGCCATTTCCTGGGCCTCCTCCGGTGGGCAGGGCTTCCGTGGCAGCAAGAAATCTACGCCCTTCGCCGCACAGACCGCCGCCGAGGTGGCCGCCCGCGCCGCGATGGAGCACGGCCTGAAGACCGTGGAGGTCTTTGTCAAGGGTCCCGGCCAGGGCCGTGAGGCCGCCATCCGGGCGCTGCAGGCCGTGGGCCTTGAGGTGACCATGATCAAGGACGTCACCCCCATCCCCCACAACGGCTGCCGGCCCCCCAAGCGCCGCCGCGTCTGATGAAGGAAGAAGGAGGAATATTTCATTATGGCTAAGAATATGCAGCCTGTAGCCAAGCGCTGCAAGGCTCTGGGCGTTTCCCCCGCCGCCATGGGGTATGCCAAGAAGGACACCAACCGCAACCCCGGCGGCCAGATGCGCAAGAAGAAGAGCGAATATGCCCTCCAGCTTCAGGAGAAGCAGAAGGTCAAGTTCGTCTATGGCATCATGGAGAAGCAGTTCCGGATGTACTACGAGAAGGCCGCCCGCAGCCAGGGCAAGACCGGTGAGGAGCTGCTGGTCCTCATTGAGCGCCGTCTGGACAATGTGGTCTATCGTCTGGGCTTCGCCTCCACCCGCCGCCAGGCCCGGCAGCTGGTGAGCCATGCTCACTTTACCGTCAACGGCAAGAAGGTGAACATCCCCTCCTATCTGCTCAAGCCCGGCGACGTGGTTGAGGTGCGGGACAGCAGCCGCTCTTCCGCCATTTTCAAGCGCCTGGTGGGCGAGGACGCCCCTGTGGTGCTGGTTCCCCAGTGGCTGGAGCGGGAGAAGAACGCCCTGAAGGGCACTGTGTCCCGTCTGCCCGTCCGGGAGGACATCAACGATATGCCCATCGAGGAGCATCTCATCGTCGAGTTGTACTCCAAGTAACCGGAGTTTACCCTCGAGAATAGCGCAAGAACTTGATTTCGCGCGGGCCCGGTTTGCCGGGCCTGCCATAAGAAGGAGGGTACTGGATGATTGAAATCGAGAAGCCCCAGATTGAGTGTATTGAGACCCCTGGTGATGATTCCTACGGAAAGTATATAGTGGAGCCCCTGGAGCGGGGCTATGGCACGACCCTTGGCAACGCTCTGCGCCGTATTATGCTCTCTTCCCTGCCCGGCACCGCCGCCACCAGCATCAAGATTGCCGGCGTTCAGCATGAGTTTACCACCATCCCCGGCGTCAAGGAGGATGTGACGGATATCGTGCTGAACATCAAGCAGCTGATCACCAAGCTTCACAGCGAGGGCGTCAAGACGGTGTTTATCGAGGCGGTGGGTCCCTGCGAGGTGACGGCCGGCGACATCAAGAGCGACGGCGAGGTGGAGGTGCTCAATCCTGAGCTCCATATTGCCACTCTGGGCAGCGGCGCGACGCTGAACATGGAGATTACCCTCAGCCATGGCCGGGGTTACGTGCCAGCTGACCGGAACAAGCCTCAGCAGAGCATCATTGGCGTCATCCCCGTGGATTCCATTTATACCCCTGTGTATAAGGTGAACTACACCGTGGAGAACACCCGCGTGGGCAACATGACGGACTTTGATAAGCTGACCATTGAGGTCTGGACGGACTCCACGATCTCCGCCCGTGACGCGGTGAGCCTGGGTGCGAAGATCCTCTGCGATCATTTCACCCTGTTCACCGATCTCTCCGATACGGTAGGTTCCAAGTCTACCGTGGTGGAGAAGGCGGAGACCCAGCGGGATAAGGTGCTGGAGCTGACCATCGAGGAGCTGGATCTCAGCGTCCGCAGCTTCAACTGCCTCAAGCGCGCCAACATCAACACGGTGGAGGATCTGATTTCCAAGACCGAGGACGAGATGATGAAGGTGCGCAACCTGGGCCGCAAGTCCCTGGAGGAGGTCATCAACAAGCTGTCTATGATGGGGCTTGCTCTGGCCGACGAAGAGAACAACTAACACGATTTTGACTGATACGCCTTTTGAAGGAGGAAACCTACAATGCCTGGAACTCGTAAGCTCGGTAAGACTACCGACCAGCGCAAGGCGATGCTCCGTCAGCAGGTGACTGATTTCCTGGACAACGGGAAGATGGAGACCACCGTTACCCGCTGCAAGGAGATCCGGCCTCTGGCTGAGAAGATGATCACCCTGGGTAAGAAGGGCGACCTGGCCGCATATCGTCAGGCCATGGCCTTTGTGACCCGCGAGGATGTGGTCAAGAAGATCTTCAAGGAGATCGCGCCCAACTACGCGGAGCGTAACGGCGGTTATACCCGCATTACCCGCACCGGCGTGCGCCGGGGCGACGCCGCGGAGACCGCGATGATCGAGCTGGTCTAAAAGCCGGCAGTTTGTAAAAGCCCTTTCGTGTGTGGGAGTACTACACATACGAAAGGGCTTTTATGTACCTGACGAAGGGGGAATGGAATATGGAACGCGCAGTACAGGAACTGAGGTCGTTTCTGAATGAGAAGATGCAGCTTGTGTCCCTGCCGGCGAGGCATAAAAAGAAGCTGGCGGCGTATTACTACCTGGCGGGCAAGCTGGAAGCCGGGCGGCAGTATACGGAAGCGGAAATCAACGATATTCTAGACCAGTGGACGGTTTTCCATGATCCCGCCACGCTGCGGCGGGAGATGTACAACAAGCGTCTCCTGCATAGGACCAGAGATGGGGGACGTTATTGGAAGGAGGAGGAGACTCCATCTTTGGAGAAATTGATTGAGGAGTATATTTGAAGAGCTATTGCGGCCGAGGTACGGCAAAAAATGCTGAATAAAAAAATCTTTTCAAAAGAGCCTCTTCGTAGTATACTGATGTCAGAGGCGGTACATGTAGAGAAAGGGAGGAGAGCTTATGCGGCGGATCGTGTGTGACGAGTGCAAAAAGTGGTACGATTACGACAGGGATGAATTTTGTCCCAAATGCGGGGCTTTCAACCAGCCGGTAAAGACCTGGGGAACGGATGCCCAGGGAAATGTGATTCGTCTGGACGGCGTCAACGAGCAGAACCACGCCGGGTCCTTCGTCCACAGCGAGGTGCATAAGGAGAAGCGGGTCCGGCAGGCGAGGGGCATGGATTACAAAGGGAACGCGGCGCGCCGGCCGCCCGTCCGTCCGACGCCTCAGAGACAGCCCTCCCGGGGCCAGCCGTCCCGGCGGAAGGCGGACCACATGAAGCTCATCAAGGCGATTTTTATTGCCATTGGGGTGATCATGCTGATTACCTGGATCCTTCCGCTTTTTTTCCTGACGTTTTAGATATTGCGGCCCGCCGTGTCACGTGGCGGGTCGTTTTTGCGTATTTCTCACTTTCCTGGACATACTATGCCAAAGTATGCGGGAAAGAGGGAGAGCCAATGAAAAAAGCATTTTGTGTGGTCTTGACCGGATTATTTCTGCTGCCGGCCGCCGCCTGCGCCCGGCCGGTGGAGCCGGATCCGTCCGCCTACAGCGCCGCCGGGACGGCGGAGATCCCTGTAGAGATCCTGGGCGAGCTGGACGAGGCGACCCTGGCGGATTTGGTGGATGAGCCCAAATATGTAGCCCTGACCTTTGACGACGGTCCCCGGGAGGACACCACGGCGGCCCTTCTGGATGGACTGCTGGAGCGTGGGGCGGCGGCCACCTTCTTTGTGATTGGGTCACAGGTCCCCGGCAATGAGTGGCTGCTTCAGCGGATGAAGGCGGAGGGCCATCAGATCGGCAACCACACCTACTCTCATGTCCGGCTGAAAACGGCGGACAAGGACTCCGTGGTGGAGGAGATCCACAAGGCGGAGGTGCTGCTGAAGGAGGCGGCAGGGGAGGGCAGCTTCTGGCTGCGTCCCCCTTACGGCGCGCTGGACGGCCAGCGGGCGGCGCTGATCAAAACGCCCATGGTCTACTGGTCGGTGGACCCTCAGGACTGGAAGCTGCTGGATACGGAGAAGGTGGTAGATGCCGTGCTGTGCGCGGTCCAGCCGGGGGATATCATCCTCCTCCACGATTTTTATTCCACCAGCGTGAAGGCAGCGCTGGAGATCGTGGACCGGCTGCAAGCGGAGGGATACGACTTCGTGACTGTGGAGGAGCTGTTCCGCATCCAGGGGGTGGAGCCGCAGGCGGGGACGCTGTACGCCCGTCCGGACCGAATCAAGACGCTGAGTTGAACGCCGGTCAGGAAACTGGCAGCGGGATTCAACTGCCCTTCCATTGCCAAAAGGACCCGGTCGTGCTACCATGTAGATGGGCCTGGAAAACAGGGGGACGCCTCTGGAAAGTGAGGAGCGCGACAATGGAGATTGGCAGGAAGATCCAGCGGCTGCGGCGGGAGAAGGATCTGACCCAGGAACAGATGGCGGCGGCCCTGGGGGTTACCAGCGCGGCTGTGAGCAAGTGGGAGACCAGCGCCGCCATACCGGACGTAGGGATGCTGTGCCCTCTGGCCCGGCTGCTGGGGACCACGGTAGACGACCTGCTGGAATTCCGTCCGGCGCTGGAGCCGGAGGAGATCAACGCATTGCTGAAGGAACGGCGGAAGCTGTTCGAGGCGGACAGGCTGGAGGAGGCCGCCGCCTCCTGCGAGGCCCTGCTGCGGGAGTATCCGAATGATTTGCAGCTGAAATGCGCCGCGGCGGGGCTATACATTATGTATATGCCGTCCTGTTCCAATACAGATTGGATTGACCGGCAGATGGAGCGTGCGGTCGCGCTGCTGGAGGAGAGCCGGAAAACCATCGATCCATCCCTGGCGGCAAACGCCCGCAGTATGCTGGTGAATCTCTATATCATGCGGGAGGAGCTGGACAGGGCCCTGGCGATTCTGGACGAGGAGCCGGTGGTGCAGCTGAACGCGCGAACCGTGCGGGCCAACATTCTGCTGCGGAAGGGCGAACTGGAGGAAGCGGAGAAGCTGTACCAGACGGAGCTGTGGAGCGCGGGCCGGGATGCGGCGCTGGCGCTGGTGGGGCTGTACAACACCGCCAGCCGCCGGGAGGAGTGGGAGCGGGCCCTGGAGCGGGTTGATACTGCGATGGAGGTGGAGCGGGTCCTGCGCACGGAGGAGCTGGGCGGACTGACCGGTTCTCTGCATATGCTGCGGGCGGAGGTCCTGCGGCGGCAGGGGAAACCGGACGAGTCCATGGAGAGCCTGTGGTCGTACGTGGACCGGAGTCTGGCTCAGTGGAAGCGGATGAACAGCGGAGAGGAGCTCCGGAGCGCGTTTTATGACAGACTGGATGTATGCGCCTCCGGCATGTCCGCCGCCTATCTGGCCAGATATGTCCGCGCGGCTCTGGAGGAGAGCGAGGATCTGGCTCCCCTGCGGGAGCGGGAGGATTTCCAGGCTCTGCTGGCGCGGCTGGCGGAAGCCGAAGCGGAGTAAAAAATCAGAAGCGCCCGCGTTTACCACGCGGGCGCTTCTGATTGGGGGAGAAATTACCCCCGGACGCTCAGGATGTTCAGTACCAGGGTCAGCACGATGAACACAGCGCCGATCCACTTGGTAGCCTTGGCCAGCTTTGCGTCAAAGGTCTTGGCCTTGCCTTTGGCCATAAAGGTGTCGGCCACACCGCCGATGGCGCCGGACAGGCCCGCGCTCTTGCCGGACTGGAACAGCACGGCAAGAATGACCACCAGACCGCACAGCAACTGAAGGATCGTGATAAACAGGGTCATGGGAACATACCTCCAAGAATTTGATGGAAGCGCCGATGCGCACAATTCCACTTCACAGACCTGTATCATAGCATATCTCATCAGAAATTGCAAGGGGAAAGAGGGAAACCGGCGGATAAAATTTGAAATCTGTCCGTTCTCCGCTCCTGGCGGGCGCGGAAAAACGCCGGGGCCGGATGTTCCTACGGCTTCCAGGGCCGTTCCCGGCCCAGCCATCCGTGCGCCCGCCACCATTTCGCGTCCGCAGAATCCCGCCACACGTACTTGTGGATCAGGCGCGTAAGGTGAAACAGCAGCCGGGTTTTCAGACCCGGCCCGCCGGTGTTCCGGCGGAGTCTGGCCGCCGTCCGCTCCGCCCGACGGGCGATTTTTTGTTTCAGGCCGGGGGAGAGGCGGTCCCAGCTGATTTCCATCAGGGTAAAGCCCAGCGTGTAGGTGCGGGCCGCGCCCCAGAAGTCCAGGCTGTCCTTCATTTCCCGCAGGGCGGCGCGGTACACCGGGCCGGAGGCCGCGGCGATGACTACGCCCCGCTTGCGGAACATCTCGCCGTTGGGCTTGTGGACCATCCACATGCTGGCGTAATGGTCCAGAAAGGTTTTCATCTGCCCGGTAAGGTGCAGGGCGTATACCGGCGAGGTCAGGAGAATGACGTCCGCCTCCAGCATGGCCGCCAGGATGTTTCGCGCGGCCTCGCTGTGGTAGCAGCGGTTCTCTTCGTTGAAGCACCGGAAGCAGGAGACGCAGCTGTCCGGGCAGTCCCGGGGCAGGAAGAACGAGGTGACCTCCGCCTCCGGAAGGCGGGAGAGCACTTCCTGGGCGATGTGCCAGGTGCAGCCCTTCCGCTCGGTGCCGTATATGGCGCAGATTTTCATTGTTTTCACCTTCATCACCCCGCCGGACTCCTCATGAACGTTAATGAGAACAGTATACTGGCAATGGTTTGTTTTGTCAAACGTGATTTCGCGAAAGTACAGGGAAATGCCTCTTGACTTTTCCGCTCATTTGTTCTATATTATTGTCAGAACGTATGTTTGCGCGGAAGGGGGCGGATATGCCTTGGATGTCATGGATAAATTGACCATATTGACCGACGCCGCCAAATATGACGCCGCCTGTACCTCCAGCGGGGCCCGGCGCGGCCACAAGGCGGGGCATATCGGCAATACATCTTCTTCTATCGCCGGGTGCTGCCACACCTTTTCGGGGGACGGGCGGTGTGTGACGCTGCTGAAGGTGCTGATGACCAACTGCTGCGTCTATGACTGCAAATATTGCGTCAACCGCTGTTCCAACGACACCCGGCGGGCGGTCTTCACTCCGGAGGAGCTGGCGGAGCTGACCATCCAGTTTTACCGGAGGAATTATATTGAGGGGCTGTTTCTGTCCTCCGGCGTGCTGGTCAGCCCGGACTATACCACCGAGCGGATGATCCGCTGCCTGGACCTGCTGCGGAATCATTACCGGTTCAACGGCTACATCCACGCCAAGGCCATTCCCGGCACGTCGCCGGAGCTGGTGACCCGGCTGGGACTGCTGGCGGACCGGCTGAGCGTGAATATTGAGCTGCCGTCGGAGCAGGGGCTGACCACACTGGCTCCCAATAAGACCCGGAAGGCCATTTTCCGGCCGATGGGGCTCATCACCAACACCCTGAAGGAGAACCGGGAGGAGCTGGTGAAGTACCGTCACACGCCCCACTTCGCCCCCGCGGGGCAGAGCACCCAGATGATCATCGGGGCCACGCCGGATTCGGACCGGCATATTCTGTCCCTGACCCAGTCGCTGTACGACAAGTACAGCCTCAAGCGGGTATTTTATTCCGCCTACGTGCCGGTGGTGGAGAATACCCTGCTGCCCGCCCTGGATACGAAGCCGCCCCTGCTGCGGGAGCACCGGCTGTACCAGGCGGACTGGCTGCTGCGGTTTTACGGCTTCCGGGCGGAGGAGCTGCTGGACGAGGACGACCCCAATTTCAATCCGCTGGTGGACCCGAAGTGCGGCTGGGCTCTGAAGCATCCGGAATTTTTCCCGGTGGAGGTGAACACGGCCAGCCGGGAGGAGCTGCTGCGGGTGCCCGGCGTGGGGACGGAGTCCGTCAAGCGGATCCTCTGCGCCCGGCGGGCGCGGAAGCTGGAGCACGAGGATCTGCGGAAAATGGGAATTGTCATGAAGCGGGCGCAGTATTTCATTACCTGCAAGGGCCGGGTAATGGACGGGCTGAAGCTCCGGCAGGACAGTATTTTGCGGAACCTGATCGCAGCCGAGCGGGCGGCGCTGCCGGGCGCGGAGCTGGAGCAGCTGAGCCTGTTCGACCAGGCGGGATAAAGGAGGAACGGAAATGAAGGAGAGGGGGAAGCTGTGCGGAAATCAGAAATTACTTTAGGCAATGTTATGGTGGACTGCGGAGACGCGGAGCGGCTGCAAAGGTTCTGCGGGGAGCTTCTGGGGTGGGAGCGGTGCCGGATGTACGGCTGTCCCGCCGTGCGCGGCTCCGGGGGAGAGGTGTTTCTGTTCGCCCGGGAGCCGGACTATGTGCCGCCGGTGTGGCCGGAGGAGGAGGGGCGCCAGCAGAAGCAGATGCACTTTGACTTTCAGGTGGAGAGCGTCCCGGAGGCCGTCCGGCGGGCGGAGGCGCTGGGGGCGGTGAAGGCCGCGGCGCAGTTCGGCGGTGGGGAGGAGTTTATCACCATGCTGGACCCGGCGGGGCATCCGTTTTGCCTGTGCAGGAAGTGATGCTTTTTCTGGAACGTTAAAGGCATCAGCCGCCCGAATCCATTGAATTGCAACGGTTTCATGGGTTCGGGCGGTCTCTGGTACACAAAAAATACACAAGCGCCTGGCTTTGACACAGAATGGCAAAACGGATTTGATCGGAGAATGCATAATGCGAGTTGGTTTAGTAGCTTTTGAATGCAAAAACAAGGATGTGGCTTTCAATATGTCACAAATTGAAAGGGCTATGCGGGAGTCTCAAGGGAAAGTAGATCTGCTCTGCTTTGGAGAAGCCTACTTACAAGGGTTTGATTCGCTTTGCTGGGATTACACGATAGACAAAGAAATGGCATTAGAGCTGAAATCGGAGACTGTCTGTCAATTGTGCAAGTGGTCAGGGGAATATGGCGTAGCGCTGCTGACAGGGTATATTGAGAGAGCAAAAGAAAGTTTGTATTCTTCCTGCATTGTCATTGAAGGGGGAAAGGTTTTGCATAATTACAGGAGGATTACAAAAGGTTGGAAAGAATACATGAAAACAGATGAGCATTATCAGGAAGGAAATATAACAGGAGAATTTACCTTCCATAATCATAAGATCAGGCTTGCCTTATGCGGCGATATGTGGGATTGCCCTGAGAGATTCAAAACAAAGCATCTATTGATTTGGCCTGTATATGTTAATTTTACCGTGGAAGAATGGAATTGCGAGGAAATGGCAGCATACGCAAGACAGGCCGCATTAGCGGCAGAGCACGTCTTGATGGTCAATTCAATTGATTATGAACCTCGCAATCACGGTGGTGCATTTTGCTTTTGCAACGGACAAATCCTGAGCCGGCTTCCATTTGACCAGGAAGGCATCTTGATCGTAGACATAGATGATGTTGTATAGAGGCAGATTCCAGCTTGTTGGGAAGGCTGGGAGACTGCTGTTCTTCTGAGATATAGGTACACAACTTAGTACACAATCGATACAATTTCAAACTGCCCGAAACTGCATCGGCAGAGGTAGTGGAGAGCTGAAAATGCTTGAAATTACACAACATTGATTCAGGCCGAACCAGCGTCCCCATAATTGAAAGCAAAAGGTCCTGGGCGGACGGCCAAATCCGCTCTTTTCTGCGCAGTTTGGCTCAGTCCGCCGCACGGTAACCCTTGATACCTGTAATTGAAAGAAAAAGGTCCTGGGCGGACGGCCAAATCCGCTCTTTTCTGCGCAGTTTGGCTCAATCCGCCGCACGGTAACCCTTGATACCTATAATTGAAAGAAAAAGGTCCTGGGCGGAACGATAACGATATTGCGCTTTTTATTGAGGAACAGTATGAGGTGGCGTGAGGATGGAAACTACGATCTTAAGCCTGTGGCAGGCGGTTGCGGCGCAGGACGAGCATAAGCTGGCGCGGTTCTTCACTGTTGACGCTCAGATTTTCTGGCCGAATACCGGCGAGCATTTTGACCTGCCGGGCTATCTCCGGGCGAACTGCGATTATCCCGGCCGGTGGAGCGGTCAGGTGGAGAAAGTTGCCGGAGACGGCAGCTATTCAGTGGCCAGGGTCTGGTCGCCGGAGGGCGCTGCGGCCAGGGCGGTGACATTCTATTATTGGAGAAATGGGAAAATAGAGCGGATGGTGGAGTATTGGGGCGATGTTGGGCCGGCTCCTGACTGGCGCAGAGGGCTGTCGCTGGCGTGACGGCTTCTGACGGAATTGCCGCTGGCCGGCCCAATGGAAAAAGCGCAAAAAAATAGCCCCCGTAAGGGGGTGCCGTCTGCGGAAATATTCCAAAAGAGTCCAGGGGCGTTGCGCGGCCGAAGCCGCCTTAGAGCCGGAACCATCGAATCGAAACAATCTGCCGCTGCCGCGGGAAGGTGCGGGAATATAATGTCTATGGAAATCATCTACCGCTATGACGGAACCTTTGAAGGGTTCCTCTGCTGCGTCTTTGACAGCTATGTAAATAAAGAGTACCCCGCCCAGTTTCAGGACGAGGCCCATATAGAGAATTCCTTTTTCCCCGCCCGGTGGGTAGGGACGGATCTCCGCCACGCCCAGCGTGTGCTGGTGAGCCTGGAGAAAATGGACCCCTATGCCAGGGAGCTGGTGGTCAAGGGCTTTCTCACCTGCGCGCCGGAACGGGAGAAAATCATCTACCGCTTTATCCGGGCCCTCTACAAGGTGGGAAAACCGCTTCTGCGCCAGCTCAGTGACGAGGCGGTATGGCCGCTGCTGAAAGCGGTGCGTCATCTGGACGGGGAAGTCCATCTGCTCAAGGGGTTCGTGCGTTTTTCCGAATTTGAGGGAACGCTGGCGGGGGAAATCCGCCCCAAAAACCGGGTGCTGCCCCTGCTGAGACCCCATTTCTGCGACCGGATGTACAATGAGACGTTCTTGCTCTATGACCGGACGAACCGGGAGGCATTGGTTCATCAACCCGGAAAGTGGGCCATCCTGCCGCTGGAGGAGTTCAAAATGGCCGCGCCGTCGGCCGGGGAGGCCCAGTATCGCCGCCTGTGGAAGCGGTTTTATGACACCATTGAAATCAAGGAGCGTCACAACCCCCGGAAGCAGATGAGCAGTATGCCCAAGCGCTACTGGGAGACCATGACGGAGTTTCAGGACGAGTCCTGGTTTCTGGCGGGGACGGACGCTCTGCCGGAGGGGCAGGAAGGGGCTCTGCCGGAGGGGACGCCGTCTGCGCGGCGCGGAATATCATCTTGATGAGGGATTGACGGCATTTCGGTTGAGAAACGGCATTCCCTCTTGTTTTTTTGATCCTGAAATGATAAAATAAAGAGAAAGAAATCAAAGGAGCCATCCCATGCGTATTTTGGGCATCGACCCCGGCGTGGCGACCATCGGCTTTGGGCTGATCGAGGCGGACCGGGCCAATGTACGCCTGCTGCAATACGGCGTGATCACCACCCCGGCGGGTCTGCCGCTCTCCAACCGGCTTTACCAGATTTCCCAGGACATGTCCCATTTGCTGGAGCAGTTCAAGCCCCGGGAAGTGGCGGTGGAGGAGCTGTTTTTCTCCAAAAATATCACCACCGGCATCGCCGTGGCTCATGGCCGTGGCGTCATTCTGCTGGAGGCGGAGCGGGCGGGCGTCCCGGCCTACGAGTACACTCCCATGCAGGTCAAGCAGGCCGTGGCCGGGTACGGCGGAGCGAACAAGCGGCAGGTCATGCTGATGACCCAGCGGCTGCTGAAAATGAAAAATGTTCCCCGGCCTGACGACGCCGCCGACGCGCTGGCCATTGCCATCTGTCATGGGCGGAGCGCTACCAGCCTGCTGAATACTGAGCGGAAGTTTGACCCGGAGCGGTACGATACCCGCTGAGGCAGACATGCTTTTTCCCTGAAAACCTGGGCGGACGGCCAACACGCTCTCTCGTACGGCGGCTTCCTTCCGCCGCTGCCCGGTAACGCGGGCGCCTGCAATTGAAAAAGTATCAGGAAAAACTTTTTGCACAAAACTTTGCTTTGCTTTTGGGAGTATTGCTATGTATTACTATGTTTCAGGAACGGTAGCCCATGTGGAGCCGTACCTGGCGGTCATGGACTGCGGCGGCGTCGGGTATGCCTGCCGCACGACCAGCTACACGCTGTCCCAAATCAAGAAGGGGGACAAGGCGAAGCTTTTTACCTACCTCAGCGTCCGGGAGGACGCTATGGACTTGTATGGATTTTTCAGTCAGGAGGAGCTGAAGCTGTTCCAGCAGCTGATTTCCGTTTCCGGCGTGGGACCCAAGGCGGCGCTGGCGATCCTATCCTCCACTACGCCCGCCAATCTGGCCATGAGTATCATCACCGGGGACGAAAAGGCCCTGACCCGCGCCCCCGGCGTGGGCAAACGCATCGCCCAGCGGGTGATTCTGGAGCTGAAGGACAAGCTGGCCAAGGGCCAGACCATCTCCGCCTCCGGCGAGAGCGTGGCGGGTCCCGCCGTCACCATCATTCCCCAGAACAAGCTCAGCGAGGCTTCCGCCGCCCTGGCGGTGCTGGGCTATTCCCAGGCGGAGATTAACGTGGCCCTCAAGGACGTCGACATCGAGGGGCAGCCGCTGGAGCAGATCATCCGGCTGGCGCTGAAAAATATGATGAAGGGATAAAATATGGCGATTGATTTTTCCAATAACGAGCCCTTCATCGAGGAAGAACCCCTGGTGACCACCTCCCTGACCAGGGAGGACGAGAACGAGTATTCCCTCCGGCCCAAGACGTTAAGGGAATATATCGGTCAGGAAAAGGCCAAGGGCAATCTGGAGGTTTTTATCCAGGCCGCCAAGATGCGCCAGGAGCCCCTGGACCATGTGCTGCTCCACGGCCCGCCGGGCCTGGGCAAGACCACCCTTTCCGGCATCATTGCCAACGAGATGGGGGTCAACGTGCGCATCACCTCCGGCCCCGCCATCGAGAAGGCGGGAGACCTAGCGGCGCTGCTGACCAACCTCAGCGAGAACGACATCCTGTTCGTAGATGAGATCCACCGGCTTAACCGGTCCGTGGAGGAGGTTCTGTACCCCGCCATGGAGGATTTCGCCATCGACATCATCATCGGCAAGGGACCGGCGGCCAACTCCATCCGGCTGGACCTGCCGAAGTTTACCCTGATCGGGGCCACCACCCGCGCGGGACAGCTGTCCGCGCCGCTGCGGGACCGCTTCGGCGTGACGCTCCGGCTGGAGCTCTACACCCCGGAGGAGCTGGCGCTGATCGTCACCCGCTCTGCGGGCATCCTGGACGCGCCCATCCAGCGGGAGGGAGCCATGGAGATCGCCCGGCGGAGCCGGGGAACGCCCCGTATCGCCAACCGGATGCTGCGCCGTGTCCGGGACTTCGCCCAGGTGGTGGGGGACGGCGTCATCACCCAGGACCTGGCGGACAAGGCGCTGACCGCCCTGGAGGTGGACCACCTGGGGCTGGACCAGATCGACCGGCGGATGCTGCGGGCCATCATCGAGTACTACAACGGCGGGCCGGTGGGGCTGGAAACCCTGGCGGCCACCATCAACGAGGAAGCGGTAACGCTGGAGGATGTATACGAGCCGTACCTGATGCAGATCGGCTTCCTGACCCGGACGCCCCGTGGACGGTGCGTCACGCCGAAGGCGTACCAGCATCTTGGCCTTACGATTCCCGGCGGGATGCCGCCCGCTATGGACCAGCTGACATTCTAAACGGAGTGTGAGAGGGCCAGGGATTTGCACTGGTCGAAGGAGGACAGGAACATGGCCTCCAGTTCGGCCATCTGAGTGTAGTCATAGGCCCGCTGGAGATCTTCCAGCAGGACCCTTTGATCGGGAGGCAGCTGCTCCCAAAGCCTGCGGCCAATTTCATCACGGGCCTCGCGGCGTTCCGCGTAGGCGGTTTTGGGGTAGTATTTTTCCAGCAGACGGTCCGTAATGTCGTCGAACAGGGCTTGCATCAATTCATCCATAATGATATACTCCTTTCAAGGGTAATATCATTATACACCTTTCAAATCTGTTGTCAACACCTTTTGAGGTTGTTACGAAAAGTTTTGGAGATACGAATATGTTGAGATACAAAATCAATATATTAGAAGAACTAAAGAGGGCAGGGTACTCCAGTTACCGGATGCGCCAGGAGAAAGTCCTTGCGGAAAGTACGCTGCAAAGGCTGCGCAGTGGGAACATTGCCATTACGTTAGAAAGTCTGGGTGTGATCTGCGACATTCTCCACTGTCAGCCGGGGGACCTGGTGGAATGGGTGGAGAACGAGTAACCGCTTACATCTGTTCAGTTTGCAAGGTGCGCCGCAACAGCCTTTTGGACAGCCCGGCTGCGCTGGCCTGATATCCGACCGGGGCATCGACTTGCTTTAGTGCCTTCAAAACTTGGAGGTTTGTCTTCCCTCAAATGGGTTTGGAAAAGCGGGGAAAGTTGCCGGAGAGGGTGCAACGGTCTTTGTTTTTTCCTGATTGTCCCCTGCGGGGGGGGGGGGCGTTCTGTACTTTTCCCGCGAGGGAAAAGTACCAAAAGGTCGCTCAGGAAACTACGTTTCCTAAGAACCTTCCTGAACTACGGGGGTTATGATTTACGCTCCGACGATAGCGGATTTAGTTCTACCCTCATACCTTCGTTGGTGTGCCGGACTTCTGCGTCTACCCACGGATTCTAACGGGGGCCAGAGGGGCTAAGCCGTTGCTGCTCGAACTGCTCACCTCTGCCGGGAGGACCCGAAGCGAAATGGTAGGGGCTGGCGATACGCATACTCAAGTAGAAGCAGAAGGGGAACGAAGCGAACGGTAACAGGGTAGACCAATCAGACCGTGCCATGGGCGCAAAATAAATACTCCCCGTAAAAATAAGGGATTCTTAAACCGTAGGTTTAAGTGATTTTTTGCCTACTTTTTGTTCACACAAAAAGTAGGCCGTCGTCCGGGCGCGGAGCCCCGGAGCTATCGAAGCGAAAAATTGAGCGTTCGCGGCGAAGACGCGAAGAAGGAGAGTAATCTAATGGGCAAATTATTTGGCACCGATGGAATCCGCGGCATTGTAGGAGAAAACCTGACGGCGGAGCTGGCCTACCGGGTAGGCCAGGCGGTGACTACCGTCCTGACGGAGGAAAAGGGCCGGCCGCCCCTCATTACCATCGGCATGGATACCAGGATCTCCTCCGACATGCTGGAAGGGGCGCTGATTGCCGGAATCACTTCCGTGGGCGGAGACGTGATGCCTCTGGGCACCATCCCCACACCGGCGGTGGCTTACCTGACCATCAAGGTGGGCGCGGACGCCGGCGTGGTCATCTCCGCCAGCCACAATCCCTTCGAGCACAACGGCATCAAGGTGTTCAACGGCCAGGGCTACAAGCTCTCCGACGCGCTGGAGGACCGGGTGGAAGAAAAAATCCTCTCCAATGAGCCCATGCCCATCAAAAAAGGCGGGGACATCGGCAAGCGCATTCACGGCATGAAAAACCTGAAATACGAGTACATCCAGCACTTGAAGGGCACCGTCCAGGACGACCTGGCGGGCCTGCGGGTGCTCATCGACTGCGCCAACGGCGCGGCGGCGGCGACCGCTCCGGACCTGTTCGCGGACTTCGCCATAGAGGCGGATTTTATCCACCGCAAGCCCAACGGGGTCAATATCAATCTCAAGTGCGGCTCCACCCATCTGAGAAGCCTGGCCGCCATGGTCACCGCCGGGGAGTACGACCTGGGCATCGCTTTCGACGGCGACGCGGACCGGTGCCTGATGATCGACGAGAAGGGCAATGTCGTGGACGGCGACAAGACCATGGCCGTCTGCGGCAAGTACATGCGGGACCAGGGGCTTCTTACGGGCTGGACCATCGTGGGCACGGTGATGAGCAACCTGGGGCTGCACGAATTCTGCAACAAGAACAACATCCGGCTGATCTGCACGCCGGTGGGCGACCGGAACGTGCTGGAGAAAATGCTGGAGTTCGGATACCGCATCGGCGGGGAGCAGTCGGGGCACACCATCTTCACCGACTACGCCACCACCGGCGACGGCCAGCTGACGGCCCTGCAATTCCTGCAGATCCTCAAGCGCAGCGGCCAGTCCGCGTCGGCCCTGGCGTCCATCTGCCCCAGCTACCCCCAGACGCTGGTGAACGTGGAGCTGGCCAACCAGCCGGGGCTGAAGGAAGCCGTCATGGCCTCCCAGGCCCTCTCCGAGGCCATTGCCAGGGAAGAGGAGACGCTGGGCGGCGACGGCCGCATCCTGGTCCGGCCATCCGGTACGGAGCCCCTGATCCGGGTCATGGTAGAGGCAAAAACCGCCGCGCAGGCGGATGAGTGCGCCGGCCGTCTGGTGAATTTAGTCAAAACGCTAAAAATTTAGGGAAATGATTTACAAATTTTTAATATTTACTTGACAAACCCACAGGGGAATAGGTATAATAATGATGTCGATCAATGAAGCCCAATTAGCTGCATATGCGTCCCTGCCGGATGAGGCGCTGTCCGCCCTGGCAAAAGGAGGGGACCGGGACGCGGAGGAAACCCTGGTCAAGCGGTATACCCGTTTGGTGCGGCAGCTGGCCCGCCCCTATTATCTGGCCGGCGGGGACAGCGATGATTTGATTCAGGAGGGCATGATCGGCCTGATATGCGGCGTCCGGGAGTATGACGGGTCGAGGCCTGCCAGCTTTCGCACGTTCGCCGAAATATGTATCCGCAACCGGCTGTATTCCGCCGTTCGGGCTGCTGTCCGAGATAAGCACGCGCCGTTGAATCAGTCGGTTCCTCTTGAAATACCCTTCTTTGACGGTCAAGGCTCCCTGTATGGCGCGATGGCTGGGGGGGACCCCCAGGATCTGATCATCGGCCGGGAGGGAGTTCAGGACACCCTGAGCGATGTGCGCAAGCAGTTGTCCGATTTCGAGGCGAAGATTTTGGGGTACTATTTGGACGGCCTGACCACCCAGGAAATGGCCAAAGCGGTTTCACGGTCCCCCAAGTCGGTGGACAACGCCGTGCAGCGCATCCGGCGCAAGGCAGCGCGGCACATTGATTCTGGCGATATCAGCAAAGGCTGAGCGCAATATATTTTTTTCTATTCAAAGAGAGGGTAAAATCATGTACGAAGACAAGACCTTAGTTTGCAAGGAGTGCGGCCAGCAGTTCGTTTTCACTGCCGGCGAGCAGGAGTTCTATGCCGAGCGCGGCTTCCAGAACGAGCCCCAGCGCTGCAAGGCGTGCCGTGACGCGCGCAAGAACGCCGCCCGCGGTCCCCGGGAGTACTTCACCGCCACCTGCGCGAACTGCGGCGGCGAGGCCAGAGTGCCCTTTGAGCCCAAGAGCGATCGTCCTGTGTATTGCAGCGATTGCTTTGCCAAGATGCGCGAGCAGGGCTGATAGATAGCAAACGGAAGGGGCGTCCCGCGAGGGACGCCCCATTTTTGCTCCGCGGGGATATGACGGAATATTCTGAATGATTTATCCATTTATTGGGAAAATCCTCTATTCCTATTGCGGCGATTAAATGCTATACTACCGCTATAAACCAACAGGGTGAAGCCACTCTGATTTGTGAAAGGAGAAGAACGATATGTCTATTTTAGTCTGCGGCGGAGCCGGGTATATCGGCAGCCATACCTGCGTGGAGCTCATCGAGGCCGGCTATGACGTCGTGGTGGCGGACAACCTCTGCAACGCCAGCGAGGAGGCCCTGCGCCGCGTGGAGAAGATCACCGGAAAGGCCGTTCCCTTTGTCAGGGCCGAGCTGTGCAATGAGGCCGAGGTGGAGGACCTGTTTGTCAGGTATCCCGATATTCACGCTGTGATCCATTTCGCCGGGCTGAAGGCGGTGGGGGAGAGCGTGGCCAAGCCCCTGGAGTACTACTCCAACAATCTCATCAGCACCCTGTACCTCCTCCAGGCCATGCGGCGGCACGGAGTAAAGAATTTCGTGTTTTCCTCCTCCGCCACGGTATACGGCGACCCCGCCGTGGTGCCCATCCGGGAGGACTCCCGGACCGGCGGCACCACCAATCCCTACGGCACCAGCAAGCTCTTCCAGGAGCGCATCCTCTCCGATATCTGCGCCGCCGATCCCACGCTGAACGTGGCCCTGCTGCGGTACTTCAACCCCATCGGCGCTCATGAGAGCGGCCTCATCGGCGAGGACCCCAACGGCATCCCCAACAATCTGGTGCCCTATATCGCCAAGGTGGCCGTGGGCCAGCTGGAGAAGGTCCATGTCTACGGCAACGACTACAATACCCCCGACGGCACCGGCGTGCGGGATTACATCCACGTGGTGGACCTGGCAAGGGGCCATGTGGCGGCACTGAAAAAACTGGACACCAACTGCGGCCTCTTTATCTGCAACCTGGGCACCGGCAAGGGCTACAGCGTGCTGGACGTGGTCCACGCCTATGAGAAGGCCTGCGGCCACGAGCTGCCTTACGTCATCGACCCCCGCCGTCCCGGCGACATCGCCGCCTGCTACGCCGATCCCGCCAGGGCACGGAACGAGCTGGGCTGGGAGGCCAGGTATGGCATCGAGGATATGTGCGCCTCCTCCTGGAAGTGGCAGTCCGGCAACCCCAACGGGTATAAGGGGTAAATTTCTGTAATACTTTTTCCTTGAAAAAAGTATCGGATTTAAAACATTCCCAGGGATTTAAACAGGAACACCCACAGAAACATGGTCGCGGCGGACAGCAGGGTTGTCACCGTCACCGCGCTGGCGGCTAATTCCGGGTTGCCGCCCATCTGCGCCGCCATACTGAAAGAAGATACGGCCGTGGGAGTGGCAAACATGGAAATCAGCACCGCGAACTCCGGTCCCCGCAGCCCCGCCAATGCAGCCAGGGGCAGGGCCGCGCCCGGATAGACCAGCAGACGGAGCACCGTGCAAATGGCGAGGTTGCGCCGGTGGAGCCGCACGTCCCGGAACTCGAACTGCGCGCCCAGCAGGAGCAGCGCTACAGGCGAAGCGGATGAGCCGAGCTGAGAGACAGGGTTTGCCAGACAGTCCGGCAGGCGCAGCCCGGAAAGATTTGCCAATATCCCGGCGGCTGAGGCAATGATCAACGGGTTCTTCGCAATGCCCAGCAGGATCTGACGGACATTGATCTGCTTCCGGCTGAAGGTTTCCAGGGTCACCACGGCCAGCACGTTAAAACAGGGAACCACAATGGCCAGCATGACGGATACCGTGGCCAGATCTGCGCCGGGGCACAGTTCCTGAATCAATGGCATCCCAAGGAGCAGAAAATTGCTGCGGAAAGACGCCTGAATCATCACCCCGCGCTGGTCGTTGGCAGGCTCTGCCAATTTGATGAAAAACCAGGTGAGCGAAAACAGAACCGCCAGCACTGTCAGGGCCAGCCCCAGGCAGCGGAAGCTCACGCCGCCCCGGATGTTGGAAGTGTAGATATTGTTGAACAGCATCAACGGCAGCAGGGTATGGAACGTGAGGGAGTTGAAATGCCCGATGTACTCTTTTTCCAGCCGGAGCAGCCGTTTGGCTCCATACCCCACCGCCATGATGACAAAAATAGAGGCAATGGCGTTCAGGGACAGGAGAAAACTGTTGAGGAGCATCGCTTTGACCACCTTTTTGTATTACGTTGGCAAATAAATAATCGCCAACGTAATCACATTAAATTTAATGCCGTTTTGCCCGCCCCTTGCGGGGCAGCCGCAAAACATGGCAATGATTCCATGCGTCCACAGCTGACGTACTGACGGCATGGCCCCATCTCCGCGTCTGCCCGGAACACTTTTCCATTATAATCAAAGCGCCGGTTGATGTCAAACATAATGTTGACAGGGCAAATACCGCCCGCTCACCGCTTTCTGAAGGGCAGGCCGCGGCTGCGCGGAGAAGCGGAGAATCTGGAGACGCGCCGCTTCCGCGGCGTTCCAGGGGACAGGCCGGGGCGGCATAATATGGATAATATTGCTTCCGGCCTTTTCGCTCGGAAGCAATATCTCAATTCAAATTTATCTGTTATATCCTCTATAACCCTTGATTTTTCAAGGCTTTCCGGCAAATGAACGTTCAAACCTTATATGATTTCCCTTATTTCTTCCCTTATGGGCTGAAATAAGGGAAACTTTTTATTCTTCGCCAACCACCTTGTCCAGCAGTCGGGCAGAGGTACGTTTCGCTTCCCTTGTAGAGTGGGCGTAGATGTTCATCGTGGTACTGACATCGGAGTGTCCGAGAAGTTCCTGCACATCCTTGGGTGCGGCCCCGTTGGACAGAAGGTTGCTCGTGAATGTGTGACGGAGCATATGGAAATGGAAATCTGCCAAACCAGGAACCTTTTTCTTTGCCTGACGGCACATAATACTCACTGTCGCCGGAGTCTCAATAGCCCCATCAGGGCGGAGGCAGACAAAGGATATAGCCCTGTATTCTTCCGGTACTTCCTCCGCCCCGGGCCGGGTGTAGACCTCATAATAGGTGCGGTCTTTCTCTTTGACCTCGGTGTAGTAGTTGAAGCTGTAAAACTCTCCATAGCGCAGACGGTTCTTGCCCTGCTCTCGTTTGGCTGCTTTGAGGATCGCCGCCAGCGTGTCACAGAAGTCCACCGTGCGGACTTTCTTACGCTTGGTGGCTCCAATCTCAGTTTTGTGCCTGGCTCCGTTGTAGCGGATGCTTCGCCGTACCGTCAAATACTGCTCATCCAGATTAATGTCCTGCCATGTGAGGGCGCAGACCTCACCGATCCGAAGCCCGGTGTAGTAGGCAATTTGGATGGGGAGCAAAGCCGGGTTGTCTTTCTTTTTCAAGAAGTCCTCCAACGCTTGGAACTGCCCATGGGTAAGGGTTGGAGTGGATGGTGCATCTCCGTCTTCCTCGGAGAACAACTCATATTCTTCCTTCTTGCCCCGCCAAACCACATACTGCATAGGATTGAAGCTGATTAGCCGTTTGGGGAACACCGCAAAGCGGAATGATCCTTGCAGCACTGCTGAATACTGCCGCAAGTACCCTTTACTGAGTGCCTTGGCCCTCGTGCCATCCGGGTTCGTTCCACCGAAACTGAGGAAGTCCATATACGCTTGCAAATGGTCAGCGGTGAGGCTTTTTAGCTTTCGGTTAGCTATGGGGTGCTGTTTGATGCGGTTTACTGTCCCCTGGTATGCCATTACGGTGCCGTTACTCAGATTTCCAGGTTTCAATTCTTCCTCAACCCACAGATCAAGGAGGTTGCCCAGCGTCAAATTGTCCGGCTTAGCCACGAACTTCTTTTCCTCGTAGTCCTCCATCGCCTTACGAAGAAGGGCTTCCGTCTCAGACTTACTCTCAGTGCCGGGATACTCCTTCTGCACCCGATTTCCACTCTCGTCCTCGATATAGAACCGATAGTACCACTTTTTACCTTTTTTGCGCACAGAACCTTTTGCCATAGATTAAATTAAAACTCCTTTCTATCCGTGGCAATCGGAACTGTGACGTATGATGTGCGTTTAACCATATCTCGCCAGCCAATTTTATTGACTGGCATTTTTGTTATCAAGGTGCCACGGAGCTTTGCTCATTCAGTCGTTCACGGGCNTCTACGCTGATATTCAGCAGATCNCCCATCTTTACCTTGTCACGACCTTGGTCNTAGAGGTGGTAAAGNCCATCCAGNAANCGCTTCATGTCCTCAATNGGCATTTCCATCTCTTTGCGATAAACCTTNTCTGTNATGTCTCCGGACTCNATGGCATANCGCATAAGGGACTGCTTCAATCCCTCGTCNGCCGCGATACGGTCCGCTTCCTCCATCGCTCTGGCAAAGTGGACNCAGAANACAGAGTAGAGGTCCANGATCTGCCCCAGGAANGTNGTNANAAGCTGCTGGCGNGGNTCNCCCTGCACNGTAGTGGTCAGCTCATCCANATAGGCCNCGATATGTTTTTCAATGTCNATCTGNCAGAGTGTTTTAGTGCTGTANTCCTTTTCNTCNGACAGACCTGTNAGCCATTCCGGAGTGGTAAGAAGCGCTTCCGCCAGTCCGTTGATAATCATGGTGCGCTTGGGGTCTACGCCGTCCGTTTCATATCGCTGGATGGTGGACTTGTTTACACCTACTCTCCTGCCGAGTTCCGGCATGGAGATTCCGAGGTCATTTCGACGCTCTTTGATGCGGTGTCCTACCTGTTCCGGGGTGAATAGTGTTTTATCTTGCAAGTGGTGTCACCTCCTATCGAGTACGAGTATATCACAGACGGTTTTGATTTGCAACCCNATTTTTCAAAAAATTTTATTAAGACGACTTAAATCGNGTTGACAAGCAATAACAAACTGACTATAATAAATCCGCGAGAGTTGCAAAACAAGTATATTGAAGGGAGCGTGATACCAATAGCAACGATCAAGATGGGTATGACAATCGAGGAGGCTGCCGAGTGCAGCGGCATCGGACGGAACACTATGAGGAAGCTGGTTGAATGGAAAAAGATCCCTGTCCTCAAGGTTGGACGAAAGGCCATTATCCGCAGCGATACGCTGGAACGGTTTATGGCTACCAACCAGGGACGGAATCTGCTGGTCAGGGATGATGTACGGAGCGTGGAGTGACAGAATGGCAAAAGGCAGCGGTATCTATTTCAAAGTCNCAGACGAGGAACGTGCGTTAATTAAGCAGAGAATGGAACGGATAGGCGTTCGGAATATGAGTGCCTACATTCGGAAGATGTGCATTGACGGTTATGTCATACAGTTGCAAATCTCTGAGTTGACCGAGTGCGCCAAGCTCCTGCGGTACATATCCAACAATGTAAACCAGATCGCCCGCCGGGTCAACTCCGGCGGCGCGGTTTATCCTGACGAAACAGACGAGATCAGCGTAAAACTGACAGAAAACAGCAAGCTGTTCGGGAATATTTTGGAGCGGCTTTCCAAGATAAAGTAACCATCAGACGGAGGTGTTCAGGTGAAAATTGCAATTAATGAGATCAAAGTGAGCTTTGGCCGGCGGGAGGTCAGTCTAAGTGGGATTGATGAATTGGTCAGAAGTATTTCGGAGATAGGTCTGCTGAATCCTATCACGGTTGACCCGAATCATACACTAATTACCGGTCTGCATCGTCTGGAAGCAGCGAAGCGGCTGGGATGGACCGAAATAGAGTGTACGGTCTGTGGTTTGGAGGGACTACAAGCGGAACTGGCGGAGATCGACGAGAATGTTGTCCGTACAGCGCTGTCTACAATAGAGTACGGCGAGTTGCTGGAGCGGCGCAAGGAAATCTATGAGTCCCTTCACCCGGAGACAAAGGCTGGACTGTCTCAGGCTGCTGGAATGAACCGAGCCACCGGCAAGCACGTCAGCGACAAAATGTCGCCCACGTCAAAATCCTTTGCTCAGGATACCGCCACAAAGCTGGGTGTATCCGCGCGGACGGTCGAGCGGACAATGCAGACAATGAAAGGGTTGACGCAGGAAACGCGGGATGTCTTTCACAATTTCCCAAATTACAAACTTTCTCAGAGCGATGCGGCAAGGCTATCACGTTTGGACCCTGCAAAGCAGAAGACAGCAGCTATTTTGCTTGCGTCCGGTCAAATTCGATCTGTGGACGAATATGAACCAGAACCGGGATCAGGCAAATCGACGCGGAAGCGGAGACAGAGCAAGGAGTTTTTGGAGAGTGTTGCAGAGTTGAAGGACCCCACAAAACGTGTTACAGCAGACCCTGAGATTTTTCTTTCAGAATACCATGCTATGGTTTACCATATCCAGCAGCAAATCAGGTCCTACTATGAGCCATATTCTGTGGAAAATATTTCCTCTCTGTCTCAACCGGATATTGATAAACTGCAAAGCCTCACGGATTCCTGCTGTGAGATGATGCAGGATTTTGTCAGGCAAGTCAGGGAGGGGAAGTGGCAACAACACGACTAATGCCCTTGCATAGCGGCAAAGGCAGAACAGTAGCAGAAGCTCTTGGCAGAGTGACAGACTATGTGAAAAATCCAGAGAAAACCAACGGCGGCGATTTGGTCACAGCTTACCAATGCAATCCCTCTATCGCTGACCAGGAGTTTCTTTTTGCAAAGAGCCGGTACGCGGTCATTACTGGCAGGGAACGAAAAGACAATGATGTGATCGCATACCACCTGCGGCAATCCTTCAAGCCGGGAGAGATCACGCCGGAAATGGCAAACAAGATTGGCTATGATCTTGCTATGTCGCTGACCAAGGGAAACCACGCTTTTATCGTTTGCACCCATGTGGACAAGCACCATGTTCATTCACATATTGTGTTCAATTCAACTGCTCTGGACTGCACCAGAAAATTCCGGAACTTTTTAGGATCATCCTTTGCTGTTCGCAGAATCTCCGATATGCTGTGCCTGGAAAATGGGCTGTCAGTGATCGCGGAGCCGAAACCCAGCCGGGGCAACTACGGCACTTGGCTGGGAGAGGATAAGCCTCCTACCATCCGGGGCCAGTTAGAGGTGCTGATTGATACCGCCCTCGGTCAAGGCTGCAAGGATTTTGATAGCTTCCTCGCCACCATGAAAGCGGCAGGGGTGGAGATTAAGCGAGGCAAGCACCTGGCATTCAAAATTCCGAGCGGTAAGCGGTTTGTCCGCTGTGATTCTCTAAGTGACGATTACACCGAAGCGGCGATTATGGAGCGCATTTCCGGCAAGCGGACGGTCGCTCCCAGGGCAAAGGCGGCAACGTCCTCCAAGCCGAATATGCTCATTGATATTCAAGCTAAGATACAGCAGGCCAACTCTCCAGGGTTTGAGCGTTGGGCAAAGATTTTCAATCTCAAAGAGATGGCAAGGACGGTTATATATTTGCAGGAAAACAATCTGACCGATTTGGGAGAATTGGAAAGAGCCTGCGATGCGGCAGTACAGAAATTCAATGATCTGTCTGACCGGATGAAAGCCGCTAACGCGAGAGTGAAGGAAATCTCTGAGCTGCAAAAGCACATCGGCGCTTATGGCAAAACGCGGGAGATTTACGCACAGTATCGGAAATTGACAGGCAGGAAACAGGATAAATTTTACGAACAGCACGCCAATGAAATCGCGGCTTGCCAGGCTGCAAAACGATACTTTGATTCTCTCGGATTGAAAAAGCTGCCATCCGTGCAATCACTGAAACAAGAGTATGCCACCTTGCAGGCTGAGAACAAAAAAAGGTATCCAGAGCAGAAGCAAGCCAAGGAAAAAATGATAGAACTTCTTACTGCCAAAAATAATGTGGAGCGGATTCTGGGGATGACAGAGAAAGAGAAAAATCGTGATCACCAGCAGGGTGCGCGACGATAATTTTCCCCATCGCAGATGAACAGCAGACGCCGAAGGCGGCTTAAGAGGGCCGGTGCAAACGCACCGGCCCTCTTAGGGGTTTGGGGGCATCAGCCACCAACAAGCACGCGCCGGGTATATACCGGCGCATTGCTTGCCGCTACCCTGATTGCACATTTAATGCAATACATGCCCCCATGTGGAGCGACTATCCGCCAGACCAAGAAATCAAAGGCATGGGAATTTCAATCCACACGCCCATGTGGGGGTGCCCCTCCGCAGCATCCGGATCCCAACTGTACTGACCATTTCAATCCACGCTCCCCGTGTGGGGGAGCGACTGCTGTGATCTGCGGGCTGGTCAGGCTCAGACTCAATTTCAACCCACGCCCCGCATGGGGGCGACCGTTTCCTGCATTTCTGCGGTGTTGTCTCCGTAATTTCAATCCACGCCCACACAGGGGGCGACGGGAGTATATCGACATTTACCCAGAGAATCAGAAGTTTCAATCCACGCCCCCACACAGGGGGCGACCCATAGCATAGATAAGATCGTCAAGCGTCTTCTGATTTCAATCCACGCCTCCATATGGGGGCGACCACACTCATAGAGCTTCCTTTTCTTGAATCGTCATCCCATCATTGTACAAGTGACACCAACGGGAAGGGACGTTTCATCTACAGTCACCGCGTAATCCTGATAAGAGCGGGCCGGAGCAGGATCATCCATATCCTGGCGCTGAACATGGACACTTTCAAACAGCTTCCACGCCGGAACGCAGCCCAGTTCACTGTCGTGTTTGAATATAATGAGCTTCCGAACTGCCATTTTGCCCCGTCCAGCAGCACGGTCATGCTCGAACATATTGAGAATGGCCTCCCAAAGCAGTTCTAAGTCTTCCTCTGAGAATCCAGTGGTTTTGCGGGCCAGATTGGCGGAGACATAGCCCTCGCAACGGTAAAGGCCGTAGGGGATAATGTACTTACGCCCCATTTCGGTCCCTTTCCGTTCCGCGTCGGCCTCGGTGGTAATAGCCACACGGGTAATGGTTACCTCCTGGGGGACAACAGGGTCTATGCTGTGGGCAAAGCCGAGTTGGACAGGACCGCGAACATGCCCGCAGTTCAGGGCGTTTTTAGTAAAAGTGGTCATTACCGCGCCAAATGTGCGAATGTCATAGAAGTTCTGACACATCCAATCCCGGAGTTTTTTATCCAGCTCCGGGTCAGCTTTTTTCTTCTCCTTGACCGTCTTTTCTGTGACATCCAGCGCGGCAAAGGATTCCAAGTCACTACGGTTTAAGGGAATACTGTCCTTGACATAGATGCGGAAGCCTTGAGCATCCTCTTTTACCATCTCCACATAGTTGCGGATCTTGCGTTTCAGACAGACATCCGTTACCAGTCCCAAGCCGGTTTCCGGGTCTACCCGGGGCATATTGCCCGCGTCCGGGTCTCCATTGGGGTTGCCATTTTCCACATCGAACAGGATGACAAACTCATAGCGGTTTTTGATAGGGTCAGACATATTTGGTTTCCTCCTTCTTTTCATATCGCTTCTGGGTCTGATGGTAATATCCAAGTTGGAACGCGCCCTGCTGGGGCAGATTCAGCCGGGGCGGGAATGTCTCGGAAAGAACGCCGGTCAGTTCGGTGATTTGTCTTTCGTAGTAGATGCGCAGGCCGTTATCCAGCTTTCGCAGATGCTTTTGGGACAAATTCAGCAGGATAGGGAAAATATGGCCTGGTGTAGATGAGGCGGCGTTGAAATACCTGTCCTTGATTGTGGCGTTGATACCAGGATTGGCAGAGGACTGGACGGCCTCCAGCACGGAGAACAACCGTCCCAGGGTATAGGGGATATTGGTGCTGTCAGGATTGAGCGACACAGTCAAAACCTCCTTTGGAATATCTGGATGAGGGCGTTTGAGATAGTAAGCCTTCAGTATGGCGGCCCGCCCTCGGGTGATCTCCCGCTCAGCCCGGATGCGGAGCAATGCGCCATGGAGCAGTGTTACCGGGTATGGTTCGTCCAACAGTACAGAGCGTAGCACCGCGCCTGTCATATTGGGGGAGGCCGCTTTGTCTTTGGAGTTCTGGTTGACCGTCTCTCCCAACAGTTTCCACAGCGGCAGGGTATCAAATTTATCAAAGCTGGGCTTGACAATATTCAGACGGCCATAGTGCTTCCGGACATTTTCCAGAAAACCGCCAAAGCTGTTCCGCAGGAAAAAGCGGACGGACAGCCGTGCGGCGTTTGGAGCCAGTCCCAAGATATAGAATGGCCTGTTCGGGTCCAGAAGGGTTTCATCAAATAGGACGGGATTGCCGCGCAGCAGAGTTCCTACCATATTCCGCAGTTCTGTTTCGGTATAACTGCACTGTGCGCCGAAGGTAAACGCACCAAAGGCATCCTGAAAGGCAGGCTCGCCGCCTTCTGCCCAGCAGGCCACTGTAGTGTCGCCAAGACGATAAAGATGGTTCCGATCCGCCAGTAGGTGGTTGAGGGCCGAGGTATAAGCAAAAGCTGCATATTTGCCGGTTGGAGCGTTGAGATTCTGTTCTTTTCCGTAGGAGCAGAATGCGGGCGCGTTGAAGGACACCAGCGCCGCGCCGCTGGACTGAGCACCCTGCACTCCTTTGATGGCAGGATGAACCGCTTCAATGGAAGTTTCCTGACCAGTGACCAGGCAGATCATCGTCGGGCCGCCGCTGTCCGTATCGTAGTGGGCCTGCCATGCTTGACGGACAGCAGGGTCATCATGAATAAAAGCACCATGAAAGCGGAATACCAGATTAGCCCCTGCCTGGATGCCGCTGATTCCGTCTTGGATGGCCGGGTGTCCTGCCGCCTGTTCTGGGTCCCAGCAGCGAAAGAACGCCAGCAGAGCCTTTGCTGTTGGGGTATTCACGCCAGATAGAAGTTGTTCATGAAGTGCCTTGCAGGCAGCAAAGCACTCTCTGGCCCGTTTTGGATTTCCTTTTCCGGCAAAGCCCAGGATGTAAGCAGTGTTGTCACAGAGAAAATTGGCAGCTATCCCCATGGTCCGCTTGACTGGGGCGGGCAGTTCCATAATCCGGGGCATGAGAACTGTTTTGCTCCCCTTCACCACATTCTCCTGGATAGACGCGACGCGGAGCAGCGTCCCCTGTTCATCCAGTTCCAATGCGTAGGAAACTTTAACCTGATTCCAGCCCGGCGGCGCGATTAGGTTCTGTGCAATCAAATCCTCATAGTGCTGCACTAATGCCTGTAAAATCATCCCCGTACCTCCCCGCTGTTTCGAGGCGGCACATGGAGTACACCGTCACGGAGAACTGCCCAGAAAAACAGAGGACGGATGTTTTCAGGGTCCGTGTAGTCCATGTCGTAAAGCATGTAGCCCAGCTCCCTCTCCCCTCGTAGCTCTTCTGGGCAGGACGGGATTACTTGACAGGGGGCAAAGTGAGCGGGAAATTCCCGGCAGCCGAAATAAGGTTGGTGATAGAACTGTCCTTTAGAAATGCGCCGGGTCACAATATCCTGAAATTTGCCGGAGTTATCACCCGCTGTAGCCTTTTCGGGGATGATGTCAAAGTGTGCCTCTATTACATAGCGCACATCCCGCAGCAGCAGGGATGCCCGCTGCTGAATATCCTGAGAAGTCACCAGATAGAGCTCCCCTTGTCCGCGCTCCATGACTGCCTTAGCCGAGCGGGCAGAGACGGTAGATTTGACCTCGTTGCGCCGAATATTGGTGAAGCGAATAGGGGCCAGTACATGGATGCGGTCCACCACCCAACGAATGCCGGGATGCCAATAGATGCTTTCAATCAGCCCTCGTGCGGCAGAGGGAGTCATGATGTCATAGCTGACCCGTTCTACCTTCATCTCTGGACGGGTGAAACAGGCGTATTCTCCCCAAACCTCGATACAGATTGGCATGTTGTTCACTCCTCTCTCTTTGCTATATCATAAACCGCTCACTGTCTGCATCCACCGTAAGGCCGGTGTCATTGGAATAGAGGGACAAGTCGGTCAGAATAGCGCTGCCATCTTCCAACAATTCTAGTACGCCACTCCTATCCAGCATCTGAAACTGCTGAGGGTAGACCGATACTCCGTACTGCCCCAGTTTCCGAAACAGCTGTCGGGAGCGTTCTCCCTGCCGGAGCCGCCTGATAAGATTCTCACCGTCTCCTATGGGTATATAGACGGTATGGGTATCCTGCTCGATGAGATGGAATTCCTCCGCTACCGTGCGAAAGGGGAAGTCCCCCTCCTGAATCCGAGGCAGAATCCCTTTCTGATCCTGGGCCTTCTGGCCTTTCAGATCCAAAAGTGCATGAAAGTAACACGAGACGGCATCCGGGTCAGATAGATCCTCATACTGATCCATGACCTCTTGTCCGGCTGCGATTGCAGCGGAAAATATTTGCGGAGGTGTAGTCTCCGCTCGGAATACAGTGACAACGCTTTCAGAAACCGGACGTTTGCCTTCCCGATTGCATCGCCCCGCTGCCTGTAAAATGGAATCCAGTCCCGCCTCCTCCCGAAATACCAGAGGGAAATCTACATCCACGCCAGCCTCAATGAGAGAGGTGGAGACCACTCGGCAGGGCAGGCCCTCTTTCAGCCTTCTCCGTATCTCAACCAGTACCGCCTTGCGGTGGGATGGTGTCATCAGTGTGGACAGGTGATATCCGCCGTTCCCCTGGATACCCTCAAACACCAATTGTGCATTTTTTCGGCTGTTGACGATGCAGAGTGCCTGCATGGAGTCTTGGAGCCGTTCATGCAGTTGTGTCCAAGTAAGCCTTCCCGCCTTTTGAAACCGCACCCGTTTAAATACAGGTGAACGCATGACGGATACTGCGCACAGCTCAGGAATGGCAACGCCTGGAAGAAATTCCTGGAACAGCGGTGATAATGCTGGCTGTGTAGCAGTGCACAACACGACGGAGGCACCATAATGTGCTACCAGTTGGGCGATCGCGGAGACGCAGGGGCGCAGATAGGGAAGAGGTAGCATCTGCGCCTCATCGAAGATAATTACATTGTTGACCAGATTATGGAGCTTCCGGCACTGGGAGGAACGATTGGCATATAGGGATTCAAAGAATTGCACTGCCGTAGTGACAATGATCGGCATGTCCCAGTTTTCCGTGGCACGCATCTGCTTTGCCGCTTCTGGTGTAGCTGCGCCGAAGGAGTCGGTGTCATAGAGCACATTGGAGTGGTGCTCCAATATATTTTCCGTCCCTAAAATTTTCTGAAAAGTGCTGGCGGTCTGCTCAATGATAGAAGTATAGGGGATTACATAAATGATTTTTGTTTTCTTGTGTGTGCAGGCGTGGCGTAGTGCGAAAGCAAGGGAAGCTACAGTTTTGCCACCTCCGGTTGGAACGGTCAAGGTAAAAAGTCCCGGCTTTTGAGCACTGCCTTGTTGGATACACTGTTTTAACACGGTGCAACGCAGAATGTTGATCTCTCCCTGCGGTGGAAACCAGTCAGAAATATATTGTTCCAATCTCTGGTACAGAGCTTCCATCGAGACAACATACCCGCGCGAGGGCGCTTCGCCGACCATGAAGCTCTCGGTATCCAGAAAATCAGCATCCACCAGGCAGGAATACAGCATTCGAGTAAAGAAAAACGCATCCAGCGCACTTTTGGTTTGGAAAGCTGAAGTCCTTGGAGAAGGAAGGGACACCTCCTGGTTCCATGGCGTGTAAGGTTCCAGCTTTCCCTCAATAGCTTTTTGCATCCGTCCCAAGAAGGTGGGCTGATCAGAATTGTCTCCCCGGCTACCCCCATCTGGCAGTCCACCATGATGACCCGCAACGCAGAATGCAACGGCAGATTGTCTTCGCCGGTAGCACTCATACGCTCCCGCAGTCGTATGGTCTACCTGACCTTCCCCGTGCAGGCGGCGCTGAAACGCATCGGAGTATTTCCCAATATCGTGGGCCAATCCAGCCATCTCCCCCAGTTCTCCTGCGCCAAATGACGCAGCAAAGCGGCTGCAAAGCTCGGCGGTTCCCTCCAGATGCTGAAGTACCGTCTGCTGCCGGTGATCTTCAGAGATGTGAGCGAGGTATACCATACAAGCCTCCTCTCGCGAGTATTGGTTGATATGCTCATTATAAAGAAACATCGGATTATAGTCAATCTCCTGTTGGATACAAGCGAAAACAAAATGAGAGATGGCCTCGTCCTGCTGATTAACGTCGACCAGATAACTGTTCAGTTTGTTTTCCCATATCCTTTGGACGAGGCGGAGGACATATATTGCAGGCGGTGTAAGATCGTATGACGAAAAAATGAGTTTGCCCGAAACGGTTGATTGGGAAGGTAAAAGCGGAAACGCGTCAGGGATTGAAAACAGGTTCGATACATAGTATAATCGGTTTGAACTACTCAGGCAGCGTGTATTGGCTGTAAAAAACAGACAGGGGGACGTATCTGTATGGCAAAGAATATTGAACCGAAGCTTCAAAAAATTGGAGATTATCTGAGACTTGAGGAAAACGCTGTGTTCATGATCCCGGAGTACCAGCGCGCCTATTCCTGGGGTACCGAAAACTGCGATAAGCTGTGGCAGGATATTGTGGATTTTGTGGGAAGCGACAGCAAAGACAGGTACTTTTTCGGCACGATTATTGTGAACTGCCAGGACAATGACACAAAGTATGGGCTCATAGACGGCCAGCAGAGAACCACCACCTTTTTGCTGCTGCTCAAAGCCCTTCTGGTCAATGTCAATATTGCCATTCAAAACACCGCTAATGACGCGGATTCAGCATCTCTGCGGCGCGGCTTGCAGGAACGGAGAAGACGGATCATGCAAATTCTCTACAAGGTGGAAGCTGAGGACATTTCCGACGAGCCGGATCGGGAAAAGGACGCAGAAATCTGCCGCCGCACCTTGATTTTGGAAAATCGGTCCATCAACGAAAATACGCGATACAAAGAAGAACTGGCAATCATTTTGCAGGCGGTAGATTACAAGGAAGCGGAGGCAAACGCTTTCAAGATCAAATACAAGCGAAATGACAACCGGTACACCAACTTTTTTCGCAACTATAAATTTTTCAACAATAAAATCAAGGACCTGTCGGTTTCTCTACAAAATAGTATCGCGAAAGCCATCACAGAGAACTGCGAAGTGATCGAAATCAAGAGCTGGCAGGTGGAGCAGGCGATCACCATGTTCAACTCGCTGAACTCCGACGGACTGCCGCTTTATGACTCGGACATCATTTCGGCCCAACTGTACGCAGAAGCGGAATCGAAAGGCCAACAGGACCAATTTTCGGATCTGTGGAAACAGGTAAATGAGCAGGTAAACGAATTGACCGAACTGGGTATTGCCGATCTCAACTCGATTCTGATGCAGCATATGTATTACACCCGGACCATTAACAGGGAGACGGTCACCGAGACCGGTTCCATCAATGTCACAACGCCCGGTCTGAGAAGATATTTTATCAACATCAACTCCAAGCCCCTCCAGGACCCCATCCAAATGTGTACGGAGATGCTCAATCTGGCCAGGATTTGGAAAAAAGTTTCAAAATATTCTCTGATGAAAGTCCTGCTGAAATTCAATGAGAACATGAAACTGTTTTTAGCGAGTTACTTTTACCGGTTCCGCGAGGACGAAATCACTGAAGAGGCTGTCACTCCGATTCTGATCAGTATGCTTCGGCTGTTCGCGATTCTTGAACTGGTTGATTCCGGATATTCCAGCAAGAATTTCAAAACATTTCTATTTGGTGAGGAAACCAAGCTGGCGGATTCGAGTATCCCTGTCGAAAAAATCGAGCAGGACTTTGACGCCCATATCCGGGCAGTCTGGAACAAGGACGGAATCGAGGCGGCGATTCAGGACTATGACGGGAACGTGCTGGTATATCTGAACGAATATCTGGTTGCCAAGGAAAGGAACTTAGATTTTACAATTGGACCCAAATGTGAGATAGAACATATCATGCCTCACAGCGGGCACAATCTGCAGAAAATCCGAAAGGATGCCGGAATTGACAGCGAAGAAGAATTTGCCGGCCTGGTCAATAAGATCGGCAACAAAATCCTTTTAGAGGAAAAGATCAATCGGGCAATCGGAAATGAATGGTTTAGAACAAAGGTCTCCACTAAGCTCGAATTGAAGACCGGCTACATTGATAGCGCCTATCCCATTGCCCGCACGCTGGTTTCAGCCTATCGCGATAAAAAGAAGCCCTATTGGATGAAAACCGATATTGCTGCGGCCACAAAAATGGCAAGTGAAAGAATTACGGCATTTATTTTTGATGATTAAATGGTATGACCTCGAACGGTGATTTCTCAGTTTGCAGTTTTGACAAAACGAACCTTTTGATAATTTGCCCCAGTTGTCGCGCAATATTTTGAAAGCCTTGGTTTGAATCCAAGTTCCTAACATAAAGCGAGTTTACTTTCTCCTTGTCGACGGATTCAAAAATTCTTCTCTGGATCAGTAGGCAAAAGGCGGCAAGACTAAACGCTTGCCGCCTTTTATCCGTTACTTATTTATATACACTTGATTCACAATTTCTGTTGCATTTACCCGAATAGTATACATTTTACCAACCCATGCCAGCTGGTCAGTAGTCCTTAGTCCCTTGGTGTTACCATGGATCTGGACCATCTGCTGGACAAGGTGCTCCAACCGCTCCTGTGCCTGCCAATCAATATTGGTAAGATAGCTATTCAATTTGCTGCTTGGCAGCAGACTAAGGTACCGTACCTTGTGATATCCCGTAAGTGTCGCTGTCTCCATAGGACGATAGATGGCTCTTCCCCTGTGGGTAAGGTCAGGCAAGGAAAGTAGGGGCCTCCTTGGCGCTCATACCACAAGCCGTTGCTTTCGTCAAAAATGTACTTGTCCATATTGAAATCCTCCGGTATAATATATTCGCACATACGTCACAGTTCCTTGATTGTCACACTCTGTTATATCATGTTATAGGATTTTCTTTCCCTTGCTTTTGCCCTTATGAACTGTCTGGGCAAGGGTAACATCATGTGGAACAGAATAAAGGGATAAGGCGAACTCACTGCGAAAAATCCTTTGCTTTCAAGGCTTTTGGAGGACTTTGTTAATGCCCTATAACAAGGGATAACTTCCCTTAAAATAGGACAATTCCAATTCAAATTTACAGTAAGGCGGGAAACTCCAATGAGATTGTATACGATTCAGATTGAGAAACACCAGCAATTGGCGGTCGAGTGCGGTAATCACAGGCTCTGCCTTCTTAAAGATTTCGGAATAAAATACGAAAGTATGAATGAACTGATTACCAGTATTTCCGACGCCGAATTGGAAGACATCAGGTATAAGGCCGCACATAATGATTTTGGGAATGCCCTGAGATCGTACGGCATGGGCGACGCGCATATTTGCGCGCCGATACCGAAACCGATGCAGGACATCATCTGCCTCGGCGCTAATTATGATGAGCATATGCGGGAGCTGGGCGCAAAAACGGAGGGATACACCATATATTTTTCAAAAAGAGTGAATGAGGCGACGGGAGCGTTTGACGCAATTCCTTCTTATTCCGGCTATGTGGACTCTCTTGACTATGAAGTCGAACTCGCCGCAGTGATCGGCAGAGACGCTAAAGCGGTTTCTGTCAGTGATGCGCTGTCCCATGTTTTCGGATATATGATCATCAATGATGTTTCCGCCAGAAACCTCCAGTTCCGGCATCAGCAATGGTATCTCGGAAAAAGCCTGGATGGGTTTTCTCCAATGGGGCCATGCATCGTGACCGCTGACGAGCTGCCGGATATTCAGAACCTTTCCATTACCTGCACGGTTAACGGCGAGCTGAGGCAGTCCAGCAATACCAGCTATATGATACAGCCTGTTGCCAATGCGATTTCGGAACTGTCACAGGCAATGACGTTAAAGGCAGGAACCATTATCGCCACCGGTACCCCGGGCGGCGTGGCAATGGGAAGGAAACCGCCTGTATTTTTAAAGTCCGGTGATGAAATCGTATGCGAAATTGAAAAAATCGGAATGCTGAAAAACACGGTTGAATAAGGGAGAAGGAACCGGCAGAATGATTTGACCCCATTATGACTGGCCGGCTGTCTCCCGCAAACCGTCCGCCTGCCCTTCGCTGACCGGCGGCCACGGACTCGTCCGGATCCGGCTGCCCGTGATCAGCGGACTGTCCCGCCGACTCCCTGGCGCGGTACAGGTGCGCCTCCATGGTCCGCTTTCACGGCGCAAAAGAGAAAAAGTTGAACCGCCGGCGGCTTGACTTTTGCCGTGCAGAAGCTATAATGAAAGAGAAAAAATAAAAAGGAGGCACCCCCTATGACCTATACCATGAAAGTCGCCGGTCTGGAGCGGCAGCTCCCCCTCTGCAAGGTCAGCGATGACCTCTACATCGGCGCGTTTATTATGTTCGGCGATGCCGAGCTCACCGTCGCCTGCGCCCGGGCGCTGCTGGAGAAGATCCCCGCGGACAGCTACGACTATATGCTCACCGCCGAGGCCAAGTCCATCCCCCTGATTCACGAGATGGCCCGCCAGTCCGGCGCGGAGAAGTACTTCATCGCCCGGAAGGGCTCCAAGGTTTACATGCCCGACCCCATCCACGTCTCCGTCCGCTCCATCACCACCCTGCGCCAGCAGGACCTGTTCCTGGGCGCGGATGACTGCGCGCTCATCAAGGGCAGACGCATCCTGATTGTGGACGACGTGATTTCCACCGGCGAGAGCCTCCACGCCCTGGAGGAGCTGGTCAGGACCGCCGGCGGCACCGTCACCGGGCGCGCCGCCGCCCTGGCCGAGGGCGATTCCCTCACCCGCGACGACATCACCTATCTGGCCCCCCTGCCCGTGTTCAACGCGGACGGCACGGTGAAGGAGTAAAGAATCAAAAAGGATGCGTCGCATCTTTTTTGAAGGGGAGAGACCGGGCCGAGCGCGGCCCGTAAAGTGTTTTTTCCATGATTTTGCAACGGCCACTCGATGTGGCCGTTGCAGAATCACAAGTTCTTTTTGATACTTTTTTCAATTATAGGTATCAAGGGTTACCGTGCGGCGGACTGAGCCAAA
>JAAVHC010000035.1 GCA_014799925.1 Oscillibacter sp.
TGGGTCCAGGCGTCAGGCGGCCAAAGGCCGCCCCAGCCCTAAGCCGCGCAAAGCGCGGCCCACGGGGCAAAGCCCTGGTGGGTTTGGGCGAAGCCCAACACTTACTCGTTCTCAACCGCATCGACTATAGGCTGCAGATGAACCCCTGTGCGAAGATGTGGATAGAGAGATATCCGGCCGCAGATTCTGCCGTGCGGCCGGATATCTCTCTATCTTTGCCAATTCCGTCAGCGAGCAGGCGGGTGGTCAGCTCCCAATACGTTTTCTTTCAGGAAATTGTATCATACCACAGGATCTCATTGGCCGCCATATCCAGGCGGAAGCTTCCGCCATCGGTATAGACGGTTGTGGACTGGGGTTCGTACGTATTGTTCACTACACAGAACTTGCCGCTCTGGAGGAAGGCGTGGACCTCTACGTTAAAATTGGAGGAGAACCACTTGTGCAGCTCTGCCTCTCCGTGTGCGCTCCAGAGGATAGCGCGGTACAGCAGGCGGCTGTTCTCAAAGGTATAGGGCAGGCCGGAGAGATAAACCGCCCGGCCTTCGCCGAACCGGTTTACCGCCAGCTGCACTTCCTTCTCCCGCTGGACCAGGATTTCCGTGCCCGGGAGGGCGTAAATGCTCTTTTTCCCCTCGCCGAAATCCACCGGTCCGGTGCAGTCCGCCAGCAGGAAGTGGTCCGGATGCTCCTCCCAGTTGTATTTGTCATAACCCAGAGTAAATCCAGTTTCTTTTTCTACTCCCAGTACACCAGCCAGCTGCAAATACCGCCCCTGATACTGGTGTCCGGAGGGCTCGCCCGCGCCGATGAAGCCGCCGCCATTCCAGACGAAGGCTTTCACCGCTGCCACAATGTCCGGGTCCTCCCAGACCGCGCCGCCGGTGTGGGCCGTGTCGCCGTCCCCTACGTTGATAAGCACATCGACGCCGTCCAAGATGTGAGAATCGGCCTTAAGCTCGTCAAAACTGATGAATCTCACATCAAAGGGCGCGCCGGACAATGCCTCGATGATCCCGGCATAGGAGTAGTTCTGCTTCTGGTACAGCGCGTGGTGGACCATGTGGCACCCCCAGGACCGGGCTCTGCCCCAGCTGTTGAGTACCGCTACAGTCTTTACGCAATAGGGCGTGCCGCCGTCAATATTGGCATACAGCTCCCGGAATTCCCCGCAGACGCTCTCCACGTAGTCAATAAACTCCGGGAACCGGCAGGCCAGCTTCAGATAGCCGCCGTAGCCGATGCGGTCAATGGGTTTACGGAGGATGGCCCGGCGGGCGGTGACCCAGTTCTCCTTGGCCTCCCGGACGGGATCGCCGCCCTCGTGGAAGGTATCGGGAAAGAAGTAGGGCAGAAAACGTCCCTCGGTGTACTTCACGCCGGGAATGTCGGAGATAAGCCGCAGAGTGGAGCCGTTGCCCACGCTGCCCACCACCGCGTCCAGACCGATGGAGGCAAATTCCGGCATGTAGGGCTCGGTGCCGATAAAGTGGTCGCCCAGAAACATCATGGCTTCCTTGCCCAGTTCGTGGGTAATATCCACCATCTCTTTCGCCAGCTTCGCCACCTCCCGCCGCTGGAAGGCCATGAAGTCCTTGAATTCCCTGCCGGGGACCCGGTACTGGTTGTTGTAGTAGCCCTGGTCGATGATAAACTCGGGCCGGAACCTGTAGCCGGCCTCTTTCTCAAATTGCTCCAGAATATACGGGGACACGGAGGCGGAGTAGCCGTACCAGTCTACGTACTTCTCCCGTTTCAGCTCATCGAAAACCAGCGTAAACTGGTGGAAGAACGTGGTGTAGCGGATCACATCCACATAAGGATGATCCGCAATGAACTTCCGCAGCCGCTCCATGGTGAACCTGTGGGTCTTGGGCTGGCGGACGTCGAAGGTGATCTGGTGCTCAAAGTCCTTCCAGCCGTTGGTAACGGCGTTGTACATATGCACCGGGTCCCAGATCAGGTAGGCAAGAAAGCTGACGGTATAATCGTGGAACGATGCCGGCGTGTCAATGACCACGCAGCCGCTCTCTGCGTCATACCGCCAGTCCTCCGGGGACAGCGGCTGCCCGGCGGTGCGGTCCATAACCTCCCACCAGCGCTTGACGTCGTCCCGGGTGTTCACCTCCATCAGTTCCCTGCTGATCCCCTGCATGAGGGGAATGGACAGCGGCCCGCCGGAAGCGGTATGAAACCCCGTCATAATATAGCACTGCTGCACCTCGTCAGGGTTGGCCTTCGCCCAGGCGTTGTCCTTACGGGTGGTGTAGTAGGTGGAATAGACCTTCGCGTCTACGCTTTTCAGCTCTTCCGGGTAGTCGGTGCCGTCGCAGTCCCGGATGGCGTCCGCGCCCCAGCGCTTCACCAGCTCCAGGGTCTCGGGGACCACGTCCACGTCCGTGGGGATGGTCACGCGGCCAAATTGTTTTTTATCCATGATTTCTTCCCCTTCAGCGCTTTTTCGGATCTTCAAAGGGCTTGTTGTACAGCGCCAGCGTGACCAGCAGCAGGACCACGCCCACCAGCATCAGCCCCAGTCCGCCCAGCTTTCCGGTCTGCTTCCAGCCGTAAACCAGCAGGAAGATGCCCGCAATGAATGTTACCAGCATCAGAGCCACGCGCAGGGTGGTGTGTTCTTTCCAGAATTTCATAAAATTCATCCTATCCTTACTCAATTTTCGTTACCGGGCGGCAGGGCAGACGGCCGCGGAGCGCATTGGCCGCCCGCCCAGGGCCTCAGCCTTTCAATCCGCCCACGGTCATACCCTGGGTCAGCTTCTTCTGCACGCAGATGTAGAGGATCAGCGTGGGCAGCATCACCAGCACCAGGCCGGCGTACAGGATGCCGTATTCGGCGGAGGACTGCTGGGCCTGCATCAGATTCAGGAGGCCCACCGGCAGGGTCTTCTGCCCCGTGGCGCTGCTCATGAGGGTCATGGAGATAATGTACTCGTTCCAAAAAGAGAGGAAGTTAAAGAGAATAATGGTGATGATGGACGGCTGGGCCATGGGGAAGATGATCCGAACCATGGTGGCGCCGTAGCCCGCGCCGTCGATGTAGGCCGCCTCCTCGAAGTCGTGGGGCAGGGTGGCGAAGTAGCCGGAGAGGAGGTAGATGGTGAAGGGCAGCGCCGTGGAGGCGTAGACCACCGCCAGGACAAAAATATTGTTGAGCAGGAAGCCGCTGCCCAGAAGGCTTTTCAGCGCCGCGTCCCCGTCCTTCAGCATCAGGAAGATGGGAACCACAATATAGTTGACGTTGATGAACAGTCCCGCCATGAAGCAGGTATTGAGAAGCTTCCGTCCCGTAAACTCAAACCGGGACAGGCAATAGGCCGCCGGAAGGGCAATGACCAGCAGCAGCGCCAGACTCAGCGCCGTGACGACGACGGAGTTGAGCATATAGCTGCCCATGCTGGCCGCGTTCCATGCGTTCACGAAGTTCTGCCAGTAAAACCCGGCGGGCAGGGCCCAGGGGTTGCCGTAGAACTCGCTGTTCTGCTTGACGGAGGCCAGGAATACCCAGGCCACAGGTACGATAATGAGGATCGCCAGGGTGATGAGGACCACGTAGATAAATACCTTAAAAATGGGCTCTGCAGAGCCGCGTTTCGCTTTTTCGTTCATGTCCGCTCCTCCTTACATTTCCAGGACATCCCGCCTGGTGACCCTGTTCACCATGGCCGAGAGCAGGAAGGAGAACAGGAAGATCACCACGCCCGCCGCCATGGCGTAGCCGTAGAGCCCCGCGTCCTTCTGGTTATACATGAAGCTGAGGCCCACGTCGGCCATGCCCTTGGCCACCATGGCCTTGACAAAGAGAAAGGCCATATTAATGGTGGAGATGATGAAGAAGGTCAGGGTGGTGCGGATGTTGGTCCAGATGAGGGGCAGGGTGATCTGGAAGAACTGCGCCATGCGTCCCGCGCCGTCCAGGCCGGCGGACTCGTAGAGATCCGCCGGCACCGCCGACATGGAGGCCATGTACATGACCATGTAGTAACCGATGGCCTGCCAGACCATGGCGATGATGATGGAGGGAATGACCATCTGCTGGTCCTTCCAGAGGATCATAATATCCCGGCCCGACAGGAAGGAGAGGACGGAGTTAAGCATACCGTTCTCCGGCTTGTAGATGGCGGAGAAAATACCGGCAATGACCACCACGGAGAGGATATTGGGGATGTAGAAGATCACGCGGAAGAAATTCTGTCCCCTGATCTTCTCCTTGGTGAGAATGGCGGCAAAGAGGATGGCAAAGAAGAAGGTGACCAGGGTCACGATAACGATCAGCAGAATGGTGTTCTGCATGGCGGAGATAAATTTCGCGTCCTTGAACAGGACCTTGAAGTTGTTCAGACCCACGAAAGTCTCCGCGGGGGAGTAAGCTCCCCGCTCAAAGAGGGACATGCGGAAGACGTTCAGGGTGGGCAGGACCATGAAGATGAAAAACAGGATAGTGGCCGGGGCCACGCACAGAGCGATGAACCGGCTGCGGTCTTTGCTGCGGCGCATGAAATCTCTCCCTTCTCTGTGAAAATAGAAGGGCGGCGGTGAGTAGGAACTACTCACCGCCGCCTACTTTACGGCTTGTGAAATTTTACGCCGGGATTACTCCATGATATTCTCGCGCATCTGGTCGCTGGCGGTCTTGACGTCGGCGATCCACTGATCCTTGGTAATGGAGCCGTTGACCAGACCGTTGACAGGATCCAGGAATACTTCGCGGACGGTGCCCAGGCCGGCCACGGCCTCATAGGCGGCGAAGTTGCCCATGGCGGCGTCAGCGCCGTTGTCATAGATGGAGTAGAACATCTTGTTGTCGCCGTCCAGGTTGTCGGTCAGGCCGGGGACGGGCTGGATAGCGCCGCCCTTGGCGAAGATGGCGCAGGCGGCATCACTGTACAGGAAAGCCACAAACTGCTTGGCGGCGTCCAGGTGGGGAGCTTTGGCGGGAATCCACGCCTGCTCCAGCCAGCAGTAGCTGGCGCCGCTGCCGCCGGACTTGGCGGCGGGCAGTGCGGTCATGCCCCAGGAAAAGCCGTCGGCACGGGGAGCTTCCGACATCTCGCCCACGATCCAGGTGCCGTTGGGCATGAACAGGGCCTTGTTGTCCAGCACCAGCTGCTGGTTCTGGGTGAAGTCCTGATCGTTGGCCTGAGCGGGGGTGACGGGGTTGGTGCAGCTGGCCAGCTTGGCGATAATTTCAAAGCACTGCTGGGCCTCGGGGGTGTCCCAGACGCCCTCTTCATAACGCAGAGCCTTGTTATAGAAGTCGGGGCCGCCCACGGAGTACATCAGAGCGTACAGGAAGGCGTCAAAGTAACCGGTGGTGGGGTAAGTAAAGAGGTACTGGCCCTCGGGGAGGCTGTCGGCCAGGGCCCACATCTCGTCCCAGGTGGTGGGAACGGTCCAGTCATTCTGCTCAAAGAGGCCGGCGTTGTAGAACAGGCCGCAGGGAGAGTAGAACATGGGGGCCAGATAGGTGCGGCCGTCGTTGTAGGGGTTGGTGACGGAGGTGTCGGTAAAGCCGCCGACGATCTTGTCGGAGACCTTGACGCTCTCGCCGGGCACGGTCATGGACAGCACGTCGGTGATATCGGCGATGTTGCGGTCCTTGATGAACTGCTCGGTGAGGCCCTTCTCACGGCCGGTGGCCAGGTGGATAACGTCGGGGAAATCGTTGCCCTGCATGGAGGGCCCGATCACGTCTTCCAGATTCTTATCGCAGATGAGATCCACCTTGATGCCGGTCTGAGCGGTGAAGGCGTCGCAGACCTCCCGCCACATGCCGGGATAGGCTTCCTCATAGCCGGAGGCCAGAGCGGCCACCTGGATGGTCACATCCCCGGCGGGGGTGTTGGCGTTGTTCCCGCCGCCGCCGCAGCCGGCCAGCAGGGACAGGACCATGACGGATGCCAGGATCATGCTGAGAAACTTTTTCATGTCCAATTCCTCCAATTGTATTTTATAACGCTCCCTGGAAAGCAGCGCTGTTCCAGCGTTATGCTTATGATTATACATGGGCGGCCGGCGTAATCAATTCTTTTGTTGCGCTCTTTTTTAGATATATTGCTTTTCTGCAATTTGCGGCAAACCTCGCGCCGTTCTCTGCTGAATTTTAGTCAAAACGTCAACCCGGTTCCCGCCGCTATTTTCATTTTGCCAATATCCTGTCATGAAATGCTGCTGTAAGTTGAACAATTTTTCTGTATTGCGTCACGAAAAAGCAGGCGCTATAATAGAAGCTGAAACCGGAAGCAGTTCCATTTTATAATCTTGCGGCAAAGGAGAAGAGAAAGTGAGCACACAGCAATACATCATAGAGAGGCCATCTGCTCCGGAGAGCGAGGGCAGCGGGCGGGTCCTGCTGCGATACATCACCCGGGCGCACTACAGCGAGGAGTGGAACTCCACGCTTCATACCCACGCCCGCGCGGAACTGTTTTTTATTACCGGGGGCCACGGCGTATTTCAGGTCTGGCAGGACCGTTTTCCTGTGGCCATCAATGATCTGGTCGTGATCAACGCCGGTATTCCCCATACGGAGACCAGCCAGCAGGGCAGCCCCATGGAATACGTGGTGCTGGGTGTGGACGGCCTGGAAACCATGACGGACATCAGCGGCTGCGCCCTGCTGCATCTGGCAGCGGAGCAGGAGGCCGTGACCGCGTGCCTGCGGATGATGGTGCAGGAGATCCGGGTTCAGCAGGCCGGCTGTGATGAGATCTGTCAGAACCTGCTGGAGATCATACTGCTGCGTCTGCGGCGGCGGGAAGATTTTTCGCTGAGCAGCACACCGTCGGGACCCCGCAGCAGCCGGAACTGCGACCTGGTGCGGCGGTACATCGACAACCATTTCAAGGAAAATCTGACCCTGGACCAGCTGGCAAAAATGGCGCATGTCAGCAAATATCACCTCTCCCACACCTTCCAGGAGGAGTTCCACATTTCTCCGATCAGCTATCTGATCGCCCGCCGCATCCAGGAGAGCCGTTTTCTGCTGCGGGAGACGGACCACAGCATATCCCAGATCGCACAGATCCTTGGATTTTCGTCTCTCAGTTATTTTTCCCAGAGCTTTCGGCGTCTGGAGGGAATCAGCCCCATAGAGTTCCGCAGACGCTATCACAAAAAAAGCGGCGAACCCGGATCATGATTTGCTCTCAACCGGTCAACCCAGGGAGGTTGTAAGGCAGGTATCCCGTTACGCGCTCCTCATCGCGGAATTGGAGACGGAAATTGTTACTCCGACATTGCATTTCCGCTTCCATTATGTTACTATTTCCACAGACGGCGCAATAGAACTTGATGAAGGTACCGCCACCTCGGGCCTCAAGATCTGAGGCCTGCCGGAAATGTAATTTGTGAGGGGTGTTTACATGATGAAATATGAGGGAAACAGGGTCAGCAATATCCGCCTGGCCTACATCGGCGGCGGCTCCAGGGGCTGGGCATGGAAATTTATGACCGATCTGGCTATTGAACCCGCTATGAGCGGTGAAGTCGCCCTTTACGACATCGACAAGCCCGCCGCGGAAGCCAATGCCATCATCGGCAACATGATCGACGCCCATCCCGCTGTGGTTGGCCATTGGAAATACTCTGTTTCCGATACGCTGGAGGAGGCTCTGACCGGAGCGGACTTTGTGGTCATCTCCATTCTCCCCGGCACATTCGACGAGATGGAAATCGACGTCCATATGCCGGAGCGGTTGAATATCTGGCAGTCCGTGGGCGACACGGCCGGCCCCGGCGGTATGATGCGCGCTCTGCGGACTTTGCCCATGTTTATTCCTATTGCGGAAGGGATTCGTGATATCTGCCCCGAGGCCTGGGTCATCAACTATACGAATCCCATGTCTCTCTGCGTACAGATCCTATACCACGTTTTCCCCGGCATCAAGGCTTTCGGCTGCTGCCATGAGGTGTTTGGCACCCAGAAGGTATTGGCCGCCGCTGCCGCGGAGTATCTGGGCATTCCCACGCCGCCTCGCCGTGATATTCATATCAATGTTCTCGGCATCAACCATTTCACATGGTTTGACGAAGCGTCCTATCAGGGGATAGATCTGTTCCCGGTTTACCGTGATTTTGCGGATAAATACTACAGGGATGGCTTCCATGAGCCTGACCGCAACTGGGCAAACAGTTCCTTTGACTGTGCCCACAGGGTCAAGTTTGACCTGTTCCGCCGCTTTGGTTTCATTGCCGCGGCAGGGGACCGGCATCTGGCGGAGTTTATGCCCGGCGACGAGTATCTGAAGGACCCGGAGACGGTCAGAAGCTGGAAATTCGGCCTTACTTCCGTCGAGTGGCGGAAGTATGATCTGGCCGCCCGGATGGAGAAAAGCCGGCAGATCATCGCCGGTGAGCATGAAGTGGACAGGGAACCCTCCGGCGAGGAGGGAATCCTGCTGATGAAGGCCCTGGCGGGTATGGACAGAGTCGTCAGCAATGTGAATATTCCCAACGCGGGACAGATCGTCAACCTGCCGCTGGGAACCATTGTGGAAACCAACGCCGTTTTCTCCAGAAACAGCATCAAGCCTATGATGGCTGGCGCACTCTCTGATGAGCTTTATCAGCTGATGATTCCCCATGTGGAAAATCACAGGCTTATCCTTCAGGCGTCTCTGAGCTGTAACCGGGATCTGATCGTCAAGGCATTCCTGAATGATCCCAACATTATTTCCAAATGCAGTGATGAAGCGGAGATCCGCAGGCTGGCGGACGATATGATTGCCGGTACAGCGGCCTATCTCCCCAAGGGCTGGATGGAATAAACCCAGCGGAAACCACTGCTCTTCAATTTGAGCCGCCCTCTTTTCGAGGGCGGCTCTTGCGTTACATGAGGATTGATCCAATCCTTCCCTAAATTTTTTCGTACTCGCGCTGCAAAAATTCTCTGGACGTCTGGGCATTGTCATTGGTGGTGTTCTCCAGAGTGGCCTGGATATAGGGCTTGCGCTCCTTCATGAAGCGCAGAATCCGGGTATAATCCATTTCCCCCAGCCCGGCGGCGACAGCCCGCAAATCGTCCCCGCTCCGGACAAAATCCTTGATATGGACCACTGCCACGTGCTCGCCCAGCTTGTCGATGGCCTCTCCTATGACCCGATCCCGCTCCTCCGCGTTCCCGGAGTGCAGAAGGTTCACCGGGTCCAGGATAATGCGCAGATTGGGGCTGGCAATGGCGCGGAGGACCTGGACAGCCCGGTCCGCGTTATAAACAATATGTTTCCATACCGGCTCAATGGCTACGGAAACGCCCCAATGCTCGGCCCGCTCCACCACCGGAGCCAGGCCACGGATAAAGATGCTCAGAGCCTCCTCCGAGTGTGTGTTGGCGTCCATTTTATACTCTGGATTGGGCGCGCCCGTCTCGGTGCCTACCACGCCCGCGCCCATGTGGGCGGCGGCGCGGAGATGACCATAGTACCGGCTCTGAATCTCCCGGAGCTTTTCCGGGTCGGGGTGAGCCAGATTCAGGTAGCAGCCCAGTACCGCCACATCCAATTCGCTGCGGGCAAAGACCCTTCTGGCATACATAGCCAGTCCCTCCGTAAGGGCGCAGTCGTCAAAAGCCACCCCCCTTATGACTTTGGAGAGAGCCAGGTGGACACAGGAAAAGCCCTCCTCCCTGGCTTTCGCTGCCCGGGCCTCCATGGTCTGGCGCTCCGGCGCAAGGCCGGCGTTTACATCGTGCAGTCTGATTCCAATCTGCATCATATTCCTCCTTTACAGGAAAAAATGGGGCACAGATCCGCGCCCCATTTTTCTTCCTTTTATTATGGTGTGTATGAAAAAGTGCGGTTAAGCCATGTTTTGCACAGGGGTAGCCACGCCCGGCACACGTTGTCCGGTGTTTCAACTTCCTGCGTGCAGGTAGAAATCCCATGGGCCCCCGACCCAAACAAATGGTACTCGAAAGGTATTCCGTTCTTTTTCAGCTCCACTGCCAGAAGCAGGCTGTTCTCCGGCGGTACGCTGGAATCCTCGCCGCCGTGCCAGAGAAAGGTGGGCGGGAAGTCCGGCGTGATCCGATCCAGAAGATGGAGCTTTTCCCGTACAGCCTCATCGCCTCCGGAAACCCATTCCGCCGACTCCTCATGGGCGAACATTCTGGTACTGATTACCGGGTAGCACAGCACTAACGCATCCGGTCTGGACTCTACGGGCAGGGTCAGCTCCGCATCGTTCCACAGGGCTCCCAGACTGGCGGCCAAGTGCCCTCCGGCAGAAAACCCAAGTACGGCGATTTTCTCCGGATCGATGTGCCATTCCTTATGGCGTCTGCGGATCTCGCACACGGCCTGTGCCAGCTCACGCAGAGGGCGATACCCGCCAGCCTGTTCCCGGCAGGAATATTCCAGGATGAACACCTGATACCCCATGGACAGAAATTCAAACGCGGGCGGGTCCTTTTCCCTGGGAGAACGCCAGCGGTAGGCTCCGCCGGGACAGATGACCAGAGCGGGACGCACCTTATGGGCCGCCAGAGTATCGTAATCGTCCTGGAGACAGCCCTTGACCGGTGCACCGAGTGCCTCGAAGGAAACAATCTCCATTTAAGGCTGCTTGCCGATATAAGCCAGGATGCCGCCGTCCACGTAGAGAACGTGGCCGTTGACAAAGTTGGAGGCGTCAGAGGCCAGGAACACCGCCGGGCCCATCAGATCCTCCGGAGTCCCCCAGCGGCCCGCCGGGGTCTTGGAGACGATGAACTGGTCGAAGGGGTGGCGGCTGCCGTCCGGCTGGCGCTCCCGCAGAGGGGCCGTCTGAGGCGTGGCGATATAGCCGGGGCCGATGCCGTTGCACTGGATGTTGGCCTCGCCGTACTCGGAGCAGATGTTCCGGGTCAGCATCTTCAGCCCGCCCTTTGCGGCGGCGTAGGCGGAGACCGTCTCCCGGCCCAGCTCGCTCATCATGGAGCAGATGTTGATGATCTTGCCGTGACCCTTTTTCAGCATCCCGGGGATCACCGCTTTCGCGCAGACAAAGGGACCTACCAGATCAATGTCCACCACCTGCCGGAACTCCTCCACGCTCATCTCCGTCATGGGGATGCGCTTGATGATGCCGGCGTTGTTGACCAGAATGTCCACGCCGCCCAGATCGGCTTCGATTCTGGCGATCAGGTCGTTGACCTGCGCCTCATCCGTCACGTCGGCAATATAGCCCTTCGCGTCGATGCCCTTGGCGGAATAGTCCGCCAGAGCTTTGTCCAGATTGGACTGGCTGCGGCAGTTGAACGCAATCCTTGCTCCAGCCCCCGCCAGAGCCTCCGCCATGGCAAAGCCGATGCCGTAGGCCGCGCCGGTGACCAGGGCAACCTTGCCTTCCAGGGAAAACACTTTCTGCATATCCATCGAAAAAACTCCTTTCAACTCAACGCAGTTCAGGCGTGGGGATCGTGTCCATGTCGTCAAAGGCCTGGTTCTCGCCGCCCATAGCCCAGATGAAGGTATAATTGGAGGTGCCGCAGCCGCAGTGGATGGACCAGGAGGGAGAAATCACCGCGTCAAAATTGTGCATGACGATGTGCCGGGTTTCCTGTCCCTGACCCATCATATGGAAGACCACGTTATCCTCGGGAATATTGAAGTAGGTATAGACCTCCATGCGCCGCTCGTGGGTGTGGGCGGGCATGGTGTTCCACACCGAACCGGGGGACAGCTGGGTCAGTCCCATGGACAGCTGGCAGGTGGGCAGCACATCGGGGTGGATGAACTGGTTGATGACCCGGGCGTTGGCGGTTTCCGGCGCGCCGCAGGGGCGCTTGTTGGCGTCCGCCATGGAGAGGAAGGTGGTCTGATAGGACCTGTGGGCGGGAGCGGACACCAGATAGAACCGGGCGGGATTCGCCGGATCCGCGCTGGCAAACGTCACTTCCTTCGCGCCCATGGTGATATACAGGCAGTCCTCAAAGTTCAGCTCGTACTTTGTCCCGTCCACCGAGATGGAGCCGGGTCCGCCCAGGTTGAACACGCCCGCCTCCCGGCGCTCCAGGAAGAAACCGGTGCCGAAGTTGGCCCACACGTCGATGCCCTGGTCAATCGAGACTTCCTTGCTGACCGGGCAGATGCCCAGCACCACCATGCGGTCCACATGAGAGTAAACAGCCTTCACCTGATCGGGCTCGTAGAGGTTCTCAATGAGGAATTCCTTCCGAAGTTCATCGGTGGTATAGCGCTTTACATCGTTGGGATTGGCAGAATAACGAATATCCATAGGATGCTCCTTTGCTTATCGAGTTGTTTGGAGAATCTTCTCAGCAGTTTTCTCAATGACGTTTTCCGTCTCCCCGTCAAAGAGGTATACGTCCGCATAGGGGATAGAAAAGATGATGTCGCTGTCGATCTCGGGCGTATCGTGGGGATCAACCTTAAGAATGGCCTTTTCTTCCCCGGCGGTGATATAGACGTTGGTGTTGTCGCCCAGCATCTCCGTCAGCTCCACCTGGGCCTGCACCCGGTAGGCGCCGTCCATTTCGCCCAGCTCAATGGCTTCGGGACGGAAGCCGAAGACGATCTCCTTGCCCTCATATTTCTTTGCGTTACCCCCCAGCCGCGGCACCACATCCAGCATATTGGGCCCGAAGGGGATCTTTCCGCCCTTCACCGTGGCGCGGATGAAGTTCATGGGCGGCTCACCAATAAAGCCCGCCACAAACACATTCACCGGATCGTGGTACAGCTCATAGGGGGTGCCGATCTGCTGGACGTAGCCGTCCTTCATGACCACGATGCGGTCAGCCAGAGTCATCGCCTCCGTCTGGTCATGGGTGACGTAGATCGTGGTGGCCCCGGTCTCCCGGTGGATCTGGGCGATCTCAGAGCGCATGGTCACGCGCTGCTTGGCGTCCAGGTTGCTCAGCGGCTCGTCCATGAGGAACACGCCCACCTTGCGGATGATGGCCCGGCCAATGGCCACACGCTGGCGCTGACCGCCGGACAGGGCCCGGGGCAGACGGTCCAGGTAGTCCGTCAGACCCAGGATGCGCGCCGTGTTCTTGACCTTCTCCTCGATGACTTCCTCGTCCACGCCCTGAAGGGTGAGGCCATAGGCGATGTTGTCAAATACGGTCATCTGGGGGTAGAGGGCGTAGCTCTGGAACACCATGGCCACCTCCCGCTCCCGGGGGCCCCACTCATTGGCCCGCTTGTCATTGATGAGGAAATCGCCGTTGGAGATGTCTTCCAGTCCCGCGATCATCCGCAGGGTGGTGGATTTCCCGCAGCCGGACGGCCCGACAAAGACGATGAACTCCCCTTTGTCGATTTCAAGGTTAAAGTTATGAACCGCGTGATATCCGTTGGGGTAGATCTTATTGATATCTTTCAGTGTTAAGTACGCCATAGTCTTTGTCTCCTTACACATGGATTTCCGGGGGGCAGACGGCCAGTCCCGGGCGGACGGCCAAATTCGCTCCGTGCCGCCAGGCATATCTCAGCCTGCCGCGCGGTGACGAACGATACATCTTATCGGGAAGCCATATTACGCTTGCAGACGCTTGACCTCCGTATAGGCCAGCACAAAGGGGGCCACCCCCTTGGCGTCATTTTCCACCACCGGCTCGGAGATGTAATACGCATAGGAGCCGTCCCGGCGGCGGTTGCTTTCCGGACCCAGCCCGGCCACCAGGCAAATGCCGCCCAGGTTCAATCCGGTTTCCGTAAAGGTCAGGTATTTTTCCATGATGCCGTCGAAGGTCTTCTTGCCCGCCGCAGCATCTTCTTCACCAAGGATGCCCAGCCGGGCGCCCTTGAGCATGGCGTAAGCCATCATGGCGCTGCCGCTGGTTTCCAGATAATTGCCTTCCCGGCCGCCCTGGTCGGGCACCTGCCAGTACAGGCCGGTATCCGGGTCGGCATAGCGGCTGACAGAGGCCATCAGCTCAGTAAAAATGGCGGCCAGGCTGTCCCGGTCCCCGCCCGAAGGCAGGATCTCCAGCAGATCGGCCAGCGCCACGGCAAACCAGCCCAGAGAACGCAGCCAGAAATTCTTGGAGCAGCCCGTTTCCGGGTCCGCCCAGAAGGCGGTTTTTGACGCGTCATAGCCGTGGAAATACAGCCCCTTCTCCTCCGAGAACATCTTCTTCCGCACGTTCTGGATCTGGCCCGCAATGCCGGAATAATTTCCGGCGCCGAAGTGCTTTTCATACAGGGCACAGAAGGGCTGGGCCATATAGATGCCGTCCAGCCATACCTGGTTGGGGTAGATGGCCTTGTGCCAGAAGTTTCCCTCCGGTGTGCGGGGCTGTTCCTCCAGCCGCCGGTGCAGAAAGTCCGCAGCGCGGCGGTACTTCTCCTCTCCGGTGCGCCGATAGAGCGCAAACAGCACCCTGCCCTCGTTGATGTCGTCGAGATTGTGCGCCTCCGGCTTGAACGTACGGATGGAGCCGTCTTCTCCCACAAAATGGTCCACGCACTCCTTCACAAACCGGAAATAGCGCTCGTCTCCTGTGAGGCCCTCCATCTCCATCAGCGCGGTGAGCATACAGCCGTCTATATAGTTCCAGGAGGCCGGTTTCCCCTCCCGGATTTTTTCCATGTTCCACGCCGTGCGCTCGGGGGTGGAGTTCTCCACCAGCTGGAGGACAAATTCGTCTATTTTCTGATAATTCATACGATTCCTCGATTAAAAGTGCAATATCGTTACCGTGCGTCAGGACCGGGTCCCTGCCGCAGTCAGGGGCGCGCCGGCCGTCTGCCTAGGACTTTTCCTCAAAGTCCTCAGTGACAACATCCTCATAATGGTCCGCTACCAGCGACCTGCCCTCCACGCCGTGAAGCTTCACATTTTTTACCCGGATTTTCTTCACGTTGTCCAGGTACAGCCCCAGGCGGCACTGCTCCTCAGCAAAGTTTTTCATGGAGGGCATACCGGGTTTGGCGTCCTCGGCAAAGGAAATGCTGATATTTTCCAGCGTCACCTCGTCGATGGGACTCTCTGGCAGTCCGTCGATGTAACAGGCCGCCACCTCCGCGCCGGTACACTCCATGTCCCGGAAGGCAAAGGAACCCAGGTGGGGCGTCCTGTGATCCACCGGAAGCGGGTCCCGGCACCAGACGTACTCCTCATACCGGTCGGGGTCGCAGCAGTTGTACCACATGTTGATGACGATAGGGGTGAGCACACGATCCATGCGGATGCCGTCAAAGAGCACGTTGTCGATCACGCTGTCCTTTCCCCGGCCCCGGCGGGTTTTGATGCGCAGTCCCCGGTCGGTGGCACGGAAATAGCAGTTGGTCACGCTGAGATTGTGGATACCGGCGGACAGCTCGCTGCCCAGGGTCACCGCCCCGTGGCCAAATTCCATCAGACAGTTGCTGATGTTGTGACGGCAGGCCGGCCTCCGGTATTTCCGCGCCATGTCAATCTTCCCGGACTTTACCGCAACGCAGTCGTCCCCCACGGAAAACCGGCAGCCGATGATGTCCACCTGGTCGCAGCTCTCCGGGTCGATGCCGTCGGTATTGGGGCTGTCCTTGGGAGCGGTGACGAGGCAGTCCGCCATGAGGAAATTCCGGGAATAGAAGGGATGGATATGCCACGAGGGTCCGTTCTTTACCGTCACGCCGTGAAGCTTCACGCCCTGCGTGTGATTGAGGAAGATCACCCGGGGCCGGGAAGCCGGGAAGCTCCTGAAGTCCTTCCACCAGTCTCCGTTCTGGCCGTTGCCGTCGATGACGCCCGTGCCCACGATGGCAATATCCTCCGCGTATGAGGCGTGGAGCAGGGACTGGTAGCAGTTCAGCTCCTGACCCTCAAATCCCACCTGGAGGACAGGCCGTCCGGTTTTCGAATCCTCAATGACGCTGGGGATGATGGGGTAGCGCTCCCGGGCCGGGGAGCCAAGAATGACTGCGCCCTCATCCAGGTCCAGCGTGATATGGCTCTTCAGCGACAGGGGCAGAGTCAGATAGGTCCCCGCCGGGAACCACAGCCGTCCGCCCTCGGGCAGAAAGCTGATGGCGGCCTGGATGGCGGCGGTGTCCTCATGGACGCCGTCCCCCACCGCGCCGAAGTCCCTGACGTTGACACAGCAGGACTCCGAAGGAGTCTTCAGCTTGATGATTTCCTCCTCTGCGCTCCCGTCAAAGCGGATGGCGACGGTATATTCCGTATCGGGCGTCAGGCCGAACAGGGAGAACACGTTTGTGTCGCGCCGGAGGCGCTCCTCTCCGTTCACAAAAACGGTGTAGCCGCTTTTGGCGTAGTACGGGGTATCCCCGTCCAGCAGGAAGCAGACGGAACTGCTCCCGCTGTAGATTGTACGTGTCATGTTTCAAAACCTCATTGGATCGGTTTTTTTCCTGGGCGATGGATTGACCGGCTGATATTATTTCCGAATTAAAAATTCGGAAATAACGCATTTGATTTAAGCCGTTTTGCTCGCCGCTGTAAACAGCGGCAATCGCAAAACATGGCAGCTATTACTTCCAACCTTTCGGTCTGGAAGTAATAAAACGCTTCACCTGGAGCAGGAGCAGATCGAAGCCCAGGCAGAACAGGCCAAAGAAAATAGGTCCCACTCCCAGCACCACGCCATCCGCCGTTTCGATCAGCCGGCTGGCGGCGATGTTGATCCCGTTGTACAGAAGATAGACCAGGATCAGCACCAGATAGCCATAGAGGACATTGAGAAACAGTCCGGAGGTACCCTTCCGGGTCACCATCATCCAGCGGGCGTTCTCTCCAGGCGTTTTCTCAAAAAAGCGGAGCACAGGGTTTGTCAGGAGATCGGTGACGATGCCCAGGGCCATACCGGTGACAAACAGCATATCCAGCTCGCTGCCCAGCAGTCCGCCCAGGCCCCAGATAAAGAAAAAGCACACCGCTCCCGCGAACCATGCCTTGATAAACAGCATTTTCACCCAGTCGGCCACCTTCATTTTGGGGCCGGAGCGATAGGCGCGCAGCTCCTCCTCAGATACCTGGGGGGAGTTCTCCTCGTTAGCGGAAACAAGGTCCTCCACCGCCTGCGTCTTGAGCCTGTAGTATTCTGACTGCTTCTCCACCCCGGGTTTCTCCGGTTTGGTCCTGCGACTCTTACTCATGTCTTCTCCTCTGCGTTGTCAATGGGAGGCCCGAACGGCGGGCCTCCCTGTTTTGTCGATCCGTTACCCGGCTTCATATCGCGCGGGTTTTTGCTTACGCCTCGCCGGAAATGTCGATGGCTTCCATGCTGCCGTTGTCCCCCACGTCAATGGAGGTCTTGATTTTCCGCAGCCACTTGGAATACACCGGCAGCAGCAGGGTCAACACAATGCCGGATACCAGGATGCCGATATGGATGCGCAGATAATACTCGGCAAAGGCGATATAGGCGGTCTCCGCCTTCACCTCGATGGGGTTGTCCGGCCGGCTGATAGCGGTCCAGATGGCGTTGATGTAATACGCGTCCGCGAAGATCACAATCGCCAGCAGGGCGAACATCAGCCCCATCATGGGGATGTTGGGCTTTTTCCGGTAAGGGAACGCGTTGAGGAAGCACATAAAGGACAACATGGAGAAGAGCATGGTGGCAAAACCCGCCAGCCCCATGCCGGGCCCCTGGATACGGGCGGTGGTGTCCGAAATGTACATCAGGTTCAGCGAGTAAAACAGGAACCCGGCTACCAGCACCGCCAGAGGAATCATCTGCGGACGGCGTTTGAGGGCAACAAGGAACTTACGCCAGATCTCTTTCAGGCCGCGGCTCTTTTTCTGCTCCATTAACCCTCACCTCCCTTGATGGCGTTGGTGGTTTCTTTATCAAAGAAATGCTTGCGTTTGAAGGTAAAGGAGGCCGTATCCCCTACCTTGTAATCCCGCCAGCCCTTCAGCTTGGCGGAAATTTTCGTGTTGGGCGCCCTGGAAGCCCCAATGTGGCCGTGTACCAGGGTGTTCATCCCCAGATTCTCATTGGAGTTCACCGTGACGGGTACGTCCGAGCCCTCCACAATGTTCTCCGGGCGGACGCCCAGAATAATCTCCCTGCCGTTGTAAGCGCGCAGCGTATGCTGTTCCTCTGCGGTCAGGTCCACCTGGAAGCCCTCGCCCACCAGCTTGCCGCTATTCACCCGCACATCGTAGAAATTCATGGGCGGCAGGCCAATAAAGCTGGCCACAAACACGTTGGCGGGAGAGTCGTACAGCTCCAGAGGCGTGCCCACCTGCTGGACATGGCCCATGGACATGCAGACGATGCGGTCGGCCAGGGTCAGCGCCTCCGTCTGATCGTGGGTCACGTAGAGCATCGTGGCCTGCAGCCTCTTGTGAAGGAGCAGGATCTCCCGGCGGGTCGCGCCGCGGAGCTTGGCATCCAGGTTGCTGAGAGGCTCGTCAAACAGAAACACCTTGGGGTTGCGCACGATGGAGCGGCCCATGGCCACCCGCTGGCGCTGTCCGCCGGAAAGCTGGGCGGGCTTCTTGTTCAGCTGGCTGGTCAGGCCCAGGATCTCCGCCGCCGCCAGGACCTTCTTGTGGATCACGTTGGGATTTTCCTTGCGCAGGGTGAGGGAGAACGCCATGTTCTCGTAGATGGTCATGTGACCGTAAAGGGCGTAGCTCTGGAACACCATGGCCATATCCCGGTCCTTGGCCGGAGCGGCGGTGATGTCCTTTCCGTCCAGCAGCAGCTTACCGCCGGAGATGTCTTCCAGGCCGGCCACCATGCGCAGGGTAGTGGACTTTCCGCAGCCGGAAGGTCCCACCAATACGATGAGCTCGCCGTCCTTCACGTCCAGGTTGAAGTCAAAGACCGCCTGCACGTTGTTGTCATAGATCTTATCAATGTGCTGCAAATTCAGTGTCGCCATCTCTTCGCCTCCTTATACACCCTGGGCGTCCAGGGTTTTGAGGTGCTCCGCCAGCTCCCTGCAGCGGACAAGGTTCACTGCCGCCGACGCGATCAGGCATACCGCAGACAGGACCAGATAAACCACAACCCGGAAGAACTGCCCGTCCTGCATGACAGTGACGGCCTCTCCATTGATTACGGCAGCAGCGGTATGCGCCTGCGTGGGGATGATAAAGATCCGCACGATCTGAAGCGCCCCCATCACAGCCAGCAGATAAGAATACTGCTTCTTATAATTCTTCACACCTTCCGAGGACAGGAACACCGCCAGCATGAACACCAGGTTATAGACGATGGAAGCGCCGATGAGAATGCTGTAATACCAGGAGCCTACGTCGGACTTGTAGATGCTGACAAAATAGAATACGTTGAGCAGGATGCCCAGGATGGCAAGGTTCGAAGCCAGGGAATTTTTAATAAAGCGCATCCTGTCCCGCTGTATGGTGCGTTCTTCGGCTGTCATCCGGCAATCCTCCTTCCTTCTCCTATCAGCTTCGCCTCGTCCTTCATCAGCTGCACCTTCCACACCGCGTTGACCACCAGCAGGACGCATACGATCAGCAGCAGCGCGAACACCAGGTAGTGCAGATCGAACCAGAAGGTGGACTCCGTGTACAGGGTGCCCCACATCTCGGCGTGCTCCTTCAGCGCCGCGAAGTCCACCTGGAGGAACTGGGCCTTGAAGATCTCGATGTAGGTGTGGGCGAACCAGGCGTTATACAGGCCGCCTGCCACGAACAGACCGGTGGCGACATAATTTCCGATGTAATATCTCCTCCGGCTGTGGGTGTTGGTGATATAGAGCAGAAGCCCCAACAGGATCTGGCCGATGCTGTACATCAGGAACATCCGGTTGAACTCCTGCATGTTGTAGTAAACGATAGAGCCGGGAACGTCGGTCTGGGTCACGTTGTTGGGATTGCGCATGGTATCATAGAGGCTATCATACAGATCGGTCATGATCCCGAGCGTATAGAGGAAAAACATCGCGCTCACAATGATAGCCGCCATACAAAGGAACTTTTGCGCGGTCATTTGCTTTTTATACATAGCAGCCTCCTCCGGGAAATCATGGCTCCCCTGGCCCGGGAGTGAGGCTCCCAGGCCAGGCGGAGGATCGAAATGGTTCCGTTATCTGGCGTATGCCAGCATTACTTCAGGGTGTTGTAGTAGGCGATGTCCTTCTGCCAGGCGCTTTCCTTGATGGCCAGATACTGACGGCCGGACCAGGAGTTGGCCACGGTGTCGGCGGTGCTGGCAGCGTCCTGCATACCGGACTCGGTATAGCCGTTGACGATGATCTCCAGCAGCATGTTGCTGCCGTCCTTCTGCTGGTTGAACCGGTCGGTGAGCTCGGTATAGCCGCTGATGGTGGAGTTCTCAACGGTGGTGGTGGGCAGAACGGTGGGGACGATGGTGTACCAGGGGTTGCTGGCCATGGCCAGCTCGGGGTGCTTGATGGTGCCCAGGCCGATGGCGTTGGAGATGTAGCCCGCGCCCTCCTTGCCGACCTCGTGGGTGCACTGATACTCAAAGGCCTGGCTCTTCAGGAAGGACAGGGTGGAGCCCAGGTAGTTGCGGGCGTAGTTGGTGTAGTTGCCGCCGGACTTATCCCACAGCTCCGCGTAGGTCTCGTCGGCGATGACGGGCATCTGCTTGCCGTTGAAGTTGAAGGTCTCGCCGCCCTTGATGAAAGCGTCGGGGCCGTAGCTCATCAGGATCTGGCCTTTCTCGGAGTAAGCGAAGTCGATGAGGGCCAGAGCGGCGTTCAGCTTGTTCTCGTCGCTGCCCACGCCGGCCTTGGAGATGCCCCAGCCGTCGGTCTTGACGGAACGCCAGGACTCGGTGAAGCGCATATACACGCCGTCGTCATTGGTGCCGTCATACCAGCGAGCCACGGGGACCATGGCGGCCATGTACTTCTCACCCTCATCGCCGTCCTTGTTCAGCTTGGTGGCGTTCATCAGGGTCTGGGTCTGGTTGTAGTCGTAGTGCATGAAGCCCAGGTCGTTCTCCAGGTAGGTGCCGGAGTTCTCGGTGGACATATCAACGAAAGCCTTGGAAATCAAGCCCTCCTTGACCATGGCGTTCATCCGCTCCATGGCCTCGTAGGTGTCGGCCTCCTGGCGGGCATCGTGCATCGCATTGTCGGCGCCTACGTACAGGTAGTCCTGACGGGACTCCAGGCCGCGCACGCCGAACAGGGTGCCGGCAAAGCGGAACATATCCACGCGGCGCTGGTTGTTGTCGTCCTCACGGGAAAACAGGCCCTGGATGGTGTCGGTGCCGTTGAGGGTCTGGGGATTGGCCACCACGCAGCGCAGCAGGGCCACCAGCTCGTCGGCGTCCCAGGCGGCGTTCTGGCCGATAAACAGGTTGGCGCGGTCAGTGCCGTAGTAGCCGTTGTAAGCCAGATCGATGTAGTTGCGGAGCATATTGACGGCGTCCACGCCGTTCAGGGCGCCGGCGGCGTTCATGGACGCTACGATGTTGCCGGCGGCGTCATAGTCCTTGGTCACCTGTTCCACGGCGGTACCAGCGGCATTGACCACGTCCACAGTCACCTTGCCGGAGGTGGGCATATAGGGCTGATAGACGGCGGCGGCCAGGTTCTTGCTGGCGCTGGCGGTGAAGTCGCCCTCGCCGTTGAGCAGCTTCTCCACCCAGTCGGTGCGCATCAGGGGCATACGCTCGATGTCGTCCACGCCGTCAAAGTAGGGGCTGAAGTAGATGGCTCCGGTATCGGTGTTGCCGGTGATGGACATGTGGACGATGGGGTTGGCTTCCAGATAGGCCTTGAAGTTGGGCATCTTATCCAGATACTCGGCGATGTTCACCATGTTGCCGGCCTCACCGTTCTCGGTGAGCTTGGTAGCGGTGCCGCTGACCATGTCCACGTCGCTCAGGCGCTCTTTCCAGAAGTCAAATTCCTTGCTGGCGCTGTTGCCCTGGTACTTGTCCTCGAAGACGATGTTCAGCTGGTTCTGGACCTCAACCCAGGTGGGCTTCAGCTCGCCGGTGTGGTAGGTCACGCCGTCGGCCAGAGTCACGCCCTCGCCGGCGGTCTCCGCGTCGAACGCGATACCGGTCTTGGCGTTGTTATAGCCGGTGGCCATGCGCAGGGTCGTACCGGCGGCATAGGTCAGGGTGTTGTCAGCGGGAGTGGTATCGCTGGGAGTGTTGGAATCACTGGGGGTGCTGGGGGTATTGTTGGTGGTATTGTTCTGCGCAGGGGTGCTGTCCTCATACTGAATGCTGGGACCGCAGCCGCTCAGCAGGGCGGCCGCCATCACGACGACAAGAATCGCCGCAAGCAGGGACTTATACTTTTTCATGATAATCCTCCTTAAAAGTCTGTCTGTATGAATGAAACGTCAGGGAGCGCCCGGACGAAACATACATGGATGCCGGGGACCGCCTTACTCCTTCACGCCGCCAACATTGGTGCCCTTGGCGAAATACTTCTGAATGAAGGGGTAGATAACCAGAATCGGTACGATGGAGCAGACGATGAGAGCGTAGATCATGGAGTCAGAGGCGAACACCTCGTTCCAGCCCGCAATCGTCTCAGGATCGGTGTACTGCTCCAGCTGAAGCCGGATGAATACCTGCAGGGGCTGTTCGCTGGAGTTGGAAATCATCTGCCGGGCCCAGAAGTAGCCGTTCCAGCGGGAAATGGCGAAGAACAGGGCCACGGTGGCGATGGTGGATTTGCTCATGGGGATGTATACGGTGCTCAGCACCTGCATCTCGGTGGCTCCGTCCACGATGGCCGCCTCCTCGATCTCGGAGGGCACGCCCTCGAAGGCGTTGCGCAGCAGGATGATGTTCATGGCCGCCATGCCCATGGCGATAACCACCAGCCACTTGTCGTCCTTGATGCCCACGGCGGTGAACACATCCCGGGTAGCCAGGTAGTTCAGGTACTGGGGCACAATGCCCGCGGAGAACCACATGGTGAACACCAGGAAGAAGTTGAAGAACTTCCGGAACAGCAGCCGCCGCTTGGACAGGGCGTAAGCGCCCAGGATGGCGGTGAACATGGACCACAGGGTGCCGTACAGCGTGAGGAACAGGGTGTTGGAATAGGCGTTCCAGAACATGTTGTTCTTGAACATCCGGGCGAACGCCTCAAACTGCAGGTCCTTGGGAAACAGCACCACGGAGCCGTACTCCACGGCGGACCGGCCGCTGATGGACGCGGACACGGCATAGACGAAGGGGTACAGGCAGCACAGGGCGAACATGGTCAGCAGGGTGTAACTGATGATCTTGAAGATCAGCTCAGAAATCTCTAGTTTTCTTTTCATAGCGCCCTCCCGTCAGTACAGCGAGGTGTTGGATGCCTTGCGCGCAATGGTATTGGCTCCGATGACCAGCAGCATTCCGATGACGTTGTTCATCATCTCCGCCGCCGCCGCGATGCCGGTGCCCGCGCCGTTGGCTCCCATGCCCTGCCGGTTGGCGAAGGTGGACACCACATCGGCGGTGACATAGGTGTTGGTGTTGTACAGCAGCAATACCTTTTCATAGCCGATGTTCAGCAGGGAGCCGATACGGGTGATGAGCATGATGACGATGGTGGACAGGATGCTGGGCAGTACCACGTACCGCATCTGGGCCATCTTGTCCGCGCCGTCGATCTGGGCGGCCTCGTAGCTGGTGGGCGAGATGGCGATGATGGCCGCGAAGAACACGATGCTGTCATAGCCCGCGCCCTCCCAGATGCCGCTGATCTGATAGATGGCACGGAAGAAGGACGGGTTGTTCAGCAGTCCCGCGTTGGCCACCTCTCCGCTGAGAAGTCCCAGGCCGGACAGCGCCTGGCTGACAATGCCCATACCGGTGGTCAGGGAGCCCTGCTTCACCAGCATGGTCACCAGCGAGGTCATGACGACGGTGGACATGAACTTCGGCAGGTACGTGAGCACCTGGTAGACGCTCCGGGCGGCGTTTGAGCGGATCTCATTGAAAAACAGCGCCAGGATGATCGGGATGGGGAAGCCGAAGCACAGTCCGTAGAAGCTCAGGATAAAGGTGTTGCGCATCGCTCTCCAGAAATCGGTGGAGAGCTGGTCTCCGCCAACCAGCAGCCGCTTGAAATACGAGAAGCCGGAAAACAGCTGCTGCGAGACAGGAATGACATCGTTGGACACCTTGAAGCAGCCCAGAAGCTCATACATGGGGAAATAGCGCCAGAACAGGAACACCAGGATCATGGGGACCAGCATCAGATACAGCCGCCAGTCCTTCAGAATGGTAGTACCTACGTGACGCCAATAGTGTTTTTCCACGTCGTCCCGGACCGCCTGTTCCGGGCTGATCCGGTAGACTTTGGCTTCCTTGTCAAATTCAAGGAAATCCGCTGCCCTAACTTTCATAGTTTACCTCCTTTTTTATTCCTCCTCCGCGTGGATACGGAGAAGGTAATGTTTTTGATCCTCATAGACACCGTCCAGCTTTCGCGCTATCCAGATGATCACAAAGGTGAATAGGAGGGAGAGGCTGTCGGTGGTGAAAAAGCCAACCGTATCAGCCGGACGGGCTCCCAGCAGAAGAGCCACAGCCGCCCTCCCCCCCTGCATCAGCACTTGTACCAGCAGGGGGAAAATCAGGGACAAATGTCCCGTGCGCACCCGCTCCCTGCCGAAAGCGTTCAGCAGGAGCACGGCAAACAGGGAAAACAGGTTGCCGGCGCAGTAAATAAGAAACTGTCCTCCGGTGGCCCCGGAGAAAAAGCAGAAAACAAAGCCCGCCTCCACCGCGTGGATGGCGCCCCAGGCGCCCCAGCGCATATAGACAATGGCGGTAATCGCCGCCGCCAGGGATACCGTGAAGGGCTGGCCCGGAAACCACCAGTTGGCGGCGCGTACAATGACGAACTCAAAAACAGCCAGCGCCATTCCCAGCAGGGTCAGGTCTATGGCGCGATATTCCTTCCATGTGCGCTGCCGTTTCATTCGGGTTCCACCTGCCTTGTCCAGCTTACCCGGCCCTGTACGGGGGGGTGTTCATAAAACCGGGCGGTGCGGTCCCGATGGGTATCGTTCCACTTGTCGAAGCCCAGAGGAGAAATATGATCCTCATAGGAGCAGTTCTGAAAGACGCACAATCCATAGTCCCGCCAGGGGCGGGCCAGGTAGATGGAACCGGGGGTGACCCCCTCTTCCGCCGTAAACCGGCAGTTCTGAAAACGGAAGCCCTCCGTCTGGTCCGGACTGTGGGCGGGGGCGGCGGCATAGCCCACGTCCCGGGCGTCTGCCAGCGAACGGATCTCGCAGTTTTCAAACACCGCTTCGCCGCAGCCGAAGATGAAATCCACCGTTCCCTCAATAAGGCAGCCCGTAAACCGCTGGCGGCACGGCTTATCCCGGCGCAGATGAGGCGGCAGGAAGTCCCTGTACCGCTCGATGAGGTCGGACGGCAGCGGACCCAGGAAAAGCGTGTCCTGTGTGGAGGTCAGCCGGCAGCGCTCCATTGTAAAATCGTCGCCGTATACGGTGAGGGCCACCTCCTGGCCTTTCTCCTCCGGGCGGAGAGCGTCGTTAACGATGGACAGATTCCGCATGGCAACGCCGTCGGCGCATACCGCCAGCGTCCAGGTGCGGAAGGTGTTGTACTCTACGCCCCTGTCATCCAGCTTTTTGGCGTAGTCGTCCCAGATGATGCGGGTACGATCCGCCCCGGCCCCAAGCAGGGTCAGGCCCGGGGTGAAAATGGCGGACTTAGCGCGGTACTCCCCCTCGGCCAGTTGAATGACATCACCGGGGCGGGCACGGTCAAATGCCGCCTGGAGGTCGCCGCACGCGTCAATATGAATCACAAAAGCCCCTCCTTGCCGAAATCCCCGGCGGTCCGTTGCCGCGGACTTCCCGCGCTCAGAAATCCGTGGTACCCCGGCGGATGAAGCAGCCCTTGGCGGATACCTTCCCGCCGGCGGGCCTGCCGCTGAGATGCAGCTTAATAAAGTCAACGGCAATCTGGCACAGCCGCTGCTCCCTGCTGTCGATCGTGGACAATTCCGGGTTGCAGCAAACGGACAGCTCCGAGTTGTTATAGCCGATGATGCACAGGTCGCCGGGAACGGACAGCCCCTTGCGCTTGGCGTATTTCAGCGCGCCGGCCGCCAGAGCGTCGTTGGCGGCGAAAATGCCGTCCACATCCAGTTCCCGGAGCCTCAGCAGATGGTTGCAGGTCTGATTGATCTGGTTGGACAGGCCCACGTTTATGTCCCCGCGCAGCCCCAGTCCGGCCTGGGCCAGGGCTTCCTGACAGCCCTGACGCTTCAGGTTGGTGCTCACGGTATCCATATCGGTAAGGAACAAAACCTTCCGCCGCCCGGAGGCAATCATCTCAGCCGTCGCCATGCGGGAAGCCTCATAGTCGTCACAGACGGCGCAGCAGATATTATCCCCCCGGACATAGCCGTTGACGAGGACCACGGGAACCAGCTTCGCCGCCTCCCGGATATAGTCCGCCCGCTCGGAATCCGGATCGTCATCGGCGTAGACCGAGCCGATGAGCATCAGCGCGTCCACCTGCCGGTGAAGCAGGGAGGTCACCGCAAACCGGCAGTCCTCGTAGCCATAGCCGCTGCAATACAGCAGGCTGTCATACCCGTAATCCCGAAGGCTGCGCTCCAGAGCGGCAACCGCTTTCGCCATATAGTCGTCCGCCGCGTCCGGGCAGATCAGACCGATGGTCTTCAGCGCGTTCAATCCCAGCCGCCGGGAGAAGCCGCTGGGGACATATCCGTACTCCTCCATGATCCTGCGTACCCGCAGCTTGGTCTTTTCCGCCACATTGGGACTGTCGTTGAGCACCCGTGAAACGGTGGCGATGGAAACGCCCGCTAACTCCGCAACATCATAGATGTTCATTCCGACACCCCCCGGATCAGACTATGTAAATTCTTACACAAGGATATGATAAACTGCCGCAACTTTCATTTCAAGTTATTTTTTCTACAAATTTTTGGGCGCGGCTTTGTGCATGACACCAAAAACTCAAAAAAAGCCCGGGGATATTTTAATTGTTGTTGACATTTTTAACCTTACAAATTATGATATCTATTGTGTAAGAGCTTACATTATTGGCTGAAAATGCCGGCGCCAAGTGCCGGAAACCGCTCCGGCGCGCGGCAGGTTCCGCCAAGAAAACGAGAGGGTAACGTGATTTTATGAGAACTTTTATCAAAATCCATCCCGAAGACTCGGTGGCGGTGGCTCTGACGCCGCTGCCCGCAGGAACCGCGCTCCAGGTGGAGGAACAGTCTGTAACGCTCCTGGAGGACATTCCGCAGGGGCATAAGTTCGCCCTGACCCTGATCCCGGCGGGCGGCCCCGTTATCAAGTACGGCGCGCCCATCGGCGCGGCGAAAGCGGACATCCCGGCCGGAAGCTGGGTACACACGCACAACGTAAAGACCGGCCTGGGAGAGGTGCTGGACTACGCCTATGAGCCGGACAGCGCCCCCCTGATGCCCACGGACGACGTCCTGTTTCAGGGCTACCGCCGGGAGGACGGACGGGCGGCAGTGCGCAACGAGATTTGGATCATTCCCACGGTGGGCTGCGTCAACGACGTGGCCCGCGCCATCGAGCAGCAGGCCCAGCGCTTCAGGACGGGGAGCATCGACGGCATCTTCGCTTTCCCCCATCCCTATGGCTGTTCCCAGATGGGCGATGATCAGGAAAATACACGGAAGATCCTGGCCGGTCTGATCAACCATCCCAATGCGGGAGGCGTGCTGGTCCTGGGGCTGGGGTGCGAAAACAGCAATATTGACGAGCTCAAGCCTTATATCGGCCAGTGGAATGAGGACCGGGTGAAATTCCTGGTATGCCAGGAATCCGACGACGAGATCGCCGACGGCGTGGCCCTGGTGGAGCAGCTGGCCCGGTACGCGGGGCGGTTCCGCCGGGAGGGCATCAGCTGCGGCGAGCTGGTCATCGGCATGAAATGCGGCGGCTCGGACGGGCTGTCCGGCATCACCGCCAACCCCACAGTGGGCGCTTTCTCCGACCTGCTCATTTCCAAGGGGGGCACCACCATCCTCACCGAGGTCCCCGAGATGTTCGGCGCGGAGACCCTGCTGATGGACCGCTGTGAAAACGAGCGGATTTTCGCCGACACCGTCCAGCTCATCAACGGGTTCAAGGACTACTTTACCCGCCACGGCCAGACCATCTACGAAAACCCCTCCCCCGGCAACAAAAAGGGCGGCATCACCACGCTGGAGGACAAATCCCTGGGCTGCACCCAGAAATCCGGCAGCGCCCCGGTGACCGGCGTGCTTGCCTACGGGGAATGCGTTCAGCGCCAGGGCCTCAACCTGCTCAGCGCGCCGGGCAACGACCTGGTGGCTTCCACCGCCCTGGCGGCTTCGGGCGCGCACATCGTGCTGTTCACCACCGGACGGGGCACCCCCTTCGCCTGCCCGGTGCCCACGGTGAAGATCGCCAGCAACTCGGCGCTGGCGGCAAAAAAGCGGAACTGGATCGACTTTGACTGCGGCGTTCTGGTGGAGGACGGCACGGTCGAGGAGCTGGGCAGGCGCCTCTTCGACTTCGTGCTGGAGACCGCCTCCGGGAAGCGGGTCAAGGCCGAGGAGGCCGGATTCCACGACATGGCGATTTTCAAGCAGGGCGTCACTCTCTAACGATTATAATATTATAAAGGAAGGCAGGAATTTTTATGAAGCAGCTTTCTTACCAGACCCTGAAGGAGATCGGCTACAGCGGCTATCTCCTGGAAAACGCGCCGGAAAAGGTGCTCCAGTTCGGCGAGGGCAACTTCTTGCGGGCGTTTGTTGACTACTGGTTCGACGTGGCCAACGAAAAGGCCGGCTGGAACGGCAAGTGCGTTCTGGTCCAGCCCATCAACGCCGGCTTCAGCCTGGCGCCGATCATCAACAAACAGGACGGGCTCTATACCCTTTACCTCCGGGGCCGTGAGAACGGGGAAAAGGTGGACCGCAAGCGGGTGATCTCCTCCGTGTCCCGGTGCCTCAATCCCTATGAAAAGGCGGATTTTGACGCCATGATGGAAGTGGCGGTGTCCGATGATCTGGAGTACGTGGCGTCCAATACCACCGAGGCGGGCATCGTGTACGATCCCGCCTGCCAGCTGAGCGATACCCCCGCCGCCTCCTTCCCCGGCAAGCTGACGCAGGTCCTCTACAAGCGCTGGCAGGCCGGCAAGAGCGGCCTGGTCATCCTCTCCTGCGAGCTCATCGACAACAACGGCAAAGAACTTCTCAAGTGCGTCAACCAGTACGTTGACCAGTGGGGCCTGGAGGACGGCTTCCGCAAGTACGTCAACGAGGACTGCACCTTCTGCTCCACCCTGGTGGACCGCATCGTCCCCGGCCGGGTGAAGGACCCCGCCGAGGCGGCGAAGATGGAGGAAGAAAACGGCTACCATGACGAGCTCATCGACGTGGGCGAGATTTTCGGCGTGTGGAATATCGAGGGTCCCGCGTGGCTGGAGGAGAAGCTGCCCTTCAAGGCCGCGGGCGTCAACTGCCCCGTCGTGCCCGACGTCACGCCCTACAAGAAGCGCAAGGTGCGCATCCTCAACGGCGCGCACACCGGCTTTGTGCTGGGCGCCTATCTGGCGGGCTTCGACATTGTGCGGGACTGCATGCAGGACGACACGGTGCGGGGCTACATGAACAAGATGCTCTACGAGGAGGTCATCCCCACCCTGCCTCTGGATAAGCAGGATCTGGAGAACTTCGCCTCCGCCGTTCAGGACCGGTTCAACAACCCCTTTGTCGAGCACGAGCTCATGAGCATTTCCCTGAACTCCACCTCCAAGTGGCGGGCGCGGAACATGCCCAGCTTTCTGGAGTACGTGGAGAAGGCCGGCAAGCTGCCCCCGTGCCTGACCATGAGCTTCGCCGCTTATATCGCTTTCTTCTCCAACGACGTTCAGGAGCTGACCGACAAGGGCCTGGTGTGCAAACGCCCCAAGGGCAACGTGTATACCTGCTCCGACGACCGCTGGGCGCTGGAGTTCTACTATGACCATCGGAATGACAGCGCGGAGGACCTGGTCCATGCCGTCATGACCAACGAGCAGATGTGGGGGCAGGATCTGACGAAGGTGGCCGGCTTCGAGGCGGCTGTCGCGGCCGATCTGAAGCTGATCCGGGAGCAGGGCGCTCTGGCGGCCTACGCCGCCTGCCTGTAAGGGAGGGATCGCCTGTTATGAAACCATTTATGGACCAGGATTTCCTGCTGAAGTCCGACACCGCAAAAGCTCTGTACCACGACTACGCGGAGCGGATGCCCATTGTTGACTACCACTGCCACATCAACCCCATGGAGATTTACGAGGACAAGCGTTACGAGACCATCACCGAGGTCTGGCTGGGGGGCGACCACTACAAATGGCGGGCCATGCGCTCCTGCGGCGTGCCGGAGAAGTACATCACCGGGGACGCCTCCCCCGCGGAAAAATTCCAGAAGTGGGCGGAAACTCTCCCCAGCCTCATCGGCAACCCCCTGTACCACTGGACTCACCTGGAGCTCCAGCGCTATTTCGGCATCACCGAGCCCCTGAACGGGGACAACGCCATGGAGATCTATGAGAAGTGCAACGCCATTCTGGCCCAGCCGGACATGTCCACCAGAGGGATCATCCGCAAGTCCAACGTGAAAGTGATCTGCACCACCGACGATCCCGCCGACGACCTGAAAGCCCACGAGCTGCTGGCCGCCGACCCGGACACACCGGCGGCGGTGCTGCCCGCCTTCCGCCCCGACAAGGCCATGCGGGCGGACAAGGCGGACTTCCCCCAGTACGTGGCCCGTCTGGAGGGCGTGGTGGGCTATCCCATCGAAAAGATGGAGGATATGCGCCGCGCCCTGCGGGACCGCATCGAGTACTTCGCCCAGCACCGCTGCCGGGTATCCGACCACGCTCTGGACTACTGCTTCTGCGTTCCGGCGGACGAAGCCCGGCTGGACGACATCCTGGCCCGGGCCAAGGCGGGCAGGGGCATTACCTGGGAAGAGCAGCTGGCCTATCACACCGCCCTGCTGCTGACCGTGGGCCAGGAGTACACCAGGCGCGACTGGGTGATGCAGCTCCACTTTGGCTGCATCCGGGACAATTCCTCCGCCATGTTTGGAAAGCTGGGACCGGACACCGGCTTTGACGCCGTCAATGACGCCTCCAGCGCCGTAGGGCTTGCCCGACTGCTGGACGCGCTGGAGCAGGCCGGAGCGCTGGGGAAGACCATCCTCTACTCCCTGAACCCCTCCGACAACGCCGTCATCGGCACCATCATGGGCGCGTTCCAGACGAACAGCGCCATCCCCGGCAAGATCCAGCATGGCTCCGCCTGGTGGTTCAACGACCATAAACCCGGCATGGAAGCCCAGATGACCAGTCTGATGACTCTGGGTGCTATGGGCTCCTTCAACGGAATGCTCACCGATTCCCGCAGCTTCCTGAGCTATACCCGGCACGAGTACTTCCGCCGCATCCTGTGCAACCTGTTCGGCCAGATGGTAGAGGACGGGGAGTACCCAGCGGACATGGCACAGCTGGGACAGATGGTGGAAAACATCAGCTACCGCAACGCTGTGCGCTATTTCCGCTTCGACGAGGTCATCGGCGCGTAATACCGCGGCGGAGGCCGCAATCATAAATGGAGGAGATTATCATGAACAGTTTCAATCAGGCTATTTCCAATATCGGCGTGGTGCCCGTCATCAAGCTGAACCATCCGGAGCGGGACGCCGCCCCCCTGGCAAAGGCTCTCTGCGCCGGAGGCGTGCCGGTGGCGGAGGTCACCTTCCGCGCCGCCGGAGCGGATAAGGCCATCCGGCTGATGAAGGAAGCGTGCCCCGATATGATCGTGGGCGCGGGCACCGTCACCGCGAAGGAGCAGATCGACGCCACCATCGCCGCCGGCGGACAGTTCATCGTCACCCCGGGCTTTGACCCGGAGCTGGTGGCCTACGCCCAGGAGAAAAATATCCCCATCTTCCCCGGCTGCACCACCCCCACCGACTACCACGCCGCGCTGAAGTTCGGCCTGGAGGTCCTGAAGTTCTTCCCCGCCGAGCAGTCCGGCGGCCTGGCCAAGATCAAGGCCATGAGCGCCCCCTTCCCCCAGTTCAAGGTCATGCCCACCGGCGGCGTCTCTCTGAAGAATCTGGCGGAGTATATCAAGTCCCCGGTGATCGCCGCCTGCGGCGGCTCCTATATGGTCACCGCCGACCTGATCGACAACCAGAAGTGGGACGAGATCACCGCGCTGTGCAAGCAGTCCCGTGACATCGTCGAGGAGGCGCGCCGTGGCTGAGTACAAACTGGCCCACGTGGGCATCAACGGAGCGAATCCCGAGGAGGCATTGAAGGCCGCAAAAATGTTTGAAACGCTTTTCGGCCTGACCGTGAAGGAGGGGAACAGCTCTGTCTTCGCCGGGACGGCAGTGGAGGTCATGAAGGCTCCCTACAAGGGGACCCACGGCCATATCGGCATCGGCACGCCCGACGTGGCCGCCGCCCAGGCGGAGCTGGAGGCAAAGGGCTTCGCTTTTGACCCCGACACCGCCAAGCATAAGCCCGACGGCACGCTCAATGCCATCTATCTTAAAGATGAGATCTGCGGATTTGCCGTGCATCTGGTCAAAATTTAATCGTTATTGTACGGAAAGGAATATATTATGGCTAAGGTTGTTACTTTTGGTGAATTGATGATTCGCCTCCAGCCCTACAACTATGAGCGCTTTGTCCAGGCGGACCATCTGGAGTTCACCTTCGGCGGCGGCGAGGCCAATGTGGCGGTCTCTCTGGCCAACTACGGGCTGGACGCGGTCTATGTGACCAAGCTGCCTGCCCACGCCATCGGACAGTGCGCTGTCAACTCTCTGCGCCGCTACGGCGTGGACACCAGCAAGATCGTCCGGGGCGGCGACCGCGTGGGCATCTACTTCAACGAGAAGGGCGCCTCCCAGCGGGGCAGCGTGTGCATCTATGACCGCGCCCATTCCGCCATTCAGGAGGCCACTACTGCCGACTTTGACTGGGACGCCATCTTTGAGGGCGCGGAGTGGTTCCACTTCACCGGCATCACTCCGGCCCTGGGCCCCAACGTGGTGGATATCTGCCGTGAGGCCTGCAAGGCCGCCAAGGCCAAGGGCATCAAGATCTCCTGCGACCTGAACTACCGCGGCAAGCTGTGGACCCGCGAGCAGGCAAGAGAGGCCATGACCGACCTGTGCCAGTACGTGGACGTGTGCATCTCCAACGAGGAGGACGCCAAGGACGTGTTCGGCATCGAGGCCGAGGCCACCGACATCTACGCCGGCGAGATCAACCGGGAGGGCTACAAGAGCGTGGCCAAGCAGCTGGCGGATAAATTTGGCTTTGAGAAGGTAGCGATCACCCTGCGGGAGAGCCACTCCGCCTTTGACAACGGCTGGAGCGCCATGCTGTACGATGTGGCTTCCGGCGAGTACTGCTTCTCCAAGAAGTACGAGCTGCACATCATCGACCGGGTAGGCGGCGGCGACAGCTTCGGCGGCGGCCTGATCTACTCCCTGATCAGCGGGAAGAGCACCCAGGCGGCGGTGGAGTTCGCCGTGGCGGCCTCCGCGCTGAAGCACTCCATTGAGGGCGACTACAACATGGTCACCGTGGCCGAGGTGGAGAAGCTGGCCGGCGGCGACGGTTCCGGCCGCATTCAGCGGTAACCCTGATTCCGCAGCAGTAAGCAGACGGCCGGCCCCGCTCATTTCCACGCAGCATAACTAAGGAAGCCGTGCGGGAATCAAATGATTGATTGGAAGAGCGTCCGGCTGGAAACCATTGGCCCGGAGGCGGTTTACAACAACGCGATAAACTTTCACCCCTTTTTCCGCAGGGAAAAAGGGGTGAAAGTTTATAAACCGACAAAACCACGTCTTGACAAGATGAAATGATACCTATATTATAAGGTAGAATCAAAAGAGGGGGAGAGCACTATGGCGGAACGCATCACCAGCCGCGCCAATCCTCTCATGACCCATATCCGAAAACTGGCGGCTTCCCGCTCCTACCGATGTGAGACGGGGGAGTATCTGGGCGACGGGGTGAAGCTGCTGGAGGAGGCCGTCCGCTGGAATGCGGCGCTGACGGTGGTGGTCCATACGCCGGGGACGGCGCTGCCGGTCCTGCCGGAGACAGCGCGGCAGGTGGAGGTCCCCACCGATCTCATGCGCTCCATCAGTCCCATGGAGTCCCCCCAGGGCGCCCTGTTCCTGGCCCGTATCCCGGACATGGCCGCGCCGGAGACACTGCCCGGCAGGCGGTACCTGGCTCTGGAAGGCGTTCAGGACCCCGGAAATGTAGGAACGATCCTCCGCACGGCGGACGCCTATGAGGCGGACGGCCTCATCCTCCTGCCGGGATGTGCGGACCTTTATAACCATAAGACAGTAAGAAGCTCCATGGGCGCCGTTTTCCGGCTCCCGGCCTGGAATTGCGGTCTGGCCCAGCTCCAGGCGCTGGCGGAGCGGTCGAAGCTCCCACTGCTGGGCGCCGCCCTCCGGGCGGATACCATTGACGTCCGGGAAGCGGACCTTCGCCGGGGCATTATCCTTCTCGGCAGCGAGGGGAAGGGGCTCAGCGAAGCGGCGCTGTCCGCCTGCGGGCAGACAGTCCGCATCCCCATGGGGGAGCGGTGTGAGTCACTGAATGTGGCGGCGGCCGCCGCCACGCTGCTGTGGGAGGGGTATCGGTAGGCTTTTCTTCGCGCCCTTTTGGCGCGAATGAGAGTGGTTTCGATTTGCAGCCCCGGGGCCTGCGCGGCCCCGGACCCTGCGGGTACTTTTGCCGCGCGGCAAAAGTACCCAAAAACGCGCTTAAACCTACGGTTTAAGAATCCCTTTTGGGCGTCGCCCGATGGGCGACACCTCATGTTTTGATTTGTTTTGCGCGGGTCCTGTAGTCTGTCCGGTCTAAACCGGGCTATGGGTGCGGTTTCTGCTGCGGTACGTCTATTACAGGATGTTGTCGGGGGTCCCTACCGTCTTGCTTTGGGTTCTCCCGCGTGAAACTGCACGGTTCTGGCGGTGGGTAGGTAGTCAAGAGAGAAGCGGCTGAGCTTCCTCTGGCTCTCGATAGAATCCGTGGGTAGACGAACAATCCGGCGCACCAACGAAGGCATTGAAACAGAACAGACCAGTCATCGTCGGAGCGAAAACAATAACCCCCGTAGTTCAGGGGGATTCTCAAGGGGGCCCGCCCCCTTGAGGGCACTTTTGGTACTTTTCCTGCAAGGGAAAAGTACGCCCCGCCCGGCAGGGCGAGGCCGGGATAAGATAAGAGTTGCCCCGAAGGGCGCGGGAGAAAGGAGCCTCAATGGCGCAGTTGAAGTATTGGATCTGGCTGTCAAATCTTCCCAGGCTCAGCAACCAGATGAGACTCTCCCTGCTGGAGCATTTTGGCGAGCCGGACAAAATCTACTATGGGGAAAAAGAGGAATACTTTCTGGTGCGGGGGATGACCCGCTCCATGGCCGAGGCCCTGGAGGATAAAAGCCTGGAGGCCGCCAACCGGATTCTGGGGGACTGTGACAAGCTGGGAGTGAGAATTATTACGCTCCGGGACACCGAGTACCCGGACCGCCTGCGGAACATCTACGATCCGCCGCTGCTCCTCTACGTGCAGGGACGAATGCCCCGGTTTGACGATGAGGTGGCCATCGCCATGGTAGGCACCCGGCGGGCCTCGCCCTACGCCATGGAGATGGGGGAGAAGCTGGCCTTTCAAATGGCCGGGCTGGGAGCGGTCATTGTCTCCGGACTGGCCGCCGGCGGAGACGCCGCGGCCCATCGGGGCGCGCTGCGCGCCGGGGGCTTTACCGCGGCGGTTATTGGCGGCGGGCATGACGTTGTTTACCCCAGGGAGAACCGGCCTCTCTATGAGGATATTGCCGCCCGGGGCGTGATCCTCTCCGAGTACCCGCCCGGGACGGAGCATAAGGGGGAGCACTTCCCCGTGCGCAACCGCATCATCAGCGGCCTGAGCGTGGGCGTGGTGGTCATCGAGGCCCCGGAGCGCAGCGGCGCCCTGATCACCGCCGGCCGGGCCCTGGATCAGGACAGGGACCTTTTCGTCATCCCCGGCCAGGTGGGGGACCACCGGTGCGCCGGCAGCAACGCCCTGCTCCGGGACGGCGCGGGCGTGGTGACCGACGCCTGGGACGTGCTCAGCGTCTACGCGGGAAAATTTCCCCACAAGGTCCGCTCCCTGCGGATGAAGGAGCCCCGGCGCTTCGGCGGCGCGCCCGCGCCGGCGGAGAAGCCAAACGCCGGCGGAAGGAAGAAGCCGGACGCGCCCGGGGAGCCGAAGCTGCCCGTTCTGGACCTTTCCGGGGACCACGGGCTCACCGACGACCAGCTGCGGATCGTCAGGGCCCTGCGGGGCCGCACGGTGCAGGTGGATGACCTTATTGAGGAAACCCAGATCCCCACCAGGCGGATTTTGTCCGCCCTCACCGTATTGGAACTGGACCGGATCGTGACCCAGGAGAGCGGCAAGCGGTTCTCTCTGGCGGTTACGCTCAAATAAATCAATCTAGTATAAGAATCAGGGACCGTCGTTCAGCCGCTTTCAGCGTCTGAACGGCCGTCCCGGCGGCCTGCCGGCCGCCCAGGAGGAAAGAATGGCAAAATCGAGTCTCGTGATCGTGGAGTCTCCCGCCAAAGCGAAGACCATCGGCAAGTATCTGGGTCCCGGCTATCAGGTGAAGGCCTGCATGGGCCACCTGCGGGATCTGCCCAAAAGTACGCTGGGCGTTGATATCGAAAATAACTTCGAGCCCAGGTACGGCCCCATCAAGGGGAAAGAGGACATCATCAGCGACCTGAAAAAAACCGCCAAAGCCAGCGACATCGTCTATCTGGCAACCGACCCGGACCGGGAGGGGGAGGCCATCAGCTGGCACCTGAAGGAGCTCCTGGGCCTGGAAGACAAAAAGGCCCGCCGGGTGACCTTCAACGAGATCACCAAGCGGGTGGTCAGCGAGTCTATCGCGCGGCCCCGCGAAATCGACCAGAGCCTGGTGGACGCCCAGCAGGCCCGGCGCATTCTGGACCGCATCGTCGGTTATCAGCTCTCCCCCCTGCTGTGGAAGAAAATCCGCAGCGGCCTGTCCGCCGGACGGGTCCAGTCCGTGGCAACCCGGATGGTCTGCGACCGGGAGCATGAGATCGCCGCCTTCCAGCCCCAGGAGTACTGGTCCCTGGACGCAAGACTGACCCCCGACGGCACCGAGCGGAATTCGTTCCTCGCCCACTACTACGGAGAGAACGGGAAGAAAAAAGAGCTGAACGCCATCGAGGAGGTCAATCAGGTGGTGGAGGCCGTGAAAAGCGCCGCCTTTGCCGTCAGGACCGTGAAGCGGCAGGAAAAGCAGCGCTCTCCCGCCGCCCCCTTCACCACGTCCACCTTGCAGCAGGAGGCCAGCCGGAAGCTGAGCATGACCCCCCGCCGCACCATGGCCATCGCCCAGCAGCTCTATGAGGGCGTGGACATCTCCGGCGAGGGCACAGTGGGCCTCATCACCTACATGCGTACCGACTCCCTGCGGCTCAGCGACGAGGCGCTGGACGCCGCCAGAGGCTTTATTCAGGGCCGTTACGGCCAGGAATACTGCCCCGCCGCCCCGCGGACCTACAAGACCAAGGCCGGAGCCCAGGACGCCCACGAGGCGATCCGTCCCAGCGATGTGAACCTGACCCCCGAACGGGTAAAGAAGGACCTGACCAACGACCAGTACCGGCTGTACTGGCTCATCTGGAGCCGCTTTGTGGCCTGCCAGATGTCCAACGCCCGCTATGACGCCGTGTCGGTGGAGGTGGAGGCCGCGGGCCACAGCTTCCGCGCCAGCAGCAGCAGCCTGAAGTTTTCCGGCTACACCGCCGTTTATGAGGAAGGCAAAGACGAGGAGAAAGAGGAAAAAGAGGCGCGGCTCCCGCCCCTTGCCGAGGGACAAAGCCTGCAAAGCCTGGACTTCCTGCCGGGGCAGCACTTTACCCAGCCCCCGCCCCGGTATACCGACGCGTCCCTGATCCGGGCCATGGAGGAAAACGGCATCGGCCGCCCCTCTACTTACGCGCCCACCGTCAGCACCATTCTGGACCGGGAATACGTCGTCAAGGATGGCAAGTACCTGCATACCACCCCCCTGGGCGAGGTGGTCAACGGCCTGATGGCGGATAAATTCTCCGATATCGTGGATACCGGCTTCACCGCCAACATGGAGAAGGGGCTGGACGACGTGGAGGCGGGGAACAAGCAGTGGAAAGAGCTGCTGCGGGAGTTCTACGCCCCCTTCCGGGCGGAGCTGGATCAGGCGGAGAAGGACCTGGAGGGCGTGCGGCTGAAGGTGCCCGACGAGGAGTCCGACGAGGTCTGCGACGAGTGCGGCCGGAAGATGGTGGTCAAGAGCGGACGCTTTGGCCGCTTCCTGGCCTGTCCGGGATACCCGGAGTGTACCTTTACCAAACCGCTGGTGGTGGCCATGCCGGGACGGTGCCCCAAGTGCGGGGGAAGGCTGATGAAGCGCACCGGCAACAGCAAGAAGACCGGGAAACAGTACACCTATTACTGCTGTGAACGGCTGACCAGCAGGGACGAGAACAACAAGTGCGATTTCATGACATGGGATGTGCCGGTGGCGGACGACTGCCCGGTCTGCGGCGAGACCATGTTCAAAAAGGCTGGGAAGGGCTTCAAGCGGCCCTTCTGCATCAACGAGAAGTGCGAAAACTTCACCCCGGAGGAGAAACGGGGCGGATGGAAGAAGAAGCCCGCCGGGGAAGACGCCGGGGCGGCGGAGGCCGAGCCCGCGAAGGCGGAGAAACCGGCGGCGAAGAAGAGCGCCGCGGCGAAGAAAGCAACGACCACGAAGAAGACCACCGCCGCGAAAAAGACAACAACCGCGAAGAAGCCTGCCACGGCGAAAAAGACAACAACCGCCAAGAAGACAACGACGAAAAAGACGGCGGCGGCAAAGGAATGAGCGCGGAGCGTCAGAGCCGGGACAATTCCTGGCCGATGGCAAGCCCGGCCTGAAAGGCGGCTTCCTGTGTGATGGAGGAACAGAATTCCCAGTTCTGGCGAAGCTCGTCCAGAAGCTTCAGCTGGTCCGGGGGAAGAAGCTGACGGAGCTTTGTTTCCGTCTTTTCCTCCGCATGAGCATACTGGTTGTATTCCGCTAGGTCCAGATACGGGTGGAAGCTCTTTTCTGAGACGTGGAGGAAAAGTTTTTCTACTGTGGCTGTCATAAAAATCACCTCAAATTTACTGTTTCGGACCGATTGGTCCGGTTATAGTATAACCGGACCAAATGTTCCTGTCAACCCCTTTGGAGAAAAATATGTCAAAATTATCAGAGAGATTGCTTCTACTGAGAAAAGAGAAAAATTTGAAACAGGAAGATTTATTAGAGCCGTTTGCAGTTACTGTCCGGACGTACCGGCGTTATGAAACCGGGGAACGGGAACCAACTGCGTCATCCTTATGGAAAATTGCGGACTTCTATGGTGTTTCCGTTGACTACTTGATTGGACGGTCTGACGAACGATGAATGTAACTGTAATCGGCGCGGGCCTCGCGGGAAGCGAGGCGGCGTGGCAGCTGGCAAACCGGGGCGTCCGCGTGACCCTGTGCGAGATGAAGCCCCGGAAGATGACCCCCGCGCATACCAGCGGGGACTTCGCGGAGCTGGTCTGCTCCAACTCCCTGCGGGGCGCCGGTCTTGAGAACGCGGTTGGCCTGCTGAAGGAGGAGCTGCGCCGTCTGGGCAGCATCATCCTGGAGGCGGCGGACGCCACCCGGGTGGAGGCCGGCGGCGCGCTGGCGGTGGACAGGCACGGCTTTGCCGCCTACGTCACCAAAGCGATCCGCTCCCATCCCAATATTACCGTGGCGGAAGGAGAGGTCACGGAGCTTCCGGAAGGGGAGGTGCTGGTGGCAACCGGCCCTCTGACCAGCGACGCGCTGGCGGAGACGCTGGGAAGCCTCACCGGCGGGGAGGACGCGGCCCTGCATTTCTTTGACGCCGCCGCGCCGCTGGTGACCTTCGACAGCATCGACATGACAAGGGCCTGGTTCGCCTCCCGGTACGACAAGGGAACGGCGGATTATGTCAACTGCGCCATGTCGGAGGAAGAGTATCATGCCTTCTGGCAGGAGCTGTGCCAGGCGGAGGAGGCGGAGGTCCACGGCTTTGAGGACAAAAACGTCTTCGAGGGCTGTATGCCCGTGGAGGTCATGGCAAGGCGGGGAAAGGATACCCTGCGCTATGGGCCGCTGAAGCCCAGAGGGCTGAAGGACCCGGCCACCGGGCGGGAGCCCTACGCCGTGGTCCAGCTGCGAAAGGACAACGGGTCCGGCACCGTCTATAACCTGGTGGGGTTCCAGACCCATTTGAAGTTCGGGGAGCAGAAGCGGGTGTTCTCCATGATCCCCGCCCTGCGCAACGCGGAATATGTGCGCTACGGCGTCATGCACCGGAATACTTATCTGGACTCGCCCCGCCTGCTGGACCGCTACTACCGGCTGAAAAGCCAGCCCCGCATTACCTTCGCCGGACAGATGACCGGCGTGGAGGGCTATGTGGAGTCCGCCGGGTCGGGATTCCTGGCGGGCGTGGAGCTGGCGCGGAGGCTGAGCGGGCAGGAGCCTGTCAACTTCCCCAGGGAGACCGCGCTGGGCGCCCTGAGCCTCTACATTTCAGACGAGACGGTGAAAGTCTTCCAGCCCATGAACGTCAACTTCGGGATCATCACCCCGCTGGGGTATAAGGTGAGGGGAAAACGGAATAAGAATCAGGAGATTTCCAGAAGGTCGCTGGAAATTATTGACCAGCTGAAGCCTGAGATTTGTCCCGGGGGCTCCTCGCCCCCTGGATTCTGCAACGGCCCCATCGAGGGGCCGTGCAGAATTTGATTGTGCATGACCCCTCGATGGGGTCATTGCACAATCGTGGACCCCTCGGTTACTTTTGTCCTGTGACAAAAGTAACCGAAAACACACCAAAACCTACGGTTTTGGATTCCCTTGGGCATCGCCTGCGGCGACGCTTTATGTGTTGATTATTTTGCACAACGAGGTCCTCCACTCTTTTGTAAGTGCCTATCAGAACCCGCCGGTGCTTACTTCTACGCACGACGCGCTAACGGTTGTCGTTGGGCAACATGCTGGGGGTCTCTGCGTCTACCGGTTTTGACTTTTCGTCAGCGCTGCGTCTTATGGCGATGGTCAAAAACCGATTGGAGAAGCGGCTTAGCTTCCTCTGGCTCTCGTTAGAACAAGCGGGTAGACGAAAAATCCGGCGCGTTCTGATCGGTGCTGTCGGTAGAACTAAACCAGTCAGGTCGCAGCGCAAATAAACAGACAATTCAGGGGATTCTCAAGGGCGGCGAAGCCCCCTTGAGCGTGCTTTTGCTGCTTTTCCCACGAGGGAAAAGCAGGCCCTGCGGCGGCAGCCGCAAAGCTGATTTCAGCAGAGAGGCAGCTTTCCCCGCAGGGCAGAAAAGAAAAGAGGGAAAAAATGAAAATCATCGTAGACGCCATGGGCGGCGACAACGCCCCCCAGGAAATCGTAAAAGGAGCCATCAACGCCGCCAGGGCCCGCCCTGGCCTGGAGATCGTGCTGGTGGGTAAAGAGGCGGAAGTGAAGGCCGCCGCCGCGGAGTGCGGGCCGCTGCCGGAGACGGTGAAAATCGTCAACGCTACCGAGGTCATTGAGATGCACGACGACCCGGCTACGGCGTTCAAAACCAAAAAGGATTCCTCCATGACGGTGGGACTGACCATGCTGAAGAACGGGGAGGGCGACGCCTTTGTCTCCGCCGGCAGCACCGGCGCGCTGCTGAGCGCGGGCACGCTACTGGTCAAACGGGTCCGGGGCATCCGCCGGGCCGCTATGGCGCCTCTGGTGCCGGTGTCGGGCAAGGGTCTGGTCCTGGTGGACTGCGGGGCCAACGCGGAGTGTACGGTGGAATACCTCCTCCAGTTCGCCTATCTGGGCAGCTTCTACGCGTCCAGGGCTTTGGGAATGGAAAAGCCCCGGGTGGGCCTGCTGAATATCGGCACGGAGGACACCAAGGGCGATCAGCTGCGGCTGGACGCGTATCAGGCCCTGAAGGCGGCGGGAGACGCCGGCCATCTGAACTTTATCGGCAATATCGAGGCCAAGGAGGCCATCAAGGGCGGCTGCGACGTGGTGGTGGCCGACGGGTTCTCCGGCAACGTGATGCTGAAAACCATCGAGGGCGTGGGCTCCTTTGTGGGGAAGGAATTAAAGGGCATGTTCCTCCAGAGCGTCGGAACCAAGGTGGCGGCCCTCCTGGTGAAGAGCGGGCTGCGCGCCTTCAAGGAGCGGCTGGATCCGGACACCATCGGCGGTACGCCGTTCCTGGGCCTCCAGAAGCCGGTGATCAAGGCCCATGGCTCCAGTAAGGCGCGGGCCATCGAAAACGCGGTTTATCAGGCGATTACCGCGGCGGAGGCGGATCTGGCCGGCCAGATCGAGGCCAATATCGAGCTGATGAAGGTGGGACGCTGATATCCGCGCGGAAAATGGAAGAAATCTGCCCCGGCCTATTGACAGACGCGGGGAAAAGTTTTATCATTCCATTGACACTATTCTTGTATCCCCTTGCGAAAGGAGGGAAAACGACATGCAGGACATCTTTGAGCGTATGCAGAAAATCATCTCGGAGCAGTTCTCTGTGGAGGAGGACGAGATTACCATGGATACGTCCTTTGAGGAGGATCTGGGCGCTGACTCCGTTGACCTGGTTGAGCTGGTCATGAGTATGGAGGAGGCCTTTGACATCGGCGAGGTGCAGGAGGACGAGCTGAGCGGACTGTCCACCGTGGGCGACTGCGTCAATTTCCTGACGAGCAAGCTGGACGACTGAGGGCGGAGACGCCGCTTTCACAGCCGTGCATACAGATGCAAAAAGGGCTTCGTCAAGGGGATGTATCATCCCGTGGCGGGGCCTTTCCCTTAAAATGGAGGCGAAGATCGTATGGAATCTCTGGAGAAGAAGCTGGGCTACCACTTTCAGGACCTGATGCTGCTCAGCGAGGCGCTGAACCACAGCTCCTATGCCAACGAGCACCGAGGCGGGCTGGGGAGCAATGAACGGCTGGAATTTTTAGGCGACAGTGTGCTGGGCTTTGTATCGGCGGAATATCTGTTCCAGGGGCATAAGGACCTGCCGGAGGGCGATCTGACCCGAATGCGGGCGTCCCTGGTGTGCGAGCAGAGCCTCTATGAGGTGGCCAGGGAGCTGGATCTGGGCAGCTATCTGAAGCTGGGACGGGGCGAGGAGGCCGGAGGAGGCCGGGAGCGGCAGTCCATTCTGGCGGACGCGGTGGAGGCGGTGTTCGCCGCCGTGTATCTGGACGGGGGCATCGAGCCGGTCCGGGAGCTGATCATCCGGGTGCTGCTCAGCCGCGCGCCCGCCGCCGAGGAGCGGAAGGATTACAAAACTACCCTGCAGGAGGTGGTCCAGCGTCAGAGCGGCCAGGTGCTGACCTATCACATGGTATCCCAGAGCGGACCGGACCACAATAAAACCTTCCTCTTTGAGGTGCGCCTCAACGATCACCCCGTGGGCCAGGGCACAGGCCGCAGCAAGAAGGAGGCCGAGCAGGCCGCTGCGAAAGACGCGCTGGAGCAGTCCTGGGCGGACGGCCAATCTCGTTCTTGACTGCGGTGTTTGATCCTTTTTCTTGAAAGAAAAAGATCCTGGGCGGACGGCCAATCCGCTCTTTTCCGCGCAGGCTGGCGCGGCCTGCCGCACGGTGACTTTGATACCTATAATTGAAAAAAGTATAGGAAACCGCTGGATCGGTCCCCGCGTTTCGCGGGGACCGATCCAGCGGTTTTGCTCTATTGATGCCGCTCTATTTTAACAGATGATACAACCGCATAGACAACGGCAATTATGACGGCCAAAGAGAAAGCGAACAGCGTCCATATCCAGCCGGTGGCAAGATAGACGGCAAATACCAGGAAGAGAATTCCGATGAGCAGAAACGCAAAACCGGATTGGCGATAATAAGGCATTTTGCTCTCCGGAGCCTCGTCCATTCTTCTGCGCTCCTCCTGAGTGGCCCAGAAGTACGCGTTGTGAAAAAGGTATCCCTTTTCCCTGAACTGAAAACAGCTGATGACAAATGAACCGATAGAAAACGCCAGAATGATCACGCAATTGATTATTTGGACAGGTTCCATTCATGCTCCCCTCCTCCATAAGTTCCACGCGATCCGTATTTACTCCTCATCCCAGGGCGCGTCCTCTTCCGGTTCCGGCATGTCCTCCCCGGACGCCGCGCCGGAGCCGCCCATCTTGATCTCCTGCCATCTGGCCTTGGTAATGAGAAGCTGGCGGGGCTTGGAGCCCTCAAAGGGTCCCACGTAGCCCTTCTGCTCCATCTGGTCCACCAGACGGGCGGCACGGGAGTACCCCAGCTTCAGCCGCCGCTGGAGCATGGACACGGACGCCTGGCCGGTCTCCAGAATGACCTCCACGGCGGCGGGGAGCAGCTCGTCAACGCTCTCGTCCTCCGCCGGCTCGCCGGCGGGAGCGGGAGAGCCGCTCTTCCGCTCCTTCTCCTGGACGTTCTCCTCGATCTTCTGCATGACCTCGTCGGAATACTGGACCTCGCCGGTGGATTTGACATAGCTGACGACCCGCTCGATCTCCTCGGGGGTGATGTAGCAGCCCTGGACCCGCAGGGACCGGCTGCTGCCAATGGGAGCGTAGAGCATATCGCCCCGTCCCACCAGCTTCTCCGCGCCGGTGGCGTCCAGAATGATGCGGGAGTTGACCGCGTCCCGGACGGCGAAAGCAATACGGCTGGGAATATTGGCCTTCATCAGGCCGGTGATCACGTCGGCACGGGGGCTCTGGGTGGCGATGACCAGGTGCATCCCGGCGGCGCGGCCCATCTGGGCCACCCGGCAGATGGATTCCTCCACCTCTTTGGCTGCCTCGGTCATCAGATCCGCCAGCTCGTCAATGACTACCACCACCGAGGCCATATGCGGCACGTCCTCCCGCTGTGCGGCCAGGACGTTGTATTCCTCCAGCTTTTTGACGCCAAGCCCGGAGAAGGTCTTGTACCGCTTGAGCATCTCGTAGACCGCCCACTGCAGAGCGCCGGCGGCCTTCTTGGGATCGGTAACCACCGGGATCAGAAGATGGGGAATCCCGTTGTAAGGGGCCAGCTCCACCATCTTGGGGTCCACCATAATGAAGCGGACGTCCTCAGGGCTGGATTTATAAAGCAGGCTGATGATCAAAGAGTTGGTACAGACGGATTTGCCGGAGCCGGTGGTGCCGGCGATGAGCAGATGGGGCAGCTTGGCGATGTCGCCCACAATGTCCCGGTTGTTGATGTCCCGGCCCACGGCGAAAGCCACCTGGGACCTGTAATTGGTAAAGGCGGCGGACTCGATGACGTCCCGGATCAGCACCGGGCTCACCGTCTTGTTGGGCACCTCAATGCCCACCACGGAGCTCTTGTCCGGAATAGGCGCGATGCGCACGCCCACGGCCCCCAGGGCCAGGGCGATATCATTGGCCAGGTTGGTCACCTTGCTGAGCTTCACGCCCTGGGCCAGGGTAAACTCGTATTGGGTGATGGCCGGCCCCCGGATCACGTCTCCGGGGGCGGCGTCCACGCCGAAGCTGCGGAGAGTCTCCGCCAGCCGCTGGGCGGTGGAGCGCAGCTCCGCGCCGGCCTCAATGTAGTTGTTCTGGAGGTTTTCCTCCAGCAGAGTGATGGGCGGATAGCTGTAGGAATCCCCGCGGTTGGCAATCGCGCTGGCAATTTCCGCCGTTACCTGAGCGGTAGCCTCCTCCAACGCCTCGGCGGCGTTTTTCTTTTTCCGGCGCTCCTCCGGCGGGGGAGCGGGAACGGGAGCGGGCTCCGGTTCCGGGATGGGGACCGGCTCCGGCACAGGTTCCGGCTCCGGAGAAGGCGGAGGAACAGGGTCAGGCGTGGGAGCCAGGATACGGATGGGTTCTGGCTCAGGAGCGGGCGCAGCGGGCGGAGGCGTGGGAACGTGGATGGAAACCGGCTCCGGCACGGGAGCGGGGACAGCCTCCTTCTGAGCGGGCGCCTCCTGATGGATGACGGCTATGTCGGCGGGGGTCATCTGTTCCTTCTCACGGGGACGGAAGAAGCCGCCCTTCTCCGGCTTCTGCTTCACTGCGGTCTCCGGCGGGGCGGACGCCCCCCCCAGGGGAGTGCCGTCCAGCGGAATGTCAATGACGGCATGGGATTTGGCAGCCTGCGCCGCCTTTCTGGGCGGCGCGGGACGGCGGGGGGGCGGTTCGGGGTAATCCTCCTCATGGTAGTCCTCCCGCTCCCGCCACAGCTCCAGCAGCATGGCCGGGGTTACCTGGCTGACCACCATCAGAAGGGCGGCCAGCAGCACGAGAAACACGATCACCGACGCCGGCTTCCCCAGCACGGCCATGAATCCGTGGGCCGTGGCCCCGGAGAGGACGCCGCCGGATTCCAGGGTATAGCCGCTCGCCCACAACGTGGGAAACAGTCCCGCCGGGTCGCTCAGATCCAGCTTGCAGAACAGCATATGGCAGATTCCGCCGAACAGATACGGCGTCAGCAGCGCGCAGGCCACCCGCAGCGCCACAGGCCGCCCACGATGGTTCAGCAGCACCCAGGACGCCGCCGCCAGAGCGGGAACCGTCAGATAATAGCCCACGCCGAACAGGCCCTTGAACGCTTTGGGGATGAGGTTGATGAGCCAGCCGTCCCCGGTGAAATAGCTGACCAGCACGATCAGCGCCGCCAGCAGCAGCGTTACGCCCCCCACCTCCCGGCGGATGGGGCGCTTTGTGTTTTTCGCGGCGGAGGCGCGGGATTTGGACCCGCCCCCGGAACGGGACCCGCTCCGGCTGCCGCCGGATCGGCTCCCGCCTCTTCCGCTGGATGTGGTTTTCCTTTGTGTTGTTGCCATGGTTCTCCCTCTTTATTTGAAATGCTCCGTCATGATCCGGTCAAAATCCGTCTGGTAGTCCAGAAAGCGGACGCGGACAACGTCCACAAACCGGTCCTCCATCAAGAACCGCTTGAAATCTTCATAGGGCAGCAGGTCATAGTCCACTGTCTCCCCCTCCTGGAGCCGGATGGTCTGCTCCGACGGATCGAAAAATACCACAAAGCTGTGATAAATATCAGCATCCATCCCCTTCATCCTTGGCCAGACATCCACATAAACCGGGTGAAGGTCCTGAGTGGAAACAATAATACCCGTTTCTTCCCGCAGCTCCCGCAGCGCGCCCTGAACGGGCGTTTCTCCCTTTACCACGGACCCGCCGGTATACTCCCAACAGCCGCCCCAAGCCTTATCCGGGTGCCGCCTGGTGATGAGCACCCGGCCGTCGTGGGTCACGGACAGGACCTCCACCACCAGATGATACACGCCCTCCGGCAGAGGCTCGCCCCGCACCAGGTCGAACCCCAGCGGGCTGCCCTCCCGGTCATAAGCGTCCCACAATTCTCTCGCCATGATATCTCCCTCCTCCTGTGTACCCCAGGCATCAGGCCGCGGCCTGGAGCCAGGGCAGCAGGTTCAGGACCTTCAGCAGGCTCAGGATCACTGTGACGGCGCCGGCGGCCCAGCAGTAATAGGCAAACGCGCCAAACTTTCCCTTGTCCGCCACTATCCGTACCAGCCGGATGGAAAGGTATCCGCTGACTGCCGCCGCAGCCACGCCCAGAAGATAGGCGGGGAGCAGCTTCACGTCAATGCCGCCGGCCTCGACCACGTCCTTGATTTGCAGGATATTGGCCCCCAGCACGGCGGGGATGGACAGCAGAAAGGCGAACCGCACGGCAAACCGCCGCTCAAAGCCGCGGAAGCAACCCGCGCAGATGGTCATGCCGGACCGTGAGATGCCGGGGCAGGTGGCGACGGCCTGCCCCACGCCCACGATCAGCACGTCGGCCATGGTGGCGGTGCGCTCGTTCTTCCGGCCTTTCCTGAGGCGGTCACAGAAATACAGCAGAAGCCCCGTGACCAGCAAAGCTCCGCCCACAAAGAAGGTGTTGCCGTACAGCCCCTCCACCAGGTCCTTGACCGGCAGGATCAGGAACAGGGGCAGCGTGCCAACCACAATCAGCAGAATCATCCGCCGGGCGGAGGGGATTCTACGGGGCGTCCTGCCGCCGGCCATATCGCCGATCATACGGAAAAATTCCAGAATCATCTCTTTGATATCGGACCAGTAAGCGACGAATACCGCCGCCAGAGTGCCCAGATGGAGCAGCACGTCAAAAAATACGTCGTCAGCGCCCTCCATCCCCATACCCAGCAGATTCTGGGCGATGGAGAGATGGCCGGAGCTGGAGATGGGCAGAAATTCTGCCACGCCCTGGATGATTCCCAGGAGCAAAGCGTTGATCACGGTCACGGCACAGCCTCCTCAGTTTCATGTCTTACGTCTATGATAGCACAACTGTTTGCGATTTTCCATAGTTTTTTGCCAGGGAATTTCGGATTTGGAAAATCTTAATACTTTTTTGAAGGACAAAGGTCCTGGACGGAGAGCCAGTCCCGCTCTTTCCTGCGCAGGCTGTCCCAGCCCGCGCGCAGCCGGTTCTCGGCTCCTCTCACTTACGGCGCTGTGTGCGCATTGGTTTAATCCTTTGGTCCGGGCCGTGTATGTCCTCGCAAGCCGGGATATTAGTGAACCGGCGGCTCTGCCGCCGATACGGGGGATACAAGCCATTCAGCGGCGAGAACCGCTGCCGCTCCGATGTTCCGCTCCGCTCCGCGCTCTCCGCTCTCGCTGATCTCACCGCTGGCGATGGACGCTATACGCCGTTCGTAGGGGTTCTGGCTTGTGAGCGGCGGCGCAAAAATGGACACCCAGTTAAGGGTGCCCATCAGCTGTGTTTATTCGGTTTTTATGCAAATCAAGCCTGTCAACCAGCCTAACATAACTATGCGAACTAACCTTGAGAAGTTTCAGCGGGAATTTTCATTCTCTCTTAATTCCGCAATAAAAGCATCCATGTCAGCTTCTATACGTGCTTCTTCTGCCGCTATTTCTTCGGGGGTCAAAGTGCATCCACGGTATAAAAATGTTACGATTTCAGCGCGGGTACAGATTTTACCCGGTGAAAATGTGTTCTCACCTGTTCCATTTGTGATTCCCTGCTGCACTGCCCAGGACATAGCCGGAGCATCCCCCCTTGTAGGCAAAACATCAGAAAATTCCACCGTTTCTGTTGGCGCAGGCGCTCCGGCTGCCAACCACATGTAAAGTACAGCCATACTTCTGGAACACTCGGAGTCCGCCTTGAAACTGGAACTGCCTTGCGCTGAAAAACCTGCCTGTCCACGTTTCTCATAAATCCACAGAGCCGGTTTATAGTAATATTCGTTTCCTGTCAGATCAGAAAAAGGATTGCTTATGGACGGTTCCGGGGAGCCATATGCACGCCATATAAAGGTTATGACCTGAGCGGTCGTACAATTTTCGTTCGGCGAAAAACTGTACTTGCCTGTCCCATTTGTAATTCCCTTCTGGATTGCCCACGTTACAGGATCTGCAAAATAATCACCGGGCTTAACATCTACAAAGCGGGTGCCGTTTACATTTAACGTGTTTGTTTCATCCACGCCAACGACATAGAAAGTATAAACGATATCAGAAAGGCGATTACTGTTCGATCCAACCATTATATATAATCCCTCGTCGCCACGGTCCTGATACGCAAAAATGCCATACAGCGTTCGCTCTGCTGATTCAATTTTTATTTGTGCAGAACTGTGATTCTCGATGAAATCAGGCACCATGGAACTACTGGTAAATACTGTATCCAATTCCTTTGTAATGTGGTATTTGTTCGAGTTGTCCCCCAAATTGGGCTGCAAAGTTACGGTTGTTCCTACCGGCACATAAACAATAGGCCGATAGAACAATTCTTTTTCCACACCAATGATATTGGCATCTGTATCTGGATAATCCATATATGGTTCCCATTCAACGTGCAGCACTTCCTGGTCAAATGTAATCCAATTTACATAATCTCGTTCTTTCGTTTTTGACTTCGCATAAGCGGTTACTTCAAACATACTCATTACAAGTACCAGAAGCAACAGTTGGGCTAACCTCCTTTTGTGATTCCTCATCTTCTCACTTCTCACTTTCCGCAACACTATAATCGTATTGCTCATAATCTCAACAGCTTCCGCCATAGGGGCGACACATTCGTTATGTGTACCCTCTATGGCTTCCACTGTCGAGACAACAAAAGCGGCGCAGGGGCAATAATCCCCTGCACCGCCGAAGCTACGCACACCATAAATCTCCCCCTTGATAATCGCAGGGAAAACCGTTATAATGGTTTTGGGCGCAGAATTTCTGCTGTGCGGGAAGATGCCTTAACACTAGGTCCTGCATAGGGGCGCATGGGACGGCCATCCTGTGCGCCCTGCCTTTATGCTTCTGTCATCCCGTGAGTTTATTGTACCGCATATCCCGGAAGAATGCAAGCATATATTTCGGCATAATTCTACACGGGAGTTTTTTGAGGTTGACAAGGTGGATTGGTGCAGGGGCCGTGGCGCTGATTGTCGACGTGACTACCGTTTTCGCAGCCTCCGCCTTTGCAAGTTTCGCCAATGAAGGCGAGAGTCAGGCAGACCTTGGTTTATAGTCGAAGCAGTTGAAAAAGAGTAAAGTTCGATGGCGAAAATGAGGTGCAGCTTCGCTGTCGTCCTTGACGGGCGTCAGCCCGCCTGCGTCCTCCGTCTTGCTGCGCCCCATTTTTCCCTGCCTCCTTTTTACCCTTTCTCAACCGCGTCGACTATAGAGCTGACCCTGTCCAGCAGCGGGCAGATTACGGAAAAGAGTATCAATGTGACAGACAGCAATAATACCGCCGGCTTGGTTCAGTTTGTTGGCGATCAGGCTGTTGATAGACAAGTTGCGCCCCCCTCAACGGCCTGAGCCGCGAAGATACCGCAGGCATTTCAGAAAATGCCCAAGGCAGCCTGTCGGCTAAGCCGGCCGCGGGCCGGCCCACGGATGCGGTCACTGCACAATCTATACAAGCCTGAACCTATTGCGATTCCTGGATTTTTGCCCGGTTACGATATTGCACTTTTAATCGAGGAATCGTATAATAGGGGAGAAAGAGACTTCTGTAAGAAAATGACTTGCGCAGAAGGGAAAATTGTGGTATGATATTGTCAGCGGTTATAGCTGCGACATGAGATATGCAGCGGCATCGAAGCGGTCATAACGGGGCTGACTCGAAATCGTGTGGGTCAGGCGGGTGGTCATCGGCGGAAAGCCTTGGTATTACTGGATTCTTGGAATTATCTACGGTTTTCTACGGCTTCATATCTACGGATTTTCTACGTTTTTTCTACGGTTTCTACGCGGCACCCGCTCATGGCATTGGGCGGGCAAAGCATTGGAAATAAAGCATGCAGCGGTATCGAAGTGGTTATAACGGCCCTGACTCGAAAACAAGTAACCACTTCGGAACCAGTTTTCCGAAAAGTCTTGATTTTGCAAGGCTTTGGAGGTATCATTTAGGAGAAAAATTTTAGTTGTTCTCTCCATCAGTTCTCTCCTTTTTCCGGTGTACTTTTTGGGGCTGATGTTGCGAAAAATATACGCAGCGGTATCGAAGTGGTCATAACGGGGCTGACTCGAAATCATATTTTTTGATGCCGCACTCCCCAAAAATTGAATACGCAGCGGTATCGAAGTGGTTATAACGGCCCTGACTCGAAATCAGGTGTATCAGCAATGATACCGTGGGTTCGAATCCCACCCGCTGCGCCAAAAAACCCTTGTAGACGACTGTTTACAAGGGTTTTCTTATTGAAAAGTTTGAAAAGCAAATTGTCATTCGTCCTGTCATTTGTTATTACAAAAGAACTGTTATCACACTTTTTCTGAATAACAATTCCGGCAAAGAGCGTTTTGAACTCAGCGAAATTGTTTGCCGAAATTTGTTTTGATTGAAAAATGTTATAAAACACTCCATCAAGAGCAGTAAAGAGAAGCGGCGAGATATGAGGCAATACATAACAGAAAGGATTTTTGATTAGGAGGTATTCATCATGGAAAGACAAAATACTGTACTCCCCCCTGCCGCTATGGAAGTCATCAATCAAATATCAGGAACCTATTCCGCCAAGTTCTGGGACGGCCTTTTGGCTGTTACGGAATCATTAGATACGGTTAAGTCCGTGAACGATTCTATTAAAGACGATGATCTGATCGTGGTGAAAGTGACCAAGGCAAACGTGGCGCAGAAGGGCGTTATCAAAATCAGCAAGACCGGCGAGGTGTTCTCTACCGTAACTGCAAACAGCGGCATCTACCAGCCTGTTTACGAAGTGCGGGGACTTCCCGGCGCTGTGTTTGAGATTACCGCCGCCGAGGACATTTACACGCCTGATGGCACTCTGCGCTACTCTGCTGGTCAGGTAGTGGACACTGTGACCTCCGACAAGGCGGGCAATGCGGTGAGCAAGTCTCTCTACCTGGGGAAATACAAAATCCGGGAAGTCACCGCGCCCGCTGGCATGATTGCCAGTAAGGAAGTCCAAAGAACTGTTCGGCAAGGTGCGTTCCGGGCAGATACGGGTACTGATTGGCTCCACACAAAAGATGGGAGCCGGGACGAATGTGCAGCACAAATTGATTGCGCTCCACCATCTTGATTGTCCGTGGCGACCCTCAGACCTTCAGCAGCGGGAGGGCCGCATTATCCGGCAGCGCAACGAAAATGACGAGGTGGACATCTACACCTACGTTACCGAGAACACTTCGGCTCCAGCAGTTCCGAGCGCAGCCACGCCCACAAAAACTGCTCCGCCGTCATGCCGTGATAGGTGAAAAAGCCCAACGCCGCAAAGGGAGCCGCACCCAAGACGCACATCCAGGATACGGTTTCCGTGCCGACGCAGGGTTTCAGCAGAAAGTACAATCCCACGGCTACGACCACCGCCAGCAGTGAGAAAATACACTGCCGCAGGGACAGGCCGAAAAACATACTTTCCGTGTAGTTGCGGATTTCATGGTTGATTTTGACTTCCAAAAATTTAACCTCCTTTACCGTTCCATATCCCGTTTACTCCTGGGCGGTTTTCGCTGAGAGGGGTATGGGACAAATTCTTCCTCCCCCTCAATGATGCTGAACTCTGCCCGCAGGATAGGGTGCGTTTCGAGTTTTTGATTTTGACGGATCATATCAATCGCCAGTTCTCTTGTGGCGGTAATTCCATGTTTCGTTCCGTCTTTGAAAACAAAAAATCTTTTCATTGGCGTTTTCCCTTATAGGCCCATCATTTCCCGCACAACACGGTCAGCCATTTTGACGCTGCCTACCAGGATAAGCATATTGAACACCAATTCTCCGATATAGCTCCACACCATAGAAGCCACGGCTGCATCAGGGTCAACGGTTGGCGGTGCGCAGGCGAATACGGAGAAGATAATGCAGGCCAACACAATGACGGCTCCCTCCAGGCAGACGGCGGCATAGCTTTTGAGAAAACTTTTACCCACGTTCTGGCTGGGTTCCCCGGCAAAGCTGGACAGGGGAATCGGTGCCAGCGCAGCGTACATATACATCTTGAAAAAGCGCCCGTAGACGCTCAAAATCATCACAAATGACAGCACCCAAATGAACAGCCCGCCGATTAGCGTCACCGCCCAAAGTGGGATGCTCTCAAAAAAGCCGCAGTTTTCAATGGCGGTCACGATCTCCGCAGGCAGGACGGTAGAGTTTGGAGCGCCGAAGCCCGCCGCGTTCATAATAGAGGACACCACGCCCTGGATGACGCTCAACAAAGCCAGCATCAGCTCCATACCATAAGTGATAAGGGCCTTTGCCAACGCGAAGCGAACAAACAGCTTGATAGCGTGTTCCGGCTTTTTGACCTCCGCAAAGCTGCCGCAGGTCTTGACTACGCCTACCACAAAGAACAGCACCAGCAGGGCGTAGCCAATAGCCTGGAGTCCGCCGTGGATGTTCACCACCACGCTCCAGATCGCGCCGCCCTTGAAATCCTGTGGAGACTGCGTAATGAGCTGCCATATCTCGGTCAGCTTGCCGTTCCAGACCTCCAGCGCATTTTCTAAATTCTGGACTACCCAATTATCCGACACGCAAAGCACCTCCTTTTAAGGGGCAGGCCCATCCTGTGAGCCTGCCCCGTGTGTTCGGATAACTTTGTGAAATCAACCGGTGATAAGGGTCAGAATCTCCTTGGCGAAGGTAATGATAACGCCGCCCGCCAGGGTCAGGAAGCCGTTGGAACGCTGGGACGGGTCGTGGCTTTGGAGGGAGAGGCCCACCTGGACAATGCCCCAACCCAGCAGAATCAGGCCCACGGCGCGGATCAGGCCGAAGATGAAGTCGGACAGGTTGTTGATAACGGTGAGGGGATCACCGCCAGCGGGAGCGGCAAAGGCGGTCATGGTGCAGCAGCCCATCAGCGCCACCGCAGCCACCAGGGAGCAGTAGTAGCGGTAGCCCTTCTTCACCTTATCAGGTGTGGGCAGACGGTTCTCATTCTTTTTCTCGTTTTTCTTGAAAATGTTCATTGTGTGTTTCCTCCATGATTTTTGATATATTCCTCCAATTCTTCCTCGGTCAGAAGAATGAAGTCGTGATTTCCGGCATCCAGCTCCATTTCCGCTGCCTGTTTCAGCAGTTGCGGGTCAAACTGGATAGATGCGATACTATGGGAGTCCTCGCCGTGCCGGTACGGTTCGGCCCCGCCGTCTGTGGTCAGCTTCACATGGGGATGTTTGAGGATGTCGTACTTAAAGTCCTGGATGGGACGTTCCCCGCGAATAAAAAGGAGCGCATACCGGTTATCCAGCATACGCACCTCATCTGGTAATAAAAGTTCGCGGCCTGCTAATTGCCAGTTAGTGGAGTAGCTGCCGCTCCGCCCCTTGGACTGACCGTAGGTGTTGGTATCAATCGTGGCTTTTCCCAACAGTTTGGAAACGTACTCGTGCGTCGATTGCTCATTTCCACCGAGATAGATAAATTCATCACAGTTTGCTGGAGCATATTGTTTGGGGACGATCTACCAAGGAAATCGCTAAGGAAATGAGATGTTCCGTGAGAAACGTTGTGAAGCACCGGCAGGCAGCGCTGGATCGGGTGCGGAGGGCTATAAAGGAATAGCCATACCCGGAAAATTGAAAAAGGGCAAAGCCGTCCCTTGCGGCTCTGCCCGAAAGATGATATATTGATTACAAGAGTTACATGGAGGATATCTGTTATGGAACTGAATGCTTTATTTCCGAATCTGAATGTTATGTGGACCCGGTGGTCAGAGTATACGCTGGTGAAGAACGAGATCAGCGGGCCTTATATAGATTTTCTGGTGCCTGCACCAGGTGCAGCTGCCTTGACTTTCAACTGCGCAGATCACCCGGAGACGCTGGTTGCGGACGCTCTGGAACTGGGGCGGCAGCTCTTTCTCGACGAGCCGGAGAAAGACCGCCTGTGCGCCGCTTTTGCGGCCCGTCACGGGCTTTTGGGACTGGAGGCGGAAAAGGACACGCCCTTCGATGACCGGCCCGAAATGCCGCCTTTTTGCCAGCCGTTGAACAGCCGGGAGTATGGGGAGGACATCGGCCTGTTTCAGACCAGCTTTATGGAATTGTACCAGCACTTCCTGTCGACCAGAGGAGAACTGGCAGCAACGCCAAATCCGCAGGTGATGGATGTGTCTGGTCTGATCGGCTACCGCCTGACCAGCGGACAGACCCCACAGCTGGTGTGGGAGGTGCGGAGTATGCAGTCCGTCCTCCGCTTGGCTTATGCGGCGATGGTGACAAGCGAAAAATCTGGTCTGCGGGTTTGCAAAAATTGTGGAAAGGTGTATTATAATAGTCATGCGAAAAGTGAGTTTTGCGGGAGTAGATGCAGGAATTATTTTAATGTGAGGGTATTTCGTCAAAAAGAGCGTAACGCTGAAAACGACACAACACTGTAAGCAGCATGATGGAGGAAAAAATCCGTGTTTTACCAGATGATAACAAATGCCCGTAATCGTTGGCTCGGATCAGATCAATGTACAGTTAAGGATTTGATTACTTATATTGAGTCTGCCAGTCAGATGCGTGATGCTCAGATAGATGCAATAAAAACATACCTGTTTCTCAAGATTGCATGTGACTGTAAACCACTTTCCCAACTTTTTCAGGAGGGATGTTTCAACACGCTTGATTTGCAGTCTGTTGAACTTATGGGCAGTACAAAAGCCTATTTAGAGAAACACCCGGCGGCGGCAGCACTATTAGAGTATGCCGCTCTCAAAAACGATCGTGAAGAGCAGGTATCAAAAAAGCTGGAAGATCAAATCCGCAAGGCCCCGGAGAGCATTGATTACCGGCGTTTCTTCCACGATGCTTTCTACGGCGTCTCCTACACAGATTATCTGTTCAGCCTCCCTATGGGTGCAGGGAAAACCTACCTGATGGCGGCGTTTATCTATTTGGATTTGTACTTCGCGATGAACGAGCCACAAAACCCGGCTTTTGCTCATAACTTTATCATCTTCGCCCCTTCTGGCTTAAAGTCATCTGTAGTGCCAAGCCTGAAGACAATTCAGAAGTTTGATCCGGCGTGGGTGATCCCGGAGCCGTCAGCATCTGCAATCAAAAGGATGCTTTCTTTTGAGGTGTTGGACCAGGGAAAGACAGCCAACAAATCCAACAAGACAAAGAACCCCAATGTCCAGAAAATTGCTAACCACCAGCCGCTCTCTGAGCTGTTTGGGCTGGTAGCCGTTACCAATGCGGAGAAAGTCATCCTTGACCGCATTCAGGAGAAAAACGGGCAGATCAGTATGTATGAGGAAAGCGACGACGAGAAAGACCGTCAGGCCAACGAGTTGCGCAACCTGATCGGCAAGCTGCCGGCCCTCGCTGTCTTCATCGACGAGGTACATCATGCAGTCAGTGACGAGATCAAGCTGCGGGCTGTGGTCAACCGTTGGACAGAGGAAGGGACGGTCAACTCTATCATCGGCTTTTCTGGTACACCTTATCTGGAAAAGGCGGAGAAAATCACGGTAACAGACAAGCTCACCGTTGGCACCGTCGAAATCACCAATACGGTTTACTACTATCCTCTGGTGGATGGCGTGGGCAACTTCCTCAAGTACCCAACAGTGAAAATTGCCGATATTGCCGACAGCAGCCGGATTATTGAAAACGGTGTGCGGGAGTTTCTGGATACCTATAGGGACACAATGTACCAGGATGGCACTGCCGCCAAGCTGGGTATCTATTGCGGCACCATTGAAAAGCTGGAGGAACTGGTCTATCCACTCGTCTCCCGTATTGCGGGAGAATATGGATTTTCTGCCGACTGCATTTTGAAGTTCCATAAGGGCAACAAGCAGTATCCCCAGCCAGCCGACAGTCAGATGCAGTTTGACACATTGGACAACCCCATCTCGAAGATCCGTATTGTCCTGCTGGTGCAGATCGGCAAAGAGGGCTGGGACTGCCGTAGCTTGACGGGCATCATTCTTTCCCAAGAGGGTGACTGCCCCAAAAACATGGTGCTGCAAACCTCCTGCCGGTGCTTACGTCAAGTGGACAAGGGCCAGCCGGAATCGGCGATTATTTATCTCAACAATACAAATGGCGATAAGCTGACCGCCCAGCTTGAGCAGCGCCATCACATCTCCTTGAAAGAATTTACCGAGGGCGGCCCGGGGAATGTGGAATTGAAACGCTATGACCGGACAGGGTACCTGAAGCTGCCAAAAGTGGATTTTTATCAGTTGAAGATTAATTTTGAGACTGTCACAGTGGAGAAAGCTGACCCGGCAAGAAAACTCATTGAAGCAGCTGTTAAGCGTGCAAGAAGCATCATCAGAAGCACAAATTTGTCGCTGGAAAATCTTGGAACCGATGTTGATGATGAAGAACATGGGACAGAGCCTGCTGTATTTTCTCAATGGCTGTATGGCCTGACGCGGAGCAGTATTGTTTCTCTCCCTATGGCGCAGCTTAACGACTATCGGGACAAACTGCGTTTTGTTTTTGAAGAAATCACCTATGAACGCGCTGGAACGAGGTATTTCAGTTCCAAGTATGACCTCCTACTGACGGAGGCCAATATCCGCAAGGCGTTCTGCGATAAGCGCACCTATAAGACCCGTTCCGAGCGCATCCCGGAAGCGGCTTCTCTGCTGAATATTGCCAATTTTTCGCCCGTGATTCATGCGCAAAACAAAGCAGACTATTTCCCGGCACAGGATACAGTAGAAAACATTGTACTGGAAGACAGAGGCCAGTTTGAATTCCGGCCAGATATTTTAAGCACAATTCAGCTTTTAGAAGAAGACGGGGATACTGAGACTGCAAACAGGCTAAGAAAAAGATATTCCTCCCACCCGCAGAAAGACCGGTCATTTCACTATCTGCCTTATCACATGGACAGTGATTTTGAACAAAGATTTCTGGATCTGGTGCTGCCGCTTCCAGAAGTGGAGAGGTTCGGTCTGGAGGTCTACTATAACGGCGACCGGGCCATGACGGAGTTCAAGATCAAGTGCTACAAAGCTACTGGTCACGGGTGGTCATACATCGGGATGTATACCCCAGATTTCCTTATCATCCAGCGCAAAGCTGGGAAAATCCATAAGGCACTGATCGTGGAGACAAAGGGAAAAATCTACGCTAACGATCCCACATTCAAGGATAAGCGGGCCTTTGTAGAATCCGAGTTCCTGCGGCAGAACAACACCGCTTTCGGCTATGAGCGGTTTGAGTATCTGTATTTGGAGGATACTATGCCGGATAATGAACGAGTTGTAAAAACACATGATAAAATTTGTGAGTTCTTTAAGGGGTGTTGCCAATGAGAAGAAACAACTTATTTATGTGGGCATATATATCTTTCGTTTTTATATCTGTAGTTGTGCGTTTGCTTGTTGATTATTCTTTATGGGCACCGCTTGTGATAGCAATAACTATTTCAAGTATCCCATTTGGGATTGAAGATTTATTCATATCTCTATCAAAATCACTAAATGATTCGTGTGATATTAAGGAAAATTTTACCTCAATTTTCCGCAGAAGGGCAGAAAAGGAACTATGTTTTTTTGAAAACGTGAGTCAACGTAAAGAGTTCTTCAAAAATGAGATGTATGATATATCATCTTTGCAGGAGACATGGGAACACTCTAAGGACCGGTTATCTGGAATGATACAACGTATCGCATATGTAGAGAATGCTTCAAAGGTTGAAAGAGAGCGCCAAAAGCGATACGAGAAAACTGCGAATGTTTTTTCTTATTTGGGGTTTTTGAGCCTTTTTTGCTCACTGATTTTTACCTCTTTGATTACTATACCTACTCACATACAGGAAGTTTTTACTGTTTTCTCCTTTGGAATTATTCTTATGACGCATCAAATTAATGTTGATATATCTACGAAAATTAAGGATGACTCAATAAAGTTTCAGGACATCTTACAGGATCAGGATCAAGTGGAAGATGGATTATCCAGCGCAGAAAACTGTTTTAATATTCTAACCGAGTTTATAGAGGATTACGCAAATAGCCCAGAGGAGGAGCTCGACCATGCCAATTAAATACGTTCCTTTCATCCCCGAACCCATTGAGGGCCAAGCCGTTCTTGGCAACTTCAACCGCATTCTCAAATACAAGGGTGCGGACGATACCTCCATGGTACTCCAGCGCGGGATGCCCCTCTATGAGATGGAGAAGCAGGAAACCGTCGGCGAGAACGCCGACGGCAACATGGTCATTCGCGGCGAGTGCGTCTCAGCCTGCGCTTATCTGAAAGAACAGGGCGTCCAGGTCGATCTGGTCTACATAGATCCACCCTTTGCCAGCGGCGCAGACTACGCCAAAAAGGTCTACATCCGCCGTAATCCCAAGGTAGCAGAGGCCATAACTCGGGCAGAGCAAGAGTTGGACATAGACGAGCTGAAAGCCTTTGAGGAAAAGATGTACGGCGATGTATGGGATAAGGAAAAGTATCTCAACTGGATGTACGAAAATCTGATGGCAATCAAATCCGTCATGAGTGAGACGGCATCCATCTATGTGCATTTGGATTTTAATTTGTCGCATTATGTAAAAATACTTATGGATGAAATTTTTGGAGAAGAAAATTTCAAAAACGATATTATCTGGTTTTATGAAAACAAGCCCCAATTTGGTTTTATGAAACACCTTCCACATGATTATGACAGCATTTTACTATACACCAAAACAGATGAGCATACTTTGAACCATCAGCTTGTTCCCGTTAAGGCTGTACAAAAACAGGCGGTTGTATCTTGGGACCCCGTTTTGAAAAAGCGCATTGCAAAAAGAGACTCGAATGGCAATATTATTTATGAAGAGCGGTCGGAAAAGTATATGGGAAGCGTGTGGACATTACCCCTAATACACCCTTTGGCAAAAGAACGATTGGATTATCCCACGCAGAAACCAGAAACCCTTTTAGAGCGAGTGTTAAATGTATCTTCTGATGAAAATATGCTCGTCGCCGACTTCTTCGGCGGCAGCGGCGTCACCGCCGCCGTTGCCCACAAGCTGGACCGCCGCTTCATCCACTGTGACATTGGCCTCAATTCCATCCAGACCACCCGCGACCGTCTCAAAGCTGATGGCGCGGAGTTTGATGTGTTGGAGATCAAGGACGGCGTGCAGCTCTACCGCAACCCGGTTCAGACCATGGAGAAGATCAAGTCTCTGATCCCCGGCCTGAAAAATGAAGATGCCCTGGATTCTTTCTGGGAAGGGGCCATCTCCGACAGTAAGCTGGGCACCGTTCCGGTTTACGTCCCCAACCTGATGGACAGTTCCTCCAAGCTGCTTGATGTGGTGCTGATGAATCGCATCATCCACCAGGCAATCCCAGACCTGGATACCTCGGTCAAAAAGGTCATTGTCTACTATATCGACATCACCAGCGAGGAGGAACTCCGCAAATTTATCGCGGATGACGACAGCACTACGGTAGAGATTGAACTGCGGGATTTGAAAACCATTCTGGACGATGTGGTGATCGGCGACCATGCGGAGTTTCATGTGGAGGAGGCCCACGATGATCTATACGGCGGTTATGCTGTTTTTGTGGACAAGTTCCTCAGTGACCGGGTGATGCAGAAGATTTTTGAGTTCAATGAAAAGGCCCGGATGAACGCTACTGCGAAGAAGCCCTTCAAGCCCATTGAAATCAGCGAGGATGGGCTTGAGCTGATCGAATATCTGAGCGTGGATTGTACCGCCGCTGAGGGCGAGTGGCACTCGGATGGTGAGATCAAGATTGACAAACTGGGGTATGTTATCCGTAATGGTACGAAAATAAAAGATTTCTGGGATGGGACCGTCCGGAGCGATAGACTGCCTTTGCGGCTGAAGATTCGGAATATCTGCGGGGACGAAACAACATGGTGTATCACTTGATGGAGGATATGACGAATGATATATATTGATGATTTGATTTCTGAGATGAAATCCCTATACCAGGTGGAAGGTACGATCCGTTTTTGCCATCCCGCATATGAAAAGTTTCATCAAGATCTCATGGATTTCATCTATGAAAATCATTTTGAAAATACCCAGGAGTGGGAAACTATTTCTCAGAACTTGGTATATAAGTCGACACAGTATATGAGCAGATCGGAAGGCGATATTATCCTGGTACAGCTTGATTTACTAAAGCGGCGTGTATTGGCAAAAGAGAATGAAGGTTTTTGGTCATATATCCACCCTTTAATTTATCAGGTCTCCGAAGAAAGATTTCATGGCGGTTTTTATGCCGATGCGGTAGAATCTGCGTTAAAAGAAGTTAATTCCCGAGTAAAGAAACTCTATAGAAAATATCGCAATGAGGAAAAAGACGGCCAAGATTTAATGCGCAAAGCATTCACACCTTCGAATCCTTTCCTTATTTTTGAAGGAATCGACACGGAAAGTGGTAGAAATGTCCAAGAAGGATATATGCAGATTTTTGCCGGTGCAATGCAGGGAATACGCAATCCTAAGGCTCATGAAAATTTGAGCATATCTCGTGAAGATGCTATAAAGCGTCTTGTCCTTGCAAGTCTTCTTATGGATAAGATAGATGAAGCAGTCAGATTTGCAAGCCTTTCGGAGTTGTGACAACATATATTGAAAGGCATAGGGAAAAAGCAGTAGCTATTTCTCTCCTTCTGTGGTATTGTGTTTTGCTACAAGGAGGCGAGGCGTATGTACCAAACGCTTAAAGCGCTATATGACAGTTTTTATAGGCCACAGACAATGGAAAAGCTGGAGCAGGAAATCTCAAACGCTCATCGGCAGCTGATTTCCAATCTCGAAAAATCTGACCGGAGACTTGTGCTTTAAATTATTGATGCAAAGGATTCAATTATCAACGCCAGTTCGCTAGATGGNTTCATCTGTGGCTTTCANTTAGCNATGAGCCTTATCAATGAAGCATCCTTCTATAAAAANGGAAAGGACTCTTCAGNGAGAGTTTCCCATNCNNTTTTTCAGGAGGAAAACGATCCGCANGCTCCATGACAAGTCAGTCATGGAGCCTGCGGATTATCACATAGCATCNCTTCGGANNTAAAATGTAGCCCGNCCNNNNCCNTGCTTCACNAGTTCACCAGAATCTACCANCTGCTTGATCGCAGCCTCGACAGAGCTCTTAGCCAGAGAAGGGCAGAGTTCCAATAAATCGCCCTTGGTCATTTTNCCAATTCGGCTATAAGCCGCCCTGCGGACGATTTCCACNGATGACANCTTTTCACCAACAAGATCAATTCGTNCTTCAAANTCTCTGTAAGNNGCCAGGATGATGCCCAATAGNTACTTGATAAACGGAGTAGGATCATCTGTNCCNTCATGCCAGCCNCTTTGACTCTGTTCNAATGCATCGTAATAGGAATTTTTTTCTCTGGCAATTTTGCTCTCCAAAGAAATATATTTCCCNACCANANAGCCGCTTCGATATAGCAGCAGGGTAGTCANCAGACGGCTCATTCTGCCGTTGCCGTCATTGAACGGATGGATACAAAGAAAGTCGTGAATNACGATTGGAATCAACAGCANNGGATCAATNTTCTGNGNATCCACCATATGATTGAAACTTTCGCAAAGCTGTTCTATGGCACCGGAAGTCTCATAGGGCGCAAGTGGAGTGAACAGGANNTAGCNGTGTCCCGCCGCATCCGTGGCACTGATATAGTTCTGCGTGTTCTTNAAAGCTCCGCCTATCCCTTTTTCGGAATACCTGTAAAGATCCCGATGCAGCTGCAAAATGTAGTTGGGGCGAAAAGGGATATACTNGTAATTTTCGTGGATGGTATTCAACACATCACGNTAGCCTAATATTTCTTTTTCATCACGGTTGCGAGGAGNCGTTTTGTCAGCGCAGAGCTGCTTCAAGCGTGTATTGGTCGTGCGNATGCCCTCGATCTCGTTGGATGCCTCTGTNCTCTGTATCTTGGCAATCTCAACCAGCCGGTCNAGGGCCGCTGGCTTNTGCTCCAGATAGAACTCCTGNCGGCCCTTGCATTCGTGAATCTGCGCAATATAACCAAGTACCTCGTGATCCCAGGTCCTCTCCAACAGTTTCTGATAATCAAAGCTGCGCATAGTATCGTATCACCNACCCNNAATTNTTATCTCCTAAATTATACCCGNATTTAGGAGATAATGCAACTGCAACTATCAACTNNATTTCTGNCCCTGCTCCANCCCTTGNANCTGCATCTNATACNGCCGCTTCAATTCTTCAAANACATCCTGCGGAATGGANTCGATGAAGTCACGGTAGTCCTGCAGCTCATCTGCCAAGGCACGGCTCTGCTCACGCTCGTACTGTAAGTGAACCTGTGTCCGTTCCGCATCTCCATGTTCCTCCCGCACACGCTGNTTGAGAGACTGAATTTCCTGATCGTATGGTTTCAGCTTTGCCTCNAAAGCGTTGACCTGNGGATACCATTTGGANAGCAGCTTCANAACTTTTTCTCTCTGNTTTCCTGCGTTCAGNGTACCNATNTTTTTGATCTCNGAGCGGATCTGCTCCATCTCGTCAGTCAGNCGATGGGCCTGCTTATACATCCAGGTGGGAACGTGCTTCCGCCTGGTGANGGCAGCGGCCTGGCCACGATCCAGCTCAGGNAACTCCTCCGACATGTAGTCATGAAACTTATCCTGCCACTGTACCAGCTTGTCNCGNCTNCCNATNACCTCCTTNGCTGACAGNCGGTTATCCTCTGTCAGCGGGACGAAGCACAGGTGCATGTGTGGGTTATGCTCNTCCATATGGACAANGGCGGAAAAGATATTCTTGGCACCNACCTCCTCCTGGAGAAACTCCAGTGCNCNCTCAAAGTANCGGCGTANCTTCTCCGGNGGCAGNGCAGCGAAGTATTCCGGGGAAGCGGTGATAATNGTNTCGATAAATTTCACACTGTCCTTCCGGACTTTGCATTTTGGATTTTCTTTCTGTGCCTGCTCGATCCGTGTCTGAATCTCGCCGTAATATTTCAACCTTGGTTCNACCANGTGGTAGTTGAGATGACTGCGNTCCTGATCAATGTCTGGATTGCTGGCATATTTTTCTTTCTGGCGNTCGTGGTGCTTCTCCAGTGCGGAGGCNGGACCTCCCTTGCGTTTGGCAAATCGCATGATGGCGTATGGCATAGTCGAAACTCCTTTCCGGTTGACATGTAGATGGTANTANACGGAAGATTTTTTCACATACCGCCCCGCAATGCGGAACCCGCCGCCGNACAATCGGCAATGCCTCGCAGGGCAGCGTGGCGGCGGCTTCCCCGCCCACGCCAAACGCCNGGCCCCANATCGGGCCGGGCATTTGCGCGTGCGGTATGCGGAGCGGTATAACGCACTAGACCTTGCGCCCCGGTGGGGCTGCAAGGTCGTGCGGCCGGGGACTCCCCGGCACCCCGGTTTGCGGCTTCGCTCCTGCCTGNAAGGCAGGGCTTTGCCGCCGTTTCTGCCGCCCTGCGGGGCGGCAGAAACCCGCCCACGGGGCGGGACGAGAGACGAAGGANGAGGGGNTGCCTCANGTAAAATAGGCATAAAAANAGCGCCTGCAATTTCTTGCAGACGCTGCTATNGNGAAATATATTGNTTCATACTTTGTGCTNCGATCAAGCTTCNATNGCCAACTCCGGCTCCATTAAATCCTCCATTGCACAGCCAAGTGTTCTGGACAATGCAAGCAGAGTGGAGGCTTGCGCACGGTTAATATCGTTCTGCTTTTGCTCATAGAGTTGGATCATCCGAAGNGCGACGCCGGATATNTCGGCAAGCTGCTTCTGCGAGTAGCCTCCCGCNTTCCGGATTCGNTTCAGATTTGTACCGCGGNTTTCAATGCCATGCTGGATAANNTGATTCGCAGCTTCTANAAACTTACTCACATCCGCCTCGTGCAGCACNTACATNGAACANACCTGANTTACNGTNANNCCATTGGCANNCATATCNCTGAACCGCATCCCAGTGNACCACTGATAATAAGCNATGCTCCAGCCGGCCCAATACTCNGGAGANTTNTCTTCCGNAGCACTTGGATCTACCTCTGGAACATATCCTGTTGTCCNTCGGAATACTTCAAGNGCNANTTCCACNCCGGACATCCCGCCAACAAATTTGGGATTTCCACGCTCAAACTGTGTGGCAACACCGGAGCAGATAAACTGTGAAAAGAACGCATCCCCATCACAGTCACAGTCATGAACTGCGTAATCCAACATACTGCCCAGCGCACACATGGCATCATTCAGATAGATTTCTGCGTAAGCGGGGATCATCGTTTGTCCACTCCTCTCTGAGAATGTCCAGCATATAAACTGCATCACGGATTGGCTTAGAGTTGCGTTCAGAGCGGAACTCTGATCTTGCAGCACGGTCACGTTCCATGCGTTTGAGATAATACACGCTATGTTCTGCCAGAATGCTTTCTTCATAGTGCAGATGCTCAAAAGCGGTTTCGGATTTCAGGACGATCTGTTCCCCCAGCTTGCCCAGGAACATTGCCCGCTCAAGCTGCGCCAGAGAGATCGTATTATTCAGAAAAGCCGAAGCAAAGGAGAAATAGGAATCATCTGCCCGATAACCAATGATGACATCGTATTGTGTGTAGGGCAGCAGAAAAGTGCTTCTCAGATATTCCTTGCCCTGCGCTGCAATAGCGGAATCCGTATTGAATTTGCGGTTCATCAGCAGAATGGAAAGCCAGTTCAGAATGTTGTAATCTCCATCAGCCAGATTGAGGATAGATAGATCTCCGGTTGAAAAAGAGTAACGATTGGCATATCCGTTCTGAGCAGTCGAGCAAGCCCATTCTTTTGCAAGCTCCAGACTTTCCGTGCAGTAGAAGCCAAGACCGTAATCATTCAGACGATTGCCTTTTCCAAAGATCGGTTGCTCAATGATAAATTGTGAGCCATGGTAGAGCGTCAGAGTTGAATCCATTCCGCAAACGCCTCCTTAAAAGTATCGGTGAAGCGATATTTTTCTGTCTGATGTTAGTATATCGCTGCAACGATATTTTGTCAACAGGAGTTTCTGTCGAATTAGTCCATCCGGTTTTTGCTAACAGAAAGCTAACAAATTTCCGCAAAACCTGCTTTCGTACTCCATCCCGCGAGGCCGTTGCAATTAAAGGATAAACGCCCCAAACGCAAGTAATATCAAGCCTTTCCGCCGTTTCTAAATGCTAACAGAAGCCGCCCTAGACCGACACAGGCCAAAGTGTCCCAGCGACTCGAAATCAGGTGTATCAGCAATGATACCGTGGGTTCGAATCCCACCCGCTGCGCCAGAATAAGAGGTTAAAAAAGATTTTTGGTTAAAAAACCGAGAGTTTTCAATGCCTCGGAGGCCCTTGGGTTGCAAAAATCCAAGGGCCTCAAAATTTAGATTTTTCCCCGACTTTTATTCATAGGGGTACGACTTAAACGCGCGGCTAAAAAGCCATTCATCTACAACGTACCTGGCGCCTGTTTTGAAAATAGCCCGATTTGAAAAGGGCACTGGATTTTTGTGTAAAAAAAGTTCAAAGTAACCTATCTGAAAGCATCAGCACTATGCCCATGAGATGAGTATTGACGGTGGCCTGTTCCGGGCGTATCTGGATGTGCAGGTCCGATTTGACCGCTACTCTGTGAGCAACGCTATCTTGGTCGCGGCCCAATGCCCGGAGGCTACCCGACTGGCTGACTTTGACCACTGGAAAGGGAGTGGCGTGTATGTCAAGCGGGGCGCAGACGCTATCACTATTTTGAAACCGGGTAAGGAGTATGAAAAGGACGACGGCAGCACTGGCGTATCCTACAATGTGAAAAAGGTCTTTGACATTCCGCAGACCAGCTCCCGTCAGCAGGCCGTGTCTCCGGTGGCCCGTGATGAGCGTCTGCTGCTGAAAGCCCTGATGAACAACGCCCCCTGCCGTTTCGCTATCTCCAATGAACTGCCGGAGGGCGTCAACGTGGCGTACTACGACAAGGATAATACCATCCGGGTACGACAAGGGCTGGATGCTCCCACCATTTTCCGGGGGCTGGCCCAGGAGTTGGCCTATGTTCACATGACCAAGGGCAACTACTCGTGCGAGAATCCGGCCTTTGTGTTATACAGTGTGTCCTATATGCTGTGCCAGCGCAACGGCGTATGACGCAGACAGATGAAATGGAGTTGTGGAGCCTGGGTGAGAAAAAGACGGCCATTTTTGCTGTTATCCCCGACAATGACAGCAGCTTTAACTTCATTGTTGGTATGCTCTACACCCAGCTATTCCAGCAGCTTTATTATCAGGCAGACGTGGTACACGGCAGCAGATTGCCCGTCCATGTGCATTTTGTGATGGACGAGTTTGCCAATGTCGCCCTGCCCGATGAGTTTGATAAGCTGCTGGCTACCATGCGGAGCCGGGAAATCTCCGTGAGCATCATCATTCAGAACCTTGCCCAGCTAAAAGCCCTCATTGAGAAACAGTGGGAAAGCATCGTGGGCAAGCCATCTGAATTTTGTGGGTATCAACCCGGAGATCACTTTGCGGCCCCATCAGGTCAACGCTATCGCCCACATCCTATATGGCGGGAATACCCTGCTGGCCCATGTGGTAGGCGCGGGCAAGACCTTTGAAATGGTAGCAGCGGCACAGGAGAGCAAACGACTGGGCCTGTGCCAAAAGAGCCTGTTCGTTGTCCCGAATCATCTGACAGAGCAGTGGGCAGCGGAGTATTTGCAGCTCTACCCCTCCGCCAATATCCTGGTGGCGACCAAGAAAGATTTTGAAACCAAGAATCGCAAGCGGTTTTGTGGCCGTATTGCTATTGGTGATTATGACGTTATCATTATCGGGCATTCACAGTTTGAGAAGATTCCGATGAGCGTGGAGCGCCAGATCGCCATACTGCGCCAACAAAAGCAGGAAATTTTGGACGGTATCCGCGAATTGAAGGAAAGCCACGGAGACAACTTTTCCCGTAAGCAGCTGGAGCGCACGAAAAAATCTATCGAGGGTAAATTGGAAAAGCTGAACGACCAGAGCCGCAAAGATGATGTGGTCACATTTGAGGAATTGGGTATTGACCGGCTGTTTGTAGATGAAGCACATTATTACAAAAACCTCGCCGAATTTTCCAAAATATGGTTTCTTCTTCTCAATGACCGTATCATCTATACTCAGGTAGATGGGCGCACCCTTTGCCAGGGCCAATTCATCTGCCTTCCGCAGTGCTTCTGTCTGCTGCTGTTGGGACACCTTTTGCTCATCCCATTTGCCTTTGGTCAGAAAATATCCGTAAGTGGTCCGAAAACCCTGGTTCAGTTCTGCAAAATCTGTTATCCTGCTTTGGTTTCCCTTCATAGCCAGGCCGCATATGATCTCCGTTAGCCTCTTCTGCGGTACA
>JAAVHC010000044.1 GCA_014799925.1 Oscillibacter sp.
ACCACGGAAAGTTGGAGTGATAGACCGATTGCAGCAATATTTCAGCATGACAAAGGAATATCGCCCATATACTCTGGACAAGAGAGGGGGCGAACTTTATGGCAAAGAAAAAGGTCGAGGTTAGATATACCTTTGTCAATCCAAATACAGAGACTAAAAAATTTGAAGACATATTGCGGCAAATCATTTTTGAAAAGCTGTTGTCGATGATAAATCAGCCCTGCCATGCAGCGAGAAGTCAATAGGCTAAACTCATACCACGGAGATAAAGGTAAAATGAACCTTTATCTCTTTTCCTTTTGGTGTTATAATTTGGGTGGATATGAGTTGGTTGATGAAAGGAGCAACCGACGTTTGAAGATAGCAGCTTACTGTCGCGTATCGACAGACAAAGATGAACAACTGGACAGCTTGGAACACCAGAAGCAGTTTTTTTCGGAATATGCGGAAAAAAATGGACATGAATTGGTGTGTCTATATGCTGATGAAGGCATCACAGGAACAAGCCTAAAAAAGCGCGGTGAATTTCTTCGATTGATGAAAGACGCTAAACTTGGACTTTTTGAGGCCGTGGTCGTTAAGGATATTTCCAGATTTGCAAGAAATACAGTTGATTTTTTGCAGAGTATTCGAGAACTGAAATCACTTGGTATTAACACCATGTTTATCACAGCCAACATGGAAAGTTTAGGTGAATCAGAGTTTGTACTTACTATTTTTGGGGCAATGGCACAGGAAGAAAGTGCAAACCTTTCTAAACGAGTGAAGTTCGGCAAAAAGATTAACGCCCAAAAAGGCCGCGTCCCGCAACGTATTTTTGGTTATGACCGCATTGATAATTTCACACTTGCAATAAACTACAGAGAAGCGCAGGCTGTAAGAGAAATCTATCGGCTGTATCTGGATGAAGGGCTTGGGTGCCGTACAATCAGCCTTGAATTGAACCGGAAGCATTGGACGACCAAATTTGATTGTGACTGGAATCCACGTGCTGTCAGACGGGTATTGACAAATCCGATATACTGCGGCCACTATGTCAACCACAAATACGAGATTGAAGATTACTTAACTGGCAGACAGGTCCATATTCCAGAGGAAGACCACTTTCACCATGATAGACCAGACTGGGCTATCATTGCACCGGAAATATTTGAACGGGCACAGACGCAGTTAAATAGCCGCAGGGCACAGTATGATTGCGGAGAGCCTTTTAAGGGAGCACGGTATAGCACAAAGCACCTGTTCAGCACTCTTATCAGATGTGAGCACTGCGGACGGTCATTTTGCCAGAAGCATTATACATATGTGAATACCCGTGTTTACTGGAAATGTACTACAAATGACCAATTTACGGCTGAAAAGTGCGATAACACGGTGAAGCTGGAAGAAGCGGATTTGTTGACCGAGTTCCAAGCGTACTTTGCATCGTTAATCAGCGATAAAGATGCCTTTGTTGCTGGAGTCCTGGCGGACATTGAGAAGCACCGCCCCTATGAGCAAGCACCCTATGACAAGGCCAAAATCGAGCAGCGGCAAAAGGAATTGCTTATGAAAAAGGGAAAGTATCAAGAAATGTACGCAAATGATGTAATGACAATGACCGAGTTAAAAGCGAAAACGGCAAGCATCATAGAGGAATTGCAGTCGTTGGATTATGATTTGAAATGCTACGAACGTTCCCTTGAAGTCAGGCAAGATGCGGACCATTTTATTGAACAGTACATGCAGGAGATAGAACGTTTTTTGCGCTTGGAGAATGTAACGAATGTAGATTTGCGAAAGATTATTGACCATATCAGCGTAAATAAGGACGGAAATGTGCGGGTAATCCTAAGAAATTTAGATGATATAGACGTAGTCTAAGCATTTACCTATTTGGTGCGGATAGTGGAGACCGTCGATCCCATCGTGCTGGACGCCAAGCTGGTGGAATGCTGCGAGAACCGCTGCTGCGACTGCGACGTGTGCGAGATCCCCGCCTGCGTGTGCCAGTGCTTCGGCTGCGAGCTGACCATGGGCGACGAGTACCGCCGGGCCTTCGTTACTCTGGGCCAGTTCTCCATCATCCGTCTGGAGCGGGATACCCAGCTGCTGATCCCGGTGTTTGACTACTGCATGCCTGATAAGGACTGCTCCAGCAGCGGCGGCAGCGCCAGTGAGGACCCCTGCGAGCTGTTCCAGAGCATCAGCTTCCCTGTGGATGAGTTCTTTCCCCCCAACAGTCTGAGCAACGCCTGCGATTACGAGGGCGCGAAACAGCATTGCTGCTGCTGCCACTGAACGGCGGATACGGAAACACGATAAAACCGGCCCCTGCGGGATTTCCCGCAGGGGCCATGTCCTGCGAAAGCAGAAAAAGCTGCGGTAGACATTTTCTCCGTCATGGAGTATACTGGACACAGAAAAACTAGGGACAGGAGGTATGGCCCATTGATACAGTGGATTGAAGCGCCGGAACAGCGGGCAGCAATTGCCCGGCAGATTCTGGAAAAACTGCCGGACTGGTTTGGCATACCGGAGAGCAGGGAGGCGTATATCTGTGAGAGCCGTACCCAGCCGTTTTGGGCGGATATTGAGGGCGGTGCGGCCCGGGGATTTCTGGCGCTGAAGGAAACCAGTCCCCATACGGCAGAGCTGGCCGTCATGGGCGTGCTGCCGCAGTATCACCGTCGGGGTATTGGCAGAGCGCTGTTTGAGGCCTTCCGGCAATATGCCCGGACGGAGGGATACGCTTTTTTGCAGGTTAAGACCGTCCGTGAGGGATGTTATGCGTCTTACAACGGGACAAACGCTTTCTATAAAAGTCTCGGCTTCCGGGAGCTGGAGTGTTTTCCCACGCTGTGGGATGAAGAGAACCCTTGCCAGGTTTACGTGATGGCAGTTTAGAGGAGGAGGCCATGCGGGAATTTACCATCGGCAAAAACGATGCGGGCCAGCGGCTGGACCGGTTTCTCTCCAAGGCCATGCCCCTGCTGCCCCCGGCGCTGCTGCAAAAATACATCCGCATCAAGCGGGTGAAGTGCAACGGCTCCCGGTGCCAGCGGGACCAGAGGCTCCGGGAGGGAGACGTGCTGAGCCTCTATATCAACGACGAGTTTTTTGAGCAGCCCAGGGAGGACAACCTGTTTCTCACCCTGTTCCAGCCGAAGCTGGACATTCTCTATGAGGATGCGAACATCCTGCTGGTGGACAAGCGGCCCGGCCTGGTGGTCCATGCCGATGAGACAGAGAAGGTGAACACTCTCATCAACCATATCCAGGCGTACCTCTACCAGAAGCGGGAGTGGAATCCCAAATGGGAGAACGCCTTTGCCCCGGCGCTGTGCAACCGCATTGACCGGAACACCGGCGGCATCGTCATCGCCGCCAAGACCGCGGAGGCCCTGCGCGTCCTCACCGCCAAGATCCGGGACCGGGAGATCACCAAGAAGTATCTCTGCGTGACCCTGGGGCGGATGAGTCCGCCGGAAGGCAAGCTGGAGTGCTTCCTGCTGAAGGACGAGGGAAAGAAGCGGGTGTCCGTCTACCGCCGTCCCGTCCCCGGCGGCAAGTCCGCCGCGACGCTTTACCGGACCCTGGAAACCAGGGGCGAGCTGAGCCTGACGGAGGCGGAGCTGCTGACGGGCCGCACCCATCAGATCCGGGCGTCCTTCGCCGGGGAGGGCCACCCTCTGCTGGGAGACGGCAAGTATGGCAGGGGGGAGGTCAACCGCCGCTACGGCGAGACCCGCCAGGCCCTTTACAGTTATTATCTGCGCTTTGATTTCCCAACAGAGGCAGGCGTTTTGGAATACCTGCGGGGAAAAGAATTCCAGGTCCGGAAAATTCCTTTTGTGGAGAAGTATTTTGCCAGGCGGTAAAAAGCTTCGGCGCGGTCCCGTACCGCGCCGAAGCTTTTTGAGTATGTATTCACCTATCGTACCGCTCAAAGAACCGGAACGTGATCGGCCAGAGGCATCCCGCCGTCAGCACCATCAGAAAGTAGCGGATGGCGTGGGCCGCGTCATGGCCGCCGCACAGGGCCAGCAGGGGGGCCTTCAGCAGGCTCTTCACCAGTACCACCAGCACCAGCCCGACCACCAGCTTGATTGCCTGGCCCCACCAGGGGGCGCGGTTGGGGAACTGGATCAGCCGGTTGTCCACTACGCTGACCACCAGGATCCCGCCCACGGCGCCCAGCATGGAGTAGGCGTTTTTGACCGCGGAGGCCAGGTTTTCCGGGTCAACGTCCGCGGGGAAGGGGAAGAATTCCATGAACCCCGCAAAGGCCAGGCTGAAGGCCAGCATGGCGCCCAGAATGAGGTAGAGGCGGCGGGGAAACCACAGAGTGCTCTCCATCAGCGGGTACAGCACCAGCACCAGCACCGCCGCCACCGCAAAGGATACGCCCACGTCCGCCGGGGTGTGGACGCCCAGGTACATCCGGGATACGGATACCAGCAACAGAATGACCACGCAGGCAATCCGCAGCCACCACCGGCCGGTAAACCGGGCCACGCCGCCGAAGAACCCCACGGCGGTCTGGGTGTGGCCGCTGGGGAAGCTGTAGCCCGTGGCTTCCGCCCGGGCGGATTCCACAATGGTGAAGTTGGGGTCCTTCACCCAGGGCCGGGGCACCCGGCAGATGATTTTCAGCCATTGGTTGACGAGGGTCCCCACAAAGCCCACGCTCAGCAGATAGTAGCCCTTCCGCTTGTCCACGCACCAGAATACGAACAGCGCGCCTACCATGAAGAAGGTCTCTTCCCCCAGATGGGTCACCAGGGACATGAAGACGTTCAATACCGGGTTCCGGATGGACGCAAACCAGTAGAGTAATTCCATGACGCTTTCCTCCTGTCAGTCGTTTGCTGGTCCCATTATAATACAGCGGCGGAGGAGAAGCAAGAGAAAAAGGAGGGCCGGACGCGGCCCTCCACGGCGTTATTCGCCGTTTTCCTCCTTTTCCTTCCGGTATCGGCCGATCATGCCGTCGTACTTCCTTCCGGTGATGCGGAAGTAAATGTCGAAGCCGATGGTCATAACAATGAAGATCAGGAAGAACATGCCGATGAACATGGCCCAGGCTCCCGCTTTCTCCGTAGGGAACCACTCCATTTTCCAGGCTGTCAGTGACAGCGTGGGCAGGAACAGCGCCACGAACAGCACGCTCCGCCAGGTATACCGCATTTTCCTGATGATCCAGTCGGAGAAACAGACCGCCTGGAGCAGCGAGCCCGCGATGCTGACCAGCAGCAGCGCCCACAGCATGGCGGTGGGGACCTCCTGCGTGCCATACAGCCAGCTGAAAAACAGGTAGAAAAACATCGCCCCGGTATACATCAGGCTGGCCCCCGTTTTCCACTCCATTATGCCTTTCCAAAACCGTTTCATTGTAAAATACTCCTTTCCAGCTTCCGCAGCTTTTCCTTCATTTCACCGGCGTACTGACGGGATACGTACACCTGCTCGTCGTTGTCCATGGTCACCAGCAGCCGTCCTCCCAGCTCCGGGCGGATGGACCTGATCCGCCGGAAGTTGACGATGGCGGACCGGCCCGCCCGGAGGAAGTCCAGCTCCCGCAGAGCATCCTCCAGCTCATACAGCCGCAGGGCGGATTCGTAGACGGCTCCGCCTGTGTAGAGAAACGTCCGCTTGTCAGCCGTGTCGATGTAGAGGATGTCCTTCACGTCCAGCAGATGCTGTTCTCCGTTCAGAACGCCCACCAGCTTTTTCTGGTGGATGCGGAGCATGGCGACCAGCCGCAGGATGTCCTCGTCTGCCTGGGAGCAGTTGATGATAACCTCTGTCTCGGGGAAGGATGGGTCCTGGTTCAAAGTGATTTTCATGTGTTCCCTCCTTTCGGGACCATTTTATCAGAGGGATAGAGGAATGCAAGCGGTTTTGCCTCAGCGGCGGTTCCGCGGGCCTCAGCGGTGATTTTTCGCCGGTGACGGGCCGCCGGATGGTCGGAGGGGGCATAATGCCGCCCTTTGGACCATAAAATGCTCCGGAAGGCGGTGTTATCATGCTGGGATATATTTTATATGGAGATGGTCCCAAGGGGCCGGAGCTGGGGGATTGCCAGCTGTCCGGCGGGAGCTTTGTGACATTGATGATGGGCCGGCGGTCCCGCCCCAACGGGCCGCTGGCGCTGTACCGGGCCCGGCAGGGCGCGAGGCTCCTGCGGGAGGCGGGGGTGCGCTCGGCGGTGTTTCCGGTGGATTTCCCCTATACGGCGCTGTTTATCCGCCAGGGTATTCTGCCCATCGACACGCTGCCGCTGCGGCGGGCCATGGCCGCGCCGCTGACCCGGCGGCGGCTGGAGGCGGCGGGCTGCCAGCCCACCCAGGCGGTGGTGGCGGTCTCCGGAGAGCGGGCGGTCCGGGAGGTTACCGAGTGCGCCAAGGCCCTGGCCCTCAGCTACCGCTATGTGCTGCTGAGCGTCCGCGGGGGCGCGGAGAGCTTTGCGCGCACCCTGCGCCGGGAGTACGGCATCTCCCTGCTGCTGGATCCCTCGCCGGATCAGCTGGACCGGGCGGACGCGCTGGTGCTCTTCACGCCCCGGACGGACCTGGCCCTGAATAATCCCATTCTTTATACCCTGTATCCGGGCGGCGAGGCCGGGCGGGGACGGCTGCCCCTGTGCCTGCCGCCGGCGCTGGCGGCGCAGACGGAGACCAACTGTGACCAGGAACAGCTGGCGGCGGCGCTGTACTCTATGGGCGCGCTGCCGCTGGAGACGCTTTTAGCGGAAATTCCTGGTTGACAGAACCAGGAAATACTTATATAATATAATGATTGATATGGCGCTGTGTGCTGTTTTTGGCCGCGGAGCCTGTACGGAAGACGGAAAGGATCGAGCAACATGAAAAAAGAGTTTAAAATGAGTCAGGCCCGCTTTGACGAGCTGCAGAAAGAGCTGAACTACCTCAAGACCACCCGCAGCGACGAGGTGGCCGAGATGATCAAGGTGGCGAGAGGCTTCGGCGACCTCAGCGAGAACAGCGAGTACGACGAGGCCAAAAATGAGCAGGGCAAGCTCTATTCCCGCATCAGCGAGCTGGAGAACGTGCTGCTCCACGCCGTCATTATCGAGGAGGGCGACATGCCCACCGACCAGGTGACCATCGGTTCCACCGTTACCGTGACGGCGGAGGCCAATGGGATGAACCGTACCTTCAAGATTGCCGGCAGCCAGGAGGCCGACGCCATGCACGGCGTCATCAGCGAGGATTCGCCCTTCGGCAGGGCGCTCATGGGTCACAAGGAGGGGGAGACCGTTACTGTCAACGCCCCCGCCGGGGAGATGAAGTACCATATTGACAAGATTGAGCGGTCCTAGGCGGACGGCCGGCATCACCAGATAAGATATACAAGAGGAGAAAACAGCCATGGCTGAAAACAACAACACTCCCGGGGTCCAGCAGGACCTCAGTGAGATTTTAAAGGTCCGCCGGGAGAAGCTCTCCGCCCTCCAGGCTGAGGGCCGGGACCCCTTCCAGGAGACCAGGTTCGCGGTGAGCCACCACGCCCAGGAGATCAAGGACGGCTTCGACGCCCTGGAGGGCAGCGAGGTCACCATCGCGGGCCGTCTCATGAGCAAGCGGGGCATGGGCAAGGTCAGCTTCTGCGATCTGCAGGATAAGTCCGGCCGCATCCAGCTCTACGCCCGGAAGGACGAGATGGACGAGGAGGCATACAACCGCTTCAAGAAGTATGACATCGGCGACATCGTGGGCGTGCGGGGCGAGGTATTCCGCACCCAGCGGGGCGAGATGAGCGTCCGGGGCCGGGAGATCACCCTGCTCTCGAAGTCCCTGCTGCCCCTGCCGGAGAAGTTCCACGGCCTGACGGATAAGGAGACCCGCTACCGCCAGCGGTACGTGGACCTGATCGTCAACCCGGAGGTCCGCCGGAATTTTGAGATCCGCAGCGCCTTTATCAAGTATCTGCGGAGCTTCCTGGACAACCGGGGCTATATGGAGGTGGAAACGCCGGTGCTGAACACCATCAGCGGCGGCGCCACCGCCCGGCCCTTCATCACTCACCACAACACACTGGACATTGATATGTACATGCGTATCGCCACGGAGCTGCCCCTGAAGCGGCTGATCGTGGGCGGCATGGAGCGGGTCTATGAGGTGGGCCGCATCTTCCGCAACGAGGGTATGGACACCAAGCACAATCCTGAATTCACCACCGTGGAGCTGTACGAGGCCTACGCCGACTTCAACGACATGATGGATCTGTTTGAGGAGCTGCTCAGCGGCGCAGCCAAGGACATCTGCGGCTCCCATCAGCTCCAGTGGCAGGGCGAGGAGATTGATCTGACCCCCGGCTGGCCCCGGATGAGCATGGCCGGGGCAGTGAAGCAGTACCTGGGTGTGGACTTCATGGCCATCACGGACGACGGGGCGGCGGTTGCCGCCGCCAAGGGCGTTGGTGTGGACATGGACGGCGTGGAGCCCACCTGGGGTCACGCTCTGTATGAGTGCTTCGACCAGAAGGTGGAGGGCAGGCTGATCCAACCCACCTTTATCACCATGCACCCGGTGGACGTGTCTCCCCTGGCCAAGCGCTCCCCCAAGGACCCCCGGGTCACGGAGCGGTTCGAGCTGTTCATCTGCCGCAGCGAGATGGGCAACGCCTTCTCCGAGCTGAACGATCCCATCGACCAGCGGGAGCGGTTCGAGAAGGAAGTGGCGGACCGGATCCGCGGCAACGACGAGGCGGGTATGATGGATGAGGATTATCTTACCGCCATGGAGTACGGCCTGCCCCCCACAGGCGGTCTGGGCATCGGCATTGACCGATGCGTGATGCTGCTCACCGGCAGCGACTCCATACGGGACGTGATCTTGTTCCCCACGATGAAGCCGCTGGATAACTGATGTTCAAGAAATGTTGGAAATGTATGATTATGAGCGAGAAAATGGCTTGTTTTACTGTTAAATGTTGCTCGATTTGAACGGCGTTTTCTATCTTACCACAGCTTTACCACATTTCAGTTTCGTACCAAATGTATTAGGGAGTCTGTGTTACACTTCGGTGTTTCACAGGCTCCCTATTTTTTTGCCGCTATGAAATTTTGATCTTACCTTCCAAGTTAGCGAACGACTCCTTTTTCTTTTGCTCTGTGGCTTCTGCGTAGATGTTCATGGTAGTTTCAATGTCGGCGTGTCCCATAATTTCTTGAATGACTTTGATATTGCTCTCATTCTCACAGAAGCGGGTGCAGAATGTGTGACGAAGATTATGAACAGAGAAATGACGGATCAAGAACGGCTCACGCCCCTCTTTGTCTGCCAGGATGGTTTCTTCCTCGTTGTACTCATTGCAGATACGGTCAATAGCGCGATTGACGTTGTGTGCAGACATAGGATCGCCATACCGATTCTTGAAGATAAAGCCCGTGTAGCCATCAACGATGCTTTCGTTAAAGCCGGTTATCTTCTGCCTCTCATATTCATCTTCCAGAGCTTCCATATCAGATTTGTCTGCATTTTGAAGCACCCACACAAAGAAGATGTACAAATCGCTGGTGTAGGCTTTAACAGTAGACTCCGCCTTGCCAACAGACCGTAGGTATTCCAGGAAGTCATTCATCAGCCGAATGTTCTTGGGGTTGATCTGCGCAATCAGCTCAGGCGATGCTGCCGTTGCCCCATACAACATTGAGGGATCTGCCGACCTGGTGCCAGGTGCCAGAATCAATCGTGTTCAGATCGGTAACAACACCCTCCGGGAATTCGATCAGCGTAAAGCGGATAAAGGTCCGCTCCTGATCGGTGGTCCAGGCAACATCATTCCGGCTGGGCTTCTGTCCGCCGGGACTGCCGGGGT
>JAAVHC010000045.1 GCA_014799925.1 Oscillibacter sp.
ACCCATCGCTGGAAAATTGAGGTCATGTTCAAGCAGCAAAAAATGTATATGGGCCTCAAATCCTTTATGGTTCGTTCCGCAATTGCCATTGACCGTCTGTTTGTCATCCTGCCCTTGGCACATTTGTTTTTTATTGTCCTTTTTGATGCATCGCTGTCTTTGTCTGCCGCTATTCGTCGTTTTAGAACCCTTTTATGCAGTTTTTAATTTTGCTCATTTAGAGTTATCTAAACTAAAATATAGAGCTGCTAATGGCGCACGGATACATAGCCAGAGCCCATATATCCTGCGCTTTGCAATACAGCCGGCCCTGACACCTGAGTGTCAGGGCCGGCTGCGGCGTTTTGCGGCTGCTCCCGCCCTTTTATTCCGCTTCCAGAATATGGATCTGATCTGCGCTGTATTCCGTCTCGCTGAGCACGATATCCGTGATTTTCGCCACGTCCTCAATTTGCAGTCCGTCCTCGGCGGCGGAGACCACCACGCTGATGCTGTTCTCCCCCATGAACGCCACGCAGTCGGCGTAGCCCTTGGCGACCACCAGATTCTCGATCTGCCCCTCCAGCATGGCGTAGCCCGCCAGAGTCTGGATGGCCCGGTTGGCGTCGTCCAGCGCGTTCTGGTCCACGTTCTCCTGGGCGGAGGCCTCCCGCAGCAGGCTCAGGGCGTTGTCCCTGGACTGCTGGCGGCTGAGGCGGGCCGTGTCAAAATAGCTGCTGACGGGAGCCGGCTCCTCGTCGACCGCGGCGCGGTCCGCCGGGGTGGGCACGCCGCCCACCAGCGTCGCGTCGCCCAGGACTCTTGTGGTGGAGTTGTCCCCGCTCTTGTCCTCGCCGGACTGATCCTGCCCGGCCAGCTGGGTCTGTCCTCCGGTGGGGGCGGCGCCGCTGCCCACGTTCCCGGCATAGCGCCAGTTGAGATATACCGCCGCACAGACAAACAGCAGTACGGTCGCCACGACGGCGTTTCGCTTCCATTGGTTCTTCATCGTTTCGCTTCCTCCTGATATATTATACTATTCTCCGATTAAAAGCACACGAACGTAACCGGGCGTATTACCGACTCATCGTTTCCTGGCCGCCCCCGCTGCCCGCCGGGGCGCTCTGCCACTTCACCACGGCGATGCGGTCGCTGCCCAGCCCTGTCAGGGCGGATACCGCCGCGATCACCTGCAATCGCACGCTGTCATTTCCCCCGCCCTCGCAGACGACCAGCGCGCCCCGGTATTGGGGGAATTTCTCCTGGGTCACCACCACGCCCCCAGCGTCCGTTATGGGTTGGGAGGAGCGCTCGTAGCTGTCGGGGGACTGGACGCTGCCGCTGTAGCGCAGGGAGCTGTCCTGGGCCAGCACCAGCTCGCTTCCGCTGTGGAGGGACAGCATCACGTCCACCTTTCCCACGCCGTTGATTTTTCCCAGGATCTCCTCCATGGCCCGCTCCGTCTCCGCCAGGTCCGGCCCGCCTCCGGCGGGCGCGGCCTCCGCCGGATCGGATTCTGATGCCTTCCGTGCTGTGGGCCATGCCAGCAGCACCACGCCCAGCGCCGCCACCAGCAGCACATATTTGTACTTTCCCAGCGCCGCCAGGGGAACCGTCAGCTTTCGCTTTCCTTCTTCCATGTGTTTTCCTCCAGCCAGATTTGTTTTTCGGCGGGAATCCCCACCTCCTCCTCTATGCACTTCGCCAGCTCCGGGCTGTAGGGGCCCCGGATGGTCACGGCTTCCGGCAGCGGAACGCCGCTCTCACCGGCCGCCGTGGTCACGGTCAGCTCGCAGGTAAGCCCCAGCTGGTTCGCTTTGTCCCATATATATGCCTCGGTTTTCTCCGCTATGATAGCGGAAAGCTGATCCTGCTGATTTTTCCGGTAGGCGGCGGCCTGCTCCGTCTCCTGGCGGAGGGAGGGCGGCGCCCAGTCCGGTTTCTCCCAGCTTCCCCCCGCCAGAGGCCGGAGGATGGCCAGGGCCAGCAACAGTCCGCTCACCATGCGGACCATGGCCTGCTCCTTTCCCGGAGGCGCTAGCTGGCGGGCCAGTCCTCCGGCTAGGGAGGTCAGAACAATCCCCAAAAGCCAAAATCTCATACTGTTCCTCGATAAAAGCGCAATACTGTCACCGTGCAAAAATTCAGGAAATGCAACGTATTATGGAGCGAAAATAAAGTTCTTTTTGATACTTTTTCTTTCAAGAAAAAGTATCATCGCCGTCCTACTAACCCGGCGCGACGGCCGTCACGGATGCCAGCAGCGAGACCAGCAGCAGTACCGCGGAGGCGCCCGTCATGGCCAGCACCAGCCCGAACGCGTCGCCCAGCATGGCGATCAGCCGGGTCAGCTTTTTGGGACCCGCCGCGGCGGATACCAGCGACGCGCCCTGGTAGATCAGATACTGCCCGCCCAGCCGCAGGAAGGGGACCAGGCACACGCCCAGCAGCGCCAGCGTCCCCGCCGTCCCCACCATGCCCCGCAGCAGTCCCGCCCCGGCCAGCACGCTCTCCGCCGCGTCCGACAGGATGCCCCCCACCACCGGTACGACGGCAGATACCGCCGATTTTGCCAGCTTCACCGCCTGTGCGTCGGCGGCCCCGGCAACCGCGCCGCTGATGGTGAGGTAGGAGACGAACAGGATCAGCAGTCCGCTCAGAATCCAGCTCACCGCTTTTTTCAGCAGCTCGCCGGTCCGTTCCAGCGCGTCTCCCTCCATGACCGCGCTTGCGGCGGCCACGCCGATGTAGAGGTAGACCATGGGCAGCAGAAGCTTTTCAATCACTGTCAGCAGAACGTCGGCGAAAAATACCGCAGCCACCTGCCTGGCCGCGGCGGCGGTAACGCCGCCGGAGGCCGCTTCCGCCGCCGCCAGGGCGGGCAGCAGCGCCTTGCTCAGAAGGCTGAGCTGCGTTACCGTTTCCCGGCCCAGGCCGATGAAAGCGTTCAGGTCGCCCGCGGCCACGGCGGTGATCCACAGCGCGCCCACGGCGGTGCTGTGCCGGACCAGGGTTTCCCGCCCCGCCGGCGCGGCGGCTTCCGCCGCGCCCAGGAGGATCACGCCGGCCATGATGGCCGCCGCCGCCCGTGCGCCGGCCAGGAGGTCTCGCCGCCATTCCGCCAGGGCCTCCCCCACAAGGACCTGGATGCCGGAGAACAGGCCGAAGCCGTCTCCGGCAGAGTTTGTTGTCAGCTCCGCCGCCTCCGGCGCGGCCTGGGAAAGGGCCGGAGGCAGCTCCGCGGCCCCGGCCTGTCCGCCCAGCAGGCAGAGGACGGCCAGCAGGGGAAGTAATATCCGCTTCATGTATAAGTCCTTCCTATGTGGTTCTTATCGGAAATACCCCAGCAGCAGCCCCACCACCGCCTCCAGAAGGGGCATCGCGATGGCGAGGGAGGCAATGGCGCCCGCCGTCTCCACAGCGGAGGCCAGCGCCTGGGAGCCGCCGTCCTTGCACAAATCGGCGCAGAACCGGGTGACCAGCGCCGCCCCGGTGGTCCGCAGAAGGACGGCCATATAGGCCGTCTCCATCCCGGCCTGTTCAAAAAGGAGGCGAAGCTCCTCCAGCAGGGGAGCCGCCGCCGCCAGACACCTGGCCAGGACCACCGCCAGGATGGCGGCGGTCAGAAGGAGGGCCTGCTCCGGCGTTTTTTTCCGCAGAAGCGTCACCGGCAGCACGCAGACCGCGCACAGCGCCCCCAGCTTCAGCAGCTCCACGGCCTAGAACCCGAACAGGGTCTTGATGAGCTGGAACAGATCGCTGATCTCCCTTACCAGCATCATCATGACCACCACCAGCCCCGCCAGCGTGGTCATCAGGGCCTGCTCCTCCCGGCCGGAGCGCACCAGCAGTTGGTTGAGCACCGCTACCACGATGCCGATGGCCGCGATACGAAAAATCAGATCAATATCCATATGTTACAGTAAGACCAGAATGGTGAGGCACGCCCCCGCCAGGCACAGGGCGGCGGTGATCCGTCCCTGGGATGCCTGACGGGCGGACTCCTCCCGCAAAAATCCGGCCAGCTCCTCTCTTGTTTCCTCAATCGCGTGGTTCAGCGTCTCGCCGCCCGCCGGAAGGAGGGGCCCCAGAGGGGCCAGCAATCCTCCCAGCGGCGGCGGCAGGTCCCGGATAACTGTCTGCCAGCACCGGGGCAGGGACGCCCCTTCCTCTTCAAGCGCCGTCAGCAGGGGCCGCCACAGCCAGGCCGCCCCCAGGCCGCCGGACAGCGTATCCCGCAGCAGCTCCGGCAGGGGTGTGCGGCAGATTCGGACCTGGTAGCCGAGCACCGCCAGATCCTCCAGCAGGGCCCGTCCGAGCCGCAGGGGCAGCATGCCCTCCCGCCGCTTCAGCAGATACCCCGCTCCCGCGCTTCCCAGCAGCAGGACCGTGCCCAGCAGCTTCATACCAGCCGCTCCACCCGGCTGCGCCGGTCCCGCCCGCGCCCCTCCATCAGGACCGCCCTCCGGAATACGCCGCAGGCCAGCAGCGCCCGTCCGACCGGCCGGGATTCCAGCTCCGGCAGGGACGCGGCGTGGACCGTGGCCAGCAGCGCCGCGCCGCAGCCGGCGGCGGCGCGGACCGCCTCCACGTCCGCGGGCAGCGCCACCTCGTCCAGGGCGATCACCTGCGGCGTCATGGCCCGCAGGAGCATGGGGACGGCCAGATGCTTGGGACAGCCGTCCATCACGTCGGTGTGGCAGCCGACTTCCAGCTGAGGCCGTCCCCGGTGGACCGCCGCCAGCTCGCCCCGCTCGTCCACCAGCGCCACCCGGCAGGGGGGGCACAGCGCCGTCCCCTGGCTGAGCAGCCGGACCAGGTCCCGCAGAAGGGTGGTTTTTCCGCCCCCCGGCGGAGAGAGGACCAGCGTGCTGACCGGCCCGCCGTTTTCCAGCAGCTCCGGCAGGATGGGGAGGGCGGTCCCCTCCCGCACTCTGGGAATCCGGATGGAGAGGGAGGACACGTCCCGCACGCCCTCCACCTGCTGTCCGCCGGACAGCGCCGTACCGCACAGGCCCACCCGGAATCCTCCGGCGGCGGTGACGTACCCGTGGCGGATGGTCTCGGCGGCGGCGTAGCGGGAGTATTCCGTGGCCCTGTCCAGCACCTGCTCCAGATCGCTGCGGGTGACCATGGTCTGCTCCAGCGCCTCCTCTCCGCGGGGCGTGGTCAGATGCAGCGGCCGCCCGATCCGCAGCCGCAGCTCCTCCGCTTCCGCCTTTCTTTCCAGCGGCAGCGCTATGGCCGCCGTCCGCAGCCGGACCGGCAGCAGGGCGCAGGCCTCCTCATACCGCGACGCGGCGTATTCCTCCGTCATGGCCATCCCTCCCGTGGATTTTCTTGGTTTCACTGTATGAGGGCTCGTCCCGGAATATGACGGGAAGTTTTTTGGGCAAAACGGCATGGACGGGGTCCATGGGATGTGGTATCATGGCAGAGAGAAAATTTTGCCGGACCGGAAGGGAACGCGCGGAAGGGAGGACGTCATATGGCAATAGACCGGCTGATCAGTCTCCTGGCCATTTTACTGCGGGAGGAGAAGGCAACCGCCGCCCAGCTGGCGGAAAGACTGGAGGTCAACCGGCGGACCATCTACCGGGACATGGAGCGGCTGTGTCAGGCGGGCATCCCCCTGCGGTCCGACCGGGGGCGGAACGGCGGCATCTCCATTATGGAGGGCTACGCCATGGACCGTACGCTGCTGACGGACGCGGACCGGGGGGCCATCCTGGCGGGACTGCGGAGCCTGGACAGCGTCAGCGGGACCGGGTACTATCGTCGGCTGATGGAGAAGCTGCCCCGGTCCCGGGAGGCGGCGGAGGACGACTGCGTGGTCATCGACCTGGCCTCCTGGTACGGCCCCGTGCTGGCCCCCAGGCTGGCGGAGCTGAAGGACGCCTGCGTCCGGCACAGGGTGGTGCGCTTTACCTACTGCGCGCCGGGAGGGGACAGCCGGCGGGCGGTGGAGCCCGGCAAGCTGGTGTTTCGCTGGTCCAGCTGGTATCTCCACGGCTGGTGCCGGGAGAGGGAGGGCTGGCGGCTGTTCAAGCTGAACCGGATGCTGGATCTGGAGGTGCTGGAGGAATCGTTCGCGCCCCGGCCCGCGCCGGACCCGGTTACGCCGGCGGAACAGGTCTATCCCGGCACGCTGGAAGCAACCATCCGCTTTTCCCCCGCCGCCCGGTGGCGGCTCATCGACGAGTACGGCGCGGAGAGCTTCACCCAGGAGCCGGACGGTTCCCTGCTGTTCCGCCGGGGATTTCCGGACAGGGAGGAGCTGTTCCGGTGGACGCTGAGCTTTCAGGACCAGGCGGAGCTGACCGGGCCGGAGGATCTGCGGCGGGAGCTGGCGGCAAGGCTTCAAAAAATTTACGGGAAATATGACAGATAGCTGTCGGGTTTTGCGGGGTATGATGGAGATATCTTATACGGGAGGTTTCGACATGATAGAATCAAGATGCGGAATTCTGTGCAGTGAATGTGAATTCAGGGAGAGCATGGGATGCAAGGGGTGCGTGAATATTACCGTGCCTTTTCACGGGCAATGCCCGGTGAAAAACTGCTGTGAGGAGAAAGCCCATGAACACTGCGGACAGTGTGCGGAGTTTTCCTGCAAGCAGCTGACGGACTACGCCTATGATGCGGTGCATGGCGACAACGGCCTGCGGCTGGAGCAGTGCAGGAAGTGGGAGGCGGAGGAATGAGATGGCTTCCAGCCTGAGTTATGTAGAATTTGTCAAGGAGCAGATGTCCGGGGCGGGGACCATCACCCATCGGAAGATGTTCGGGGAGTACGGCCTGTACTGCGACGGAAAGTATTTCGGCGTTGTCTGCGATGACCGTGCGCTGGTGAAGATTACCCCCGCCGGGGAGGCGCTGGTCCCGGACTGCCCCAGGGGCGTCCCCTACGAGGGCGGCGGGGAGATGTTCCTGCTGGACGTGGAGGACAGGGAGACGCTGACGGAGCTGGTACGGGTGACCTGCGCGGCCCTGCCGGAAAAGAAGCCAAGGAAGGAAATTTGATTGAGACAGGAGCTTTTGCAGAACAGGAGCGGCATGATGGACAAGATTGACTATAAGAAAACAGAAAAGCACCTCTACCTCCCGAAGGCTCCGGCTATCGTCCGGGTGCCGGAAATGGCCTTTTTCGCCGTGGACGGTCAGGGGGACCCCAATACCTCTTCCGCCTATCGGGAAGCCATGGAGATCCTGTACGGCCTGAGCTTCACGGTAAAAATGAGCAAAATGAGCGGCGAGGAGCCGGAGGGATATTTTGAGTACGTGGTCCCGCCTCTGGAGGGCCTGTGGTGGACGGAGACGCCCGGATTTGACGGCAGGGCCCCGGCGGACAAGAGCGAATTTCGCTGGACAAGCCTGATCCGCCAGCCGGATTTTGTGGACGGGGATGTTTTCGCCTGGGCCAAGGAAAAGCTGGCGAAGAAGAAACCGGAGCTGTCCTTAGGGAAGGTCCGGTTCCTCCGCTGGGAGGAGGGCCTGTGCGCCCATGTACTGCATACGGGCCCCTACGACGACGAGCCCGCAACCATTGACAAGCTGTCCGCCTTTACGGAGAAGGAGGGGTATACTGTCGATTTCACCGAGACCCGGCGGCACCATGAAATCTATCTGGGCGACCCCCGGCGGACCGCGCCGGAGCGGCTGAAAACCGTCATCCGCCACCCGGTGCGGAAAATCTGACAAAGAGTAAAAGGTCCTCTTGACATACATAGATTATCTAGGTATACTATACCTAGATAATCTATGTATTTGTCGGGAGGTTTTTTGTATGGCGAAGAAGGAAGCGGGCGGCGCCTCCATGCTGGTGCTGGCACTGCTGAAGGAAAAGGAGATGTACGGCTACCAGATCATCGAGGAGCTGGACAGGCGGAGCAATCACGTATTTCAGATGAAGGAAGGCACGCTGTACCCCGTGCTGCATGGGCTGGAAAAGGATAAGCTGGTATCCGCCCGGGAGACCGTGACGGAGAAGGGCAGGACCCGGCGGTACTACGCCGTCACGGAGAAGGGCCTGCGGGCGCTGGAGGAGAAGAAGGAGGAATGGACCGCCTTCTCCAGGGCGGTGACGGCCATCCTGGCTGGGGTGTAAGGCCATGAGCGAACAAAAATGGCTGAATGTGGCTACATCAAAAATCCGGTTCCGTCCGGACCGGGAGGCTGTCTGGCGGGAGTTGGAAGCCCACTTTGAGGACCTGCGGGAGGACGTCGGGTTAACGGAGGAGGCCGCCGTGGAAAAGATGGGAGATCCCCTTGATATCGCCGATGAGCTGGGGCGGCTGCACCGGCCCTGGCTGGGGTATCTGTGGCGGGCGAGCCAGGTGCTGCTGTGGGCGGGCGTCGTGCTTTGCGTTCTGCTGTGCGCGCTGCATTTTTACTGGCGGTCCACCCCGCCGGAGTGGGCGGTTTACGATTATCTGACCTGGGAATACGAGGCCGCCGCGGACGGACTGCACGAGCTGGTCCCCAACGGTTCCGTTACCACCGGCGGCTACACCATCCGGGTAGACCGCGCCCTCATGGGACTTGCCGGGGACCCGGAGCGGGAGTCCTCCCAATGGAACCTCGTCCTCTATTTTCATATCAACACCGGCTGGCGGGGCGAAGCGCTTTATTGGGACTCGAATGTCATCGGGGAAGTCCGGGACAGCGCGGGAAACATCTACGGCCCCCAATACGCTGATCTGGAGCGGTACTGCCGCTATGGCGGCAGCGGATCCGCCTGGGGCCTGGGCCAGAAGGCGGCGCTGGAGCTGAACAATGTACCGGAGGACGCGGAGTGGATCGAGTTCGACATCGGCTTCGGCTCCCTCCAGCGTACGCTGCACTTTGACTTGCGGGAGGCGGGGGTATGAAGAAAAAACGCACTATCTGGCCCCGTTGGGCCAAAACAGCCCGGAATTTCCTGCTGGCCGGTCTGCTTGGCCTTGTGATCTGGAACCAGCTTGGAAAGCCTCTGCCCTATACGGCGGCCCTCCGCCGGGCGGAGCGCCAGCAGCTGCTCCCGAAGATGGACCACCGGGCGGATATCTCCCGGGGCTACCGGGGCGGCGGCAGCATACGGATCGAATGGACGGAGGGCGCGGCCGTCACCGCGTTCTATCTCCCGGCCGACGCCCGCCTCACGTATTTCTACGACCCCTTTACCATACCCCGCCGTCTGACGGAGGGGCCCAGCCTGATTTCCGTGCCGCGCTTTGTGGTGCTGCAGGACAAGATGGGACAGCCGACGTCCCACGCGGTCTACGCCGCCGTCTTTCCGCCGGCGGACAGCGTAACCGCTGATTTGACCCTGCATAACCGCGCCGGGACCTTTACCGTGTCCGCGCAGCGGGAGGGCGACGCTTTTATCTTTTATGCCCAGCCTGAGCCGGATGAAAATGGGCGCAGATCGATGGGCTCCGAATGGTATTCCCCGGAAGAATTCACCTATGAGCTGACGTTTTACAGCGAGACGGGGGAGGCTGTGGAGGAGATTTCCGGATAGAGAAAGCCCGGACGCGGCGCGTCCGGGCTTTCTCTATTGTAAACCAAAGCAAAAATATAAGTTGACAACCGCGTACCGATATGATACAGTTTCTCCAGAATCAGGAAAGGAAGATTTACTGTGGAAATGACTGCACCGAAGTTTTGCGCAAAGGATATCGCGTACATTGCGGTTTTTACCGCGCTGATTGCCGTGGGCGCCTGGATCGCCATCCCCACGCCTGCCCGGATCGACTTCAATCTACAGACCCTGGGCGTATTTCTCGCCGTGGGCGTGCTGGGCGGAAAGCGGGGGACGCTGGCGATTCTGGCCTATCTGCTGCTGGGACTGGTGGGCGCGCCGGTATTCTCCGGGTTCAGCGGCGGTCCCGGCGCTCTGCTGACGCCCAGCGGCGGATATCTGGTGGGCTTTCTCTTCACCGGACTGTTCATGTGGGGCATGGAGAAGGTCCTGGGCGAGAAGCTCTGGGTCCTGGCCCTGAGCATGGTGCTGGGGATGCTGGTCTACGACGCCTTCGGCACCGCGTGGTTCATGGCGGTATACCCCATGGGCGGCGAGCGAGTGAGCCTTTGGACCGCCCTGACCTGGTGCGTGTTCCCCTATATCCCCTTTGACACGATCAAGATCGTCCTGGCGCTGGTCCTGACGGCCCGGCTTCGCCGCCATGTCCGGTAGTCCGCTGCCCCTCCGGCCCCACCACGGGATGTGCATGGCTTACTTTGTGGGACATGGGTACAGCGGAGGCTTTACCGCCCATATGGCGCGGCTGCTGGAGACGCTGACGCCGGAAACCCCGGTCCGCCTGACGGTGGATACGGACGCCGTCTGCGGTCCCTGCCCCAATAACCGCGGAGGCCTGTGCGACAAGCCGGAGCTGGTGGCGGGCTGGGACAGGGAGGTCCTCCGCCTCTGCGGCCTGGAGGAAAATCAGATTCTTCCCTTCGGCGCGTTTACCGCGCTGGTGCAGGAAAGGATTCTGGCCCCTGGCCTGCGGTCCGGTATTTGCGGAAGCTGCCAGTGGAATGAGATCTGCGCCGCCCACCCCAGCCGGTGGGCGTGAACGAGCCCGCTCCGGCGGGCTTTTTTTCGTCCATCCGGGCGCGCCGCGGATTCTTTCACCTTTTCTGATAAAAGAATCTTCCTGCGCCGTTCCCGATGAGGACGATCACGCCGTAAGCGATGGGATAAACCCAGGCGGATGAGTTGTAATACATAAAAATTGCCGGAATAAACAAAAGAAACGCGGCAATGGGAAGCGCGGGGCAGAAGCCCCTGCGGACACCGTACGCCACGGCCGAAACCAGGGCGATCAGCGGCATGACGCACAGCATCAGGAGCATGGCCGAGCCGGTATCCCCCGCCAAAAGCGGCAGGAGATAAAAATCTAGGGCCAACAGAATGAGAAACGGCGCCAGCGCGGATACATCCTTTTTCATGGTGATTCCTCCGGAATAAAGAGCTGTTCAACGGTGGTATGCAGATAGCGGGCCAGCTTCATGGCCAACTCCAGCGTAGGATTGTACTTGTTGTTTTCTATGGCGATGATCGTCTGCCTGGAGACGCCCAGTGCCGCCGCGAGGTCCTCCTGGCGGAGGCCTTTTGCTTTGCGCAGCTCCCTGATGTGATTTTTCATGCGCTGACGCCCAGCAGTATGATCGCGGCGACGGCAGCTGCCAATATGCTGACAATCACGCAGATCAGAAGGATGATTCTGAGCAGCGGCTCCGTCTCGAAGGAATCTTCATCGTCCTTTACCGCGCTGCGGGTCATGATAAGCTGGGAGAATGCCTGAATGACCGCTGCCGATACCAGCAGAAGGCCTGGAAGCAGATTCAGCCTGCTGTGGTGGAGATATACCTGACAGCTCTCATACAGGGACCAGATCAAAAGAGCGGCCGCCAAAAAGAGGTAGGCGTTTCTCTGCGCTTTGAAGAGGATGCTTCTTTCCATCTCATCCAGTCCGCGGAATCCAAGCTTTTTCAAAAAATGTTTCATAGTGTCGTCTCCGGAAAGTAAAGAACTTTTTACGCTTTTATCATACAACACCATCGCAAAAATGTCAAGACTCTTTTACATTCCTATTCTATGCCGAACCACTCCGTCAGCGTCCGCCTGTCGGGGGCCTTACCCCACTCCCGGTAAGAGCGGAACACCTCCGCCACGCCGCCGAAGCGCCGGACCAGCTCCTCCACAGCCAGAAAGCTGCGCCAATACTCAAAGAATATGCCGGCGTAATCCCCCTCGTAAGCGGCCGCGCCGAAGTCTTCCAGAGAATGTCCGCCATAGCGGCCCTGCAGCAGCTCCGCCAGCAGGCGGTTGATCCGGGCTTCCGCCGCGAATTCCTCCGGCGTGAGGAAATAGCGCCGGCCGATGTATTCCACCATGCCCTCCTCGAACCAGATGCCGCCCTCCCGGGCATCGGCGTCGTCGAAATCGGGGAACCACTGGCTGTGGTGGGCCAGCTCATGGCCCAGGATGGACAGCAGACGGTCGTCGTTTATGGCCGTCTCATAGTACGTCCGGATTTCCCGTACCGCCGCGCTCTCCGCCAGACCGTCCAGCTGGCGCAGCCAGATGTTCCGCCAGACGGCGGGGTCCGGACAGAACATCACCCGGTACTCGTTGGTGTAGGCGGGGACGGGGATGCCGCTGAGGAGTTCCACGGCGATTTCACGGCTGGTCCAGACCACGGCGCGGGGCAGCTCCTCCACGGCGCACTCCTCCCGCAGAAAACAGACATACGCCTCCAGCCGGGGCTGGAGGCGCAGAGCGATCGTCCGGTACGCGCGCAGTTCATCCTCGTTTTCTACTGTGTAAAGGTGGCGCATGGGTCACTGCCTCCGCGGGCCGGCCGCTGTCTGGGAAATGAAGCTGCGCAGGAGGGACTCGTCGCGGGAGAGCATATCCACAAACTTGCACCCGTAGCCGTAGAGCTTCTGATTCGGACCGGCGGGGATGGTTTCCACCCGGAGGATCTGGGCGCTGAGGGTCAGCCTGTCGCCGGAAAGCTGCAGATCAAACCAGACCCGGCGGCCCTCGGCCAGCAGCAGCGAGCTCCGCAGATAAACGCCGCCGACGCTGATGTTGACAATGGTGGCGGGAACGACATAGCCCGGAGCCGGCACCGGATCGCCGGGCTGGAAGACGGCGTGGAGCATCACGTTCTGTCCCAGGTCGATTTTCATATTCTTGCGGCGCTGCTCCTGGGTCAGATACTCCTGAATCTCGCAGCGGAGAGAGCACAGCTCGCCGCCGGGCAGGGGGACGGCCGCGGAGAGGCGGCACCGGCAGGTTACCCGGCCCATCACGGGGTCATAAAACATCACCCGGTAAATGGCGTTGGACTTATAGGATGCGGCCCGTGGTATAACCAGCAGGACCTCGCCGGAGCGCCCCACGTTGACCCGGGCCTGACAGATGAGGGCGCCCGACTTTTCCAGAATATCCGCTTTTTTGCATTTCTCAAACATAGGCAGATAAATTCTCCCATCCTTCCGCCGGGAACACGGCGCGTTTCCGGCGTGTATTCGTTCTTAAATATTATATAGGAAACGGCTTCGGCTTGCAATGGAATTTTAAAATCTTTTTGGCTTTTCCGACAATCTGTCCGGGCGGATGGGACGATGTCCCATGATTTTGCAAAAATTTTCTCCGCCCTCATTATTTTTTCGGTTTACAGACCGATAAAAATAATACAAAGATATCCATGCCGAATGAGATGGCCCTTGGGCCGGCCCGTTCCGGCCGGTACGAAGAATGGAGGTCAACCATATGCTGATCACAGGAACTGAGGGCTATCTGCCCATTCAAAAGAAAGCCGCCCGCCCCATAGGAAGCACCGTCTCCGTCCGGGCCCCCGCCCAGGACGGCAAATATGACCATATCACCGTTTCCACCCCTGCGGCCCAGGAAGGGCGCAGCTTCCGGGAGACGGCGGCCAGCCTCTCCCGCCAGGTGCGGACCTGCAACACCACCGGAAAGATCCAGGAGCTGCGCCGTCAGGTGCGCTCCGGAGAGTATCAGATCAACCCCAGGGAGACTGCCGCCAGGATGCTGCTTCTCATGGAGGAGGGCGAGTGATGGACGCGGCGCTTTGGAAAAAGTATCTGACCCTGCTGGACGGTCTGGGGGAGACGCTGGAGAAGCTGACGGAGGTCGAGCGGACCAAGACTCAGGCGGTCAGCCGGGGGGATCTGGAGGCCGTGGAAGAGTGCATGAAGCAGGAGCAGGTCATCAGCCTGTCCCTGCGGGGCACGGACCAGAAGCGGGACAGAATGCTGGCCCAGCTCGGCCTGACCGGCGTTCATCTGCGGGATCTGGCGGAGCACGCGCCGGCGGAGCTGGCCATGGAGACAAAGGCCGCGGCCGAACGGCTGCGCCGGAAGTACGAGGTGTTCCAATCCGCCTCCGAGGTGGCGCGGAACACGCTGGAGTGCAACCTGCGGGCCATTGAAAGGCTGCAAAAGGCGCAGGAGGAAGCGCTGCCGGAGGATCCGTCCCGGAAGGCGGATTTCCGGGCGTAAAGCGACAAGTTTGAGATTGTGATAAATAAGGAGAAGCTGAACCATGGCTGTTATGGGTACCTTTAGTTCCTTTACCACCGCGCGTCTGGCGATTTACGCTTCCCAGGCGTCGCTGAACGTAACAGGCAACAATATTTCCAACATCAATACGCCGGGCTACAGCCGCCAGCGGATGGACCTGGTGAGCCTCCACTCCAACGGCGCGGGCAAGTATAAAAACATCTACAGCCTCAATGTCGGTTATGGCGTGATGACCAACGGCGTCACACAGCTGCGGGACCCCTATCTGGACATCCGCTACCGCAACGAGAGCGCCAAGCTGGGCGCCAACTCCGAAAAGCTGGACGGACTGACCCAGATGAGCCGTATTCTGGACGAGGTGGGCAAGGGTACCGGCGAGAAGGAGGGCTTCGGCGTGATCGAGGCCCAGTTCGGCTCCGTTTATAAGGCCCTGCAGAATCTGGAGGTCAACGTGGGCTCCCCGGAGTATGACGACCTGGTCCGGACAGAGGCGGACATCCTGGCCACGTACTTCAACAAGGCAGCCCAGGACCTTCAGGACATCCAGGATATCAAGAGCAAACAGATTTACGAGTATGTGGCCGACATCAACAAGCTGCTGACCAACATCCGGGATCTGAACGAGCAGATCCGCACCCAGGGGATCTATGGAGACAACGCTCTGGAGCTGCGGGACGCCCGGAATACGAGTCTGGATAAGCTCAGCGAGTACATGCACATCAACGTGGAGTACTCCATGGAGCGCATCGACCAGTTCTCCGAGGTGGAGAAGCTGACCGTCACCCTGGCGGGCAGCAAGGGCCCGGACGGCAACCCCATCAAGCTGGTGGACGGCATCTTCGGCGGCCAGATCAGCATCCCGGAGGAGATGCCGGTGATGAATCCGGACTACAACCCCGTTGCCATCAACAGGGCGAAGGAGCAGACCCGGAAGGAGGCCGAAGAGGCGAACCCGCTGTCCAACTGGAAGCCCGGGATCGACAAGCAGATGGCGGAGGAGCGCAAGGCGATAGAGGCGGCCAACGCCGAGGATCAGGAGCCCTGGGCGACGCAGATCAAGGAGGCCGTGGACAAGGCGCTGGGCGAGCTTTCAGAGGACGCCACGGACGAGGAGAAGGAAGCCGCGGGGGACGAAGCGAAAGCGGCTGTGAATAAGACGCGGCTGGAGACGATCGAAGCGGCCGTGGCGAAGAAGGAGAAGGAGCTGTGGCGGGCGGCGAAAGCCCAGCAGCAGGGGATCGTCAACGACGCGGTCCAGAAAAAGGAAGACGAGCTGGTGGCGTCCAGCGGCAAGTATTTGAAGACGAAGGCTGATCCCGACGCGAATCCCCCCGTGGCCGCGGAGTATACCAACGACCCGGAAGAGGCGCTCACCTACGTCAACGACAAATACCTCATGCAGATAGAGCCCCTGACGGACCGGCGGGACCGCCTTATGGTAGATCCTAACACTGTCAGCAAGGAGAGCGAGATAGTGGAGCTGGACGACGTCACTCTCTACGGCAAGCTCCAGTCCATCCGGGAGATGCTGACGGAGGAGGGCGAGTATGCCAGCCAGGAAGACATCGACATGGACCCCAACGCCGCCCTGAAGCGGGGCATCCCCTATTACCAGAAGGCGCTGGACAATCTGGCCAGGAAGCTGGCGGAGGTTTTCAATGAGGAGAACCAGCTGCCGGCGAAGGACGTGTACCTGTCGGCAGGCCAGGTATACATAGATGCGGACGGGAAGCTGACCGACGAGCCGACAGACACCATCGTGACCCCCTTCCTGAAAAACACGGGGAACGGCGCGACTGCGGGAGGCGTCACCGATGATGATGGCAATCCGGTGACTACGGCGCGGCTGGAAGCCAACCGGAAGGTGATAGATGACGCCTCCGCCTTGCCGGCGGATAAGGCCGCAGCGGAGGCCGACATGGAAGTTTGCATGAAGGCCCTCCGGCAGAGCTGCGTCACCGACGAGAAGGGCGAGCTGGTAACCCAGGAGCGTCTGGATGAAAAAATGAATGTGACGAAAGACCCCAACGCCACGGCGGAGCAGAAGGCCGAAGCGGAGGCCGACATAGCCGTCTGCATGGAGGCCCTCCGGCGCAGCGGCGTCAAGGACCCGCTGTACGAGTTCTATGACGGCGGCGTGCTTTTCAGCAACAACGGCAACGGCAACGACCCCAGCGGCATCACCGCCGCCAACATCACCGTGTCCGCCGCCTGGGCCAACGGCTCGGTGCGGGTGCTCAACGACAAGCGCCCCGACAGCTACGCCGAGGACGGCAAGACCGTCATCAAGCACTCCAGCCGCAACGACAACATCCAGCATATCATTTCCATGTTCGACAAGCAGCTGGATTATTACGCCAGAGACGTGGAGCCGGACGCCGCCGCCACGCTGCCCGTTCTGCGCGGCTCCTTCCGGGAGGTGTTCACCTCCATTTCCGGCACGCTGGCCGACGACACCCAGGCCACCACGGGAAAGGTGGACAGCTACACCATCACGACGCTGAATCTGGACAATGACCGGCTGAGCGTCTCCGGCGTGGACCTGAACGAAGAGGCCACCAGCATGATGCAGTTCAGCAAATCCTATTCCGCGGCCTGCCGGCTGCTGACTACCATTGACGAGATGCTGGATAAGCTGATCAACGGCACCGCTCTTTGAGTAAGCGGCTAAAGGAGGATATTTGATATGGCTATGCGCGTAACCACCGGTATGGCGATGAACCTCTACCGGTACAATCTTCAGAATTCCACCGTCGCCCTGGCGAATTCCCGGGACAAGGTGATCTCCCAGCGCCGGTTTGACAGCTTTGCGGAGAGCCCCACCACCGCTATCCAGGCCTGGCGCATCCGTCGGGCCATGACCAACAACGAGAGCTATCAGAGGAACACCAGCGACACCATCAGCCGCTTCAGCATCGCCTGGCAGAGCATGGACAAGGTCGTCAACGCGCTGGTGGACAAGGACGGCAGCTTCTCCGACATCCGCGCCATGAACGCCGCCACCGCCAGCGGCAAGGTGGAGCTGGGCCGCGTGATGAACAACACCGCCGAATCCGTCATCCAGGTCATGAACAGCGCCAAGTACGGCGACCATTTCGTCTTCGCCGGCGACGACGAGATGAACGCGCCCTTCACCTGGAGCCAGGACGGAAAGACGCTGCTGTACCGGGGCATCGACGTCAACACGGCGCCGGTGGACCCGCCTGAGCGGGACGGGAACACCCCCGACTGGGTGCCCGCCTCCGGCGATCACTCCCTGCCCACCAATATGCCGAAAACCGGCGCCGACGCCAACGAGCAGGCGTGGATCGACTACTACAACACGGACTGGGCGAGGCTGGACGCGCTGGCCAACGAGCACGAGTTTGTGGATCTGGGCATGGGCCTGCTGGAGGACGAGGACGGCAGGCTCGTCACCGGCACCGCCTTTGACCGCTCCCTCCCCGGCGTGAAGATGCTGGGCTACGGCCTGGACGAGGACGGCGATCCCAAGAACGTGGTCATGGTGCTCAAGCGTCTGGGCGAAATTTTTGAGAGCTGCGACCCGGAGACCGGCTCCCTGGAAGGGGACAACGGCAGGGGCGAGTCCCTCATCAGCGAGGCTACCCGTCTGATGGATAAGCTGAAGGATAGCAAGGAGTACTGTACCAGACAGTATACCACCATTGACACCAATAGCCACTTCCTGACGGAAAACAAGGAGCGCATGGAGGCGAACGAGGACTACCTTCAGGAGGAGCGGGCCAATCTGGAGGACCTGGACCCGGCGGACGCCATTACCCAGTTCAGCTGGGACTATTACTGTTACAGCGCGGCGCTGAAGGTCGGCACCCAGCTGCTCAGTCAGTCCCTTATTGACTATATGAACTGATCGTATTATAATTGAATTGTGTGTTACGGCATGGATGCCGACAAGAAATAATGAGCAGAAGGGAGTGCGCGTCGCACAATGAAACCGTTGATTGAGATTACTACCGTGCCGATCCAGATTGAGATGAGAACCACCCACGCCAGGCTGGAATACGTCCGGGGTACGGCGGAAGTGGAGATTTCCAAGGATAAGGGAGGCGGCCTGCAGATCAAGAGCCGTCCCATCCGCGTCAACATCGACACCTTCGAGGCCAGCAACTCCATTACGCCCACGCTGGCCCGCAGCCTGGAGCAGAGCGCACAGAAGGGGCAGCAGGCCGCCTACAAGGCCACCGCCACCTTCGCCCAGCAGGGGAACCTGATGATGCAGACCAAGCTGGGCGAGGAGGTCATCACCAAGTTTTCCAAGGATTCCCTGACGGAGGGGGTCAAGGATATAGGCCTCCAGTTCCTGCCCTCCACGGGCCCGGAGATCAACTGGGACGCGGGCGAAATGAACATCCGGTACGAGATGGATAAGCTGAACTTCGACTGGAAGATCAACGGAGGCAGCTTTGAGTTCACCCCCGGCGATATTGAGATCACCGTCACTCAGCGGCCGGAGGTGCATATCAAGTATGTGGGCGGCCCCGTCTATGTGCCGCCTTCCTCCGACCCCAACTATGAACCGGTGGATGTGAAAGCGTAAGCGGGAGGATAACGCGTGCTGCTGCAAACCAAGTATTTCGGCGAGGTGGAGTGCCCTGAGGAGCATCTGCTGCGCTTTGACCGGGGACTGTTCGGCTTTGAGGAGGAGAAGGAGTTTTTCCTTCTGCCCTTCCAGGGCGGCGAGGGGAGCCTGCTGTGCTTCCAGAGCGCCCGGACGCCGCAGCTGGCCTTTGTGGCCATGAATCCATTTTCCCTCAAGCCTGATTATGCCCCCGTCCTGACGGTGGAAGAACTGCACGCGCTGCAGGTGGAGCGCAGCGAGGACCTGTGCTTCTACGCGCTGTGCGTGGTACGAAGCCCGGTGGCGGACAGCACGGTGAATCTGCGCTGCCCGGTGGCGGTCAACGACCGGACCGGTCTGGCCATGCAGGTGATTCTGGAAACGGAGAAGTATCATATGCGCCATCGCCTCTCCGAGTTTAGCCAGGGGGAGGGGGAAGCCCCATGCTGATCCTCCAGCGGAAGGCGGGGGAGTCCCTGCTGATTGGAGAGGACGTGGAGATTTCCATCCTCTCTGTAGAGGGCGGGCGGGTGCGTCTGGCTATCCAGGCGCCCAAGGATGTATCCATCCTGCGCAGCGAGCTGAAAACCGCGGCGGAGGTCAACCGGGAGGCTGCCGACGAGGAGGCGTCTCCCCTGACGCTGCTGGATGTCCTGCGGGATACGGAAAGTCAAACGTGACGGAATGGCTTTAATAATCTGATATTGGCATAGAACGTCCACGGGCTTCATAGGATGGAGCCGTGGACGTTTTCTTTTTTGGCCAGAGAATGGAAAGTGAAGAAAAAAATAGAAAGAACGTGCATTTGGCTTTGTGCGCTTTTTACAGCATCTGACAAATTTAATGGAAATCTGTCAAAAAAAAGCCGCAAGGAATGACCGGATATAGTTATATTCGACAATTTTCTATTTTTCTCTTGCGCCTGAGGTTAAAATGTATTATACTAAATACAACTTTTACTGGGTGGGGGAGGAAGCGGTCGTGAGGCTGTGCCCATTCGCCTGGGAGTGGAGTGCTCAATTCCGGAAATCGGGATTGTTTTCGTGCGCTTTGCGGCAGTAAAAATGTGTTTTTTCGCGCAGATGGAGGACAGCGATATGTCAGATTTCTTTACATCCAACTCCATGATCATGCTGGAACGGGCCGCCGGCTTCCAGTGGACCAAGCAGCGGGCGATTCTGGACAATATCGCCAACGCGGAGACGCCGAACTACAAGGTGAAATATGTCACCTTTGAGGAAGCCCTTCGATCCAGCATCCAGCAGGCGGCCCAGGGCGGCGGTTCCATGCGCTCGGCGCTGCAAAGCGCCACGCCGGTGGTCCGCACCGCGTGGGACGAGTCCGCCAGGATGGATGAGAACGGCGTAAACGTAGCCGAGCAGTCCCTTGAGCTGGTTCGCAACGCCTATCAAGTGCAGCACGTTTACCGGGCGATCAGCAGCGATATGTCCCGGCTTCTGATGGCCATCCGCGGGCAGTAAGCAGGAAAAGAGCGTCCCGGGCCTCGCTTCGGGACGGTGGGATAGCAGGAGGAGACAGACATGTCATTTCTTAGTACGATAAATGTCATTGGTTCCGGCATCACCGCCCAGCATCTCCGTCTGGACGTGATCAGCGAGAATGTCACCAATATCAACACAACCCGCACCGGGGAGGGCGGACCTTACCGGCGGAAGGTTGTGGTGTTTCAGGCGCAGGACGGGCGCAACAGCTTCCGCGCCGCGCTGGCGCGGGCAAAGAGCGGTCTGGTCAGCAACGCGGGCTATGAGAACACCGGCGGTGTGCGCGTGGTGGAAATCGCGGAGGATCCCTCCGACTTCAAGCTGAAGTACGACCCCACGGATCCCGACGCCAACGAGGAGGGCTACGTGGAGCTGCCCAACGTGGACCTGGTCAAGGAGATTGCCGACGCCATGGCTGCCAGCCAGGCTTACTCCGCCGACGTGACCGCTTTCAACGTACTCAAGGGCGTGGTCAGCGCGGGCCTGGAGATCGGCAGATAGAGAAAAAGAATACGGGTCAGGTTAATCAATCATACGTTCGCAAAATTGATTGCCTGGCCCAGTTGTGCTCGTTTGGGCGGTAGAAAAATTTGCCTGCGGCGCGTCCTGCCGGCACCCGCCGGCGGGGATATTCTACGGAAAATCAACATCAGGTACATACCGGAAGGAGCTTGCATATGGATAACAATTTACAGCGGATCGCCCCTCTGTGGGACACGTTCCCCGTTCGGGATACGTCGGCCATACAGGAGATGAAGGCGGAGGGCTCCGTCTTCAAATCCGTGCTTCAGTCCGTCATTGACAACGTCCGCGAGAGCGAGGACGACGTGGCCAAGAAGGAGTATCTGCTGTCCACCGGCCAGCTGGACAACCCTGCGGAGCTGAGCATGGCGCTCTACAAGGCGGAGACCTCCATGGCGCTGTTTGTGCAGCTGCGGGAAAAGGCGCTGAACGCTTATAACGAACTCAGCCGCATTACGCTGTAAGGAGCGGGTGCGTCCATTCCATAGAAAGGGCCGGGGAAATTGCCTGTGGATACCTCAAAGCTGAAAGGTCTTTGGGAAAAAGTCAAAGACTTCTTCAAAAATATGAGCAAGAAAACGCGCATCATACTGGCCGCCGCCCTGGCTGTGCTCCTGATCGTCATTATCGTGACGGTGGTTCTGACCGGGAATAAGCCCTATACGGCGCTGTATCAGGACATGACCCCGTCGGAGATTCAGGAGGTCACAACCTATCTGCAAAACAACGGGATTACGGACTATCAGGTGGTGAACGGCACCGTCATGGTGCCCAACTCCCAGCACGCCGCCCTGATCGCCCAGCTGGCCCAGCAGGGCTATCCCAGGGACGGCAGCCTGTACGGCTCCTACTGGGAGCACGTGGGCTCCATGTCCACCAGCTCCGAGCGGGCCACCGCCTTCCAGATCGCTACCCAGGAGAAGCTGGAGACCAACATCCGCACTATGACAGGCGTGCTGGACGCCAGCGTGATTATTACGCCGGGCGAGAGCCGGACTTACGTGCTGGAGGACGTCTCTACGGAGGCCAAAGCCTCCGTCAGCTTGACGCTGCGCAGCGGCTATATGCTGACTGACCAGCAGGCCAGGGGCATCCGCGTCATGGTATCCCACGCATGGTCCGGGATGACTATCGACAGCGTGGCCATTACAGACGACATCGGCAACACCTACACCGACAGCAGCGTCAGCGCGGGCACTCTCGTTGAACTCAAACGACAGCTGGAGGAGTCCCAGTCCAACTACCTCCGCACCCAGATCAAGCATCTGCTGGACCCGATATACGGCGCGGAGAACGTGAACGTGGCCGTAAACCTTACGGTGGACGTCAGCGAGAAGTACCGGGAGACCACCACTTATAACCAGCCGGAGGGCTCCTATGAAAACGGCGGCCTGATCGGCCACGAGATGGGCACCTTCGTCCTGACCCGCGACGGGTATCAGCTGGTGGGCGGCGTGCCCGGCACCACCTCCGACGCCGACATCCCTACATATGTGGTGGACGAGGCCCAGGGGCTGGAGGACGGGGACAGCGCGTACAGCTCCTATGAGCGGGATAACAAGATTGACGAGACCAAAGAGCAGGTCAAGGTGGCGCCCACCGTCACCGACGTCTCCATAGCCCTGACCATCAACGAGAGGGCCAACCCCGAGGCCAGCATCAACGTGGAGGAGCTGCGCCACCATGTGGCCGTGGCCGCCAACATCCGCGGCGAGAACCTGGAGGACTGGGTCAGCGTGCTGATCGCGCCCTTCCCGGTGGAGCCGGTTCCCGAAACGCCCGCCGCCAGCGGCCTGATCCCCCAGGAGCTCCTGCTCCCCCTGATGATCGGCGCGGCCGCGCTGCTGTTGCTGCTCGTTCTGCTGCTCGTGATTCTCAGTACCCGCCGGAAGAAGAAGCGCCAGCAGGAGGAAGAGGACCAGCGGATTATCGAGGAGCAGCTTAACGAGCTGGGCGCCGCGGGTGTTCTCGGCGATCTTGGCATCGCGGCTGCCGGCCTCAATGGCGAGATGGTCCCGCCCACCACGGGCGCGGACATCATGGAAATCAACACCGAGAAGAGCATGGAGCTTCGCAAGACTGTTCGCCAGTTCGTGCAGAACAATCCGGAAGTCGCCGCGCTTATGCTTAAGAGCTGGCTGAAAGGAGGGGATGACGACAATGGCTGATGTGCTTGGACGAGAGTTGAACTCTTCCCAGAAGGCTGCCGCCGTTGTTGTTTCCCTGGGCGCGGAAAAGGCATCCATGATCTACCAGTACCTTGAGCCGACGGATCTGGAGACCCTGACGCTGGAGGTGGCCCGGCTGGGCATGCTGGACGCCCAGCAGACGGAGGATGTCCTCAGCGAGTTTTACCAGAACTGCATGACCCAGAAGGCGGTGACCGAGGGCGGTCTGGAATATGCCCGCACCGTGCTGGAGAAGGCTTTCGGCGTGGCCACGGCGACCAGCCTCCTGGAGAAGGTGACCAAGAGCCTGAAAAACAGGGAGTTTGCTTTCCTGGACAAGGCGGACGTCAAGAGCCTGTACTCCGCCCTGCAGAACGAGCGTCCCCAGACCGTGGCTCTGGTGCTCAGCTATGTGGACCCCGGCAAGGCTGCCGGCGTCATCGAGCAGCTGCCGCCTGAGCGGCAGGTGCGGGTGGTGGAGGCCATCGCCACCATGGAGAGCGCCTCCCCCACCGCCGTCAAGATCATCGAGGCGGAGATGGAGAAGAAGTTCTCCAGCATGCTCACGACGTCCAACGTCAAGGTGGGCGGTATCGACTACGTGGCCGGCATTATGAACAATCTGGACCGCTCCAGCGAGAAGACCATCTTCGACCGCTTGGGTGTGGAAAACGCGGAGCTGGCCGAAGAGATCCGCAAGCGGATGTTCGTCTTCGAGGATATCGTCACCATGGACGACCGGTCCGTCCAGCGCTTCGTCCGGGACTGCGACCCGCGGGATCTGGTGCTGGCCCTCAAGCTGGCCAACGGCGATGTGTCCAACAAGCTGTTTATGAACATGTCCGCCCGTATGGCGGAGAGCATCCGGGACGATCTGGAGATTACAACCAACGTCCGGATGAAGGACGCGGAAGACGCGCAGCAGCGTATTGTCGGCGTGATCCGCGACCTGGAGGAGAAGGGCGAGATCGTTATCCTGAAGGGCGGAAAGGACGATATCATTGCGTAATATTCTCAAGGGGCTCCTTGACGCAAAGGAATACCGGTTTCCAGACGCCGCCGAGCTCCAGATGGAGGAGGAGACGCCGCCGGAGACTTCCGGCGGGGAGGAGACCGGCGAGCCGGCAGCCCCTCCGGCATTTGAACCGGAGGAGACGCCCCGGGCGGACGGATCTCTGCCCGGAATGGAGGGACCCTCCGGCTCCCGTCAGGAATCCGGCGGTCCCGTGCAGTACGCTCAGCTCCAGGCGGAGCTGATCCTCCGGCAGGCGCGGGAGGAGGCGGAGCAGCTGCTGGCCAATGCCCGTGCCGCCGCCAAGGCGGAGCAGGAGGAAATCCGCATGGGGGCCCGCGACGAGGGCTACCGGGAGGGCTACGCCCAGGGAACCGCCAAGGCGATGGATGACGCCCTGCGGGACCGGGAGGCCACCGCGGCCCGGCTGGAAAAAGAGGTGCAGAACTTTCTGGAGAAGGCGGATATGGCCCGGGAGGAGGTTCTGCTCCAGGCCCGTGACGAGTTGCTGGATCTGTGCATCGCGGTGGCGGAGAAGGTGGTCCGGGTGAGTCTGAAGAGCAGCAGCGAGGTGATCGTGCGGATGATCCAGACGGCTACCGAGCGGCTGAAGCGGCAGGAATGGGTTCACATCTACATCTCCGGCTGCGACACCAAGGGCCTGGCACAGATTTCGCCGGCCCTGACCACGGCCCTGGGGGCCCTGAGCCAGCACGTGAAAATCATTCCAATGGGCGACGACGAGGGCGGGACCTGCATTGTGGAAACCCCGGAGGAGATCATCGACGCCAGCGTTTCAACTCAAATGACCAATATCCGGGATCTGCTCCGCGACCAGATGGGCGCGCAGTTCTGACCGGATCAGGAAAGAAAGGATGGCTATGTTCCGCGAGCTGATTCCCCAGGTCCGGTCGGCGGAGACCATGAGCCGCACCGGGAAAATTGAAAACATCGTGGGCATGTCCATCGAGGCCTCCGGCGGACGGGCCGCCATTGGCGACATCTGCCGCATTTATTCCAATGAATCGGGAGGCCAGATCCCCGCCGAGGTGGTGGGGTTCAAAAACGACCATATTCTACTCATGCCCTATGCTAATATGAGTGGGATAAGCGCGGGCAACTTTGTCCGCAACACCGGTAAGCGGCTGACGCTGCCGGTGGGCCCCTTTCTGCGGGGGAGAGTTATCAACGCCCTGGGCCAGCCCATTGACGGCGGGGAGCCCTTTGGGCGGGGGGACACCTTCTCCATTGACAGCGCCTACATAAATCCTATGACCCGTCCACCCATCCGGGAGCGGATGGAGTTCGGAGTCAAGGCCATCGACAGTATGCTGACCATCGGCAAGGGCCAGCGTATCGGCATCTTTGCCGGAACCGGCGTGGGCAAGTCCACCCTGATGGGCATGATCGCAAAGAACGTCAAGGCGGACATCAATGTTATTGCTCTGGTGGGCGAGCGCGGCCGCGAGGTGCTGGAGTTTATGCAGAAGGACCTGGGCGAGGAGGGGATGCGCCGCTCCATTCTGGTGGTGGCAACCTCCGATCAGCCCGCCATGCTGCGGATGAAGTGTCCCAGCGTGGCAACCAGCATCGCCGAGTACTTCCGAGACCAGGGGTACGACGTGTTGCTGATGATGGATTCCCTGACCCGTTTCGCCATGGCCCAGCGGGAAATCGGCCTGGCCATCGGCGAGCCGCCGGTGGCGCGGGGCTACACCCCTTCCATGTACGCGGAGATGCCCAAGCTCCTGGAGCGCAGCGGCAATTTCCAGAAGGGCTCCATCACCGGCGTGTATACCGTGCTGGTGGAGGGCGACGACACCAACGAGCCCATCGCGGACACGGTCCGCGGCATCCTGGACGGCCATATCGTGCTGTCGAGGCAGCTGGCCAACAGCAACCACTTCCCCGCTATCGACGTGGGAGCCAGTATCTCCCGTCTGATGGTGGAGATCGTCTCCCCGGAACACCGGCAGCTGGCCAGCAAGCTGCGGGACGTCATGGGCGTATATGAGAAGAACGCCGACCTGGTGTCCATCGGCGCGTACAAGGCCGGCACCAATCCCAAGCTGGACCACGCGCTGGGGAAGATCGACGCCATTAACGACTTTCTGATGCAGGGCATCAACGAGAGCTTTTCCTACGACGAGAGCCTGGAGCTCCTGCGGCGCATCATGCGCTGATGTTTATCTGCGCGAGGCACGGGTAAACATCAGATGTGCGGCCGGGACCGCGCCTCATGCACGGCGAGGTCTGAACATCTAAACGGACATGAGATGAAAAGGGAGACTTCGCATGAAGAAATTCCGATTTTCCCTGGAAACCGTCCTGGAATACAAGCAGCAGGTTCTGGATTCTCTCCAGACCGAACACGGGGCCATCCTGGCCAGGGTGAGGCGGCAGGAGGAGCTGATCGAGCGGCTTGAGGCGGACTATTGGGCGCTGAGCGGCGAGTTCAACCAGCGGAAGTCCGAGGGGATCAACATTCTGGACGCCATGAAGTATGAGCAGTACCTGCGCTCCTCGGAGCGGCAGATCGAGGAAGCTTACGCCCGTCTGACGAAGCTGCGGGAGCAGGCGGAAAAGAAGCGGATCGAAGTAGTGGAAGCCCGAAAGGAGACCGCTTCCATTGAGAAGCTGCGGGAGAAGAAGCTGGCGAGCTACAATAAGGCCGCCCAGAAGGAGGAAGAAAAGGTGATCGACGAGTTTGTCACCACCAAGCGGGCCATGGAGGCCCAGAGCGCATAAAGTGAAATGGTGAGTATCGTCCTGCGGGACGTTCTCAGATACATAGCAGGACCCGAAAATAACGGAAAGGTGGTGAGGCCGGTCTCATGTGCAGATCCCATTCCAGAGGGAAGGGAGGTGAGCGGCAGGACGGCGGCAGAATGCGCCGTTTCAAACGACTTACCCACGCGGATGCGCGGAGCGAAGACGAAGGGGAAATAAGGATGGATTTCAACACCCTGGCAAACGGTATTTATGCCAACATGAACACCGCCGTGCCGCTCAGCCAAGATGGGACGATGAGGACCACCGGACGCGACGAATTCCTGAAGGAAGCGGAGCGTGCCTGGAGCGAAGCGACGGAGAAACGCGCGGAGGATAAACTCTACGCGGGCAGCGAGACCCGAACCACCCTGGCAGAGACGGAGATTGCCGTGCTGCGCAACAAGTACGATGTCCGGAACATGTCCGACGAGCAGTATGACGATTTTCTGGACGATCTGGAGGACATGGGAGCCATTTCCGGGCAGGAAAAAAGGCTTCTGGGCTATAACGGCAACGTTGTGGCAGGCGATCAGGATGAAAAGGGCGGGTCGGTCTGGCGAAATTTTGATATCTACAGCGTGTGGGAGTGGCTGGGCAAAGATACTCCTGCTTTTAAGCGGGAGGACGCCAACGGAGACATCCTCAGGTGGATCACCGACAGGCTCAAGTGGAATCCGGTGGCAATGACTGCGGCGCAGCGGGAAAACGAGGCAGCGGAGATCGACCTGTTTGAGAACCTTTCCGCGATTCTGGCCCGCATGACGGGCACGCAGCCGGTCAAGGCGCAGGAGAGCGGCGGCAGGGAAGCGGACGCGGAGCCTGATCTCATCGACCAGATCGCGGACCCCGGCAGCGCTTTCTACCAGGATATGTTCCAGCGAATGAGGCTCCAGCTGGAGGAGTCCGAGGAGGAGAGGAAAAAGCAGGCCGTTATCGACGCGTTGGACGCTGTTCTGGAGGGGATGCGCTCCACGGACGGCGCGGCCAGAAGGAAGGACATGGTTTCCTCTATAGCGGAGCTCTCCAAGGAGATCAGCCGGCTGGACGAGGACGACCCCGGACGGACGCAGCTGGACCTGTTCCGGCAGCGGCCGAACCGAATGGGCATCTACATGGACCTGGACGCGGGCGGCGGGGACGGAAAGCGTTCCCTCACAGTTGGCGAGACCCTGACCCAAATGCTCATCCGTGAGGAGGAGCAGACACCCTATTTTGACATGATATGAGTGAAAAGAGGTGACGACAGACAGTGAACACAGTAGAAAACGCTCTGCTGCAGCAGATGCAGAAAATGGCGGCGAATCTGGCCGCGATTCAGAGCGCAGCAGGCAAGGACAAAAACAATCAGGCCGCGGTCAGCTTCCAGGAGATGATGCAGCAGCAGTCCGGCGGCAAGGTTTCCACTGAGACGGGCACCAGGGACGCGGCTCCCGAGAAGCAGGTGAAGGACCCGGAGGAGGCGCTTCAGGAGGACAAGGCTCCCACTCAGGAGCAGGACCAGGAGGTTGAGGAGCTGAAGCCCGAAAATCTGGCGGCCAACCCCAACGCGATCAGCCTTATGGACCTGTTCCGGCCTGAGATCGTGGAAAATATCAGCGAGCAGCCCGTCGTGGAGACCGTGCTGGATCCCATTCCCCAGGAGGCGGTGGAAGAGGCTGATATGGACCTAGGCGGACAGGGGGCCGATCTGGAGACCGCGGTGGATTCCGACGTGGGCGCGGAGGTGTCTATGGAGCAGCAGCCCCGCGACTTCCGGGAGACCATGGAGGAGGCGCCCAGACATCAGGAGGCGCGGACCGCGGAGACCGAGACCGTGGAGACCCGGCAGGCCGCCCCGGAGCAGAAGACTGCGGAGACCCGGCAGGCCGCCCCGGAGCAGGAGACTGCGGAGACCCGGCAGGCTGCCCCGGAGCAGACCGTGGAGCGGGAAGACAAGCCCGACAGTGAGCTTGAGGTCCGCGTGGAGGTCCGGCAGAAAAACGAGGAAGCGCCCAGCGGCGAGACGGCCGCTCCGGAGCAGCCCGTATTTCATGAGACCCAGGCCGTTCCCGTAAAGGTGGGTGAACGGTACGAGACCGTGGACACCCAGAAGCCCGATATGGACGATCATCTGGCGGATAACATCCACACGGCGGTGCAGGCTGGACAGGACCGGGTGGAGATCCGGCTGATGCCTCAGAATCTGGGCAGCCTGGTCATCGAGATGACCAAGGATACCAACGGCGTGCTTCAGGTGGTGCTTCACGCGTCCACTCCCAAGGCGGAGGGACTGCTTAACCAGCATCTGAACCATTTGCAGACGGCTTTGCAGGGCTATGGCCACGAGGAGGTCCGGCTGGAGGTTCAGCGGAATCAGGAGAGCCAGCAGCACTTCCGTCAGGCCGATCCAGACGGACGGGGCCAGCAGCAGCACCACCGGCATCAGGAGCGCCAGGAGGAGCAGACCGGCGGGGAGGAATTCCTTCAGAAGCTGCGTCTGGGACTGTTCGGCGTGGAGGAGTAACAGAAAGGAATAACTGCCAATGAGCAACGATATGTTTGACGGCATCGGGCCCGACCTGTATAACTATTACAACAGAGTTGACCAGGCGACCGCGGCCCAATACCGGGCGGCAACAGTCAAGGCGAGCTCCGCCGAGGCAAATAATACCCTCTCCTTTGAGGATATGCTGCTGCTGATGGTGACCCAGCTGCAAAACCAGACCATCGACAACACCGCCGATACCAACGACATGATGAACCAGATCATCCAGATGACGGTCATGCAGGCCATCACTGAGATGAGCACCCAGGTGCAGGACCTGACCGAGGCCAACATTCTCACCTACTCCGCTTCCCTGGTGGGGCAGACGGTGACCGTGCCGGTGTACGACAAGTACGGCGAGATCGTGGGCGAGAAGGCCGACGTGGTGACCGCCACCGGTACATACAACGGCCAGCGGGTGATCTTCATGGGAGACGAGTACTACCCCCTCAACCAGATTATGGCCGTGGGCGTGCTGCCGGAGCGGAGAGCTGAGACAACGGACCAGGATCAGGACGCCGGGTCAGGCAGCGTACCCCCCGTCACGGGAACGGACGAAGGGAATAAGGACGAAGGCGGAACGGACGCCGCTGATGAAACGGTCGATAAGGCGCTGGGATAACGTCCCCCTCCCCATCGTACCGGAAAGAGGATGAGCGTATGACAGATCGAATCACACCCATAGACCGGTTAAGCCAGGTGGAGCAGGTGCAGCCGGTTCGCCGCAGGGACGCGGGAAGCCGGTTTGGCGCTATGTTACAGAGAGAAATCCAGAGCTCCTCGACGGAAACCTTCTCTGTGGCTTTTTCCAAGCACGCCAGGGCGCGGGCCGAGGAACGAGGCATTGAGGTGACGCCCACGTTGATGGACCAGCTGGCGGACAGCGTGGAGCGGGCCAGCGCCAAGGGAGCTACCAACATTCTGGCGTTTGACGCCACGAGGGCGTTTATCATCAACATCCCTCACGGACGGGTCATTACCACCATGTCTCAGGAAGAGATGCAGGAAAATATCTTTACCAATATTGACGGCGCCGTTCTTTTGAAATAAGATAAGAGCAGGACCTTTTCAGGATGCTTTGCCCTCCCGTCCGATTGACGGGGGAGCGGCGGCGCTAAAAGGCAAAAAGGAGATTTTTATCGCATGACTGGAGCAATGTATGCCGCAATCGGCGGCCTCAAGACGCACATGTCCAACCTCAACGTCATCGGCAACAATATCGCGAACGTCAACACCACGGCCTATAAGGCCCAGCGGATGATCTTCCAGGAGTCCCTGTATGTCACCAGCAGGGCCGGCAGCGACGGCACCGCCACCCGGGGCGGCAACACCCCCTCCCAGGTGGGTTACGGCGTCAAGATGGGTTCCATCGACCTGAGCATGTCCCCCGGCACCTACAACCCCACCGGCAACGCCCTGGACTGCATGATCGACGGAGACGGCTTCTTTATGGTGGGCACCAAGGATCTGGTGATGGACAGCGGCGACGCGCTCAACCGCGCCAATTTTACCAGGGCCGGCACCTTCCGCGTGGACGCCAGGGGCTACGTGGTGGACAACCAGAACAACGTGGTCTACGGCTTCCAGATGGTGTATAACCCCAATTACATCAAGGGCGCGGACGAGGCGACCATCCTCGAAAACAAGCAGAACGGGATCAACGTAGAGGATAAGCTGATCCTCAGCACCACCCTGGTGCCCCTGCGGGTGCCCCTGGCCGCCGTGGAGCCGACGGAGGCCAACGGCGGCATTGACCCCGAGACGCAGGAGCACCGCTGGGAAGCGGGCGACCCGGTCTATGACGTGCTGGGCGGACATGGCACGGGGACTACGGAGCGGAAGAACCTGTCCCTTGCCAACCCCGCTTTCTATAATACGGAAGACGGCTCCTTTGCGGACGGCATCCCCGGAGGCGCGAACTCCGTAGACGGCGAGGAGGAGTTTAACGCCGAGAACTTCATCACCGTCAACGGCGGAGCCATCCCCAACCTCAACGACACCGTGGCCGGACTGGAGGGCCTGAGCGTCAACGAGAACGGCGCCATCATCGGCACCGCCGGCAACGGCGACACCGTGATCGTGGGCTACATCGCCATCGCACAGGTGACCGCCCCCGACGGCGTGACCCATATCGGTGGCCCCTATTACAAGGCCCAGGAGGGTTCGGGCGCCGTGTCCGTGGGCATTCCCGGCGGCCTGCTGGAGGCGGGCGTCTACCTCAACAACGCCACGGCCGACGAGGAGATGAACTACACCCCGGAGCTGCAGAACCTGCTCAGCCAGATGAAGAGCGTCAAGATCCAGGGCAGCGGCCTGGAGGCCTCCACCGCCGACGTGGCGACGGAGTTCGCCAACATGATCGTAACCCAGCGCGGCTATCAGGCCAACACCCGCATCGTCACCGTCACCGACTCCATGCTGGAAGAGCTGGTGAACATGAAGCGGTAAGGCTGAGAGCCGGTAACCAGACGTAAAAGTGTGTCCCCCATTCCCCCCGGCCGCTTTCGCGGCGGCCGGGGGGCGGGGAAAACGAAAGGAGTTCATCATGATCGTACTGACTAAACGCAGCAATGAACGGTTCCTTATCAATCACAATCAGATCGAGAGCATCGAGATGATCCCCGAATCCAAGATTGTCATGATGAACCGGGATTATTTCATCGTCAAGGAGACGCCGGAGGAGATCATCAAGAAGATCCAGGAGTATAACGCCAAGGTGCAGGATGTTCACCGGACCATCACCGTGAGCGACAGACGCTGACGCCCCAGGGGGGCGCGTTTGAGGAATGTTAAGGCCGGGGAGATCGGCCTGAACGCACCTCAAATGCGCCCCGCGCGAGAGACAATTCTCCCTTCTGCGGGAGTAAAATGGTGGTAAAAGATTATGAATATTACATATGTCATCGGTTTTATCGGCGCCGTAGTGGTCATGATCATCGGTATGATGTTCGGTGGCGGCGAGTCACTCCTGACACCCAAACAGGTCCTCAACTTCTGGGACCCGGCCAGCGTGTTCATCACCATCGGCTGTACCGTCCTGATCATCGTCGCCTCCTTCCCGCCCTCCGCGCTGAAGGACATCCCCAAACACTTCAAGATCCTGATGAACACCAAGGGCAATGACCCCCTGGCCATCATCGACGAGCTGGTGGAACTGGCCCAGGTGGCCCGTAAGAACGGCCTGCTGGCCCTGGAAGAGAGGGGCAACCAGCAGGAGGACCCCTTTTTCAAGCAGTGCATCATGCTCATTGTGGACAACAATGACGCCGATCAGGCCCGCGAGATCATGATGAACGACATCGAGCAGTCAGCCGCCCGCCATGATTTCGGCGCGGGCATGTATGAGAAGGGCAGCTCTGTGGCTCCGGCCTTCGGCATGGTCGGTACGCTGGTTGGTCTGATCAACATGCTGAAGGCCATGGACGTGGAGAGCGGCGGCGGCGACCTGGGTCCCGCCATGGCTACCGCCCTGGTGACCACTCTGTACGGCTGCGTCATGGCACACATGGTTTTCGGGCCCATTGCGGCCCAGCTTCGCCAGCGGGACGAGGAGGAGATGCTCTGCAAGCTGATCATCGTGGAGGGCATCATGTCCATTCAGTCCGGCGTCAACCCCAAGGCCCTGCGGGAGAAGCTGCTGACCTTCGTGGCCCAGCGTCAGCGCGACGGCGGCGGAGCTGCCAAGAAGGGCGGCGAAGCCGGTTAAACGGGAAAGCCATGAAAACGAGGTGAGCAACGCATGGCATCAATCAAAAAGAAAAAGAGCGGCGGAGGCGGCGCCAACTGGATGGACACCTACGGCGACATGGTGACGCTGCTGCTGTGCTTCTTCGTTCTGCTGTATTCCATGTCCACCATCGACCAGGAGAAATGGATGATGATCGTCCAGAGCTTCAACAAGGACGCGGAGGTCAGCATCGACGACAACCCCCGGGCTCCTGACGGTGAGCATGACGCCGATCAGGGCAACGACATGCCCATGACCCAGGACGAGGTCAACGAGCAGATCGAGGCGATCCTCATGTATCTGGAGGAATACTCCGCCAGTCAGTCCAGCCAGTCCGGGCAGGCCAGTTCCGAATCCGTGACCTACAGCACGGGAGACGGGTATGTCTTCATCAGCTTCAACGACGACACCTTCTTCGGCGGCGACAGCTACGAGCTGACCAATGCCGCCAAGGAGGTCCTGAGCGGGCTGTGTCCGCTGCTGGAGGACATGAAGCATAATATCGACGAGATCCTGATCAGCGGCCACACCGCCACCGCCCAGGGGACTTACAACCCCTATAAGGACTGGCGGCTGAGCTCGGACCGAGCGGCGATGGTTGCCGCGTTCATCTGGGAGAACACCAGCATCCAGGCTGCCCGGATTACCGCTCAGGGCAACGGCCAGTGGCTCCCCGTGGCGGGCAACATCAAGGAGAGCGACCGGTCCAAGAACCGCCGGGTGGAGCTTATGATCTCCCTGGCGGACGAGCTGGTGGACAGCCCCTTCTCCGGGAAAATTGAAGAGTACTATACCACCACGAAGCAGAGTATGCCCGACGCGATGCCCTACGATCCTACGGCGGCGGAGTGAGACCGCTCCCCGCGCCATATCCATCAGAGCGGAAGCGCCCGCGCGGCCGGCGCTCCCTGGAATCCAACGTTCGGAATGAGGAAACAATATGGCAGAAGTCTTATCACAAAGTCAAATTGACGCCCTGCTGGCCGCGGCCCAGAGCGGAAATCTTGACGGGGACGCCAACAAAGAGGAGTCCACCGAAAAAAAGTATAGGAAGTACGACTTTTTCAGTCCTCGAAAGTTCAGCAAGGACCGCATTAAGATCCTCAACAGCATTTTTGAGAACTATACCCGCGTGATCAACTCCCGATTGAACGCCATGTTCCACGCCACCTGTGAAATCGAGGTGGAGTCCATCGAGGAGCTGCGCTACTATGAGTTCTCCAACGCGCTGCGTGAGGGCGACGTGCTGGCCCTGCTGAAGATCGACCGGGAGGAGCTCCAGGAGGAGTCGCCTATCCTGGTCCACCTGGCCACGCCTGTGCTGCTGACCATGATGGACCGCATGATGGGCGGCGAGGGAGAGCCGGACGACAATCTGGACCCGGAGTATAAGCTGACGGATCTGGAATTGAACATGTACGCGGACATCATCAGCGACATGACGAAGTTCCTGGGGCGCAGCTGGGAAAATTACATCACCCTCAACTTTTCCTATGTGCGCACGGAGACCAACCCCACGCTGGTGCAGCTCATCGGCTATGACGACACGGTGGTGATCGTGGGCCTGGACATCCGTTTCCCCAACAGCAGCGGACGCATGAGCATCTGTCTGCCCGGCGAAATGCTGACCAACATCTTCAGTGAGATCAGCAGGGACACTGCCCACAGGCAGACGGGCGAGGACAAGTCCGAGGAGATTTTCGATTCTCTGCGGGATTCCGATTTGGAAATTATTGCCGAGCTGGCCCGGACCAGGCTGCTGCTCAGCGATATATACCACCTGAACGTCGGCGACGTGGTGGATATCAAGCAGCCCAAGGACTCGCCTATTTTCCTGAACATCAGCGGCAGGCGATGGTTTGACGGGCGCATGGGCATTTACAACAAGCAAATGGCCGTGAAAATCGGTGAGACATACATTAAGGCATAAAGGAGCGAATCCACATGGGTGAAATGACCACATTTAGTCCAATGGCGATTGACGCCATTGGAGAGGCGATGAATATTAGCCTTGGCTCCTCCGCTACGGCAGTATCCAATATGCTTGACCACCGCGTGGATATCACGACGCCTTCGGTCCAGGTGATCAACGCGGAGAACTTCTCCCTGGGGCGGATCGAACCGGCCATCGGCGTTGAGATCAAGTATATCAGCGGTCTGGAGGGCAGCAACATCATGCTGCTCAAGCGCAGCGACGTGAAGGCCATCGTGGATATCCTTCTGGGGACGGAGACCCCCGACGAGGAGTTCCAGCTGGATGAGCTGAGCGTCAGCGTGGTGTGCGAGGTCATGAACCAGATGATGGGCGCGGCCTCCACGGCCCTCAGCGATCTGCTGGGCCGGATGGTGAACATCTCCACCCCGGAGTCCTTCGAGCTGGATGATCTGGACAGGGTCCGGGATGAGCACTTCCCCGTACGGACCGGGCCCATTGTGGTGGTCAGCTTCCAGCTGAGCATCGAGGGCGTGGTGGAAAGCGAGTTCATGAACGTCATGAGCGTGGAACTGGCCAAGGAGCTGATTGCCGGCATGGGCCTGGATGTGCAAAAGGAAACGAGCCCTGCCGCCGCCGCTCCCGAGTCGGCGCCCGCTCCGGCTCCCGCCGCTTCTTCCGGGGGAACGCTCAGCCAGGAGGAGATCGAGCAGCTGCTGGCCGGCGGCATCTCCAGCCAACCCGAGCCGGCGCCCGCTCCGGCTCCCGCCGCTTCCTCCGGGGGAACGCTCAGCCAGGAGGAGATCGAGCGGCTGCTGGCCAGCGGCATCCCCAGCGAGCCCGCCCCTGCGGCCGCTCCGGCTCCCGCTTCGGCTCCACCGCCTGCTCCGGCTCCTGCGCAGACTCCCGCTCCCGCTCCGGCGGGAGGAGAGCAGCCGCCCTATTACCCGCCGGCGGGCTATCCGCCCTATCCTCCCCAGGGAGCGGCGCCCGGACAGGGGGCATATCCCTATCCGCCGTATCCGCCCTACTATATGTACCCGCCCCAGCCGCAGCCGGTCCAGCCGCCGGAGCCCAAGGTCATCAATACCAGGATGCCTCAGATGGAACCCCTGTCCGCGGAATCCCGCCTCTCCCAGGAGCAGAAGGAAAACCTGGATCTCATCATGGGCGTGTCTCTGGAGGTCGCGGTGGAGATTGGCCGCACCCGCCGGAAGATTCAGGACATTATCGCTTTCTCCAAGGGTTCCCTGGTGGTACTGGACAAACTGGCCGGAGAGCCTGTCGATCTGCTGGTCAACGGCCAGTGCATCGCCAGGGGGGACGTTGTGGTCATCGACGACAACTTCGGCATCCGAATTACGGAGATCCTGCAAAAACCGGACATCAATGAACTGACAAAATTCGGATGAACTTTGGCAGTATAACATAGATTCTCATAATCAATAATGTAAAAGGAAAAGGTGTATTGTAATGGCTAAGATTCTGTTAGTTGACGACGCCGCTTTCATGCGCAAGGTAGTCAAGGACGGCCTCAGCAAGGCGGGCTATACTGATCTGTACGAGGCCGTGGACGGCGCGGACGCCGTAGAGAAGTACAACTCCCTGAAGCCCGACCTGGTCCTCATGGACATCACCATGCCCAACATGGACGGCCTGGAGGCCCTGAAAGCCATCCGTGCCGCCGATGGCAACGCCAATGTGGTCATGTGCTCCGCCATGGGCCAGGAGACCATGGTCATCGATGCCATCCGCTCCGGCGCCAAGGACTTTATCGTCAAGCCCTTTAAGATCGAGCGCGTGCTCAAGACCGTTACCTCTATCGTAGGCGAGCCCTGATGATCGGCAAGGATCTGCTCTCCCTGCTGGGCATTCTTCTGGTACTGCTTCTGGTGCTGGCTGGGTGCTATTTGGTTACCCGCTGGGTCGGCACAGGCATGCCGGGGGGCTTCGGCGTACCGGGGGGGCAGAGGCATCTGAAGGTGCTGGAGCGGCTGCCGGTGGGGAAGGACCAGGCTTTGCTGGTGGTCCGGCTGGCGGACCGGTACTTTTTACTTGGCAGTTCTCCCTCTGGATTCTCCCTGCTGTGTGAACTGACAGAGGAGGAAGGAGCCCTCTGGGCCGCGCCCTCCGACCATGAAGCCGCGGGGAGAGAGTCCCTGGGCTTCCGCGAGATGATGCGGAAGCTCCGGGAGAAGAAATAACCAAAGAGGAGGGAAAGCATCCATGGCAGACGCGATCATCAACGTCAACGGCGACAGCATCCAGGCGCTGGACATCACGCTGCTGCTGGTAGTCATCAGCCTGCTGCCGACGCTGGTGGTCATGATGACCTCCTTTACACGGTATGTGGTATCCCTCTCCTTTCTCCGCACCGCCATGGGCACCCAGCAGACGCCGCCCAACCTGGTGCTGGTGGGCATGGCCCTGATCCTGACGCTGTTTACCATGACGCCCACGCTGAACACCATCAAGGCGGAGGCCTACGACCCCTACGTGGACGGACAGATCACCCAGGAGGAGTTCTTCGACCGGGCGCAGCTGCCGCTGAAGCGGTTTATGCTCCGGAACACGGAGATCACCAGCCTGGAGCTGTTCTGCGAAATGTCCGGCGAGTCCGCTCCCGCCACCGTGGAGGAACTGGAGCAGGCGGTGGAGCTGCCGCTGCTGGTCGTTACGCCGGCCTTTGTGACCAGCGAGCTGAAGGCCGCCTTCTGGACCGGCTTTTTGCTGTATATCCCCTTTATGCTCATTGATGTCATCGTATCCTCGACCCTGATGAGCATGGGCATGATCATGCTGCCTCCCTCCATGATTTCCACGCCCTTCAAGATCCTGCTGTTTATTCTGCTGGACGGGTGGAATCTGCTGTTTTCCACGTTGATCCAGACGATCCGGTAGAAGGGCGCGGCCTCCTGGGAAGAAGGGGAGCTTCGCGCGTGAAAGACGGTCGAGAGGAGGCGCTGGAAAATGGATACTGCGATGGTCGCGGAAATTCTGCGGGATGGCGTCTGGCTCGTCATCAAGCTGAGCGCGCCCATGCTGCTGCTGAGTATGCTGGTGGGCGTGCTGCTGGCGATTTTCCAGGCGGTGACACAGATCCACGAGCAGACCCTGTCCTTCATCTTCAAGCTGACGGTGGTGATCCTGGTGCTGCTCATCGGCGGGAGCTGGATGATGGAGAATCTGTTGGATTACACCAGGAATCTCTACTCGCTGATGCGGGGTTAGGAGGGCGGCGGCGTGGATTGGGCGCAAGTGAACCTGTTGCTGCTGATCCTGGCCCGGATGAGCGGATTTATCCTGTTCACCCCCCTGCTGGGACGGCAGGGGATCCCCAACCTGGTGAAAAGCGGACTGATTCTGCTGCTGAGCGTGACGGCCTACTCCATGACGGCCTACCGCCCGGCCGTACCGGAGACCATTCTGGAGCTGAGCGTGCGTCTGCTGCTGGAGCTTATGATCGGGTATCTGGTGGGGGTCGTGATGAACCTGTTTTTCTATATCCCTTTGCTGGGCGGCGAGATCATCGACACCCAGATGGGTATGAGCATGGGCCGCACCTATGACCCCAGCAGTCAGACCTCCACCACGGTGACCGCCTCATTGCTGAACGTGCTGATGATGCTGCTCTTCTTCGCGGGAAACGGACACTACACGCTGCTGCGGATTTTTCTGAGCTCCGGGCAGGTGGTGCCTTTCGGGCAGGCGGCTTTCGGGCAGGACGTCTATTGGGGCATCGTTGAGCTGTTCATCTCCTGCACTCTGATGGCCATCAAGCTGTGCATGCCGATCCTGGCCGCGGAGCTGCTGGGCCAGATGGGAATGGGCATCCTGATGAAGGTGATCCCGCAGATCAATGTTTTCGCCATCAACATCGAGCTGAAGGTCATTATTGGCCTGGCGCTGCTGCTGGCGCTGATGAATCCTTTCAGCGAATACCTGCTGCGGGCGGAGGGCCAGATGCTGCAAAACATCCAGAGCCTGCTGCAGGGAATGGGGTAAGTCCTCCGGAGCGAAAACCGTGCGCGGCATAGGAAAGGGGGGACGAATCGGTGGCCGGCGAATCCAAAACCGAAAAAGCAACACCCAAAAAGCGACGTGACGAACGAAAAAAGGGCAACGTCATGATGAGCAAGGACGTGGTTGCCGTGGCGACCCTCCTTGGCAGCCTGGCCATGATGAAGGTGATGGCCGGCTCGGTGCCCGGGCGGGCGGACGAACTGTTCCGCACCTGCTTCACCCTGATTGCAGAAACCGCTCCCAGCGCCATGCCGGGCGTACTGCGCGGGCTGTTTTTCCGGTGCGTCTTTATTGTGGCGGCGGTGGCGGGACCGTTTCTGCTGGTGACGACGGTGCTGGCCGTTGCGGCGACCTTCGCCCAGACCAGGCTGCTGGTGACCGGCGAATCCCTGAAGCCAAAGTTCAACCGCATCAGCCCGCTCCAGGGCTTCAAGCGGCTTTTTTCACTCCGCAGCGTGGTGGAAGCCCTGAAAGGGCTGCTGAAGATCACCATCCTGCTCTATCTGATCTACGACTATTTTCAGGAGGTTGTCCTGGGATTTTCCCGCTTTCTGGATATGGAGATCGCGGAGTCCTGCGGCATTCTCTTTAACAGCATCCTCAGCCTGGTGATCCGTGTCTCCATCGCTTTCGTGGTCCTGGCCGCGGCGGATTATTTCTACCAGTGGTGGGATTATGAGCGGCAGCTGAAGATGTCCAAGCAAGAGGTCAAGGAAGAGTACAAACAAACCGAAGGCGATCCCCAGGTAAAGGGGAAGATCAAGGAGATCCAGCGCCGCCGGGCTCAGCAGCGCATGATGCAGCAGGTGCCCGGAGCGGACGTGGTTATCCGTAACCCCACCCACGTGGCCGTGGCCCTGCGCTACAAGCCGGACACGGACGACGCGCCGGTGGTGGTGGCCAAGGGGCTGGATGAGCTGGCCCTGCGGATTGTCCAGGTGGCCGAGGAAAACGGCGTGGTCATCGTGGAGAACGTGCCCCTGGCCAGGAGCCTTTACGCGGGCACGGAGCTGGACCGCATGATCCCCATAGAGTTCTATGGACCCGTGGCGGAGGTGCTGGTCTATGTGCTGAAGCTGGACGCGGAAGCGCCCAAATCATAAATACGGCAATGCTCGCCCCCTTCCGGGCGTCATCATAGATTCTGGAAACTTTATCACCCAATGACTGGAAAGGACCGTGCCCATGAAGCGAATTCTCCAAAACGGCATAGCGCTCGCAGTGGTCGTCATGGTTCTGTTTATCGTAATCCCCCTGCCGGTGCAGCTGCTGGATGTGCTGCTGGTGGCGAACATCTCCCTGTCCATGCTGATCCTGGTGATTACCATGACGGTGGCGGACGCGCTGGATTTCTCCATTTTCCCGTCCCTGCTGCTGATCACCACCCTGTTCCGGCTGGGATTGAACATCTCCACCACCCGGCAGATTCTGGGCAACAACGGCAACGCCGGCAACGTCATTCTCTCCTTCGGCAACATGATCGCCCAGGGGAATATCGTTCTGGGCGTGATCATCTTCCTGATCATCGTATTGGTGCAGATGATCGTTGTGACCAAGGGCGCGGAACGCGTCTCCGAGGTGGCGGCCCGGTTCACTCTAGACGCCATGCCCGGTAAACAGATGGCCATCGACGCGGACCTCAGCTCCGGTCTGATTGACGAGCAGGGGGCCAAGGCCCGCCGTGCCAAGATTCAGAAGGAAGCTGATTTCTACGGCGCCATGGACGGCGCTACCAAGTTCGTCAAGGGCGACGCCATCCTCTCCCTGATCGTCACCGCCATCAACTTTGTGGGCGGTCTGATCATGGGTGTGACCATGGGCGGCATGGAGCTGAGCACGGCGCTGAACACCTATTCCATCGCCACCATCGGCGACGGCCTGGTGGGTCAGATCCCGTCCCTGATGATCTCCACGGCTACGGCCATGGTGGTCACCCGCACCGTTTCCGACGGCAGCCTCAACGACGACGTGGTCCGGCAGTTCCTGGGACAGCCCAGGGCCATTCTTACCGCCGGCCTGGTCATCGCCCTGCTGGGCGTGATCCCCGGTACGCCCCATGCGCCGCTGCTCATTGTGGGCTTCGGACTTGCGGTCTGCGGCTGGTTTATCAGCGGCCGCAAGGAGAAAAAAGAGGTGGAGGAGCTGGCCGCCCAGGCCGCTGCGGCCGTTCCGGAGGAGGTCCCTCAGCCCAGCGCCGCCGATTACTACAAGGATATCAACAACGTCTACACCCTCCTGACGGTGGACCCCATCGAGATGGAGTTTGGATACAGCCTGATCCCCATGGTGGATGAGAGGAGCGGCGGCAAGCTCATTGGCCGCATCGTGATTTTCCGGCGGCAGTACGCCCAGGACATGGGCTTCGTCATTCCCTCCATCCGTTTCCACGACTCCTCCGCTCTGGGCACCAATCAGTACGTGGTGAAGATCAAGGGCGAGGAAGTGGCCCGGGGCGAGATCCTGGTGGATTATTACCTTGCTCTGGAGCCCAGCAACCCCGCCGGGGAAATCGACGGTATCGAAACCGTGGAGCCCGCCTATGGCATTCCCTCCCGCTGGATCCTGCCGGAGAATAAGGAGCTGGCGGAAATCTACGGCTACACCGTCATTGATCCGCTGTCCGTCATGCAGACCCACCTCAGCGAGGTAGTCCGCTCCCACGCCTATGAGCTGCTGGGCCGGGCGGAGGTGATCCAGCTGGTGGAGAATCTGAAACGGACCGCCCCGGAGCTGGTGGAGGAAGTGATTCCCAATATGCTCTCCTACGCCCATCTGGAGCGTATTCTCCGCAATCTGCTGCGGGAAGGCGTGCCCATCCGGGACCTGGGCACCATCCTGGAGACCGCCGCGGACGCTTTGGCCACCACCAAGGATCTGGATATGGTGACGGAGAACATCCGCGCGGCCCTCAGCCGCACCATTACCCGCCGTTTCTGCGAGCACGGTCAGCTGCGTGTGGTGACCCTGGACGCCGAGGTGGAGAAACGGGTCATCTCCTCCCTCAGCAAGAACGAGCAGGGCATTTATCTGGCCATGGGGCCCGATCTCATGCAGCAGATCGTTACCCAGCTGGCGGAGCTCATCAAAAAGTTCAACGATCTGGGCCAGACCCCCATTGTGCTGACCAGCCAGGTCATCCGGGTCTATTTCAGCCGGATGCTGGCCCAGTTCTATCCCAACCTGTACGTGTTGGCCTTCAACGAGATTACCAGCGACGTGCAGATCCAGTCCCTGGGAAATATTACGCTCCAGCGTGAGGCGGGAGCGCAGAGAAGGGCGGCGGCCGTATGAGCGCCGGCCGCGCCGCTCCGGCCATAGAGGAGCTGGGCTATACCCAGAAGGAGCTGGACGCCATGAGCAAGGAGGACCTGCTCCTGCTCTACCGCTCCAGCGGCTGTCAGGATCTGAAATGGCCCCTGGCGCTGCGGTACGTGGGACTGGTCAAATCCATTGCCTTGCAGGTGCGGGGCGTCTATTCCAGCTTTGCCCAGGTGGACGACATCATCAACGAGGGCATATTGGCTCTGGTGGGCGCCATCGACAAGTTTGACCCCGACAAGGGGATCAAATTCGAGACCTTCGTCTCCAAGCGCATCCGGGGCGCGGTGATCGACCTGGCCCGCCGCCAGGATTGGGTTCCCCGCAGCGTCCGGCGAAAGGCACGGGAAATCGACCAGGCCAGCGTGGAGCTGTACGCGGAGCTGGGACGCTGCCCCACCGACGAGGAGATCGCCGGCCGGCTGGGAGTCAGCAGCCAGCAGTATCAGGAGGATCTGGCCAACTCCGCCCTGTGCAACCTCCTCAGCCTGGACACCATTTTCGACGACCAGGAGCAGGGGGGCATGGATGTGGCGGACAGCGCCGGGACCGGCCGCCCGGAGGACTCCCTGCTGCGCCAGGAGCTGCTGGACACGCTGGCCGACGGAATCTCTTCCCTGCGGGAGAATGAGCAGATGGTGGTGTCCCTGTACTATCGGAAGAATCTCAGCATGAAGGAAATCGCCCAGGTGATGGAGGTCAGCGAGCCCCGCATCTCCCAGATTCACTCCCGGGCGATCCAGAAGCTGAAGCTGTATATGAAGCAATACATCAATGGGGAGAAGTGATCCCCGCCGCGAGAGGAGCGCATACATATGTTCAGAGGGTTTTATCAGCTGACCTCCGCCATGCTCAGCCACGGCCGCCGGCTGGATGTGGTCGCCAACAACATGAGCAACATCTCTACCGCCGGCTATAAGGCGGACCGGTACACCGACAGCACCGCCTTCAGGGAGGTCATGTTCAACCGGGTGGGGAACAAGAACAAGGCTGTTACCGAGGAGATCGGCCCGGTGACGTATATCCTGGCGCCCGACCAGCTGTATACCGACTATACCCAGGGCTCCCTGGAGGAGACGGAGCTGGCGCTGGACTTCGCCATCGAGGGGGAGGGCTTTTTTGCCATCGAATGGAATGGCGAGGTAGGCTATACCCGCGCCGGCAGCTTTAACCTGGACGAGGAGGGCTATCTGATCCTGCCCGGTCAGGGCCGGGTGCTGGACGCGGACCGGCAGCCCATTCAGCTGCCCACGGACAAAATTTTCGTAGACCCTGACGGCGTCATCTACACCGAGACCAACCGGAACTACCTGGCCACGCTGGGAGTGTTCTCCTTCCCGGACAACGGCGAGCTGGAACGCAACGACCACGGCCTGTTTACCGGCGGCCAGGCGCAGGCCGGTGAGAACTACGTCATCCACCACAAATGCCTGGAGCGCTCCAACAGCAACATGGTGCAGGAAATGGTCGCCATGATGAGCGCCCAGCGGGCGCTGCAAAGCGCGGCGGAGGTCACCAAGATCTACGACCAGGTCATCACCAAGGATACGACGGAGCTGGGCCGGCTGTAAGACGGAGCGCCGGCAGGATATGTGGGATAAGACGGAAAGGATGGTGCGTGTCAGTTGAATATGTCATTTTATAACGCCGCCGTAGGCGCCTATCAGCAGCAGCTGCGGATGAACGTGCAGGCCCAGAATATCGCCAACGTCAACACCCAGGGCTATCGGGCGGAGCGGGCCGCTTTCGGCGAGCTGATGAACCGGAATGTCGTGGGGATCGACGAAGAACGGCTGCCCAAGGGCACCGGCGCCCGGATGATTCACGCTCCCATTGACTTTTCCACGCGGGGGTATAAGGACACCGGGCTTACCTTTGACTTCGCCATCAACGGAGACGGTTTTTTTGCCCTTTATGATCCCTCCAGCCAGGAAATTTCCTTTACGCGGGACGGATCCTTCCAGATGAACGAGTTTTTGCTCCCGCCTCCCGAGGACGCGGAGCCGGAACTGGATGAGAATGGAGTGGAGATCGAGCCCCAGCCCACCTCCATATGGCGGCTGAGCGACAACCAGGGGCGCTGCGTCCTGGACCCCCAGGGCAACTTCATTGTCATCGACCCGGAGAACCGGGAGGCCGAGCTGACGGTGGGCGTCTTTGACTATGCCATCCACTACGGAATGCAGCACGCCGATGGCAGCCGGCTGCTGGCTACCGACATCAACGGCCAGCTGTATCTGGGCACCGGCGAGGTGATCCGGGGCATGCTGGAGATGAGCAACACGGACCTGACGCAGGAGTTTATCAAGGTCATTGAGTCCCAGCGCGCGTTCAGCTACTGCCTGAAGATGATGACCACCACCGATGAGATCGAGACTACATTCAACAATCTGAGAGGCTGACAGGGAGGGCGCGTATGAAGATAAAGAGCTTTGACCAGCTCACTTCCATGGAGCTGGACACCCTGCGGGAGATCGGCAACATCGGCACCGGGAACGCCGCCACTGCTCTGGGCGAGCTGCTGAACCGGGAGGTGCGCATCACCATGGCGGAGGTGCGGATCATGGAGTACAACGAGGCCATCGACTGGATCGGCGGACCGGAGGTCGTGACTGCCGGCGTGCTGGTAGGCATGGGCGGTCATATGAGCGGCGTGGTGCTGTCGGTACAGCAGCTGGAGTTCATCAATCTGGTGCTGGAGGCCATACTGGGCACGCGGGTCGGCGATTATTCGGAGCTGGACGAGATGCATCAGTCCGCCCTCATTGAGGTGGGCAACATTCTGATGTCGACCTTTATCAACGCGCTCTCCGGGCTGTCGGGCATTTCCGTGAACCTGACGGTGCCCGCTTTTACTGTGGATATGCAGGGGGCCATTCTGACGGTGCCCATGGCGATGTACGGCGGAACGAGCGACTACCTTATGACCATCGGGGGGGATTTTGTCTGCGATAACAAGCGGGTTCCCTGCCACCTGCTGCTCTCGCCTGACGTAAGGTCCCTCAATTTCTTGCTAGCAAAGTTGGGCGTTGCGGAATGAATGAAAAGATTACGGTCGGAATTGCGGACATGAAGATGGCCAGGGGCTCCGGCATTCTGATTACCTATGCCCTTGGCTCCTGTATTGGGCTCTGCTTTCAGGATCCGGCGCTGCGTCTTGGAGCGCTGCTGCACGTGATGCTGCCGGTGAACCTGGAAACGGGGAGGAAGAATGCGTTCAAATACGCGGACACCGGCATCCGGGAGACCCTGCGGCAGATGATGGCGCAGGGGGCGCTGAAAACCCGGATCACGGTGAAGATCGCGGGCGGAGCCAAGATGTTTGAGGTCAAGAGCGGCAACCTGGGAAATATCGGGCAGAGAAACATTGAAAGCGTACATACCATCCTGCGGCAGGAGGGTATCCGTCTGATCGCGGAGGATGTGGGCGGCACGGTAGCCCGCACGCTGCTGTTCGATGTGGTCAGCGGACAGGGGTGCATCCGGTCTTACGGCCGGAAGGACATCCTCTTCTGATTTCTTTTCCGGAGAGGAAATGAAATCCAAACGGACTTTTCCTGGTATAAGGGCAAAATTTGAGAGATGGGAGTGTCAGAAATGGCTAATAAGCAAAGCAGCCGGATCCTGCTGGAGTCCGGCACCAACGAGATCGAGGTTATGAAGTTCACCATCGGAGGGAACTTGTACGGCATCAACGTGGCCAAGGTTGTGGAGATCCTGATTTCCGCGCCGGTCAAGCCTATGCCTCACACCCATCCGGCTGTGGAGGGCATCTTTAAGCCCAGGGATACGGTGCTCACAGTCGTGGATCTGCCCAAATATCTGGGAGTGGAAAGCACGAAGGGTGAGAAGGACATTTTCATCATCACCAATTTCAATAAGATGTTCATTGCTTTCCGGGTTCACACGGTGGACCGGATCAGCCGGATATCCTGGACGGACATCCAGAAGCCGGACAAGACCGTCTCCGGCGGCGCGGAGAGCGTGGCCACCGGAATCGCCCAGTGTGACGGAGATCTGGTCACCATTCTGGACTTTGAGCGCATCGTGGCGGAAATCGCCCCTCAGACCACCATCCAGATGTCCGAGGTGGAGAGCATGGGCCCCCGTGACCGGAATGAGAAGCCCATCTGGGTGGCGGAGGACTCCGTTCTGCTCAGTAAGATGATCGGCGATTCCCTGCGGAAGGCAAACTATGTGAATCTGCACATGTACCCCAATGGGCGGGAGCTGTGGGACGCGCTGTCAGCCCTGCCGGAGAGCGACGATGTGGAGCAGGATGTGGCCCTCATTATCACGGATATTGAGATGCCGCAGATGGATGGCCACCGGCTGACGAAGCTGGTGAAGGACAACCCCCGCTTCAAGTCGATTCCCCTTATCATTTTCTCATCCCTGATCAGCGAGGAAATGCGGATCAAGGGCAGGCAGCTGGGAGCGGACGAGCAGCTGACCAAGCCGGAGATCGGGCACCTGGTAGACGTTATGGACCAGCTGCTTCTCGCCCATGCCAAGTGATGCTTTTTTCTGAAAGAAAAGCATCAAAAAGAACTTGAGTTCGAGACGAAACCCATTGCAATTCCTGGATTATTGCCCGATAACGACAATGCACTTTTAATCGAGGAACAGTATGAGAAGGGAGAGCGCGCAATGGCCATCAAAGCAAAAAGCAAGTATATTGTCCGCCAGCCCATTAAGGATTTGCAGGGCATGGTTCTGGGGTATCAGATTCGTTACACCGGCGAGGATGCCGGCTACGGTGGAGAAGGCGGCAAGGATTTCAATGCCGCGGAAACCATTTACAATTTCCTGACCCAGACCAGCGACAGGACTCTGAAGGGCGCGCTGAACTTTATGACCTTCACCACCAACCTTCTGATGAAGCAGACGCCCAAGCTGTTTATCCCTGAGGAGCTGGTCATTGAGGTGGGGGAGAGCGTGATTATCCATCCCCTGGCCATGCGCTTCGTGGAGCGCTACCGTCAGGAGGGATATGCCATCGCGGTGAAGGATTTCCAGTTTTCACCCCGTTTTATTTCCAATCTGCGGCAGTTTGATTATGTGATGATGGATCTGCGCCATGCCGACGACGCCGGCGTGCAGCGGCTGGCGGAGATGGTCCACAGCCTGGATAAAAAGTGCGTGGTAACCGGCGTGGATACGGAGGAGCTTTATCAGAGGGCCTTCGCCCTGGGGGCGGACGCCATGTCCGGACGCTATGCCGCCGAGCAGATGTTTACTGCCGTCCATTCCAGCAGCTATCTGCAAAGCAACTTTTTCCGGCTGCTGGTGGCCATCACCAAGGATGAGCCGGAGGTGGATGAGATCGAGCAGATCATCTCCATGGACGCTACGCTGACTTACAGTCTGCTGCGGATTGTAAACTCCGCTTATTTTGCTCTTCGCAACCGGGCCACCAGCGTACACCAGGCGGTGACCATTCTGGGTCTGGGGCAGCTGCGTCAGTGGATCTACCTCATGGGCTGCCGCAACGAGAAGGGAGACCTGGACAAGGGTCAGGAGGAAATGCTGAAGCTTTCCTTTACTCGGGCCAGCTTTGCCGGCGAGCTGATGCGGTATGCCAAGAATATGCCGATCAGCCGCAACGACGCCTATCTGATGGGAATGTTTTCCACGCTTCAATTCCTGATTGCCGCGCCGCTGGAGGATATTCTGGGGGAGGTTGCCATCTCCGAGGATGTCAAAAACGCGCTGCTGAATCACGAGGGACGCTGCGGGCTGCTGTATGATCTGATCCTGGCCTATGAGCGGGCGGATGGGTCTGCTATCAGCCAGATGGGCGAGGAGCTGGGACTGCCCATGGACCGCCTGCCGGAGATTTACTTCAAGTGTCTGGAAGAAGTCAATAAGATATGGAACCAGCTGATCAGTTCCTCCACCGGTACGGAAAAGGAAGAGGAATAATACCTTTCTTGAAAGTTAAAGGTATCAATTGCCTGAACTCCTTGCGCCGCAACGCTTTCAGATGTTCGGGTGGTATCTAGTGGTGCATCCGGCAAGAAATCAGACTCCATTCCAAGCTGGATTTGTGCCTGGCGGCGTTGTCATCCTTGACGGGCGACAGCCCGCCCGCGTCCTCCGCCTTGCCAGACGCAAATCCATCTCCGGCCTGAAGTCCAATTTCTCACCGGATGCACCACTAGTATACAAAAAGTACGCACTCAATTTGAAATGAGAGTGAAATAATTTTGATAAAAAAAGCTATAAAGAAAGAAATAGACAAGGCTATAAAGCGCATCTGGATTACAGAAATCTGTAAAGACTACAGGGAAAGGCAACTTATACTCGAAGCAAGTCTTCAATGTAGTTTATATCACCATCTTCGAAATTGGTTGAAGTCTTTGCTTGAAGAAAATAATCTATATATTTATCCAGAGTTTTATTTTAATCAATTGAGATATCATGCCGATATTGCAATCTGTGAGATGGATATGAGTTTGGAGCCTTACCATTGGCATGACCGTTTAACAGACGTAGCTGCTATTATTGAGCTAAAATATGGTGGTTCTTCTGACTATATTAAGACAGATATTCCTAAGCTTAAAACGTATGTGCAGTCTTTGGGCTATGACTGCCAATACTATTTCGGAGCCATTGATGAACGAACAGAATGTGGACGGTTGCCTTGGTTGGATCGTCGAAGTACAAACAATTGGGCTAACGGATGTTTTACTGAACTCAATGCAGGATATCTAGATGGTACTATGTATTTTGAGGTTAATTCATATAACAATATGAATATTCAGCAAAAGCGAGTTGAGTGTACTTTTACCTAGTAAACATTCTGTACACAAGTTAGTACACAATTCTAACTTCATTTGACTTTCTGATATTGTTTGAATTTGAAACGTCAAATGCTGAAAAACGTTTGAAACTACATAATATTGATTGGAACTGCACCAACGTCCTTATAATTGAAAGTTAAAGTATCCAAACGAGACAAAAGGCCGGCCCCCTGCGGGGCCGGCTTTTTGTCTGTCAGGATTCGCCGAGGTTATGCCGGGGGTTGTCCATAACCAGCTTGCAGGCGCGGGTAAGCTGGGCGAAAATGGTGCTGTTGTAGCGGCTCTCATATACGGTGAGCATGGCGTGGGCCTCCGCCCGGCGGCGCACGATATAGGATGGCTGAAGATTGGTCAGCGTCAGCGCCTTGACGTCCGCCACGCAGCGTTCGCAGGAGCACAGGCCGAACATCCGGATATACCGGTCCGCCTTTTCGTCGACCAGGGCCTCCATGATGTTGATGACCAGCAGCTCGTCCGGATTCGGTTTGGGCGGCTTTGGTGCGGGGGGAGGCGTGGGAGCCGGTTCGGGCTCTGGTTTCGGTTCTGGCTTTGGCGCGGGTTCCGGTTCCGGTTCCGGTTCGGGCTCCGGCTTTGGCGCGGGCTCCGGTTCCGGTTCCGGTTCGGGCTCCGGCTTTGGCGCAGGTTCCGGCTCAGGTTCCGGTTCAGGCTCCGGCTTTGGCGCGGGTTCCGGCTCAGGTTCCGGTTCGGACTCCGGCTGGGGCAGAGGCTCTGGTTCAGGTTCTGATTCGGGTTCCGGGGACTGCGAATCGTCCAGTCCGGCGAGGAGCTCGCTCTCCAGAGCGTCTTTGATCTGCAGGGAGACCTGCTCGTCATTGCTGCGGGCAACCTCCAGAATAGGCGGCGTCAGGGGACGGGATGCGGGCGCCTCTTCCGTGGGGACGGCGGCTTCCGCGTCCGCCGGGGCGGGGGACTCAGCCGGTTCCGCCTGGGAAACGGCTGGGGGGCGAATGGTTTCGCTGTCTCCGCCTGGCGCGAGCAGGTTCAATACGTGGGCGGTTTTACTGCTTTTTGCGTTTTTCTTCGCGGTGGCCATAACTACGATCTCTCCTTAGGCAATTTCGCGCTTTACCATCAAAGCGCTTGAAACTAATCAGGGAACAGGCTATACTTTTTCCTGAAAGAAAAAGTACCCAATCGTATCAGGAATTGGTGGGAAGCTCGTGGACGATCTCATCAATAAGGGCACGGAAGTCGGCCGCGGGCTTGGAGGAAGGCGCGTAGTTGAGAACGCTCTCCCCATGGGCGGGGGCTTCCGCCACCGACACGCTGGTGCGGATTTTGGCATGGAACACCTTGGTGTCCAGCTGGGCGGCGATCTGGCCGGCCATGTCCAGCACCTCCCGGTTCAGGGTGAACCGGTGGTTGTACTTGTTGAGCAGGATGCCCAGCACCTTCAGCCGGGAGTTGTAGCACCGGCGCACGGTGTCGATGGTCTCCCGGATCTGAGCCACGCCCAGCAGGCTGAGGATCTCCGGCGCCATGGGAATGATGAGGCCGTCGGCCACGACGTAGGCGTTCACCGTCAGCACGTTCAGCGCCGGAGGCGTGTCCACGATGATATAGTCGTAGTCCTCTTGAATCTCCGACAGCGCGTTTTTCAGCAGGAACTCCCGGCCGGGGCGGTTGAACTCCAGCTCCGCGGCGCTCAGCAGGATGTTGCTGGGCAGAATATCCCCGCACTCCGACGATACGATCACCTCGCTGATAGGGCGGCTCCCCTTCATCACTTCGTAGACGGTGGCGCAGTTGTCAATATCCAGTCCCAGGCAGAAACCCAGGCTCCCCTGGGGGTCCAGGTCCACGCCCAGTACCCGGCGGCCCATCTGATGCAGGCCTGCCAGAAGGGCGCAGGACGTGGTAGTTTTTCCTACGCCGCCCTTCTGGTTGGTGATTGCGATAACAGCAGACAAAATATCCCCTCCGATCAGCAAAATCTTTTCATTGGCTCTTAACTTTACTATACTACGTGACGATAAAAAAGTACAGAGGGATATTCTCTTTTTCTGCAATTTTTCAAAAACGTTATTAAAACTTTTTCATAAAGGAGAGATTGATATGGCATCCATTAACGGCGTCAGCGGCAGCAGCACAACCAGCAGCATCTATAACAGCGTCAACAGGATCAGCGGTCTGGCCAGCGGCCTTGATACCGAGGGCATGATCGAAAGCCTGGTCAAAAGCTACCAGACCAAGATCAACCAGCTGAACCAGAAAGTGACCAAGACCGAGTGGAAGCAGGACGCGTACCGGAGCATCATCAGCAAACTGGTGGGCTTTGCCGACAAGTACACATCCTACGCCTCCAGCACCAACCTGATGGCTTCCGGCTTTTTCAGCAGCGCCGTCAAGGTGCTCACCCAGGGCGAGTTCAAGGACAGCGTTTCCGCCAGCGGCAAGACCAGCAGCGACATCTCCCTGGACGCGGTCCATCAGCTGGCCACGGCCGCCCAGTACCGCACCAAGAGCAACCTGACCGCCGGTGAGACGGGCACCATTGCGGGCGCCGGCGTGGATCTGGCCGCCGACGCGGACCAGAACATCGAGCTGTCCAATCTCAGCGGCAGCCTGAAGCTGACCTACGGCACCAAGACCGTCAGCATCAGCTTCAACGAGACCACCGATGTGGACGCCATGAAGAGCATCCGCAATAAGCTGGCCAATGACCAGGGGATCAATGCCGAGGATGTGAAGGACAACGAGGTGCTGGCCGAGCTCATCAACCAGAAGCTGGCCGACCAGAAGATCACCTTCACCAACGGCGAAACCGAGAGCGCCAGCGAGCGGATCAAGGCCGTGGCGGGCGATGACGGCAGCATTACCTTCAAGGAGCTGGGTACCGCCAGTAACGGCGTCTACATCTCCGGGGCCAGCGGCAACGTGGGCTCCCAGCTAGGCCTGTCGGATGACGACCTGAAGAACGCGAAGGAGAAGCAGATCACCACCATCAATGCCAACAATATCAAGGACTCCAGCGGGAACACGGGCCTGACCCGCAAGATGAATTCCTTTGAGTATCTGGCGGGAAAGAACGGCTCGATCATGAACATGAGCCTGGACGGCACTACCAAGCAGATCACCATGCCCAGAGTCGGATACGAGAAGGACGACGACGGAAACGAGAAGTATTTTGTCAACGGCAAGGAAGTAGCGAAGGAGGACTTCGCCAAGGAGTACACCAACGCGCTGAGCACGGAAGTAAACAAGGCGTTCGGCGGCAAGGTCGCGGTGGAGAACAAGGCCGCGGACGGAACGCTCCAGCTGGAGTTCAAGGTGAAGAACGAGGGCTCCGACCTGATCATCAACAGCGAGGTGGGCGACGCCCTGGGCATCGGCAGCACCGCCACCTCTTACCTGAACACCAGCAAGTCCCTGAAGGATCTGATGGGCGATAAGCTGGACGGGCTGACGGCCGTCAAGGACGCGGACGGCAACGACGTGCTGGACGCCAAGGGCAAGAAGCAGTACGACTTCACCATCAACGGCGTGAAGATCGGCACCTACACCGAGGATACCAAGCTGTCCGACATCATGTCCGACATCAACAAAAACGCGGACGCCGGCGTGCAGGTGGCCTATTCCCAGACCACCCAGAACTTCACCTTCACCGCCAAGGCGACCGGCGCGGACAGCCAGATCGAGATGGGCGATGACCTGGCCCAGGCCATCTTCGGGAGCACCAGCGAGCCCAAATATGGACATGTGGTCTTTCCCCCAACCGCAAATGGTATAACCTTGCAAAGAGATGATGTCCTGGTTGACAATGAGGGGAACGCGATTTTCGGAATTGATGAAGACGGCGATAAATATTATATACAGCGAGTAGAAGACAAAAAAAATGGCGGTTATGTCTACGCCAAACTTAGTGCAATCGGTAAGACTATCACACACATGGGTGTCCCTGAGCTGGTGGACCCCTCCGATCCTGAGACAGCCGAGCTCTTCGCGCAGAGCCGGAGCGGCTACACCGCCGGGCAGGACGCCAAGTTCACCGTCACCGTCAACGGCGAGCAGAAGACCATGACCCGCAGCTCCAACAGCGTGAGCATCGACGGTCTGACCATCAACATGAGCGGGACCTTCAACAGCAAGGCAACCGACGGCGGCTTCGAGGTGGAGGACGCCAAGAAGTCCGTCACCTTCCAGAGCAAGACCGACTCCGACAAGATCGTGGACGCCATCAAGAGCATGGTAAGCGACTACAACACCATGATGAGCGAGATCAAGTCGGCCTACAGCACCATGCCCTATCAGAGCTCCAGCGGCAGCTTCGCCAACTACGAGCCCCTTACCGACGACGACCGGGAGGGCATGTCCGAGAGCGCCATCGAGCGCTATGAGACGAAGGCCAAGCAGGGCATCCTCTTTGGGGACCGGTCCCTGTCCACCCTGTATTCCGAGATGAGCGAGGCCTTTTCCTTCACCAGCCGCGAGGATATTGACGCCCTGAAGGATATGGGCATCACCATTGGCTACGACATCAGCAGCGGCACGCAGACCGTCCAGGTCGATGAGGAGAAGCTGCGCGCCATGCTGGACAGCGACCCCGACAAGGTGGCCGACCTGTTCACCAAGAGCGACGGCATTATGGACCGGATGAAGACGCAGCTGGACACCTATGCCAAGACCACCGGCGAGCCCAAGGGCATCCTGATCCAGCAGGCCGGCAGTCCCCTGAGCTCCATGTCCCTGATGAGCAACAGCTGGCAGCAGGAGATCGACGACTACAACACCCAGATTGAGAAATGGCAGGATAAGCTGTCCAGTCAGGTGGACCGCTATACGGCGCAGTTCAGCCGTCTGGAGCTGCTCATCAACCAGATGAACTCCCAGAGCTCTACATTGCAGAGCATGATGGGCGGCTGATGCTTCGGAGCGTAGAAAGGAACGGCATCCCATATGGATAGGAGAGGCTACCAGCAGTACAAACAGCAGTCTGTGGGCACCATGACTCCCGGCGAGCTGCTGCTGCTGCTGTATGACGAGCTGGTCAAGCGGGCGACAATGGCCTCCATTGCCCTGGATAAGGGGGAATTTGCCTCTTTTGAGGCGGCCATGGACCGCTGCAGCGATATCGTAAACTATCTGGACGAAACCCTGGACCGGAAGTATCCCATCAGCCGGGACCTCAGCCGCATGTACGACTATTTCACCTATCAGATGGGCAGGATCAAAATCGGGCGGAACAAGCAGGAACTGGAACGGCTTCGGCCCATGCTGGCCGACATGCGGGACGCGTTCCGTGCCGCGGAAAAAAACGGCGGCAGGCCGGGAGGTCAGGCATGACGAGGGATGACTGGTTGGAGTTGACAGTTCTGGAGCGAAAGAAGTATAATCTGCTTGTGGAGATTCAGGATGCGACCCGTCAGCTGGCCGAGACCCTGGACCGGAACGACGAGGTGGCCGTCCGTATGATGGTGACCATGCGCCAGGACCCCATCCGCCATCTGGCGGAGGTGGACGGCGGGGAGAAGGCCCGCCGGGCCGCCCTGCCGGAGGAAGACGGCCGGCGTGTGGAGGTCCTGCTGGAGGGCGGGGAGCCCCGGGATGACGGGGAGCGCGTCTTTATGGATCAGGTGGGAAAGACCCGCCGTCTGCTGAAGCAGGTAATGGATCTGGACCGCCGGATCAACATCCGGATGGCGGGAGACCACTCGTTTTACAAGAAGTAAGGAGCCGTGATCTGTTCCGCCGGCCCTGGCCGGCGGAACAGGCACGCTTGCAAGAACAGGAGGCGGCGTCGCGGAATGGCGGAAATTCGTCTCGACCATGTGTCAAAGCGATATATTGAGGACCGCCGGTCCGTCTACGCACTCAAGGACGTCAGTCTTACGGTGGAGCAGGGGGAATTTGTTTTCCTCATTGGCAGCAGCGGGGCGGGAAAGAGCACGCTGCTTCGTCTGATGTGCGGAGACCTGAGTCCGGATGAGGGAACGGTGTTTCTCAATAACGCGAACCTGAACCGTATGATTGGTCCCTGGCGGGTTCGGGCGACCCGGACCTTTGGTATTGTCAGCCAGCAGGGGACGCTCATCCGCAAGCGCACCATAGGAGACAATCTGATGCTGGCCGCCAATGCCGCGGGGCTGCGGCGGAAGAGCCAGGAGGCGGTGAAAAAGGCGCTGGGGATCGTGGGCCTGCCCGGCGTGGAGGCTTGCTATCCGGCGGAATTGTCAATCGGCGAAAGCCGGCGGGTGGAGTTGGCGCGGGCAGTGCTGAACAGCCCCTCCATCCTGCTGCTGGATGAGCTGACGGGGAATATGGATGACGACGTGATCTGGGATTTGCTGCATCTGCTCTCCGAACTGAACTCCCGCGGCACTACAATTATTATGGCAACCCATGCCAGCCAGTATGTCAACATCATGCGGCGGCGTGTCGTCACCCTGGTGGACGGAAGGGTGGCGGGAGACGTTAAAAACGGGAAGTACGGCGACCTCAAGTGAGGAGCCGGCTGCCATAGATGTTTTATGACCGGGCGCGGATTCTTCGCCGCCGCGCCGGGCCGGACCGGAGGGCGGAGAAAAGAGGGTGCCGGACCACCGGCAAACGAGAAAAAACCCGCTGCTGGCATGACTCCGGCCCGGGGAAAAATTAGGAGGAAACGCATCATGAATTTTAAAAACATGTCCATTAAGAAAAGCCTGCTCATAGGCTTCGGTACTACGATCGTCGTCTCCGTGATCATCATCATCGCGGCCCTGTTTACCATTGAGAACCAGCAGTCGTCCTATGGAAATATCCTTGAGCAGTATGTGGGGTCCAACGAGCTGGCAAGCCAGATCCGCATCGACTACAACGTGGCCGCCCGTGACCTCCGCGATTACCTCCTGACCGGGAATGAGGCCAACCTCACCGAGGCCCAGGAGCGCGTCACCGCCCTGCAGGGAGAGATACAGGAGCTGGAGGCTCTCTATCCCCTGGACAACAGGACCGAGCTGAACACCCTCAAGAATGAGCTGACATCGTGGATGACCCTGTTCGCCAACTCAATGTCCACCGCCCGGACGGACCCGGATGCGGCCATTGAGCAGATGACCACGACAGGCAGCGCCAAGCTGAGCGAGCTGGGCGAGGCGGGCATCGCTGTGGACAATGCTCTGACTGCCGCTCAGGAGCAGATTGTTGCGCAGCAGGACCGCAGCGGCAACATCACCGTTATTGTCCTTGCGGCGGCGCTGATTATTGCCACCCTGTTCGTTATTTTCCTGGCTGGTAAGATCATCGCTGGCATTGCCGAGCCCACCAAGGAGGTCACCAGCGCCCTCACCGGCTTCAGCCAGGGCAATCTGTCCATCCCTGTGGAGTATACGGGCAAGAATGAGCTGGGTGTGATGTGCGACGCGCTGCGAAACAGCCAGAAGATGCTCCACGCCGTGGTTCAGGACATCTCCTCCACCACCGGCCAGATGGCCAAGGGCAACTTCGATGTGGAGCTGACTGCCACCTTCCCCGGCGACCTGGCTCCCATCCAGCACAGCGTGAACCAGTTTGTGGTCCGCATGAGCGACACCATCACCAACATCTCCCAGTCCGCCACCCAGGTGTCCGCCGGTTCCGAGCAGGTGTCCAACAGTTCCCAGTCCCTGGCCCAGGGCGCGACCGAGCAGGCCAGCGCCGTGCAAGAGCTGGCCGCTACCATCAACGACATCTCCGTCAGCTCCAAGCAGACCGCTGCTTCCGCTGAGGAAGCCCGCGAGAGTGTGGGCCAGGCCGGCGCGCAGGTGAACATCAGCAACGACTACGTCAAGCAGCTGAACGTAGCTATGCAGAACATCTCCACCTCCTCCGAGGAGATCGGCAAGATCATCGCTACCATTGAGAACATTGCTTTCCAGACCAACATCCTGGCTCTGAACGCCGCCGTTGAGGCCGCCCGCGCCGGCAGCGCCGGCAAGGGCTTCGCCGTGGTGGCCGATGAAGTGCGCAACCTGGCCAGCAAGTCCGATGAGGCCGCAAAGGCCACCAAGGATCTGATTTCCAACTCTATTAACGCTGTCCGCGAGGGCGCCGACGTGGTGGATAAGGTCACCGATTCTCTGGAGAAGACCACCGTCCTGACCGGCGGCGTGGTGAAGCTGATGGATCAGGTTACCGAGGCCGTGGAGAGCCAGACTACCGCCATTTCCCAGATCACCGAGGGCATCGACCAGATCTCCGCCGTGGTGCAGACCAACTCCGCCACCAGCGAGGAATGCGCGGCGGCCAGCGAGGAGCTGTCCAGCCAGGCCAGCATTATGCACCAGCTGATGGCCGAGTTCCACGTGGGCAGCAAGGGCAGCCTGGGCGGCGGCGGCTTCAGCGGCAGCAGCGCCTATGGCGGCGGCGACAGTTGGAGTGAGCCCGCTCCCAGCGGCGACCCCCTGATGCTGGGCGGCCGCAGCGACAACCCCTTCAGCAACATTAAGTATTAATTATTCCGGGCGTTCAGGCCCATTGTGTTTCCCTATGCAGCAGATACATAGTGGATATGGCGTCCCGGAGCCCGGGATGCCATATCCACTATCCGCGACCCTTCCGTCAGGACAGGAATGAGGTGAAGCTTATGCCCCAGGAATGGAAAAAGCAGGACCAAGGGCTGATTTACGCACTGGACATCGGGACCCGCAGCATCATTGGCGTGGCGGGCCGCGTGGTGGACGAGCGGCTGGAGGTCCTGGCGATTGAAAAGGAAGAGCATGGCCGGCGGGCCATGCTGGACGGCCAGATCGAGGATATTGACCAGGTGGCCAAGGTGGCCCGCCGGGTCACCGAGCGCATGGAGGCCAAGCTGGGATGCCACCTCAGCCGGGTGTGCGTTGCCGCCGCCGGACGGGCCCTGCGGACGGAGCGAGGGCATTACGCGATGGACCTGCCCCAGGTGACCCGCATTGGCAGCGACGTGATCAGCCAGCTGGAGAGCGGCGCGGTGGCCGATGCCGAGAGCCGTCTCAGTGAGGAGCAGGATTCTCAGAGACGTTCCTATCTGGTGGGCTACACTGTGTCCGGCTACCTGCTGGACCGGTATCCGCTGGCCACGCTGAAGGACCACAACGGCCAGCAGCTGGAGGCGGAGGTGGTGGCCACCTTCCTGCCCAGCGAGGTGGTGGAGAGTCTGTATACCGTGATGGAGGCGGCGGGGCTGGAGGTAGCCAGTCTGACGCTGGAGCCTATTGCCGCCCTGAACGCGGTGATTCCCGCGGAACTGCGGCTTTTGAACCTGGTGCTGGCGGATATTGGCGCGGGTACGACGGATATTGCCATCTGCCGGGACGGAGCCGTAGTGGGCTACACGATGGCAACCACCGCCGGAGATGAGATTACCGAGACCCTGATGCGCCGATTTCTTATTGACTTCGCCACGGCGGAGCGGATGAAGATGCAGCTGGACGAGCCTACCATCACTTATCGGGATGTGCTGGGTCTGGAGCAGAGCGTCGCCGGAACCGAGATTCAGGCTACCCTCCAGGGCGCGGCCAAGACCCTGGCGCAGGAGATTGCCCAGCGGGTGACCGGGATCAACGGCGCGCCGCCCTCCGCCATGTTCCTGGCCGGCGGCGGCAGCAAGCTGCTGGGACTCCGGACTCTGGTGGCTGAGGCGCTGGGGATGGATGAGCGCCGGGTTGCCCTGGCGGGCAACAACTATGATATCAGCGCGTTCTCCCGGGAGTATGAGCTCAATGATCCGGAATTTGCCACGCCTCTGGGCATCGCCGTGTCGGCCGGCCTGGGACTGATCAGCGACAGCTACCGGATCATGCTTAACGGAAAGCCCGCCAAACTGTTCCGCAGCGGCGCGCTGACGGTGCTGGATCTGCTGATGATGAACGGTTATACCTCCTCTGACCTGGTGGGGCGTACGGGCAGGACATTGAGCCTCACGGTGGACGGACAGCGCCTGACCTTCCGGGGACAGAGCGCAACGCCCTGCGTTCTGCGCCGCAACGGGGAGGATGCGGCGCCCTCCGCTCTGGTGTATGCCGGAGATTTCATTGAGTTCACGCCCGCTGTGCCCGGCGCCTCCGCGGAGCGGACGCCGGCGGAGCTGCTGGGCGAGAACTACGTGGGCGGCGTGCTGATCAATGGACGGCCTGCGGCGCTGGATACGCCCCTTCGGTCCGGGGATCAGGTGATTTCCGTCGTGGGCGGGCCTCTTTCGCCGGAGCCCGCGCCGGAGCCGGAGGCGGTGCCAGAACTCTGGCAGGCGGCGCCGGAGACAGCCCCTGCGGTGTCCAGCGTTCGCAAGCCGCTGTTCCTTTACCTGAATGGGGACCCCCTTGTGCTGCCCGGCAAGACGGACGGCGGAGCCTATTTCCTGATGGATCTGCTGGACCGGTCCGGCATTGATTTTGAGACGCTGGACGCGCCTCTGCTCTTGCAGGTAAACGGCGTGGACTGCCCCTTTACTCAGGAGCTGCGAAACAATGACCAGGTGACGATCCGCCGAAGCCAATAAGGAACGGGCGGGCCGCCGCATTTCACCGGAGCCGGCTCCGGCATAAAGCGAGGAAAAATTTTTATGAAAAAGCAAACCAAGCTGTTTCTGCTGGCTTTGGCGGCACTATGTCTGCTGACGGCCTGCAAGAAGAAGGACGAAACCCTGGAGGTATACAGCCTGGGGGAGAATGATGAGGACAACGTAGTTGCCCTGGACAGCATTCTGGCCGAGGACGAAGCGATTTTGGCCTCCGTTGACGCGCCCACCGACGCGGCCGTCGCGGAGCGTCTGGACGTGTCCCATACCTATCATTACCGCAAGATGGATGACCCCGCTCTTCTGGCGGACCGCTATATCACGGTTCTGCGGGGCAGTGAGCAGGGGTTTGTGCCGATTGACACGGAAAACCGCAAAACGGTAGATGAGCCGGTCACCAATACGCTGATGGGCAACGTGATTTTGGGCCGGGCGGCCGTGGCGACTACGGAGTCGGGCGGCAGCCGTATTCTGCGGGTTGTGGTAGGCTGGTCGGAGTACGCCGTGGCGGTTCAGGTAGCCTATGTAGAGGGACGGATCCTGCCGGCTCCCGAACCGGAAAAGCCGGTGGAGGAGGAGGAGTCACGGCCCACCTCAATTTCCGAGCAGACAGACTACTTCAATTCCCTCGATCCCCGTAAGCTGGGGCTGGAGGGAGATAGCATGGCGGATTACATGGTATACCCCCAGCAGGGCTGGGTCCTTGTGAACGACATTTACTGCCGGGAGATGCTGGTGTATCTTCAGGATGTCCAGACGGCAACCAACGTATATATAGGTTCCTTCTATCTCAGCAGCGACATGAGTCAGGTCTATCAGAAGAACTCGGACGGACAGATTATGCTGCTGGATATCAATTAAGCGGACTCCGCGGCCGCCGGAACCGGCAGACGCGTAGCCGGAAATAGACAACCGCAGGAAAGGAGATGGCAACTATGACGGAGGGCATCGCCGCCGCTGGCATGAGCAAAAGGGAGTTTGAAAACGCTTATGATATAGCGATCCTGAATAAGTCGATGATCAGCATGGCGAGTCAAGCGGAAGCGCTGATTGATGACATGCTGGCTGCCGTGCCGACACCCGGCCAGTATGGGTTTGACATACAGGGCTGAGACGGACGGATAGCGATACGGAGGGCCGGCGGCGCGGA
>JAAVHC010000013.1 GCA_014799925.1 Oscillibacter sp.
GCAGGGAACGCAGGGCAAGGCGGAGGACACAGACGGGCTGACGCCCGTCAAGGACGACAACGCGGCCATGCGTTTTCTGGACCGCTGAACTTTTCTCAGTATTTTTGGGTGCTGCTCTATGCTAAGCTGAGCAGAAAAGAGCGGGATTGGCCGTCCGCCCAGGACCTTTTTCTTTCAAGAAAAAGGATTATTCCGCTGCTTTCCGCCCATTCCAGTGGTCGCACCAGGGCCGCAGGGTGCAGTTTTCGCAGTTGGGCCGCCGTGCCGCGCATACCGCCCGGCCATGATGGACCATCCGGTGGCAGAAGTCGCTGCTCTCCTCCGGCGGGATGCACCGGCGCAGCTGCGTCTCCACCTTCAGCGGGTCCTTGCTGCCGTCGGTGAGGCCCAGCAGGCCGGTGATCCGGATGCAGTGGGTGTCGCAGACATAGCCCTCCCGGCCGTAGACGTCGCCCAGAATCAGGTTGGCGGTCTTCCGCCCCACGCCGGGCAGGCGCAGCAGATCCTCCATATTATCCGGCACTCTTCCGCCGAACTCCGACAGCAGCATCCTGCTGGCGGCCACGATGTCCCGGGCCTTGGCCCGCCAGAACCCGGTGGAGTGGATGATCTCCCCCACCTCCTCCTCGGTGGCGCCCGCCAGCGCCTCCAGCGTGGGAAATCTGGCGTACAGGATGGGGGTCACCATGTTCACCCGCGCGTCGGTACACTGGGCCGCCAGGCGCACGGAAAACAGCAGCTCATAGGCCTTTTCCGGGTCAAAGGTCAGGGAGCACGCCGCGTCGGGATACAGGTTTTTCAGTTCCTCGATAATGGCCAGAACGGCCTGCTGCTCTTTCATATCCATCACCACGCAAAATAATCTATCCGCGCCGTGTATCCGGCTGTATATGCTCTGCGGATTCTTCCACTCTGAAATACGCCCTGGCCGCCGCCCCGTCCCTGGCGATCTGCTCCCGCAGCTTCTCCAGGCTCTCGAACCGCCGCTCCGGGCGCAGCGCTTTTAAAAATTCCACCCGGCAGTCCGCGCCGTACAGCTCCCCGGCGATCTCCAGCAGGTGGCTCTCCACCGTCACGCCGCCGTCGGTGTCCACCGTGGGCCGCACGCCCACGTTGGTGACGGCGGGATACGTCCTCCCATCCACGGTCACACGGGTCGCGTAGACGCCGAAGGCGGGCGTCAGCTGCCGCCGGTCCGGGGTCAGGTTCACCGTGGGCGCGCTCAGCCGGGAGGACCCCAGCCGTTTCCCGTGCCGCACCGGCCCGGAAATGGCGAAGGGCCGCCCCAGAAACCGGGCCGCCGTCTCCGCCTCCCCCCGCTCCAGCAGAGCGCGGATATGGGTGGAGCTGACGATCACGCCCTCCAGCCTGACAGCGGGGATCACATCGCACCCCAGCCCCAGCGCCTCCGCCTTTTCCCGCAGCAGGTCCGCGCTCCCGGCGTTCCTGTGGCCGAATCGGAAGTCGTGGCCCGCCACCAGCCAGCGGGCCTCATAGGATTCCGCCAGCATCTCCACAAAATCCTCCCAGGGCATGGTCATCATGGCCCGGTCGAAGGGCACGGTCAGCACTTCCACGCCGGGGAACAGGGTCTCCGCCATTCTGCGCCGCTCCTCGTTGGTGGTCAGCAGGGGCACCGGCGTGCCGGTGACGAACTCCCTGGGGGAGCGGTCAAAGGTCAGCAGGGCGGGGCGCAGCCCCCGCTCCAGCCCCCGCTCCACGGTCCGGCGCAGCAGGGCCTGGTGGCCCAGATGCAGGCCGTCAAAGAACCCCAGGGCGACGGCCCGTTTTTTCTGTTCTTCCAATGCACTCCCCCCATTGTATATGCCGCAGGGGCGCAGAATACGCGCCCCTGCGGAGCTCATCCGCCGAAAAAGTTCTTGACGGATCGCAGTTGCCCCCTCTCATACCGGCTCAGGCAGAGGAATTCCCCCGCCTGCCCGTACACCCGGTACGTCCCCGGCTCCAGATCCTTCACGGGCACAGGGCTTCCGTTGCGGCAGGCATGTTCCTGCCGGGCCGAGGCCAGCGGGTAAGCCGGATACGCCGCGAACAACCGGTCCACGGGTGTCAGCAGGGCCTCGCCCCGCTCCTGGACCTGCTCCAGCGTCACCGCGTCCGCAAGGGTGAACCCCGCCGCCATGGTCCGGCGCAAGCTGCTCATGCAGCCTCCGCAGCCCAGGGCCTGCCCGATGTCGTGGCACAGGGTCCGGACATAGGTCCCTTTGGAGCACCGGACCCGCAGCAGGTATTCCGCCTCCCCCGTCTGCTCCATGAGTTCCAGCGCGTGGATAGTGACGGGACGGGGCCTGCGCTCCACCTCCTGACCCTTCCGGGCCAGCTCATAGAGCTTCTTCCCCTGGATTTTGATGGCGGAATACATAGGCGGGATTTGCTCGATGACCCCGGTGAACCGGGGCAGGACCGCCTCCAGCGCCTCCCGGCTGATATGGGCGGGCCGTGTCTCCAGAACTTCCCCCGTACTGTCCTGGGTGTTGGTGACCAGCCCCAGGCGCAGTCCGGCGATGTATTCCTTATCGCTCTTCTCCGCGAACTCCACCGCTTTGGTGGCGTTTCCCACAAACACGGGCAGCACGCCGGTGGCCATGGGGTCCAGGGTCCCGCCATGGCCGATCCGCCGTTCCTTCAGGATGCCCCGCAGCTTGGCGCATACGTCCATGCTGGTCCAGCCGGCAGGCTTATCAATAATAATGATTCCGTTGGGCATCGCGTTATTCCGCCGCGCCGCCGTCCGCCGCGCTCTGGTCCTCCTCCTGGGGATGCAGGGCCTGGAGGGCCTCGATATAGCGGTTGTAGAGGTCGCCCGCGTTTATGCCGTCCAGCTTCTCGCTGCGCACCGCGGTTTCCATCGCGGCGCCTATCCGCTCGTCCAGATAATCGCCCAGGTGGTTTTCGGCCAGCGTCCGCAGATGGTCCCCGGTCAGCTCCTTCCGCAGGAGGATGTGGTAGCCATAGTCGCTCTCCACGATGCCGCTGATCTCACCGGGCTTGAGGGCAAGGGCTGCGTCCTTGAACTCCTGGACAAAATTGGTGGTGGAATCCATCAGATAGCCCGCGCCGCTTTCACGGCCGGGGTCCTCGCCGTTCTCCTCGGCCAATTGAGTAAAGACGGTCTCCAGCTCCGCCGGGTCCGTCTCCTGGAGCTGAGCCAGCAGCTCCTCGGCCTTTGCCTTCTTCTCCGCGATCTCTTCCTCACCGAGGGGCTCGTTGGTGGCGGAGTCAACGGTCATCAGCAGGATATGGTCCACGTAAGCGTTGTCGTCGGAGGGCGCCTCATAGAGCGCGCTGGACGTATCGGAGGCCAGCTCCCGGAGGCGGTCATAGAGATAGTTCAGTTTAATGAGGCGCATATGGCTCTCCCGGCTGAGGCCCATCTCATAGAGGTTCTGGAGGAAGCTCTCCTCGCCGCCCGCCTGCTCGATCTGCTCGGCCACCTCCGCGTCCATCGCTTCCCGCTCCTGTTCGGTCAGCTCCACGCCCTGTTCCTTCGCCACGTTCTCAATCAGCGCGTAGGACAGCGAGCTGCCCTCCGCCTGCTCCCGGACGATATCCAGCAGCGGCGTGCCGTCCACGGATTCCTCCCATTTGATCTGGCCGTTCTCATCCATGGTTTCGGTATACATGCCATAGTACGAGAGCATGTTCAGCTGGTACTCCAGGGTGCTGCATGTGTACATGAGCCAATAGAGGTACATATCCGCCGGAATGGCGTTGCCGTCCAGTTCCAGCACGGTTTCCGCCATATCCAGATCCGTCAGTGTCTCAAAGATATTCCCGGCGGTCTGCCCCTCCGGCTGCCGGGGGGTGTCGTCCGCGTCCGGGGCCGGGCTGCCGCCGCAGCCCGCGCACAGGCTCAGCGTAAGGATCAGGGCCAGAAGCCCGCTTAACTGTCTTTTCATATTGTATTTCCTTTTCGTTGATATTTTTCGTATGCGTCCCGGTGCATACCGGGGCACATACAGATGTATCATACCACGATTTCCCGGTGGATACAATGATTTTTTCAGTGGACCGCCCAGGAGGCCGCTGCGGATGCAGCGGCCTCCTGCAATTTACATCTGAACGACTTCCTCCGCCGGCTTCTGGCAGGGGGTGACGGACTTGACGTGCAGCACCGGGCCGTCCCCCTCGTAGGGGTCCCAGTGCTCCACGGCCACCTCGGCGGTGACCTCCACCCACGCCCGCTCCGGGATCTTGCTGACGTCATAGCCGATGCAGGCCAAAGCCAGGAAGGTCATGTCCTCCGCGCAGCAGACCATGGCGAACCGTCCGGGGGTGAAGTAGCGCCCGTACTTGGGCGGCTTGCACATGATGGCCCGGTAGACCACGGTTTTGCCCGCGTACATCTGGGGATTGTCCATGATCTCCACGTACCACAGGCCGTAGTCCTCGTCGGAAATTCTGATCACCGGCTGGTCCAGGTCGAAGGCGGAGACGGTGCCGTCCATGTAGTCCTCGCTCTGGCCGTCCTCCCGCTCCAGGTAGATGTCCGCCCGGCGGTTCACCAGCCGCAGGTTCCTCTGCCGCAGGGAGGCGCACAGCTCGTCCGTGCAGCGGTTGATGCAGATCATATCCGCGTTGCGCAGCTTCTCCATCATCAGCGACGCCATATTTTTGGCGTACATGTCGAAGGCAGGCCCCTCCACCGTGGCAATGATCTGGTACAGCACCCAGCTCTTGGGCATGGAGTTCACATAGAAATCCTGAATCTGCCACATGCCGTTGAACTCCACGATGATCTGGGAGGCGCGGCATTTCTTCCGCTCCGCCTCCAGGAATTCCGGCGTCAGCGTTTCCTGGTCGTCCACCGTCAGGACGGTGACGTTGCGCAGCAGCTTCCTGTCGTATTCCACCTCGCCCTCCTCGCATTGGAGCAGGAGGGTCCTGTCGTCCATGGCGAAGCCGTCGGAGAGAATGCCGTTGATAAAGCTGGTCTTGCCGCTGTCCAGAAACCCGGCGATCAGATAGACGGGATAGACTTTCTCCTGGGCCATATCACACCTCAAAGAGGGCTTTCAGCCCCGCCTCGTCCAGCTTGCTTCCGATGACGCACAGCCGCCCGGTGTAGTCGGCGGGACCGGTGCGGACCTGGTGCTCCTCCGGCACGTAGTCAAAGTGGAGCCAGGTTCCGGGTGCGGAACTTCCGCCGTCCCCGGCGGACACGATGCCCTTGGCCCGGAGGACCGCGCCGTACTTCCCGCTGTCCAGCCCGGTCAGGATGTTCTCCAGCTGCTCCGCCGTGAAGGTATGGGTGGTTTCCACGCCCCAGCTGGCGAACACCTCGTCGGCGTCGTGGCCGTGGTGATGGTGATGATGGTGGTGGTGGTCATGATCGTGGCCGCAGCACTCATGATCGTGGTCATGGTGCTCATGATGGCAGCATTCATGCTCGTGCTCCTCGTGGTCGTGGCGGCAGCACGCATGGTCATGATGGTGCTCCTCGCCCTCTTCGTGATGGTGATGATGCTCATGCTCCTCATGGTGATGGCAGCCGCACTCGCGACCGTCCCCGTCGTGGTCGTGATGGTGGTGATGGTGCTCGCCGCAGACGGGGCAGACGTCCTCCTCTTCCTCGGCCAGCAGGTCCGCGGCCAGGGTGTTGCCGCGCTCCATGGCGGCGAGGAGCTGCTGGCCGGTGAGCTGGTCCCAGGGGGTGGTAACGATGGGGGCGGACTGGTTCTTCTCCCGCAGCAGGGCAACCGCCGCTTCCAGCTTCTCACCGTCCAGCTTCTGGGTACGGCTGAGGATGATGGCCCCGGCGTACTGGACCTGATTGGCGTAGAACTCGCCGAAGTTTTTCAGATAGACCCTGGCCTTCGCCGCGTCGGCCACGGTGACCGCGCAGCCCAGCGCCATCTCCGGCACCTGCGCCGCCACATCCTGGACGGCCCGGATCACGTCGGACAGCTTGCCCACGCCGGAGGGCTCGATGAGGATGCGGTCGGGGTGGAACTGTTCCATGACCTTCTTCAGCGCCTCGCCGAAGTCGCCCACCAGGGAGCAGCAGATGCACCCGGAGTTCATCTCGGAGATCTCCACCCCCGCGTCCTTGAGGAAGCCGCCGTCGATGCCGATCTCGCCGAACTCGTTCTCAATGAGGACGACTTTCTCGCCCTTCAGGGCCTCGTCCAGCAGCTTCTTGATGAGGGTGGTCTTGCCCGCGCCCAGGAAACCGGAGATTACGTTTACCTTTGTCATTAGGGATACGCCTCTTTCTTATAAATAATATCGTGTCTATCATAACCTTTTTTCGGAAAAATGCAAGGGGGTTTATAGAAAAAGGAGGCTGATTGCAAAATCAGCCTCCTTTTTCTGCTTTTGCCGCGCGGCAAAAGCAGGCCCCGGGGACCCGTTCACGGCAGGCAGTACCTCGCAATGCAGAAAAATTGCAGCGCGCTCCCCGCCAGCACAAACAGGTGCCAGACAAAATGCATATATTTCCCCTTCGCCTTGTAGAAGATGATCCCGACCGTGTACGCCACGCCTCCGGCCACCAGCAGCGCCAGCCCCGCGGGCGGCAGGGCCGCGATAATGGCCCGCATGGCCAGCACCACCAGCCAGCCCATCAGGGCGTACAGCGCCATGGACGCCTTGTCGAACCGCTTCAGGTCGATGGCGTTCAGGGTGATGCCAATGGCCGCCAGCGTGGAGTTGGTGAGAAACAGCATCCATCCGGTTTTTCCTCCCACCACCAGCAGGGACATGGGCACATAGGTGCCCAGGATCAGCACAAAAATAGAGCAGTGGTCCATGATCCGCAGGCGGCGCTTTACCTCCGGATTCCGCGCGCCGTGATATACCGCCGACGCGGTATACAGCAGCACCAGACTGGCGCCATAGGCCGTCAGGCTGAACCCCGCCTTGGCGGAGCCCGACAGAATTCCTCTCGCCGCCAGCGGCGCCGCGCCTGCCAGCGCCAGCAGCGCTCCCAGGCCGTGGGACACGGTATTGGCGATCTCCTCTCCCCGGCTCTGCGGCCGTTTTTCTTTTTCAGCTGCCATCATAAACTCCTTTCTATAATTCACAAAATTATTATATCTTGTATTTGATATTAGTATAACCAGTTTTAATCAACATGTCAAGCCGCCGCACATGATTATTTTTGATTTTACGTATTGCATTATGCGTGGAAATCCGGTATACTGCATTATAACGTAAAAAGAAGGGAGCGGAGACGACGCATGTCCTGTACAAAGGGTGACGCCGCCCAACGCCTGTCGGAGTGGATGACGGGCCTGGAAAAATTTGATTTGCCGGACTGGGACAGCCTGCCCCAGCTGGATCTGTACATGGACCAGGTGATCCTGCTGCTCACCCGGTATCTCTCTCCTCTGGAGCGATGCGGGGAGGAAAAAGCCATTACCGCCAGCATCATCAACAATTACGTCCGCATGAAGGTCATGCCCCCGCCAGTGAAGAAGCGGTACTCGCGGGTGCATCTGGCCTACCTGGTGATGATCTGTGTTTTAAAGCAGAGCCTCAGCATTTCCTGTATCCAGCGGCTGCTGCCGGAGGACCGCAGCGAGGCGTCCGCGCGGGCCCTGTATACGGACTTTGTCCGGCAGTACCGGTCTTCCGTCCGGTTTCTTTCCGGCCTGCCTCTGCGCGGCGGGGAGCTGGTCGTGGAGCGCGGCGCCCGTCTGCCGCTGGAGGACGGCGGATTCAGTCTGGTCATCACCTCCGCCATTCTCTCCACGCTGTCCAAAGCCCTGACGGAGTTCCTGCTCCGGGAAGACGGCGGGGAGGAAGATGGGGAAGACGAGGAATAATCCTTTTTCTTGAAAGAAAAAGGTCCTGGGCGGACGGCCAATCCCGCTCTTTTCTGCGCAGCTTAGCCTAGAGCAGCACCCAAAAATACTGAGAAAAGATCAGCGGTCCAGAAAACGCATGGCCGCGTTGTCGTCCTTGACGGGCGTCAGCCCGTCTGTGTCCTCCGCCTTGCCCTGCGTTCCC
>JAAVHC010000046.1 GCA_014799925.1 Oscillibacter sp.
TTAGAGCAGTTCCCAGAAATAAAGAGAAAAAAGGAAGCGAGGGCAGGGAACGCAGGGCAAGGCGGAGGACACAGACGGGCTGACGCCCGTCAAGGACGACAACGCGGCCATGCGTTTTCTGGACCGCTGAACTTTTCTCAGTATTTTGGGGTGCTGCTCTAGGCGGGCCCTCCAGCACGGCCACGTCGAGTGGCCGCGCAGAATTAAATTGTGCATGACCCCTCGATGGGGTCATGCACAATCATGCGGCCAATTATAGACCACAAGAACACAGGGGCGGAGCAAAGCTCCGCCCCTGTAGGCACTAATCGTAAGAAAAGGTCTCCCGATAGACGCACGCACCCAAATAAACGGCCCATCGGGCGAGTAAAAAGTTTTTCTTTTGGTTCTTTTCTTTGTTCACAAAGAAAAGAACACTCCCCCTCGTAAAAGCATCAGATCCTGCACGCCAGGCTGTACGCCGCCCGGTTGGCCTCCAGCACTCTCCCGGCGTGGAAGCTGTCGCCAATGTTGTAGATTTCCGGCGCGACGCGCTGGCTCTGGGCATCCAGGAAGGGCCGCTCGTCGGCGCGGCCGCCCATGGCGAGGACCACCAGGTCCGCGCTCAGCTGGTCCAGGTAGGCGTCGGAGCCCAGCTTCTTGGCCAGGGGGTTGGGAATATTCTTGGGGAGGAGGGGCTGCCAGGTGTTGTAGGGATCGGGCACACCGTCGGAGATGTTGCGCTCGATGTAGACCAGGTTGGTGTCGAAGCGCATGACCTTGGCGCAGTTGATGAGGCGCACGCCGGCCTTCTCCATGTAGTGGATCAGGTGGCCGCGGTTGGCGGTGCAGGCGCCCTCCATGAAGTTGGGCAGCATCTCCACCACGCTGACCTGGCAGTTCTTCTCGTAGGCCAGCCAGTAGGCCGTCTCGCAGCCTACCACGCCGCCGCCGACGATCACGATCCGCTTGGCGTCGCCCAGCAGCTCCGGCTTCACCAGCAGCTCCGTGGCCTGGACATAAGGCACCTTGTCGATGCCCTGGATGGGGGGCGTACCCTCCCGGGTTCCGTTGGAGAATACCACCGCGTCATAGCCCTGCTCCTTGAGATAGGCGGAATCGGCCAGGGTGTTCAGTTTAATGGTGATGTTGGGCTCGGCCTCCGCCTCCCGGCGCAGCCAGTCCAGATAGTTGGCGAAATCGAACTTCACCAGAGGCACGCTGCCGGGGACCACCTTGCCGCCCAGCCTGCCGGTCTTCTCCAGAATCTCCACCTTGTGTCCCCGCTGGGCGGCGGTGAGGGCGAAGTTCAGGCCCGCGGGGCCTCCGCCCACCACGCCGATGCGCTTGGGCTTCTCCGCCTTCTCCGGCACGGCGGGCATCACGTCCTCGAAGCCCGTCCGGGCGTTGACCGCGCACTGGGGATGACCGCCCTCCACGAACTCGTTGACGCAGCCCTCCTGACAGCCGATGCAGGGCCGGATCTTCTCCACCTCGCCGGCGTAGGCCTTGTTGCACCAGTCGGGGTCCGCCAGCACCGGACGGCCCAGCATGATCATGTCGCATCTGCCTTCCCGCAGGGCGCGCTCCGCGATGTCGGGATAGCCCAGCTTGCCCACCGCCACAATGGGGACGGGAACGCCGGCGTTGGACTTGATGTCCTTGGCGGCAAAATACTCCTTGGCCACCCTGGACACGTCCAGGAAGCAGCCCGCGGGCATCCCGGCGGGGGGATGGGGCAGCCACCAGTTGTCATAGCAGCCCAGATCAACGTCGAACAGGTCCACGCCCGCCTTCACCAGGTTTTCCATGTAATCCAGCGTATCCTGAATGGAGCGGCCATTCTGGAAGTGCTTGAGGGACTTCACGGTGTTCATCCGCTGGCCGTAGGTTTCGTTAAGGGCCAGACTGAGGTCGATGCGGTACATGATGGGGAAGTTGGGGCCGCAGCGCTGGCGGATGTTCTTCACCAGGTCGATGCCGAAGCGCTGCCAGTCGGCGTATTTGCCCGCCTTCCGGCGGTTGAAGGCGCGGCTGGTCATCTGATCGAGCAGATAGCCCTCGTGGCCGTGGAGGTACACGCCGTCCAGGCCCATGGTCATGGCGTCGATGGCCGCCTGGCCGCCGTTTTTGATGATCCTGCCCAGGGCAATATCGGTCAGAGGAACGCATGGCACTTCCGGTATGTAGAAATTGGGGTTCAGGGAGGCGGAGACGGGCACCTTATATTCGTTCACCAGGCAGGTGGGCGCGCCCACGCGGCCCAGGCCGGGGGTCAGCTGGATGAAGATGCGGCTGCCCCGGGCGTGGACGCCCTGGGCCAGATCCCGCCAGCCGGCGTAGTTGGTCCGGGTCCCGTCGATCCGGGGGAAATAGGAGCGGTTCCTCGGCTCGGTCACCGAGGGGTCGATGCCGTGGCTGATGGGGATGAGGCCCGTGGTGAGCAGGCCCACGCCTCCGGCGGCGCGGGCGAAAAAGTATTGCAGCATCTTGTCATTGGGCCGCCCGCTCTCCTCCGCCATCTGGAGGTTGCCCATGGGAGCCATGACCACCCGGTTTTTCAGCGTCAGGCGGTTGACCTGAATGGGGGAAAACATGGTGTCGTAGGGGTACAGCTCCCTGGTCATCCGGCCTGTGCCGCCCTGCCTGTTCTCGCACTCGCCCTGGACCCAATTGCCGTAGCTGTCCACCAGCTGCTGGACCAGAATATCGGTCTTCAAAGGGTTCGCCTCACTTTCTGTCAGATAAATTTTAAGGGAAGATTTTGCGACGCGATTCGTTGTTTACAATATTACCATATAAGATTCGGCTTGGCAAGAAAAATTCCGGTAGAATGCACAAATTTTTCTTGCCTTTCCGCAGATTCAATGATAAAATGAAAGGCGTAATTTTGTGCCGCGATTCGTTGCCGAAAACAGACGGGCGGAGAGATGGAACAAACTGCTCCGCGGGAGAGGAGGACTCGCATCAGACGTGGAACGCCAAACGAAAATCATTGCCCTGGCGGGCAAGGGCGGCGTGGGGAAGACCTCCCTGTCGGCGGCTTTCGTCCGCCTTTTGACCGAGCGCCAGCCGTCGGCCAGGATCCTAGCCATCGACGCCGACCCGGCCGTCGGCCTTGCCACCGCCCTGGGGGTGGAGGTCCGGGAGACGCTGGACGACATCCGGAAGAGCATCGTCGCCAGCGTGGAGGACGGCGCCCCCCGCAAGGCCATCGAGCTGCTGAACGAAGCCCGCTTCCGCATTTTTGACACCATGGTGGAGGAACAGGCCTTTGCCTTCCTTGCCATCGGCCGGCCGGAGAGCGCGGGCTGCTACTGCACGGTGAACGCCTATTTAAAGGAGGTCATCAGCCTGCTGGCCCAGGATTTTGACTACGTGGTCATCGACGGCGAGGCGGGCATCGAGCAGATCAACCGCCGGGTGATGGAGAAGGTCACCCACCTGGTTCTGGTCACCGACCCCAGCCGCAAGGGGACCCAGGTGATCCAGACCATCCGCCGGGTGGCGGGGGAGCTGATGATGTGCGACCGCTGCGGCGCGGTGGTCAACCGGCTGGAGGACCCGGAGCTGGCGCAGTACGTTCAGCTGGACGGGCTGGAGCTGCTTGCCCGCATCCCTGCCGACCGGGCCCAGGCGGAGGGCGACATCCGGGGCCGCAGCGTGTTCCGGCTGCCGGGGGACGCGGCCATTCTGCGCGGCGCGGAGGAGGCGCTCACCAGACTGGGCGTGCTGGCGTGATACGCCGTTGACGGAACCAGAGAAAAGAGGAGGAATAATATTTGAAGGATCTGAAGCATCTGATCTACTTTGAGAAGCTGCTGGAAAACAGCAGCAACGAGCTGATCGATCAGGCCAGAGCGGAGGGCGGGCTTGCCATTGGCTACACCTGCTTCCACATGCCGGAGGTACTGCTGAATCTGGACAGCTGCTTCTCCGTCCGGCTGCGGGCCCCGAAGACGGGGTCCATGGACATCGCTACATATTACATGTCCAACTACACCTGCGAATACTGCCGCGCACTGCTGGAGCGGGGCATTGAGGGCGGCTTCAACTATCTGGACGCCCTGGCGGGGGTGGACGCCTGCGCGGAGATGAACCGCTGCATGGAGAACATCGAACTGGTGGCGGGCCTGCCGGGAGAGAAGTTCTTTGTCACCCACGCGGACATTCCCTACAAGGTGGAGGATTTCACCATTACCCACTATGTCAGGCAGATCAAAAACCGGGTCCTGGAGCGGCTCCACCAGGTTTACGGCGTGGACATCTCCGACGAAGCCATCCGCAAGGCCGTGGAGGAGCACAACGAGATCTGCCAGATCATCACCGAAATCGGCGAGTTCCGGAAGCTGGACAATCCGCCCATCACCGGTTATGAGTTCCATGTGCTGAACATGGCAACCTACTGCTGCCCCAAGCGCCTGATTCTTGACAAGCTCCGGGAGACCCTGGAGGAGGTCAGGAATCGGGAGGTGGACGCCAGGCCCTGGTTCCGGGCCCGGGTAGCCATCGTGGGCAGCGAGGTGGACGATCTTGATATGACCAAACTGATCGAGGACAGCGGCGCGCTGGTGGTCGCCGACCGCTTCTGCTTCGGCTCCACGCCGGGGCGGGAGGTCATTGAGCTCAATGACAGCGAGGACGCCCTGACCCAGGTCTGCCGCCACTATCTGCAAGTCTCCGAGTGCCCCCGGTTCATGAGCGACGAGAAGATTCAGCAGCGCCGGGCCACGGCGGACCGCCTGGCACGGGAATACAAGGCCGAGGGCATCATCTTTGAGCAGATCAAGTTCTGCGACTTCTGGGCCTTCGAGCGGGCCCTGGCCAGCCACATCCAGGAGGCGGACTACGGACACCCCGTGCTGTCCATCGACCGGCCCTATAACGCCCGCAGCTCCGGCCAGCTGCGCACCCGTATGCAGGCGTTTGTGGAGTCCCTGGAGATCAAGCGCATCCAGAAAAACAGAGAGGGGGGAGCATCATGCTGAAGGCCAATTTGAAATGGGCGAAGGAAAACCTGCCCCGTGACCTGAAAATCTGGAAGGACCTGATCGCCGAGGTGGACTGGAAGGACGTGGGCAAAAACGTCAGGGAGAATCTGAAAGCCACCAGGGACCGGATCGTGGACGAGGTGAAAACCGTGGCCGCCATGTCCGGCGAGGAGAAAAAGGACCTGCTGCTCAACGGCGAGAAGCACCTGGGCCGCCTGTACCAGAAGGGACAGATCGCTTTCACCCGCCGGGAGTGGCGGGGCGTGGAGAGCACCGCACGGGACTTCGTGGGCTGGCTGGGCATCTGGGGCACCATGCTGGACATGGTGATGAAGGACCCGGTGTCCATTCTGGAGGGCCTGATGGAGTACCGGTGGTTCAGCTCCTATCTGGCGCTGCCCGCCTTCGTGGACCGCAACACCCTGGGGCTGCGGGGGCCTCACGTTACCATGGCCCACCAGCTGTTCCACCCGGTGCTGCGCAACGGCGCGTATAACATCGCCACCCTGCTGATGGCGGACGAGCGCATCGGCGATAATAAGAAAATTCAGGAAAAGCTCCTGATGTTCGATGAGATGACCATGAGCCAGATGATGGCGGGCTTCCCGGGCCTCATCGGCATGCCCTACCAGCTGATGCCCGTTTTCCTGGTCAGCGAGATCGACCAGCTCATCTGCGTGCCCTACATCGACGCGGTGGAGAGCTTCGGCCTGCCGGCGGACACCTGCCCGGTGCCCACCAGCGAGTGCGGCGCGGCCATTCTGGACGTACTGCCCCACTGCGGCCTGGGCTTCATCTCCACCTCCACTCCCTGCGACGGTTCCACTATGGCAACCTCCTATCAGGACCGCCGGTTCAAGATGCCCACCTATCCCCTGACCCTGCCCGTGCGCTACGACGACGAGGACACGGTGGACTGCGGCGCGGAGGACATGAAGCGGTGCATCAAGTGGGTGGAGGACCTCACCGGCCAGAAATGGGACTGGGAGCATTATTTCACCGTCATCAAGCGGTTCAACGAGCAGACCCGCTATGAGATGGAGAAATGGGAGGTCAACAAGACCCCCTATCCCCAGGTCATCGGTCCCGCCTACGAGTTGTTCCGGAAGTGGAACTACGAGATGGACGGCGGTCTGGACCCCAGGGTCATGAAGACCTTCAGGAAGGTCAACAGGACCATGCTGCGCTGCTATGAGAAGCGGATGAACCCCTACCGGGCCCCCATCCGCCACCGGGCCATCGTATGGAGCTGCCCCGCCCACTACTACGCCAATTTCTCCAACTGGCTGCAGAACGCCTGGGGCATCGGCGTGCTGGTGGAGATGGAGAGCCTGAACTTCACCAAGATGCTCGACACCGAGGACCAGGAGGAGGCCATCCGCGACCTGGCCCGTCTGTACGAGCGCATGGTCATGCGCAAGCATACCAACGGCGGCCACGTTCACGTGCTGGAGGAGCTGTGGAAGCAGGTGGAGGAGTTCAACGTGGAGATCGTCATCATGTATCAGCACGTGTGCTGTAAGACCATGGCCGGTCTCCAGGGCCTCTTTGACGAGCAGGCCCGCCAGCGGGGCATCCACATCATCTGGGTCGAGCACGACCTGATGGACCCCCGCACCGTATCCCGCCGGGATATGCGCAGCAAGGTCAACAACTATATGACCAATGTCTTCCAGGAGGAGCCTCTGGATCCCTCTCTGGTGGAATTTGAAGACGATATTACGTGGTAGTGCGAGGAAGGAGACGAGAAAACATGAAATATTTTGGCGGTTGTGACGTAGGTTCTACCTATACCAAGTGCGTCATCCTGGACGAGGAGGGCAGGATGGTGGCGGATACCACCATTCGCAGCAAGATCAATTCCGAGGTGTCCGCCACCATGGCCCTGGAGGAAACGCTGGCAAAGGCAGGGCTGAAGGAGGCGAAGGAGCTCAGCTATCTCATCGGCACCGGCTACGGCCGCAACAAGGTGCCCTTTGCCGACGAGAACATCTCCGAGATCTCCTGCCACGCCATGGGCGTCCACGTCACCGACCCCAGCGTCAAGGCCATCATCGACATCGGCGGCCAGGACGTGAAGGGCATCTCCATCGACACCGACGGCACGGTAAAGAACTTCGCCATGAACGACAAGTGCGCCGCCGGCACGGGTCGGTTCTATGAGGCCATGGCCAACGCCTTTGAAATGACCCTGCCGGAGTTTTCGGACCTGTCCCTGTCGGCCAGGAACACCATCCCCATCACCGCCCAGTGCACCGTCTTCGCCGAGAGCGAGGTCATCACCCTGGTGGGCGAGGGCAAGCCTATGGACGAGATCGCCGCCGGCATCCAGATGGCCGTGGCCAAGCGCTGCTTCGTCATGAGCAAGAAGGCCGGCGCCACGGACAGCATCACCCTCACCGGCGGCTGCGCCAAGAACGCCGGACTGAAAAAGGCCATCGAGCATGTGCTGAAGCTGAAGGTCATCGATCTGAAGACGGACCCCCAGCTGATGGGCGCGCTGGGCGCGGCGGAGTATGCCCGCCAGAAGGGCCTCGCGAAAGGGGCGTAAGGAATGAA
>JAAVHC010000047.1 GCA_014799925.1 Oscillibacter sp.
CGCCGGCCAGCTGCTGCCACTCGTCGCCGGGCATCTTGCCCCGGACGCTGCCCTTCATGTGGACCACCTCGTCATGGCTCAGGGGAAGGACGTAGTTCTCGGAGAAGGCGTAGAACATGGAGAATGTGATGTCTTTATGGTTGCCCTGGCGGAACCAGGGGTCCATCTTCAGATAGTGGCACATGTCGTTCATCCAGCCCATGTTCCACTTCAGGTTGAAGCCCAGGCCGCCGAAGCCGTTGGGACCGGTGACGTCGCTGGGCTTGGTCACCAGGGGCCAGGCGGTGGACTCCTCCGCCACCATCAGCGCGCAGGGGTTGACCTGGAACGCGGTCCTGTTCAGCGCCTGGAGGAACTCGATAGCCTCCAGGTGCTCCTTGCCGCCGTACCGGTTGGCCACCCACTCGCCGTCCTTGCGGTCATAGTCCAGATACAGCATGGAGGCCACCGCGTCCACCCGGATGCCGTCAATATGGTACTCCTTCAGCCAGAAGGCGGCGGAGGACAGGAGGAAGCTCTTCACCTCCGGCCGGCCGTAGTCAAAGACGCGGGTGCCCCAGGAGGCGTGCTCCCCCTTGCGCCGGTCGGGATACTCATAGCAGGGAGCGCCGTCGAACTCGTAAAGTCCGTGGGCGTCCTTGCAGAAGTGAGCGGGGACCCAGTCCAGAATGATGCCGATGCCGTGCTGGTGCATCCGGTCCACGAAGTACATGAAGTCCTCCGGCGTGCCGTACCGGGAGGTGGGGGCGTAGTAGCCGGTGACCTGATAGCCCCAGCTGGGATCATAGGGGTACTCGGTGACGGGCATCAGCTCAATAAAGTTGAACCCCATGTCCCTGACGTAGGGGGCCAGCTCGTCGGCCAGGCTGCGGTAGTCGTAGAAGTCCCCGTTCTCCCGGCGCTTCCAGGAGCCCAGATGGACCTCGTAGATGTTCAGCGGGGCGCTGTAAACGGGGGCGTCCCGCCGGCTCTCTCGCCAGGCGGCGTCGCCCCACTGGTAGCCGTCGATGGAATAGAGCTTGCTGGCGTTGCCGGGGCGGGTCTCGGCGTGGAAGGCGTAGGGGTCGGCCTTCATCCGCTGTACGCCGTCCACGCCGGTGATGGCGAACTTGTAGGCGTCATAGGTCTGTCCGCCGGGAATGAAGCGCTCCCAGATCTCGTCGGAGATCCTGTCCATGGGGTGGGCCTCGGTATCCCATGAATTGAAATCCCCCACCACGGAGACAGCCTGGGCCCGCGGCGCCCAGACGCGGAACATATAGCCGTTGGCTCCGTCACGGGCAACAGGGTGGGCGCCCAGAAATTCGTAAGCGCTGATATCTGTCCCTTGATGAAAATAGTAGACACTATTGTGATCTGCTTCTCTGTAGGGCATGTCGGATCCTCCATTGTAGATTGACGGTATATCGGCCGCTGGCAAAAATCGCCAGCGTCCATACTGCACCTATTATACCCCACCGACTTGCCCAGCGTCAAGGCGGCTTGAAACAGTTTTCCATGGTAAAACCGACAAAAAAAAGGGGCGAATCACGGCTATTTTGCCAAACGCCTCCGAACAGCGGCATCAGCTGTCTGTCTATTTTCGCTATATCCTCTTGGCGGAATCACGGGCAAGGCAAAAAAAGGGGGGCGCGGATTTTGTGGAAAAGTGTTTACTTTCGCCGGTTGAAATGATATAGTGAAGAAAACGGGGGAAGGACCGCTTCCGTACGCGCGCGGAGGGAAGCGGCGCCTCCTGAAAGCACCCAACCAATGGAGGATATTCTGATGGCAAGGATTACCAGAAAAGAAAAGAGCGACGGCCTGTATCAGGCCATTCTCACCATGAAAACAGAGGAAGAGGTCTATGACTTCTTTCAGGATCTGTGTACCGTGACGGAGCTGCGGGCCATGGAGCAGCGCTTCGAGGTTGCCATGCTGCTCCGGCAGGGCATGATCTATAACGATATCCTGGAGAGGACGGGAGCCTCCAGCGCCACCATCAGCCGGGTGAACCGGTCTCTGACCTTCGGCCACGGGGGCTATCAGATCTTCTTTGACCGCCAGACCCAGCTGGAGCCGCCGGAGAAACCGCCGGAGGACAAGACATGAACGCCTATGAGGCCCTGGCGGGCGTCTATGACGCGCTGACCGGGGACGTGGGCTACGAGCGGCGGGCGGATTATCTGGAAAAGCTGTTCCGCCGCAGTCAGATCCCGGTCCACACCGTTCTGGATCTGGCCTGCGGCACAGGGGAGATGACCGCCGTCCTGACGGAGCGGGGGTATGAGCTTATCGCGGCGGACGCCAGCCCGGACATGCTGGCCAGGGCCAGGGAGAAGGCGGCGGGCCTCGCCGGCGAGCCTCCGGTGTTTCTCAACCAGTCCATGCCGGCGCTGGATCTCTACGGCACGGTGGACGCCGCCGTCTGCTGTCTGGACAGCGTCAATTATCTCACCAGTCCCAGGGACGTGCAGAAGACCTTCCAGCGGCTCCATCTGTTCATCGCCCCCGGCGGGGTGCTGGTGTTTGACATCAACAGCATGGAAAAGCTCGCTTCTCTGGATGGACAGGTCTTTCTGGACGAGACGGACGACGTCTACTGTGTCTGGCGGACGGAATATGAAAAGCGGAGCAGGATCTGCTCCTATTGGGTGGATCTCTTTACCCGCCGTCCCGACGGCACGTGGGACCGGGCCGGGGAGGAGCACCGGCAGAGGGCTTATGACGTGGACGAGCTGAAGGTCTGGCTCATGGAGGCCGGCTTTACCCGCGTCCGGACCTATGGGGACTGCCGGATGAGCGCCCCCCGGGAGGGGGAGCAGAGGATTTATTTTTCCGCGATTCGCGGGAAATAAGGCTTTGATTTCTGTGGGGGGAACGGGTGTACTTTTCCCGCAAGGGAAAAGTACCAAAAGCTTGCACAAGGGGGCCCGCCCCCTTGTGTATCCCCTGAGTGTTTTGTTTTTGTTTTTCGCTACGACCTGTTGGACCGTCCTTCCCGCGCCGGTGCCTCGGGCCGCCAGCAGTGCTTACTCCTGCGGATGCGCGCGATTGCCGCCCTCCGACCAGCCCTGTGGCGCGGTGCGTATTGGTGCGGCTGGCGAACCAGAATTCCTGCCACCTGCCGGAGCTCTCCCACATGCTGGTCGATATAGTCTGTCAGGCGCTTTACACTGGAGGCTATGTATTCTTCAGGAAATCCCGTCTCCTCTTCCCGCGCCAGCAGCACCGCCTCCAACATCAGCAGGTTCTCCCCAAGGTCGTTGTAGTTTTGGTTTATCTCTTCAATATATTCTTTTATGTTCGCGCTCATTTTTAGTACCTCCTATTGTTATACACCGGGATTCTTCTATACCTACATTATACACCTTCGTTCTTGTATGTCAATAGATTTTTTGAAATATGTGGAGAATTTTATGCTTCGATATAAGATGAATTTACAACAGGAGCTAAAAAAAGCTGGTTACTCTACTTATCGCCTCCGCCAGGAGAGAATTATACCAGAAAGTACCTTGCAAAAATTACGTTCAGGAAATACTGCTATTACATTAGAAAGCTTTAATACAATCTGCAACATCCTCCAATGCCAGCCCGGCGACATATTGGAGTGGGTGCCGGAGGACGGCATCTTCGGGAGGACCCAAAGCGGAACGGTAGGGACTGCCGGTAAGAATGCTGAAATAGGGACGGGAGACCTGTACGCGGACGGCAGTCCGAGCGGCAAACCGGACTGTGCCGCGGGCGCAAGAAAATAACCCCCGTCATGAAGGAGGATTCTTAAGGAACGTAGTTCCTTAAGTGGTTTTTTGCCTGCTTTTTGTCCACACAAAAAGCAGGCCGCCGTCCGGGCGCGGGAGCCCGGGCCACTGCTGTCCATGCCGCACTTGACAAGGGGCGGAAAGGTGGATATAATAAAGGACAGAAGGGCACTGCTGCGGCGGTCAGCCCGTCATACTAGTCAACAAACAGTTGACCGCTCGGGGCCGATCCGGGCGGTCAACACGCTGTTGTGGTCAGTAAACATATCGTTACCGCCGCAAACACTAAGGTAAGCAGCAGCTTGAACAGCTTCTCTTTCCACATCCGCTTCACCCCTCCCATTACAGGTCTTTGCGTGGGAGTCAGTGAGCTGACCGCTTATGTAGACAGTGTCCTCCTGCCCTTCGCCGTACATGGTACGGGTCAGCAATATCAACATACACGATTTGCCGTTTCCTGTCAAATTTTCCACGAAAGGAACCAACTGATATGGACAGACTCGTCCGCGCCATCACCGCCGACGGCGCCGTAAAAGCCGTCGCTGTTACAACAAAGGACCTCACCGAGCGTGTCAGGAACATCCACAAGACCCTCCCTGTGGCAACCGCTGCCCTGGGCCGCGCCCTGGCGGCGGCGTCCATGATGGGCAACGCCCTGAAGGAGGAAAGCGCCTCCCTGACCCTGCAAATCAAGGGCGGCGGCCCTTTGGGCGCCGTGCTGGCCGTCTCCGACCACCTGGGCAATGTCCGGGGTTACGTCCAGAATCCCCAGGTGGACCTCCCTCTCCGGGAAGACGGGAAATTAAATGTAGGGGCCGCCGTGGGCGCGGACGGCACCCTGACGGTCATCCGGGACCTGGGGATGAAGGAGCCCTACATCGGCTCCGTGGGCCTGCTGGGCGGTGAGATCGCCGAGGACCTGGCCGCCTATTTCGTGGAGAGCGAGCAGATTCCCACCGCCTGCGCCCTGGGCGTCCTGGTGGACCGGGACCAGAGCGTGAGGGCCGCCGGGGGATATATCATCCAGCTCCTCCCCGGCGCGGAGGAGGACGTCATCGCCAGGGTGGAGGGCGGCGTGCTGGCCGCCGGGGCGGTCACGGCCCTGCTGGACCGGGACCCCGACCCTGAGGCCATGCTGCGCACGGTGCTCAGCGGCTTCGAGGTGGAGCTCCTGGAGACCTCCCCCATTGAATACAAGTGCTATTGCAGCCGGGACCGGGTGGAACGGGCCCTGATCAGCATGGGCGTTCACGAACTGGAGGACCTGCTGGCGGAGCGGGGCGGGTGTGAGCTGGGATGCCAGTTCTGCGACCACATCTACCGCTATACGGCGGAGGAGCTGCAAGAGCTGATCCACCGGCTGAAGGCGCAGAAAGAGGAAGAAGCGTAGGAAAATCCCCCGGACCGAGGTCCGGGGGGTTGGTTTTTATACGATTTCTCAATGAAAAGCGCAATGCCGTCATGCGGAAGAGAGCGGGACTGGCCGTCCGCCCAGGACCTTTTTCTTTCAATTATAGGTATCAGATGTTACCGTGCGGCAGGCTTAGTTAAGCTGCGCAGAAAAGAGCGGATTTGGCCGTCCGCCCAGGACCTTTTTTCGAGAAAAAGTATCAGGCCTTTTCCAGCTTTGCCCGGAAGGAGATCCGCCGCGGGGTCTCCATCCCGTCGAACCGCACCACATAGGCGCTCTTGTCCATATCCACGTCCGTCACCGTCCCCGGGCCGAAAGCGAAGTGCCGCACCCGCTGGCCGATGGGGAGGGAGACGGTCTCCTCGCTCTCCGGCAGATATTTTTCGCTGAGGGCGATGGCTCCCCTGGCGTCCCGGATCAGTCCCTCCGGCGGCTCCCGGGTAAAGGCCAGCAGCTCCGGCGCGATGTCCAGCAGGAACCGGGAGGGGTATCTGGGCGAGCTGTCAAAATTCCGGCCGTCCGCCTCCGAGAGGTACAGACCCTTTTCGGCCCGCGTCATGGCGACGAAGGCCAGACGCCGCTCCTCCTCCATCCCCTGGAGGGTCCGCACCTTCCGGGAGGGGAAGATGCCCTCGTTCATGCCGCACAGGAACACATAGGGGAACTCCAGGCCCTTGGCGGCGTGGACGGTCATCAGCTTTACCTGGTCTCCGTCCGTCTGGGCGTCGCTGTTGGTGAACAGGGCCGCATGGGACAGATAGTGCTCCAGCGTGACCTCCTCGCCGCAGGAAATTTCATAGTCATAGACGGACTGCTTCAGCTCCGCCAGGTTGTCCAGCCGCTCCTGACTGCCCGCCGTGCGGAGGGCCTTTTCATAGCCGCTTTTGTCCAGAACGGCGGACAGCACCTCGGAAACGGGCCGGCCCTCGCAGTCGGAGGAGAAGCTGTCGATCAGGGCGGCGAACTGCCGGGCGCCGGTGCCCTTGAGGATGTCCTCGCCCAGGTTGTCCTTCAGCGCCTGGTACAGGGAGCGCTGCCGTCCGGCGGCGTACTCCCGCAGAAATTCCATGCGCCGCTTGCCCAGGTTCCGCTTCGGCGCGTTGGCGACCCGCAGGAAGGAGAGATCGTCCTGATAGGCGATCATACGGAGGTAGGAGAGCGCGTCCTTGATTTCCATCCGGTTGAAAAACTGGGTGCCGCTGTAAATCGCGTAGGGGAGCTTCGCCTGGAGGAAGACCTCCTCCACCGTCCGGGTCACATAGTGGGCCCGGTACAGCACGGTCATATCCCGGTATGGAACGCCCTGTTCCCGCAGGAGCCCGATCTGCCCGGCGATCCAGGCGGCCTCCTCCGTCTGGCTTCCGGCGAAATGGCAGACCACGGCGGGGCCGTCCGGGCGCGTGGGCAGCAACTCCTTTTTGATCCGGTATTTGTTGGCGTCGATCAGGGAGTTGGCGGCCGCCAGGATCTGGGGCGAGGAGCGGTAGTTGCGCACCATCATGATGGTCCGGACCTGGGGGAACGCCTTGTCGAAGTCCAGCAGATAGTTGACGTTGGCGCCCCTCCAGGTGTAAATGGTCTGATCCGGGTCGCCCACGATGAACAGATTCTTATGGTAGCCGCACAGGACCGTCATGAGCTGGTATTGAATCTGGTCGATATCCTGGAACTCGTCGATCATGATGTATTCCAGGCGCTGCTGCCATTTCAGCCGGATGCCCTCGTCCCGCTGGAAAATATGGAGGGAGAACTTGATCAGATCGTTGTAATCCAGGCCGAAGCATTTCTTTTCCTGGTACAGGTAGCCGTAAAAGATGATGTCCCTGGCCTGAACCGCGTCCAGATATTTTTGCCGCAGGTCCTCCAGGGACATGGCGGTCATGTCCTCGTAATAATCCGGCTCCTGAAAGAGCTTCCGAATCTCGATCATGTCTCTGGCGGCGCTGAAGGTCATGTCCCGCAGGCTCAGACCGCGCTCGTCATAGATGATTTGCAGCATGGCGTCGATGTCCCCGTTGTCCAGCACCAGGAAGCTTTTGGGGTACTGCACCGCGTGGCTGTCCTCCTGGAGGATGGAGACGCAGAAGCCGTGGAAGGTGTTGATGTAGCCGGTGTCGTTGTCGCCGGTCAGCTGGTGGATGCGCTGGCGCATCTCATTGGCGGATTTGTTGGTAAAGGTCACGCAGAGGATGTTTTCCGGTAAAATACCGGCCTCGTTGACCAGATAGGCAAAGCGGTGGGCCAGCGCCCGCGTCTTGCCGGAGCCGGCTCCGGCGATCACGCGGACGAATCCCTCGGTGCGGGTGACCGCCTCCCGCTGGGCGTCGTTCAGGTCCTGTAGAATATCCGTCATGCCGCGACCCTCCCTCGATCTGTTTCAAATAAGTACGCTATGGATTCCGCGCGGCGGCCGGGGCGCTATCGCTTCGGCTTCGCCGCCGCGACGACTTTTTTGTAAGGGGCCGCCATGCCCTCGTTCATTTTGTTTCCCATCTTCGCGCTGATCTTCGGGTTGCGGACCATGGCGCCGAGGGCGCACATCGCGAGCATCCTGCCCCGCTGCTTCTGCGGAAAATCGTAAATGCCATGGGCCTTGTAAAATTCGTGATCCGCTTTCATGATCCCGCGCATCAGCCAGATCAGGTCCCGGAAAATCTTCATGCCGCCCACCCCGTAAAAGTTTCTGGGCGGAACATATTTGTGCTCCAGGGCGTAGGCCAGCCGCCGGGACATGGCGGAAATCGCCGCGCCGTCCGTCCCCATCCCGGCCAGGAAGTTGTGTCCGACTTCGCCGCGGGCTTCTATGATCATGCGCAGATTCGGCTCGCTGTCCAGATCGCCGCTGATGAGGTATCCGAAGGGCATTCCCTCCGTGACGGTGCGGTGGCCGTTGCAGAACTGCCGGTCATCGTAGGTCTTGAACACCGGTCCCATGGAGTGGTCGCGGATGGTGAAGGCATAGACCACGGCGTCCGCCCGCTGGATATTTTCCCGGAGGAAGGCGTCGAACCCGTCCCTGTAGACGCACTTTCCTTCCCCGGCGCAGCGGAAGCAGCCCAGGCATCCGCCCTGGAACGGGTACTCCGCGAGGTTGACCAGCCGGGTGGGATAGGGATAGGCGGCCTCAAAATCAGCGATCATGTTCCGCAGATTTTTGTCATCCGGCCGCAGATCCGCCACAATAACCGTGTCGAATTTCTCCTCCTTTTTCACGGAGGGCAGAGACGGCGCATACTCAGCCGCCGGCCTGGGCGCGTACGCGGGCGGGGCCTCGTGAACGTCGCTGCCGATGCACCAGAGCGCGTATTCAAAAAATGCCTCCGCGTCCTTCCGGCCCTGGGGGGTAGTCAGATCCTCCATGTCGGCGGACAGGCCGCGGATCACCTTCATTCCCAGATCGTGGCAGTTGTCCTCTATGTACCGGTGAGCCGTCACGTCATAGAAGTGCTTGGAGGTGGTGATCTGGGTGGCGAATTTGCCGGAGAGGTCCGCGCCGCTTGTCTTCAGCGCCGCGATAAAGCGGTGAAGCTGGCTGGGGGCGATAAAGGTGTATACCGGGTAGGCGAAAATAATGAGGTCCGCGTCGTTCATGGCGCGAAGGGCTTCCGTCATATCCTTTTCCAGGGCGCGGATTTTGGCGCCCGCATGGATGACCTTGAAGCTGTGGGCCGGGTAGCGTTTCTGAAGATACAGCACGGTATGCAGGGTGGTGCTGTAGGTTCCTCTGGGAGAACCGTTCAATACACAGATTTTCATACTTTTCCTCCGCCATCTTTCATAGGGAACGCGGGCCGGGCCGCGCCGGCTCACGGGAGCGGACGGCGTCCTGTTCGGAACGGCGGCCTGCGCCTCCCCTTCCGGGGAACAGTATAGCAGACGCCGGGTGGAAAAGCAAGGACAGGACGGCCCCGGTAAAAAACGCGGGGCCGCCGTGGGAAAAGTCGCCGCCCTGGTTGTATTTTCCAACGGTCTGTGCTATAATATACTTTATATTGATGCAGATTTGAAGGAGAGAACCATGGAAATACGACGAATCAATACGTACGCGGACTCCCGCTTTCCCCAGGAGGTGCTGTACCAGCACGGGGCGTTCCTGGTGGACGGCGCGCCCTGGGCCTTCCGGGTCATCTCGGACCATGAGGCCGTCATCAGCGCGGAGGCGCTGAACCCGGCGGAGGCGGAAGAGGTGATAAAGGATTTCCGCTTCTACGCCGAGCATATCACGACATTCTATGACGAGGCGGGGAACTGTCTCCTGCGTCTGCCGCCTGTGGCGCGGCGGGCGGTGGAGATCGACAGCCTCCAGCCCTCCCAGTTTTCCGTGGACCGGGAGAAGTGCGCGGCGGTGGGACATTTCATCCACGCCGCCGCCGACGTGGTGATTCCGGTGACAACGCTGGAGGATGATACGCTGTGCGTGCTGGACGGCCATACCCGGCTGTATGAGGCGTGGCGGAAGGGTCTCCGCACGGCAATGGTCGTTGACGTTCCCGGATGGATCGGGGTTGACAGCTTCGTCCGGGAGGCAAGAAAGCGGAACATATTTCATATCCGGGACATGGCCCTCTACAGTCCCCGGGAGCAGAAGGAGAAGTGGCACGACTGGTGCGCCGCCCATTTCAAGACAAAGAACCGGACCGGGGAGGAATGACCCATGATCACCGTGACTGCCGCGCAGATTTGCGCCGCCGCGCAGGGCGTTCTGTTCGGTGATGAACATACGGCCGTTACCGCCGTCTCAACCGACAGCCGGACCATCGCCCGGGGGGCGTGGTTCGTCCCGCTGACGGGAGAGCGGTTCGACGGACACGACTATATTGATATGGCCCTGGAGAAGGGGGCGGCGGGGTGCTTCTGCGCAAGGCTGCCGCGGAAGGTCCGGGACGACAGGACGTATATTCTGGTGGAGGACACCAGACGGGCCCTGAGGGACCTCTCCGCCTGGTATCGGGACCAGTTCGATATCCCCATTGTCCAGATCACCGGCAGCATGGGGAAAACCACCCTGAAGGAGCTGCTGGCGGGTATTCTGTCCCAGCGGTATTGCACCCTCAGGACCCCCGGCAATCTCAACGGCGACATCGGCGCGCCGCTGACGCTGCTGTCCCTGATGCCGGAGCACCAGACGGCGGTCATTGAGACGGGCATGGATGAATTCGGGCAGATCCGCGCTCTGGGTCAGGCCATCCGGCCCGACGCGGCGATCATTACCATTATCGACGACGTTCACCTCTCCCACTTTGGCAGCCGGGAGGATATTCTCCGCGCCAAGGCGGAGATCTTCGAGAATCTCCGTCCCGGCGGACTGGCGATCCTCAACGGGGACGACGAATTGCTGAATACCCTCCATCCGGACTGCGAGACGGTCCGCTGCGGTTCGCTGCCGGACTGCGCCGTCCGGATCACCGAGCTGGAGGACCTGGGCCTGGAGGGCGTCCGCTGCACTATCGTTACGCGGAAGGAGCGCTATCCCCTGACCATCCCGGCCCCCGGCGTGCATATGGCGACGCTGGCCGCGCTGGCCGCCGCCGCCGCGGAGCGCCTGGGGCTGACGAAGGAGGAGATCGTGAGCGGCGTTGCCTCCTATGTCCCGGCGGACAACCGCCTGCGCATTGAGCGCCTGCCCGGCGGCAGAATCATGATCAACGACAGCTACAACGCCAATCCCCGGTCCGTCCGGGCGGATGTGAAAATTCTCTCCCGGCACAAGGGCGGGAAGAAAATCGCCATGCTGGGCGATATGACGGAGCTGGGCTCCGCCGAGGCTCCCGGCCACCGCTCCGTGGGCGAGCTGGTGGGACAGCTGGGCATCGACGTCCTGCTGGCCGTCGGGCCCAGGAGCGGGGAGCACATGGTCCCCGCCGCCCGGGCGGCGGGATGTCCGGACGTCCGGTGGTATCCCGACCGGGAGGCGGCGAAGGAGGACCTGCTGGCTCTCTTCGCGCCCGGCGACGCGGTTTTACTGAAAGCGTCCCACTTCTTTGGGCGGTTTGACCTGATGGCGGATTATCTGAGGGAGTATCCGTTTTAAGGCGTCTCTGCCGGGATGGGACCCCGGGGGCTTCTCGCCCCCGGACCCTGCGGTTACTTTTTGTGTGAACAAAAAGTAACCAAAAAATCACTTAAACCTACGGTTTAAGAATCCCTTATAATTACGAAGAGTATTTGTTTTGCGCCCATGGCTCGGTCTTGCTCGTCTACCATACTGCCGGCCGCTTCGCCCACCTTCTGCCTCTGTTTCAGTGTGGTCATCGGCAGCCCCTACCGTATCGCTTCGGGTCCTCCCGGCGATAAGCTGCGCATGTCTGGCGATGGCCAGGCAGCAGACCGAGAAGCGGCTCAGCCTCTCTGGCTCCCGTTAGAACTCGTGGGTAGACGAACCATCCGGCGCGTTCTGATTGGTGCTGTCGATAGGACTAAACCAGTCAGGTCGTAGCGTAAATAAACAAAACATTCAGGGGATTCTCAAGGGGGTCCGCCCCCTTGAGCAAACTTTTGGTACTTTTCCTTTGGGGGAAAAGTACACCCCCGTCTCCCGCGGCGGCAGCCGCGAAACCGAATTTAGCATCGAGGTCCCGCGGCCTAATGGGGCCGCACGGAAACGGAACAGGCAATGATAGAGATAAGTGTAAGCAATTTAAAAAAATCCTTTGAGATAGGAAACAACATCCTGGACGGCATCACCTTCCAGGTGGAAACCGGCGAGCGCGTCGGCCTTCTGGGCCGCAACGGCGCGGGAAAATCCACCCTCTTCCGGATTCTCACAGGCGAGCTGGAGGCCGACGAGGGCGAGGTGGTGGTTGCCAAAAACAGCCGCGTCGGCCTGATCTCCCAGATCCCCGTATATCCGGAGGGGTACACGGTGGACGACGTGCTCCACACCGCCTTTGCCAGACACCGGAAGCTGGCGGAGGAGATGGAGCGGCTGGCCGCCGCCATGGCGGCCGGGGACAGCGGCGAGCAGACCCTGCGTCGCTATGGCGAGCTGTCCGCCAAGTTCGAGGGCATCGGCGGCTACGATACCGATACCGCCGTCAACAAGGTGGCGGCGGGGCTATCCATTCCCCCGGAAATGCGCGCTCAGCTCTTTGACCGCCTTTCCGGCGGGGAAAAGACGCGGGTGAACCTGGGGCGGCTGATCCTGGAGGACACCGACATCCTCCTGCTGGACGAGCCCACCAACCACCTGGACCTCCACGCCGTGGAATGGCTGGAGGACTATGTCCGCCGGTTTAAGGGAACAGTGGTTGCCATCAGCCATGACCGCTATTTCCTGGACAGGACCGTGAGCCGCGTGGTGGAGATCCTGGACGGCAAGGCGGAGTTCTACCCCGGCAACTATACGTTCTATGCCATTGAGAAGGAGCGGCGGTATCAGGAAAAGCTGAAGCGGTACGAGAAGGAGCAGGCCAAGATCAAGCAGCTCCAGGAGGCGGCGGACAATCTCCACCTGTGGGCCTTCATGGGCAGCGACAAGCTCCACAAGCGGGCCTTCTCCATGGAGCGCCGCATTGAGCGCATCCGCCAGACGGAACGGCCCACGAAAGCCCGCGCCATGACCCAGCGCTTCGGTGAAAAAGAGTTCTCCGGCGACGAGGTCATGCACATCAGGGATCTGGAGAAATCCTTTGGAGAGCGCCGTTTGTTCCACGACCTGGATTTGCTGGTGGAGGGCGGCGAGCGGATCGCCCTGATGGGGGACAACGGCGCCGGAAAATCCACCCTGCTGAAGATCCTCATGGGCGAGGAGCAGCCGGACGACGGGCGGGTCCGCTTCGGCCCCGCCGTCCGGGTGGCCTATCTGCCCCAGATCATCCGCTTTGACAATCCCAACCGCAGTCTGGTGGATACCATGCTCTACGCCAAGCGGGGCATCACCACCCAGGCCGCCCGGGACCGTCTGGGCGCGTTCAACTTCCGGGGGGAGGACGTGTTCAAGCCCGTGTCCGTCCTCTCCGGCGGAGAGCAGAGCCGCCTGCGGCTGTGCATGCTGATGGACGAGGAGATCAATTTCCTGATCCTGGACGAGCCCACCAACCATCTGGACATTGCCAACCGGGAATGGATCGAGGAGGCGGTGGAGGCTTACGAGGGCGCGCTGCTGTTCGTCAGCCATGACCGGTACTTCATCAACCGCTTTGCCACCCGCATCTGGGAACTGGAAAACGGCGTGATCACGGATTATCCGGTGCCCTTCGCCCGGTATAAGGAGATCAGGGAGCGGGAAAAGACCCTGGCGCAGTCCCAGTCCCGGCAGGAGAAAAAAGAGGAGAAGCCGAAGGCCGCGCCAAAAGGCAGCCGCGCCCAGCAGAACGCCCGCAGGCAGCTGACCATCTGCGAACGGGACATGGAGAAGCTGGAGGCCGAAATCAGGGAGGTAGAGGCCGAGATGGAGCGGAGCGCCTGCGACTATGAAAAATACAGCGAAGCCTACGCCAGGAAGGAAGAACTGGACGGCAAGCTTCTGGAGCTGATGGACCGCTGGGAGAAGCTGGCCGAGGAGGCGGAGGCGTGAAGCGTTCGGAAATCATTTGCTATGTTCTTGCCGCTTTGAGCCTGATTCTGGGCTTGATGATGCGATTTATCTTCACCGCCGTGCGGTTTACCGGGGTTCTGTTTCTCTGCGCGGCGGCGGCGCTGGTGATTTTCGCGCTGCTGACCCGGTGGAAGGAAAAGCGCCGCTGGGCTTTGTGGCTCAGAAGGATTTTTCTGGTCCTGCTGGCGGCGGGATTCGCGTTCTTCGCCGTGCTGGAGGTCAGGGTCCTCTCCTGGGCGAGGACGGACGATGAGACGCCGGTCACGGCTGTCATCGTTCTGGGCGCGGGCGTCAATGGGCGGTCGCCGTCCCTGAGCCTGTGGACCCGGCTGGAGGCCGCGCTGGCCTACGTCCAGGACAGGCCGGGGGTTCCCATCATCGTCTCCGGGTCCCAGGGACAGGGAGAGGATATTTCCGAGGCCCGGTGCATGGCCGACTGGCTGATTGCCAGAGGCGTGGAACCGGAACGGGTCTGGCTGGAGGAACAGGCGGACAACACCCGGGAGAATATATGGTATTCCCTGGCAATGCTGTCGGAGCGCGGCATGGATACGACCGCCAATATCGCCGTCGTATCCAGCGACTACCACCTGTGCCGGGCGTCCATGTATATGGTGGACAACATGGTCCCGGTGGCGGCGCGTATGCCGGCGCGGTATTGGCCCCTGACACTGAACTATTACGTCCGCGAAGCCTTTGGCGTTGCGGCGGAGATTGTTTTTTAAGGAGGCGTCCTATGCCATACACTTTGTGCGTTTACTACAGCAGAACCGGCGCGACGGAAAAACTGATGCGTGAGATCGCGGCTGAGCTGAAATGCGAGATCGTGAAGCTGGACGACGGCGTGAACCGTTCCGGACTGTGGGGGTGGCTCCGCAGCGGGATGCAGGCCATGGCCCGCCGGGTGCCGGCGGTGAAGCCCATCCGGACCGCCTTTCCGCTGGATGTCTATGACCTGGTCATTATCGGAAGCCCCGTTTGGGCGGGACGCTGCTCGGCCCCGGTGCGCAGCTTTTTACTGCGGCACGGCGATGAGCTGAGAAGGACCGCCTACGTCATTACCCGCAGCAGCGACGTCCGTTATGAGGAGGTCTTTGACCAGATGGATATGTATGTCAGATCCCCCAGGGTATCCGCCGTCACCATCCGGCCCAACTCGGTGGGGGCCGCCTTTTGGCGGGACGAGTTCCTCACCAGCGTCCGGGACGGCGGAAAGGAGAAAGCCGACCATGATGGATAAGCTGAAGGCCGTTTCGGACCGTCTGGCGGCGATCGTCGCCCAGATGGAGGACCCCGCCACCTACGGCGACCCGGACCTGCTGCGCCGGCTGACCCGCGAGCAGAAGGAGCTGGAGCCGGTGGCGGAGGCTTACCGCGCCTACGGCCGGGCGGAGGCGGACCTGGCCTCCGCCCAGGAGCTGCTGAGCGACCCGGAGATGAAGGAGATGGCTCAGGAGGAGATCCAGCGGGCCAGGGCGGACATGGAGCGGCTGCGGGAGGAGCTGAGGCTCCTGCTGCTGCCCCGGGACCCCAACGACGGGAAGAACGTGGTCATGGAGATCCGCGGCGGCGTAGGCGGCGAGGAGGCCATGCTGTTTGCGGCGGACCTCTTCCGGATGTACGCCATGTACGTGGAGAGCCGGGGCTGGAAGCTGGAGGTGACCAGCCGCAGCGAGACGGAGCTGGGGGGCGTCAAGACCATTGAGTTCATTGTGGAGGGCGAGGGGGCCTGGTCCCGTCTCAAGTACGAGAGCGGGGCCCACCGGGTCCAGCGGGTGCCGGTGACGGAGTCGTCGGGCCGCATCCAGACCAGCGCCGCCACCGTGGCGGTGCTGCCGGAGGCGGAGGAGGTGGACTTCCACATTGACCCCGGCGATCTGAAAATCGACACCTTCCGCTCCTCCGGCGCGGGCGGACAGCACATCAACAAGACGGAGTCCGCCATCCGCATCACCCACCTGCCCACCGGCGTGGTGGTGGAGTGCCAGGACGAGCGGAGCCAGTACAAGAACAAGGACCGGGCCATGCAGATCCTGCGCACCCGGCTGTACGAGGCGGAACTGGAGAAGCAGAACGCCGCCATCGCCGCCCAGCGGAAGAGCCAGGTGGGCTCCGGGGACCGGTCCGAGCGCATCCGGACCTACAATTTCCCCCAGGGGCGGGTGACGGACCACCGGCTGACGGGGGACGGGAAGAATTTTGCCATTGATTCCGTCATCAACGGCGGGCTGGACCCCATCATCGACGCGCTGACCACCGCCGACCAGGCGGCGAAGCTGGCGGAGGCGGGGGAGTAATCCTATGAGCAGAAATACCAAAAATGCCCTGGCAATCGTCATTGGATTCATTGCGCTGTGGTACGCAGGCGCCATGTTCAACTTTTTCCCATTCATGGGGAATGATCTGGCGGTCAGCGCCGTGGGCTATACCGGACTTTTGCTCTGTATTGTTCTGGTGATCTGCGCCTGTTGGATCATTGACGAGGTGAACAGAGCGGGAAAAACCGCAAAGCCGGGCAGAGGCGGACTGACGGTCGCAAAGATGGAGCAGTCCGAAGCGGTGGAAATTGCGGACCGCTGGAAATATGACGGCGAGTACGCTTTCTACGACATGACGGCGGACCCGGAGGATTATAAGGAGCTCGTGACCCCGGAGCTGCGGGGAGACCGGTACTTTTCCGTGCTGGATGGTGGCGAGCTGGTGGGCTTTTTCTGTGTGAAGCAGGAGGCCGGGGACGTCGAAATTGGCCTGGGTCTGCGGCCCGACCTGACCGGACAGGGACGGGGCGGCGCCTTTTTGAACGAAATTCTCCGGTTTGTGAAGGAAAACTACCAATTTGAGAAAATCTGTATGGATGTTGCGTCCTTCAACCAAAGGGCGATCAAGGTGTACGAGCGGGCGGGCTTTGTGAAAACCGGGACCGCTCAGGTGCCCACCAACGGCGGGATATACGATTTTACTTTTATGGAATGGAAGAAATAGATGAAAACCACACTTCTGACAGAACGGGATATCGAGACCGCCGCCGCCATCCTTCGGGATGGCGGTTTGTTGGGCATCCCCACGGAGACCGTCTACGGCCTGGGGGCCGACGGCCTGAACGCCGACGCGGTCCGCCGCATTTTTGAGGCCAAGGGCCGTCCCCAGGACAACCCGCTGATCCTCCATATCCCGGAGGCGTCCTGGCTGGAGCGGTACTGCCGGAACATTCCGGCGGCGGCGTATACGCTGGCGGAGAAATTCTGGCCGGGGCCGCTGACCATGGTCCTCCGGCGGCGGGCGAACGTGCCCAACGCCGTCACCTGCGGGCTGAACACCGTGGGGATGCGGTGCCCGGACCATCCGGTGACGCTGGCGATCATCCGGGCGGCGGGCGTGCCGGTGGCGGCTCCCAGCGGCAACCGCTCCGGGCGGCCCAGCCCCACCTGCGCGTCCCATATGCTGGAGGACATGGACGGGCGGATCGACGCCATTGTGGACGGCGGAAGCTGCGGCGTGGGGGTGGAATCCACCATCATTGACCTGACGGCCCCCGTTCCCCGGCTGCTTCGTCCCGGCGGACTGCCGCTGGAGGCGCTGCGGGAGGTGCTGGGGGAGGTTGAGGTGGACAGGGCGGTGCTGGCGCCGCTGAGCGCCGGAGAGAAGCCGAAAGCGCCGGGGATGAAGTACCGCCACTACGCCCCCAGGGCTCCCGTCACCGTGGTTACCGGCGAGAGCCGCCGTACCGCGCGGTATATTCGGCGGCGGCTGGGAGAACATACGGGGGTCATCTGCTTTGACGAGTATACATCGGAATTCCCCGGCTGTGTGGTGGAGTCCATCGGCTCTGTGGAGGACAGGGAGGAGCAGGCCCGGCGGGTGTTCGACGCTCTGCGGGCCTTTGACGAAACCAACGTGGACGCCATCTATGCCCAGTGTCCCGGGGACGCGGGGCTGGGGCTGGCGGTGGCCAACCGGCTGAAAAAGGCGGCGGGCTTCCAGATCGTGGACGCGGGGGAGGCGGAGGCATGATTGTCATCGGCATCACCGGACCCACCGGCGCGGGGAAGACCACCGCCCTGGAGGTCCTGGCGGAAATGGACTTTGAGATCGTGGACTGCGACGCGCTGTACTATCAGCTGCTGCGGACGGACGGGACGCTGCGGCGGGGACTGCGGGACGCCTTCGGCGAGGTGTTCCTGCCGGACGGAAGCCTGGACCGAAGGGCGGTGGCGGCGCGGGTATTCAGCGATGAGCGGGAGCTGGAGAAGCTCAATGCCATTGTTTTTCCCGCCGTGTCCGCGGCAGTAAGACAAAAAATTTGTAAATGTTCACAAAAAGGGCTTGCTATTGATGCCATCAATCTGCTAGAATCCGGTATGGGACGGCTGTGCCGCGCCACGGTGGCCGTGACGGCGGCGCCCGCCGTCCGGCTGAAACGCATCATGGCCAGAGACGGCCTCACTGAGGAGCAGGCCAGGTCCAGGATCGAGGCGCAGAAGCCGGCGGACTGGTACCGGGACAACTGCGCCTGCCTGCTGGAGAACCAGGAGGAGGACAGGGAGGCTTTTGCGGCGCAGGTGCGCGCATTCTTCCAAAACCTGTTGAAAATGATTGATAAAGGAGAGGATTGCAGTGGAAGCGAAGGAATGGAAGGAGACACTCCTGATGGAGAAAAAGAACGGCTATGACCGGATGCCCGCCGGTGAGCGGGAAGCGATGGAGACGTACTGTCAGGGCTACAAGGCGTTTATGAACGCCGCCAGGACCGAGCGGGAGTGCGTTCGGGAGGGCATCCGACTGGCCGAGGAGAAGGGCTTCCGGGCCTATGAGCGGGGCATGAAGCTGAAGGCCGGGGACAGGGTGTACCGGAACAACCGGGACAAGATGCTGCTGCTGGCGGTGATCGGACAGAAATCCCTGGCGGAGGGCGTGCAGATCGCCGCCGCCCATATCGACAGCCCCCGGCTGGATCTGAAGCCGAGCCCCCTCTATGAGGACAGCGAGCTGGCGTACCTCAAGACCCACTACTACGGCGGCATCCGGAAATACCAGTGGGTGACCGTCCCGCTGGAGATCCACGGCGTCGTGGCGCTGAAGGACGGGAAGAGCGTCGATGTGGTCATCGGCGAGGGCGACGAGCCCAAGCTGGTCGTCAACGACCTGCTGCCCCACCTGGCGGGAGAACAGCGCAAGAAGACGCTGGACGAGGGCATCGCCGGGGAGCAGCTGAACATTCTGGCAGGCAGCGAGCCCATGGAGGGCGAGGAGAAGGACCGGGTGAAGCTGGCCGTCATGAAGCGGCTGTATGAGAAGTACGGCTTCACCGAGGCGGACTTTATTTCCGCCGAGCTGGAGGCGGTGCCGGCGGCCAGGGCCATGGACATCGGTCTGGACGCCAGCATGGTCGGCGCTTACGGCCAGGATGACCGGGTGTGCGGCTACGCCGCGCTGAAGGCGCTGCTGGATCTCGGCGAAATTCCCGGCAGGACGGCCGTGTGCGTGCTGGCGGACAAGGAGGAGATCGGCTCCGTGGGCGTATCCGGGATGAACACGAAGGCCTTCGATACCTTCATGGAGGACCTGTGCGATAGTCAGGACGTGCCTGTCCGGGCCTGCCTGGAGAAGAGCTTCTGCCTGTCCGCCGATGTGACGGCTGCCTATGACCCCAACTTCGGCGATGCGTATGAGAAGCGGAATGCCTCCTTTTTGAATTACGGCGTCGGCCTGTGCAAGTACACCGGCAGCCGGGGCAAGAGCGGCGCGTCCGACGCCTCCGCCGAGCTGGTGGCCTACGTCCGCCGGATCTTTGACGACAGTGGCGTGATCTGGCAGATGGCGGAACTGGGCAGGGTGGACGCCGGAGGCGGCGGCACCGTGGCGGGCTTTATGGCCAACCGCAATATCGACACGCTGGACGCCGGCGTGCCGGTGCTGGCTATGCACGCCCCCTTTGAGGTGACGGCGAAGCTGGACTGCTACATGGCCTATAAGGGCATGGCGGCGGTGTATCGGAACTGATAAAGTGCAAAACCCGCTTCTTCCGGCTTTGGAAGGAGCGGGTTTCTGGTTTGTCATGAATACAGTGCAAATATATAGAAAAACTTGTATAGTCTCTTGAATATTCAAACCGGATATGGTATACTATGCCTGCTGAACGACGGCGCAGTATCCTAGTCAGATCTGCCGCTTCCGAAGAAGGGCCTAAAAATCCTTTAAAGGGCATAGCTGTGAAACCCCTGGTGCCTGCTGCAAACGCCCAGTTTGGGGTGGGTGCTGGGCGGAAAGCGCGGACTCCCCGCGCTTGCGGCCGTAGGGCGTTCCCCAATGGCATGGGGAAGCCGACCCTGCGGTCGTGGAGACCTGTTTTTGTGCATGGGCGTACTCCCTTTGCGGTACCTCGACCCATGTACGACTCAGGGTAGAAACCTGTATTGCGGTGCTACCCGGCCCTGAGCCGTGAACGCTGTGTGCAGATGTAGCCTGCCTTGCGTGGGCATGGCGGATCGGAGAACGACCCAGTTTTTCCCCGGCCAGGGAGAGGCTGCTATTGCTCCGTGAAACCCTGGCTGCAAAAGAGGCTAAGAAGCGGTTTGACTGTGGTGGAAAACACCTAGGCTGTCGTCACTGGGCAGATGAGGGATTGCAGTGCGGACTAAGTGGCAGTCGGGCAGCGCGGTGGGCAACGCCGCGCCGGGGCGCCGAAAGGGAAACCGCCCGATCGGCAACGAGGGGTGCGCCCCGGGGAAATCCAGCCCGTACCTAAGCCGTAAGATTTACTTCATTTGCTGCCGGCGTTTGGCGCTTTTGCGAGGGCTTCGCCCTCGCCTCATTTGTATATTGGTACTATTCCTTGATTAGAAGCGCAATATCGCTGCCGTGCGGAAACGCGGGAATTGCAGGGCGTTAAAGAGCGATAGCAAAGTATGAGGCGGATTGGAGGACAGGAACGGATGAAAACCGGAGGAAAACAGGCTTTGACCCTGCTGCTGGCGGCGGCCCTGCTGCTGGGCCTCGCGGCCTGCGGAAAAGAGGCGGAAGAGGAGAAGGAGCCGGACCGCTACGGCGGCGTCCGCTACGTCCCGGAGTTTCACACGCTGGACACGGATGTAGAGGAGTTCCAGAGCGGCTGCGTCATGGGAGACTATGTGTATCTGGCCGGGTCCGCGGTCACAAACGAGGACTACAACGACCGGGAGTCCCGGCTGCTGCGTATCCCGCTGGAGGGCGGCGAAGTCGAGCCTCTGCCCGGCTGCGAGCCGCCCAGCGGGGACAGGAACGTCATGAGCTCCGCCGAGTGCCTCGCCATCGCCGCCGGGGAGGAGGAAACCCTGTGGATGCTGGAGACCGTGAGGCGCTGGTACTATGCGTTTCCGGAAGATTTCGACCCGTATGATATGTCGTCCGGGACCCGCGGACAATATTATATCAGCAGTGAGGGCAGCTATGTCCTGCGCCGGCTGGACGGGGACGGAAGCGAGCTTTTCCGGCAGGAGTGGCCGATCAAGGAGCTGGAGAGTCAGCTTGGCCTTGACTTTGTCAGTGAAATATTCATCGGCGCGGGAGGAGACGTCACCTTCTGTGACCGTTCAATGTCCTGTCAGATGGTGACCATGGATAAAACCGGCGCGCTGCTGGGCCGGGTGAACCCGAAGGATACCGGCCTGGAGTGGCAGGGCGAGGTGCGCCTGGGCGACGGGCGGCTGGCCGTGTGGGGGTTGTGTCAGGAAAACGGGGAGTACCGCGCGGGCCTGCAGGCGCTCTCGCTGAAAGGCGATACCTGGGAAGATAGCTGGACGCTGCCCGCCTGGTCCACTGTTTACAGCGGCGATGCAAATACGCTCTTTTACTATAACGCGGGCAGCGATCTGCTGGCCTGGAAGGCCCCCGCGTCTGCGGAGGAGGAAGAGACGGCGGAGAATACGCCGCTTCTGAGCTGGGTCAATACGGGTCTGGACGGCGGCGGGGAGCGCGTATTGACAGAATTCCTGCCTGACGGCCGGCTGGTGATCGTACAGGGCGGCGGCATATGGAGCGAGGGCGAACCGGCGGAGCTGGTGGTGCTGACGCCCACCGACGATCCGCCGGAGAAAACCGTCATAACGCTTGGCACGCCGGAGCTGTTCAGCAGCATGGAGAAAGCCGTCCGGGACTTCAACCGGACGAATCCGGACTATCAGATCGAGGTCCGGGAGTATATGGACTACAGCGAAGGATATGACCGGGAGGCGGCGATGACACGTCTGGCGACAGAAGTCGGCGCGGGAAAAATCCCGGATATTCTGGACACATACGGAATGCCTCTGGCCGGCTGGGCGTCCTCCGGCATACTGGAGGACCTGTGGCCCTGGATCGACCTGGACCGGGACATCGACCGGGAGGATCTGATGCTGCGGGTCCTGGAAGCGGATTCCATCGACGGCAGGCTCTATGAAATCTCCGACGGTTTTTCTTTCCATACCGTAGTGGGCGCGGAGGACGTGGTAGGCGGCCGGATCGCCTGGACGGCGGAGGACATGTGGGCGGCTCTGGAGAATATGCCGGAGGGGTGTGCCGCGATGCCCTATGGAAAGGAGCAGCTGCTGCGTGAGATGCTGATGACGTTCTGGGACCGTCTTGTGGACAGGAAGAAGGGAACGTGCGATTTTGACGGAGAGGAATTCCGGCAGGTGCTGGAGTTTTGCGGCCGGTTTCCGGAGAAGGGCCTGACCTACAGCGAACAGGGGGAAATGCTCCGTGACCGTGAGCTGATGCTGCAATGCCTCTCTCCGGACAGCTTCTGGGCGCTCCAGGAGATCCGGTCAGATTTCCGCGAAAGCATCTCCCTTGTTGGCCTCCCCAACCCCTGGGGCGAGACGGGAACCAGCTTCAGCCTCAGCGGCGGTCTGGCCATGTCCAGCGGCGGAAAGAACAAGGAGGGGGCGTGGGCTTTCCTGCGGACGATGCTCCTGCCCCATAAACAGCTTCGGTTTGAGCGCCGCTTCCCCATCAATAAGGAATCCTTTGAGGAGTCGGCCGCCAGGGATGGGAATTTGTCCGGCGGCCGCCGCTACGGCTACTCGGACAGCGCCGGGAACTTCCATGCCTACCGCCAGGTGTCGCAGAAGGAATACGACCAGGTCATGGCGCTGTACGAGGCGGTGGACAGCGTGTACCGCTGGGACGACAGTCTGGGGGAGATCATCATAGAGATCGCCGGGGCTTATTTTGCCGGGGACAAGACGCTGGATGAAACGGCGGCGCTGATCCAGAACCGGGCCAATCTGTATATCAATGAACAGAAATGACGGGAAAGTGAGGAGAGGATTCCTTGGACGCGGGGGATAATAAGGATAATCGGAGGAAACCGAAAAAAAAGGGGAAGCCGGAGCGCTCCCCGGGCCGCTGGGCGGTGGAGGTATTCTTCATCGCGGTGGCGCTGTCCGCCGTGCTGAGCCTGGCTTCGGACCGGGCGCTGAACGGGGCGGGGCTGATCGCGGCCTTCGCGGTGCTGCTGGCGTTTGTTCTGCTGGGGATTTTCTTTGACGTCATCGGCGTGGCGGTGACGGCGGCGGACGAAAAGCCCTTTCATTCCATGGCGGCCCGCAAGACCCCGGGGGCGCGGGAGGCCATCTCCCTGATCCGCAGGGCCGACAAGGTATCCAGCTTCTGCAACGACGTGGTGGGGGACATCTGCGGCATCATCGCCGGTTCCACCGTGGCGGTGATCGTGGTGCGCGCGCAGACCGCCTTCGGCTCGTCCGCCATGGTCACGTCCCTGCTGACGACGGCCCTGGCCTCCGGCCTGACCATCGGCGGCAAGGCTCTGGGCAAGAGCTTCGCCATTGCCAGGAGCACCCAGGTGCTCCAGCTGGTAGGGCGGTTCTTACATCTGTTTTCCCGAAAGAAGAGGTGACCTTTTCTTGATTTTGGAGAATATTTCCTCCCCGGCGGACATCAAACGCCTGGATGGGCCGGAGCTGGCCAGATTGTGCGGCGAGCTGCGGGAGTTCCTGGTAAACTCCGTTTCTCAAACGGGGGGGCATCTGGCCTCCAACCTGGGGGCGGTAGAGCTGACCGTGGCCCTCCACCGGGTCTATGACACGGAAACGGACCGGCTGGTTTTTGACGTGGGCCATCAGTGCTACGTCCACAAGGCCCTCACCGGGCGGCGGGAACTGTTCGGCACCCTGCGGCAGCTGGGGGGCATCTCCGGCTTCCCCAAGCCGGAGGAGAGCGGCCATGACGCCTTTGTGGCGGGTCACGCCTCCAACTCCGTCTCCGTGGCCCTGGGCATGGCCCGGGCCCGGACCCTGATGGGGGAGGGCTACAGCGTGGCGGCGCTGATCGGCGACGGGGCGCTGACCGGCGGGCTGGCCTACGAGGGCCTCAACGACGCGGGCGCGTCGGGGGAGCCGCTGGTGGTGATCCTCAACGACAACGGCATGTCCATCGACCCCAACGTGGGCGGCATCGCCGCCCATCTCAGCCGTCTGCGCCTGCGTCCCGGCTACTACCGGTTCAAGAAGGGCTACCGGGCGGTGCTCAGCCATCTTCCCGGCGGGCGGAAGTTATACAGATTCAATCACAGCGTCAAGACCGGCATCAAGAAGGCCATCTATCCCTGCTCCATGTTTGAGGATATGGGCTTTACCTACCTGGGCCCGGTAAATGGACACAATGTGGAGCAGCTCTGCACCACCCTGGCCTGGGCCAGGGAGATGGGCTGTCCGGTGCTGCTCCATGTGCGCACGGTGAAGGGCAAGGGCTACGCCCCCGCTGAGTCCCGGCCGGAGCTGAGCCACGGGGTATCCCCCTTTGATCCGGCCGTGGGGCCGGGGCAGGAGCGGAAGGTGGACTTTTCTTACATCTTCGGCCACGAGCTGGTGGAGCTGGCGGGGAAGGATAAGCGGATCTGCGCCGTCACCGCCGCCATGGCGGAGGGAACGGGCCTGCAGGAGTTCGCCTCCGCCTGGCCCAAACGGTTTTTTGACGTGGGCATCGCCGAGGGCCACGCCGTGGCCATGTCGGCGGGACTGGCGAAGCAGGGAATGGTCCCGGTGTTCGCGGTGTATTCCAGCTTTTTGCAGCGGGGCTTCGATATGCTGCTCCATGACGTGGCCCTCCAGCGGCTCCATGTAGTGCTGGCGGTGGACCGCGCGGGGCTGGTGGGGGCCGACGGCCCCACCCACCACGGCTGTCAGGACGTGGGATATCTGACCCAGATCCCCGGCATGACGGTGCTGTGCCCGGCGTGCTTTGGGGAGCTGAAGGCCATGCTGCGCCATGCCGTCGGCATGGACGGCCCGGTGGCCGTCCGGTATCCCCGCGGCGGCGAGGGGAGGCAGTACCCCGGCTGGACGGGGGAGAGCGCGTCCGTCCTCCGGCAGGGGACGGATGCAACCCTGGCCGCCTATGGGACGCTGACGGATGAGATCCTGACGGCGGCGGAGCTGCTGGCGCAAAAAGGCGTCAGCGCGGAGGTGGTGAAGCTCCACCGCATCGCGCCGCTGGACGGGTCGCTGGTGCTGGAATCCGTCCGGCGGACCGGGCGGCTGCTGGTGCTGGAGGACTGCAACGAGAACGGCTGCGTGGGCCAGCAGCTGGCGGCGGCGCTGGTTCAGGCGGGGATCGCGCCCAGGATGCTGATCCTGCGGAATCTGAAGAGCGCCTTCGCCCCTCAGGGGACGGTGGCCCAGCTGCGGAAAAAGCTGGGCCTGGACGCCGGAAGCGTGGCGGCGGCGGTTCTGGAGGAATTGAAAAGATGAATCAGAAGGACATGCGCCGCAGCGACTGGCAGCGTATCCTCCGGCGGGAGTATGTCAGCCGGGACTGCCGGATGCACGGGCGCAGAGGAAAGGAAAGCCTGCTGGTCATCCGGGAGGTGACCGGGCCGCTGGTTGTCCACGATGCGGGAGAGGACGTGCTGATTGCTGAAAAGGACTACGCCTGGGTGCAGATCGCGCTGGAGGGGCTGCCCTTCTGGCTGACGGCCATGTACGACGCGCAGGGGCGGCTTATCCAGATTTATTTCGATATTACCGGCGGAAACCGGTTTGATGACCCGGAGAACCCGACGTTTGTGGATATGTATCTGGACATCGTGGTGAACAGCCGGGGAGAGTTATACATCATGGACCGGGATGAGCTGGACGAAGCCCTGACGGAAGGCGTTATCACGCGGGAAGAGCGGGACGCGGCAAACGCGGCCTGCGCGCGTTTGTACGCCTATCTGGAGGAGAACCGGGAGGCCGTGGCTGAGTTGTGCGGCCGGGTATACCGGGAGCTGTGGGAGCGGCTGGCTTCCCGGTGAGAGGAGGGAGAGCGAAAACATGATAGAAGTTCGGGAGATCGGCGCGGCCCGTAAGGCCGATATCAACCTTCCAAACGAGCCTTTTGCGCTGTTCGGAAGGATGGTGCCCTCCTATATTGAGGAACAGTGGGGGTACCGGACGATTTTTTTTGATGAAAAAGATGTGTCGGAAATGTGTTTTCCAGATGAAAACTATGATTATGAGGCCATGAAGGAGAACCACGTGTTCCTGGGAGCCTATGACGGCGATACCTGCGTGGGGCTGGCGATTCTCCGGGATAAATGGCTCAAGTATATGTATCTCTATGACCTGAAGGTGTCCGGGGCCTGCCGGGGGCAGGGCGTGGGACACGCGCTGATAGAAAAAGCGAAAGAGGTCGCTAGGGCCAGGGGCTACATCGGCCTGTATACCCAGGGTCAGGATAACAACCTGCGAGCCTGTGAGTTCTACATCAGGACAGGCTTCCATATCGGCGGGCTGGACACCAACATATATAAGGGCACCAGCCAGGAAGGGAAAGCGGATATCGTGTTTTACATGGATATCTAAGAAAACGGAGAGAGAAAATGCTGTTACATGAATTTGACCCCAGCCCGATAGCGGTCATCAACCCGCCCGACATTTATAAGCCTGTTGAGGGCTGTCCCGGTGTGGCGGTATCCTGCTTCGAGCGGGGGACCTTTGGCAGGATGGTACAGCGGCTGGGAGCGGAGGAGATTGCACTGACCAGGTGCGCGAATATGGAGATTCCTGTCTACCGGGCGGAATATAGGGGAACGCCGATTGCTCTGTACGAGGCGTATGTAGGCGCGGCGGGCTGTGTGGGGATGCTGGAGGATCTGTTTGCCGCCGGGGTGGAGAAGCTGGTGCTGTTCGGGACCTGCGGGGTGCTGGACCGGTCGATCAGGGACTGCGGCATCATTATCCCCACTTCCGCGCTGCGGGACGAGGGAACCAGTTTCCACTATGCGCCGCCGTCGGACGAGATTGCGGTCAACCTGAAATACCGGGAAGAGTTTATTGAGATATTGGACCGCCACAAATGTGGTTACACCATGGGAAAGGTCTGGACCACGGATGCTATGTACCGTGAGACGGCAGAAAAAATGGTCCGGCGGAAATCCCAGGGGTGTATTTGCGTAGACATGGAGTGCTCGGCGGTGGCCGCGCTGGCGCAGTTCCGTGGGAAAGCAGTTTTTCAGTTCTTCCACGCGGCGGACAACCTGGACGGCGAGGCCTGGGATGCCAGGAGCCTCGGCGGCGGCGCCAACATCACCGGGAAGGATAAGGCCGCGCTGCTGGCTCTGGAGCTGGCGGCCCGGATTGGATGAATTATGGCAAAAAAAATAAGACTGGACGTTTTTCTGACGGAAAAAGGCTTGCAGGAAAGCCGTCAGAAGGCCCAGGCTACCATTATGAGCGGGCTGGTGTACGTCAACGGCCAGCGGGTGGACAAGCCGGGGACCTCTGTTGACCGGTCGGCGGAAATTGAGATTCGGGGGAACACCCTGAAATATGTCAGCCGGGGCGGACTGAAACTGGAAAAGGCCATGGCCGTCTGGCCCATTGAATTGACGGACAAAATCTGCATGGACGTGGGCGCGTCCACCGGGGGATTCACGGACTGCATGCTGCAAAACGGGGCGGCAAAGGTCTACGCGGTGGACGTGGGCTATGGGCAGCTTGCCTGGAGTCTGCGGAGCGATGAACGGGTGGTGTGCCTGGAGCGCACCAACGCCCGGTATCTGGACCATACGGTCATCCCGGAGGAGCCGGATTTTTCCAGCGTGGATGTGAGCTTTATTTCCCTGAAATTGATCCTCCCCGCCATTGCCAATGTCCTGAAGGGCGGCGGCGAGGCGGTCTGCCTCGTCAAGCCCCAGTTCGAGGCCGGGAAGGAGAAGGTGGGGAAGAAGGGCGTGGTCCGGGACCCTGCCGTCCACCGGGAGGTGCTGGAGCATTTTCTGGAGCATGCCAGAGAGAGCGGGTTTACCGTGCTGGATCTGAGCTATTCCCCCGTCCGGGGACCGGAAGGGAATATTGAGTACCTGGGCTGGCTGCGGAAGGCGGCGTGGGAAGAAAAGTCCTTCGATCTGGCCGCGCTGGTGGAGGCGTCCCATAGCGAGCTGGAACAAAAATAATACGCAAAACGGAGTTTTGCGTAAAAGCTTTTATGATGCTTTTCTTGGGGCGGAACCATGATTGACCGCTATTTGCTTCGACTATAGTTCCCGCCGGGCGTGGTACCCGCCCGGCCTGCGCTAAAAATGTGCCGCCGGCACATTTTCTTAACGCTGCGGCAAAGAAAAGTATGTATACCTTAGGGAGGTATGTGTCATGAAGCGCGTGATCTTATGCCCGAACCCCTACCGGGACAAGGGCCTTGCCGCGGCGAAGGCGGCGGAGAGCATCCTGCGGAGCGCGGGGCTGAGCACGGTGTACTGCCTGCCCTTCAAGCCGGAGGGCGGGGAGGCGCAGTTCGACGTGCCCTGCCGCCCGCTCCAGCAGGAGCTGCGGCGCAGCGACCTGGTGGTGGCCTTCGGCGGAGACGGAACCATCCTGCATCTGGCCAGGGCGGCCTCCATGAGGGGCGTCCCGGTGCTGGGAGTGAACCTGGGAAGCCTTGGGTTTATGTCCGACCTGGAGGCGGGCGAGCTGGAGCTGCTGAAAAATCTGGCGGGCGGACACTACCGAAAGGAAAAGCGGATGATGCTGGACGTGTCCGTCCTGCGGGATGGGCGGACGGTATATACCAGCGGCGCCCTCAATGACGCGGTGGTGACCAAGGGGGCCATGGCCCGTGTGATACGCCTCCAGGTGACCACGGGAGAGGAGCAGATGGGCATCTTCGCCGGGGACGGCGTGGTGGTGGCCACGCCCACGGGGTCCACGGGCTACTCGCTGTCGGCGGGAGGGCCCATCGTGGAGCCCACGGCCCAGAACTTCGTCATCAGCCCCATCTGCGCGCACGCGGTGTTCAGCAAATCCTTCGTGCTGTCGGCGGCGGGAACGGTGACGGTGGCTCCGGCGGAGCTGAACCGGAAGCAGGTCTATCTGTCGGTGGACGGCGGGAAGGCGTTCGCCCTGCGCCAGGGGGACAAAGTGCGCATCTGCCGCTCGCGGTATGAGACGGAACTGCTGCGGCTGACCGATAAAAGCATCTATGAGATTCTCAGGACAAAAATGACAGGAGGCATCGGCCATGAAAAATGATCGTCAGAGGAGAATTTTGGAAATTGTGGAGCGGGAGCCTATCGACACCCAGGAGAAGCTTCAGCAGCGTTTGAAGGAGCAGGGCGTGAACTGTACCCAGGCGACCATTTCCCGGGACATCAAGCAGCTGCATCTGATCAAGGAGCCAATGGGGCAGGGGCAGTACCGCTATATGGTGTCCAGCCAGCGCAACCGGCTGAATGTGGCGGACAAGCTGCGGGGGATTTTCCGGGAGAGCATTGTCAGCGTGGATTTCGCCCAGAACATCGTGGTCATCAAGACCATGGCGGGACTTGCCAACGCGGCGGCCGCCGCGCTGGACAGCATGAGCGTCCCCGACATGGTGGGGACCCTGGCGGGAGACGATACGGCGTTCCTTGTGATGAGGGATGTGGAAGCGGCGAAAGGCTTCTGCGAGGAAATTCACGAGATGCTGAAGTAAAGGGAGCGCTGTTCGGTTGTCAAGGAGCGCTTTGCACAACCTTTTGGTTAGCCCGGCGTGCGATCCGGTACCTGGATCGGGGTTCGACTTGCTTTCGTACGTGACTAACGCGGAGGTTTGTCTTCCCTCAAATTGAGGCAGAAAAAGCGGGACAAGTTGCCGGACAGGGCGCAACCCTCTGTGAGCTTTTTCTGATAGCAGGCTTGGCGCGGGGCGCGGCGGGGCGTTACTTTTCCCTCGTGGGAAAAGTAACCAAAAGCACGCTAAAGGGGTCATGACCCCTTTAGAATCCCCGAATGTTTTGTTTATTTACGCTACGACCCGGCTGGTTTGATTCTGTCGATAGCGCTCTCCCAGATGCGCCGGACTTCTGCGCCTACCCACTTGTTCTAACGGGAGCCAGAGGAAGCTAAGCCGCTTCTCGGCCTGCTGCCTGGCCATCGCCAGACATGCGCAGCTTATCGCCGGGAGGGCCCAAAGCAATGCGGTAGGGACTGCCGATGACCACGCTCAAGTAGAAGCAGAAGAGGAGCGAAGCGGCCGGCAGTACGGTAGACAAGCAAGACCGGGCCATGGGCGCAAAACAAAATACCCCCGTAATATAAGGGAATCCAAAACCGTATGGTTTTGGTGGCTTTTTGCCTACTTTTTGTCCACACAAAAAGTAGGCCGCCGTCCGGGCGCGGGAGCCCGGAGTAACGAATAGAAATAATCCCCGTGCGGCCCGGAGGGCCGCGGAGAAACGGAGGAACGGACTATGCTGCAACTGCTGCATATCGAAAACATCGCCGTGATTGAGGAAGCGGACATCACCTTTGACAGCGGCTTCAACGCCCTGACCGGAGAGACCGGCGCCGGCAAGAGCATTGTCATCGACGCCATGGGGGCCGTGCTGGGCCAGCGGACCAGCAGGGACCTGATCCGCACCGGCGCGGCCAAGGCGTTTGTCAGCGCGGTGTTCACCGGCGTACCGTCCCTGGCGGCGCTGGAGGAATGCGGCGCCGAACCGGAGGAGGGAGAGCTGCTGCTCCAGCGGGAGGTCTACGCCGACGGCAAAAACGTCTGCCGGGTGGGCGGACGTCCCGTCACCGTGGCGCAGCTGCGGAAGATCGGGAACTCCCTGCTGAACATCCATGGGCAGCATGATGGACAGCAGCTGCTGGACGAGGAGCAGCACGGGGCCTACCTGGACAGCTTTGGGCGGGTGGACCGGGAGCTGGCGGCGTACACCGCCTGCTACGAGGCCATGGAGGCCACCCGCCGGAAGCTGAAAAGCCTCCAGATGGATGAGGCGGAAAAGGAACGCCGGGTGGACAGCCTGAATTTCCAGATCAATGAGCTGGAGCGGGCGGAGCTGAAGCCCGGAGAGGAGGAAGCCCTGCTCCAGCGGCGGAACCTGCTGCGCAACAGCGAGAAATTCATGTCCGCCATCCAGGGCGCTGTGTGGAACCTGTCGGGCGGCGACGACGGCGGCGGCGCGGTGCCGTCGCTGCGGGAGGCCGCGGGAGCGCTCTCCGGCGCGAAGCATCTGGACGAGCAGTTTTCTCAGCTCCATGAGAGACTGGAAAGCCTGTACTCCGAGGCTTATGACGTGGCGGAGACCCTTCGGGATCTGGAGGATGCCTTTGATTTCAGCCCCCAGGAGCTGGACGAGCTGGAGGGCCGGGCGGATCAGCTCTACCGGCTGAAAAAGAAGTACGGCCCCACCGTGGAGGACATGCTGGCATATCTGGAGCAGCGGAAGGAAGAGCTGGAGCAGATCACCTTCGCCGCCGACACCGCCGCGAGACTGGAAAAGCAGCAGGAAAAGGAGCGCAGGCAGGTCATGAAGGCCGCCGGATCGCTGTCCGAGGCCCGGAAGACGGCGGCAAAGGCGCTGGAGGAACGGATCCAGGAGGAGCTGAGGCAGCTGGATATGCCCAAGGTCCGGTTTGCCATCTGCTTCGGGGAGAAGGAGCCGGACGCCGGAGGCATCGACGTGGTGCGCTTTCTCATGTCCGCCAATGTGGGCGAGGAGCTGCGGCCCATCAACAAGGTGGCCTCCGGCGGCGAGCTGGCGCGGATCATGCTGGCGCTGAAAAACGTGCTGGCGGAGAACGAGCTCATCGGCACGCTGGTTTTTGACGAGGTGGACACCGGCGTCAGCGGACGGGCGGCCCAGAAGGTGGCGGCCAAGCTTGCCCAGGTCAGCCGCCGGAAGCAGGTCCTGTGCGTCACCCATCTGCCCCAGCTGGCGGCCATGGCCGACACCCATTTCTCCGTGGAGAAGGGCGAGAGCAGGGGGCGGACCTATACCAGGGTCCTGCGGCTGGACCGGGAGCAAAGAAAGCAGGAGCTGGCCCGTCTGACCGGCGGCGAGCACCTCACGCCCGCCATGCTGGCGGGCGCGGAGGAGCTGCTGGACGCGGCGGAAGCGTATAAGAAGGGCGTTTGATAATTTTTCTTTCAATGGCAGGTATTACTTCCGGCCTTAAAGGCCGGAAGTAATACCTGCCATGTTTTGCGGTTGCCGCCGTGAACGGCGGCGAGCAAAGAGGAACCGTATCAGACCTGCTCATCCTCCGCCTGGATATACAATTGCATGCCCTGGTAATCTCCCGGCAGTATGGGCAGCGGATATCCCGCCCGCATCAGCACGTCCCCGCCGTACAGCGTCCCGCCTCCGTTGACCCGGTAGCGCAGCGCCGGGTCAAGGCCCCGGATTTGCAGCGCCAGGAAGGGAGGCGCGCCGTGGAACTGGCCGGTAACCAGGCTGACCAGGGCCTCCCGCCGGTCATGGGACACGTGCTCCCAGGCGGTGAAGCGGCCATTCTGGAAGGGATCGCTGAGGCGGTAGTAGTCCCCGTCCTGGATCAAATCGTAATGCTCCTTAAAGATGGCTGCCTGCCGCCGGATGATCTCCTTCTCCTCCGGGGTGCATTTGCTCAGGTCCATCTCATAGCCGAAGGTGCCCGACATGGCTACCACGCCCCGGGTCTCCATGGGCGTCACGCGGCCGGTGCATCCATTGGGCACGGCGGAGACGTGGGCCCCCATGGTGGACACCGGATAGCAGAAGGAGGTGCCGTACTGGATGCGCAGGCGGTCCACCGCGTCGGTGTTGTCGCTGCACCAGATCTGGGGGGTGTAGTAGAGCATCCCGCCGTCAAAGCGACCGCCGCCGCCGGCGCAGCCCTCAATGAGAATATGGGGGAAGTCCCGGCGCATGCGCTCCGCGAACTCGTACACCCCCAGGACGTACCGGTGGTAGACCTCGCCCTGACGGCCAGCTGGCAGGGCGGCGGACCAGACCTCGGTAAGACTCCGGTTCATGTCCCATTTCACATAGGAGATGTCCGCGCTGGAGAGAACAGCTTTGATCTGGCCGTAAATATGATCCCGCACGTCCCCGCGGGAGAAGTCCAGGACCAGCTGGTTCCGGCCCCTGGAGCTCTTGCGCCCCGGCACGTTCAAAGTCCAGTCGGGATGGGCGCGGTAGAGCTCGCTGTCCTCGTTGACCATCTCCGGCTCAATCCAGATGCCGAACTCCATGCCCAGCGCCTTGATGCGCTCCACCAGGGCCTCCAGGCCGCCGGGGAGCTTTTCCTCGTTGACAAGCCAGTCTCCCAGACCGGCGTTGTCGTCGTTCCGCCGGCCAAACCAGCCGTCGTCCATGACGAACAGCTCCAGGCCCAGCTCAGGGGCCTCCCGCGCGATGTCCACCAGCCGGTCGGCGGTGAAGTCTGCCTCCGTGGCCTCCCAGTGGTTGATGAGCACCGGCTTGCGGCGGTCCGCCCAGGGGTCGCGGATCAGATTCTTCCGGATGGCCCTGTGGAACTGACGGCTCATCTGGCCAAAGCCCGCGGGGGAGCAGACCATGGCCGCCTCCGGAGCGGTGAAGACCGCGCCCGGCTCCAGGGTCCAGGTAAAGTGGTAGGGGTTGAGTCCCATCACCAGGCGGGCGTTCTCAAACTGGTCCCGCTCCGCCGCCGCCTGGAAATTGCCGCTGTAGAGCAGCATGGCGCCATAGCACAGGCCGCAGTCCTCTCCGGCTGTCTTGTCGCAGAGGACGACGAAGGGGTTATGCTGGTGGCTGGAGGCGCCCCGGACGCTGTCCACGCTCTGGATGCCGGGCCGCAGAGGGGCGCGGCTGGGACAGCGTTCCATCACGTGCGCACCGTTGAAGGTGATGAAATCCAGGTCCGCGCGCGTAAAATCCAGACACAGGGAGGCGCAGCGGCAGAGCCGGATCGCAGTATCCCCCACGTTCCGCACCAGGACGGCACGGGTGATGAGGTCGTATTCTTCCAACACGCCGTAGAGCAGCTCCACCTCCACCTGGGCGGCGGCGTCCCGCAGGACGATGCGGAGGGTCTCCCACTCCTCCTCGTCTCCGTGGAAGGCGGGCAGGCCCTCCAGGACGTACTTGCCCCGCCGGATCTCACACTTTATGTACCGCAGGTCCGCCGTACGGCTCCCGCTGGGCAGTTCCAGCTCAATGGAGGGCAGACGGTAGTCGCCCACGCCGCAGGTGGAATATTCCTGGGGAAAGGTGTCCAGGGAGAAGGTGCGGTCTCCGCCCGCCTCGCTGGGATTGGGGGAAAATCCCCGATCCGAACGGCGGAACAGATAAGACAGGTCGTCACTGCCTGCAAGCCGTGGACCGTAATAGGTGTGAAGCAGTATATGGTAATCCCACACCTTCATCTGATAGGTGGAGTTTCGGGTGTGCAGGGTACAGGTCTTGTCCTGCGCGTTGTAAAGAATCATAAGGAGTCCCTCCTTGGTAAAATATCACAGCCAATTCTAAAGGATTTTGTTCCGATGCGCAACTGTTCTAAGCAGATAAATATCATCCGGCGGCGGGCGGGGGCCTTTGTGTAATGTGACAGCCCCGGCGGCCAGAATTGTCGCCGGGGCTGTCTGAAAAGGGGAAGGGGAAGAAAACGGAGAAATCGGCCTTTTGGCTCAGGGACCGTCATCGCGCCGTTTCGCACAGGGCCGCCGCTGGTCTTCGACCAACGACCGGCCCGGCTGCCTGCGATCGGTCCCGGCAGTGTCGCTTCGCGCCGCTGCTTACTTGCCGCCGGTACCCGCGATGCCTTCCACGAACTGACGCTGGAAAATCAGGTACAGCACCACCATGGGCAGCATGGCCAGCAGGGAGCCGGACATCAGCACCGGGAAGTTGGTGGTAAACTGGCCCTTCAGGGTGGACAGGCCGGAGGACAGGGTCATCATCTTCAGATCGGAGTTGACCACCAGGGGCCACATCAGGTCGCCGTAAGCGAACACGGCGGTGAAGATGGTCAGAGCGGCCACGGAGGTGCCCGTCAGGGGGAACATGATCTTATAGAAGGTCACCCACTGGTTGCACCCGTCCAGATAGGCGGCCTCTCCCACCTCGTCGGGGATGCTCAGATAGGTCTGGCGCAGGAAGAACACGCCGAAGGCGCTGACCAGGCCGGGGAACACCAGCGCGAAAATGGTGTTGGCCATACCCATCTTGGCCACCATCTGGTACTGGGGGATGATGAAAATCTGGCTGGGCAGGGACATCTGGACCAGCACGATGCCGAAGAGCAGATTCTTGAAGCGGAACTTCAGCTTGGCAAAGGCATAGCCCGCCATGGAGCTGAAGAAGATGGCGCAGATGACGCGGAAGAATACCATCAGCGCGGTGTTGAGGTACAGCCGGTCAAAGGGCAGGGAGTCCATGGCATCCCTGAAGTTGTCCCACATAATCTGCGCGGGAAGGATGGTGGCCGGGATCTGCATGCTTTCGGGGACCGTTTTGAAGCTGGTGAAGATCATCCACAGGAAGGGAAAGATCATGATGATCGAACCCAGGATCAGGAAGAAATAGGTAACGAACTTGGTCATCATATAGGAGCGGTGCAAAGAATCTTTCATGATAAACCCTCCTTAAATATCGTAGGTGACCCACTTCTTCTGGCCCCAGAACTGGATCAGGGTCACAAGCAGGATAACGAAGACGGTCCATACCACGATAGCGGAGCCATACCCGCGGTCGCCCGCCACGAAGGAGGAGCGGTAGAACAGGTACATCAGGCTCTGCATATCCGTCAGCGCGGGGTTGGTTTCATCAGCCATCATGTAGATCAGATCATACACCTTCAGGGAGGCCATCAGGCGCATGATGAGCACGGAGAACAGCGTGGGGGAAACCATGGGCAGGGTGATGGTGAAGAACTGGCGGACCTTGCCCGCGCCGTCGATGCTGTTGGCCTCGTACAGGGTCTTGGGGATGTTCTGAAGACCGGCCAGCAGCAGCACCGCGTCATAGCCCACGCTGCTCCACACGGAGACAATCGCGATCGCCAGTACTGCGGTTTTGGAGTTGGTGATCCACTGGATGTTGGCGCCCAGCAGCTGGTTAAGGATGCCGTACTCGCCGTTGAAGATCCACCGCCACACCATGGCCACGGCCGCGGGGGCGCAGACCAGGGGCAGGAAGAAGATGGTGCGGAAGCCGCCCTTGAACTTTACCTTTGCGTTGAGCATGATGGCAATGAACAGGGCCAGGATGATGCCCACGGGCACCGTCAGGATACAGAACCAGACGGTATTCCAGGTGGCTTTCCAGAACTCGCGGTTGCCGAACATGTCGATATAGTTCTGGATGCCGATGAATTGATAGTGGCCGAAGCCCAGGTGTTCGCAGAAGCTGGCGTATATTGTCTGGACAAAGGGCCACAGATTCAGGATACACAGGCCGATGATGGTGGGAGCCACCATAATCCAGCCCCAGTTTTCCTCGCGCCGCTCGGCGACGGACAGTTTTGGCTTATTCACAAAATACCCTCCTCTCACTTGTCATACGCGTCGGCCAGAGCCTGCATTTTCGCCAGGCCGGTCTCGATGCTCTGGTCGCCGGAGTAAATCTTGACCATCTCGTCGGCGGCGTTGGACTTCCACTTGCGCCGGGAGGCGTTGTTGATGTACTGGACGGCATGGTCGAACTGGCTGTAGATCTGGTCCAGATCCAGCATATAGCTGTAGTCATGGAACTTGGTGGACCAGGTATCCTCCAGGCCCTGGTAGGCGGGGATGGCCGCGCCGCTCTCGCCCTGGATGCGCTGGCCCTCTTCGCTGCCGAAGAAGCGGAGCACGTCCTTGACCGCCTCAAGGTTCTTGCCCCTGGCGGCGGTGGAGTAGCACAGGCCGTTGGAGATGGTGCCGCGGCCGTCGCCGCTGGCAGGATTGGGACACTTGGGCAGCATGGCCACGTCCCACTTGCCCACCATGCCGGGATAGCTCTTCATCTCATTGAGCAGGTTCCAGCTGCCCTCGAAGAACATGGAGCAGATCTCGGAGAAGAAGGCGGTGCCGGGACTGGTTTCGGCAAAATAGGTCTGGTCGGGGCACCACTCGTTCTTCTGGATATTGACGTAGTACTCGATGGCCTCGGCGGTGGCGGGCTGGGTGTACCCGGCGTGGAGGTTGGTCTCCGGATCAAGGATATAGCCGCCGTTCTGGTAGACAAAGTTCCAGTAGCCAATCTGCTCGTCGTTGTAGGCCATGTAGCCGTACTTGCCGGTGGCGTCATAGATCTTCTGGGAGGCGTCCATCAGGTCGTCCCAGGTCCAGTTTTCGTCGGGGTACGCCACCCCGGCGGCGTCGAACATCTCCTTGTTGTAGACCAGGACGATGTTGTCCTTGTCCTTGGGAACGCCGTAGACCTTGCCGTCGGTGCCGCTGGCGTTGCCGATGGAGATATCGGAGTAGTGATTCTGGTAGTAGTTGGCCTCTACGCCGTCATAGAGGTCTGTCAGGTCCGCCAGCATGCCGAAGTCGGCGTAGTAGAGGATCTGGTCGGTGTGCATCCAGAAGATGTCGGGCATGGTGTTGGACTCGGCGGCAGCCTCCAGCTTGGTCCAGTACTCGCTCCAGCTGGTGACCTGTACCTCGATTTCAACATCGGGGTGCTGAGCGGTATAGGCTTTGCACATGGCGTCCATACCGTCTCTTTGGGCCACGTCCCAGATCTGGAAGGTCAGGTGGGTCTTGCCGTCGGCAGAACCGCACCCGGCCAGCGACAGCAGCAGGACCAACGCCATGGCCGCCGCTATCATACGGGGAATCTTCTTCATAACTCCACTCCTTTTCGTTTTTCCGCGCGGCCGCACAGCATGGACAGCGCAGTTTTATTTACTATAATATGAAGCGAATATATCTGTAAATGCCATATTGTGTGCAAAATATTCGCAGATTTTGGAAAACGCCGCTTTTTCTATAAAGTGTCACGCATTTTTATATATTTTCAAAAAAACTGTTATATTCAACAGAGATACGCCCCCCGTTTTTGTGCAAAAAACAGAAGCAGGGAGCCCCGGCCTTTCTCACCGCGCCGCCTTCTTTCCCGTATTCCCAGACTTTTGAGCAGCGCATATATGCGTAGATGCGCTCTTTTCACGCCTCGCGTCTGCGGACCGCGGCGCCCGCCTTTTTTCCAGGTTGCATTCCGACGGCGGATATGATAGACTGATTATACAAAATGGAAAGGAGGCCGCGTCATGTTTTTCCCGGATGACTTTGATACCCCGGAGGAGCCGCTCCCCAGGGCCGCCGGGCCCCGTCTCTTTTTCCGGCTTCTGGGCCAGGAGACCGTCGCGCTGCTGCTGCTCAATGTGATTTTTCTGCTCAGCTGTATTCCTGTGCTCACCATTCCGCCTGCCGTGCTGGCTCTGTGGCGGGTGATCCGGCGGGTCCTGACCAACCGCGGCATCCACGCCTGGCAGCACTACCGGGAGGCTTTCCGCCAGACCTGGAAGCAGGGGTACGCCGCCTTTGCGCTGACCGGTCTGCCTCTGCTGCTGGCGGGATATGGGGCGTGGTTCTATCTGCGGCTCGCGGAGACAAATTTCCTGTGCTATCTGCCCTTTCTGTTCTGCTCCACCGTGTTTCTGACCGCGCTGCTGACCTCGCCCTATTTGTACGGCCTTCTGGCCGCCGGCCGGCCGCTGAACCGGGAGACGGCCCTGCTGTCGCTGAAGCTGGGGCTGGGGAAGCCCCTCCGGGCGATTCTGGCGGCGGTGGGCTGGCACGGAGCGCTGGCGGCGGCAATTCTCCTGCTTCCCCTCAGCGGGCTGTGGCTGCTTATGGCGGGCATCTCCGTGCCCTGTCTGCTGGCGCAGTTTCTGATCCGGACGGTGCTGGAACGCTTTGCGCCGGAGGAATCTGATACGTTTTGCTGAAAAAAGTATCTGTTGGCACCCGAAGAAGAATCAATGAAATCCCTGGTACGGCGGCAAACCATACCAGGGATTTTTCTATGAGGAAAGTATGCTGTTTCTCATTCAAATAAAGCATCAGGCGCGCTGAGAATCGTTCACGCGCTCTTTTGCCACGGCGAACTGGCCGCGGTAGCTGTTGAACGCGGCGCGGAAGGCGGCGTCGCCGCTGTTTTTCAGCGCGTTGAGGTACTCGTGGGCCTGATACAGGTTCTGGGCCGTCTCAATCTGGGCCACGGCGATATTGGAGCAGTGGTCGCTGACGCGCTCGCAGTTGGTCAGCAGGTCGGAGAGGACGAATCCCATCTCAATCGTGCAGTGTCCCTTCTGGAGGCGGGCGATGTGGTTGGACTTGATGTCCGCCACCAGGCCGTCGATGACCTGCTCCAGCGGCTCCACGCGGGCCGCCAGATCCAGGTCGCCCTCGGCGTAGGCCCTGGTCGTAAGGGTCAGGATCTCCTTTAACGCGCCCAGCAGGACGCGGAGCTCGTCAGAGGCCGGGCCGGAGAATTGGATGGACTTCTCGTGGATCTCTTGGGCGGTTTTCAGCAGATTGACCGCGTGGTCGCCGATGCGCTCAAAATCGCCGATGGAGTGCAGCTGCTTGGAGATGTTCCGGCTGTCCTCGTCGGAGAGGGACTTGCCGCTGAGCTGGACCAGCAGAGTGCCCAGCCGGTCCTCGTACAGGTCCAGCCGGTCCTCCTGCTGGATGATCTCCTCCGCCGTCTTCTCATCATACTTCTCCAGCAGGGACAGGGAACGGAGGATGGTCTTCTCCGCCAGCCGGGCCATGTCCACGGTTTTGGCGGCGCACTCGGCGATGGCGACCGACGGGGTGGCCAGCAGACGCTCGTCAATAAAGGCCAGCTTTTCCTCCTTCTCCCCGTCATCCTCCCGGACCACCAGGAAGGCCAGCCGCTCCAGCTGCCTGGAGAAGGGCAGCAGCAGCAGGGTGGTGGCTATGTTGAAGATGCTGTGGACCACGGCGATGCCCGCGGGATTGATGAGCCGGTCCATGAAGGCGTATTCGATGAACATGCCGCTGCCGTAGAAGACCAGCAGGCCGATGGCCGTGCCGATGAGGTTGAAGGACACGTGGATGACGGACACCCGCCGGGCGTTGCGGCTGCCTCCGATGCTGCTCATCAGGGCGGTCATGCAGGTGCCGATGTTCTGACCCATGATAATGGGCAGGGCCATGCCGTAGGTGATGCCGCCGGTCATGGAGAGGGCCTGCAAAATGCCCACTGAGGCGGCGGAGGAGTGGAGCAGCGCCGTCAGCGCCGCGCCCACGATCACGCCGATAAAGGGGTTGGTGAAGGCGGTGAGAATGGAGGTAAACTCCGGCATGTCCGCCAGAGGGCTGACGGAGTTTTTCATCATCGTCGTGCCGTACATCAGGATGGCGAAGCCCACCATGATGGAGCCGGCGCTGTGCTTCTTCCCGCTCTTGTGAACCGTGCGCAGGATCACGCCCGCCAGGGCCACCAGAGGAGAGAAATTCTCCGGCTTGAGCAGCTGGAGCCAGAAGGAGTCGCTGTCGATGCCGGACAGAGAGAGGATCCAGGCCGTCAGAGTGGTGCCCACATTGGAGCCCATGATGATGCCGATGCTCTGGCCCAGCTCCAGGATGCCGGAGTTGACCAGGCCCACCAACATCACCGTCACCGCGCCGGAGGACTGGATGGCGATGGTGATGCCCGCGCCCAGCAGCAGCCCCTTGATGGGGGTGGAGGTCATCTTTTTCAGCAGCTGCTCCATCCGGCCGCCGGCCAGCTTCTCCAGCCGGGAGGACATGAGGGACATGCCGTACAGAAAGAAGGCGATGCCGCCGCAGAGAGTGAATAAGGAAAAAATGTTCATTCCGTACTCCTACCTTTTTATATCTCGTTGCACAAATTATCCCATGATACGTTTTCATTGTACCATGCCGCGTGGCACGTCCGCAAGAGGAAACAGAAAAATCACCGGAATTTTCCGGTGATTTTTCCAATTTCTTACTTTGAGATATTACTTCCGACCTTAAAGGCCGGAAGTAATAGATGCCATGTTTTGCGGTTGCCGCCGGTTTCGGCGGCGAGCAAAACGGCTCAAATCAAATGTATTATTTCCGAGCTTTAGGCTCGGAAATAATATCCACCACCGTCAGGATCTCTCCCGCCACGGTGAATCTGACCTCCACTCCGGCGAAGGCCATGCCGTAGACCCGGTCCGGGTCCGACTGGTAGGAGGGCCGGGGGTCCTCCGCCAACACGCCCAGCAGGGCGTCCCGCTTCTCCGGCGGGACACGCGCCAGCAGCGCCTCCGGACAGCGGGTCTCCAGCCGCCGCCGGGGCGTCTGGTCCGTGAAGCCTCCCAGGGCCTCCGGGTGAGCGTCGGCATAAGGGAGGTAGGGCTTCACGTCATAGATAGGCGTACCGTCCAGCAGGTCCGCGCCGGTGACGTGGAGCACCGGCCCCAGAGCGTGGTCGATCTCCACCCGCTCCAGCCCTGCCACGGACAGGCCCAGAGCGTTGGGCCGGAAGGGTGACCGGGTGGCGAACACCCCCAGCCGCCGGTTGCCCCCCAGCCGGGGCGGACGCACCGTGGGGGACCAGTCCTCCCGGACCGCCCGGGAGAACTGCCAGATGAGCCAGATATGGGAAAACTCCTCCAGTCCCCGCACCGCCTCCGCTACCCGGTACTCCGGCTCAAAGACCACCCTGGCCCGAAGGGCGTCCACCAGGCCGCTCTGCCGGGGGATGCCGAATTTTGAGGGGAAATCGCTGTGAATGCGGGCAATGACCCGCAGGGTATGCCGCTCCATGGGTTTCCTCCCTCAGTAATAGGCCACCAGCAGGTCCACCACCGTGCCGTAGCTCTGGATGCCCGCGGTCTGACCGTAGGACCGCAGGGACGTGTCGTAAATTCTGGTGCTGACCTTGGCGGTGAGTCCGTCAAACTGGGCCCAGTAGGCGCTGTGGTAGCGCAGGTCCGCCAGCACCGTCTCCGGCAGCGTTTCATACACCGCCGCCCAGCGGTCCCGGTCCGCCCGGTAGAGGGCGTTGGACAGCTGTATGTACCCCATGAGATAGCCGGAATATTGGTAGACCACGCTGTCCGACGCCGTGGCGGCGGCGATGGCCAGAAAGTTGCACTCCTGCTCCGAGGCAATGCCCCGCTGGTGGGCCAGCTCATGGGCGATGTTGGCGGGCAGCAGGCAGGCGGGACTGTCCACGTTCAGGTTGGACTCCCCGGTGTAGGGACTGTAGAATCCCGTAAAGTTCATGGCGGAGAACAGGCGGGAGAAGAGCATCTTCTTCGGCACCCGGTCGGTCCGCGCCAGAAAGGGAAACTCCTTCGTGAGATTCTCATAGACGCCGGTGCTGGCAGCGAAAATCTCGTCCCGGTCCACGGCGAACACGCCGTTCTCATCCCGCTCCACCTGTCCCGCCGTCTCCCCCAGCTTTTGGGTGAACAGCAAGGCCACCCGCTCCAGCTCGTCCACCGTTACCGGCCGGGCGTATACGCCGCTTTTTTCCTGGAAGCCGTCGGCGTAGTAGTTCACCCCCCAGCCCACGCAGTAGAGACCATAGGTCGTGAGGCACAGGCAGGCCAGGCCCAGCACGCCGCCATAGGCGATCCGCCGCCGCCGTCCTTTCCCGGTCCGCAGCCGGTGAAACAGCGCCGCCAGCCAGGCAAACACCCCCAGGATGAACGCAGCGTAGAACCACTCCACCACGGAGAAGGGAAAGAGATACCAGAAGCCCGCGTATCCGTCCTTCACCGCCTGGGTCACCGCGGAGACGGCGTTGGCCGCCCCGCGGGAGCTGATTCCGTACCAGTATACCCCAAACAGCGCCAGCACCCCCAGCGCCCAGAGGTGTACGCCCAGGTGCCGCTTGAAAAATGCCCTCATGCCATCCTCTCCGTTTCGATGTTTTTCTATAAACAGTATAACCTCCTGACAATTATTTGCCAAGAGGTTATAGATGGAAATTAGGAGAACTTCATCAAATTGCCGGCAGCCGGAAAACGGTATTGCCTTTTTCTGCATTTATCTGTAGAATATGCAGGGAATGATACGGGGGATATGCGGGCGGGCCCTTCCGTGTTCCAATCATACGCTTTATTCGGCCCGATCCTGTGTGATCTGGGCAATAAAGAAAAAAAGTCTTTTCGATGCCATCTGCGACTTGGGTTTTTTGTCGGGTCTCCATGATTTTATGTATTTTCCCCTTGCCAACTGCGAAAAACTATGATATGGTATGTAGCAACACGATAGAGGTTGCGGACGCGAAGAAGCTGTGGGAGCCGGCGGGCTGGGAGCACAGCGGAGGCAAGTCCGCCGAATCCGCAGTCCAGGCATGGGCCGCGGATGGGGACGGAGGGAATACCTCCGTCACTGTCTGAGGAACCTGACGGTCCCTTAGTTGCGCTATCTGCTCGCATGAAGCACGACTTTCATGACCGGTGGATGCGTTCACCGGCCATTTTATTATTTCCGCGCTGAAGCACGGGAATAATTGCGAGAGCCGGCCGGATATCGTTCCAAATGATTCAGGAGGAATATACCAATGGACATCCGCAATCTGAAGGGCTCCGTCGTGGCCCTGGTGACCCCTTTCCACGCCGACGGTTCGGTGAACTTTGAAAAACTCGCCGAGCTGGTTGAGTGGCACATCGAAAATAAGACCGACGCCATTCTGGCTCTCGGCACCACCGGCGAGAGCTCCACCATGACCCATGAGGAGGACGACGCCGTTCTCCGCCGCGTCATCGAGACGGCGGCGGGCCGGGTCCCCGTCATCGCCGGCACCGGCTCCAACTCCACCCAGACCATGCTGGAGAAGAGCCTGCGGGCCGAAAAGCTGGGGGCGGACGGCCTGCTGCTCATCACTCCCTACTACAACAAGGGCAACCCGGAGGGCATTTACCGCCATTTTGTCTCCGTGGCGGACGCGGTAAGCATCCCCTGCATCCTCTACAACGTGCCGGGGCGCACGGGCTGCGCCATCTCGGCGAAGAACGTGGAAAAACTGGCGAAGCACCCCAACATCTGCGGCATCAAGGAGGCCAGCGGGGACATGTCCTACGCCATGAAGATCGCCCACTGCGTGGGACCGGACTTCGCCCTCTGGTGCGGCAACGACGACATCACGCTGCCCCTGCTGTCCATCGGCGGCAGCGGCGTGATCTCCGTATGGGCCAACATCATGCCAAGAGAGTGCCACGACATGGTGATGGATTATCTGGAAGGCCGCAGGGAACAGGCCGCGGCGGCGGCGGTGAAGTATCTGGACCTGATGAACGGCCTCTTTATGGAGGTCAACCCCATCCCCGTCAAGACCGCCCTGAACCTCATGGGCAGGGACGCGGGCCCCTTCCGCCTGCCGCTGTGCGGGATGACCGAGGCCCACACCGCCCAGCTGCGGGCGCTGCTGGAGAAAGCGGGGCTGGTGGGATGAAAATTCTGCTGATCGGCCATGGCCGCATGGGGCAGATGATTGAGCGCACCGCCCTGGCGGCGGGGGATTCCATCGGGGGGATCATTGACATCGGCAGCGTCGCCGATCTGGAGGCCATCGGCCGGGTGGCGGACGTGGCCATCGACTTCTCCGCCCCTGCCGCTTTGCCCGCCATCGCCCGCTATGTACGCAATACCGGCACACCCCTGCTGTCCGGGGTCACGGGATTCAGCGGGCCGGAGCTGGCCGTCTTTGACGACCTGGGCCGTTTCGCCCCGGTGATCCACTCCGCCAACTACTCTCTGGGCGTGGCGGTGTTCCGCCGGGCCCTGGAGGAGGTGGCCGGGGTGCTGAAGCCGGATTTTGACATCGAAATCGTGGAGACCCACCACAACCAGAAGGCGGACGCCCCCAGCGGCACCGCCAGGCTGCTGCTGGACGCGGTGGACCCGGACCACGAGTACGCCCCGGTCTATGGCCGCCAGGGCCGTCCCGGCCCCAGGGACCGGAAGGAGATTGGCGTCCACGCCCTCCGGGGCGGCACCGAGGCCGGGACCCATACCGTCAGCTTCTTCGGTCCCGACGAGGTGCTGGAGATTACCCACCGGGCGTCCTCCCGACAGATCTTTGTCAATGGGGCGCTGCGCGCCGCCCGGCAGCTGGTGCGGATGCCCAAGGGGCGTTATGAGCTGCGGGACTTGCTGTTTGGAGGGAAGAACGGATGATGAACGCGCAGGAGATCATCGCCTATATCGGCGCGGCGGAAAAGAAGACGCCGGTAAAGATTTATGTCAACGAAAAGGAAGCCGTGGACTACGGTCCCGCCCAGGTCTTCGGCGAGGGGCGCAGCAGGGTGGTCTTCGGCGACTGGCGGGAGCTGGGGCCCATTCTGGAGGCCAACGCGGATAAAATCGCGGACCTGGTGGTGGAGAACGACCGCCGCAACAGCGCCATCCCCCTGCTGGACATGCGGAACATCAACGCCCGCATCGAGCCCGGCGCCATCATCCGGGAACAGGTGGAGATCGGCGACAACGCCGTCATTATGATGGGGGCCGTCGTCAACATCGGAGCGGTCGTCGGCGCGGGCACCATGATCGACATGGGGGCTGTCCTGGGCGGACGGGCCACCGTGGGGAAGAACTGCCATATTGGAGCCGGAGCCGTTCTGGCCGGGGTCATCGAGCCCGCCAGCGCCGTACCCGTCGTCGTGGAGGACGGGGTGCTGGTGGGGGCCAACGCCGTGGTGATCGAGGGCGTCCGCGTAGGGAAAAATGCCGTGGTGGCCGCCGGCGCGGTGGTCATTGAGGACGTGCCGGAGAACGCCGTGGTGGTCGGATGCCCCGCGCGGGTCATCAAGATGAAGGACGAGGGCACCACCCAGAAAACCGCCCTGGAGGCGGCGCTGAGACAGATCTGACCAGGGCCGCCGGAGAAAATCAGAAACTTTCCTCAATCCCCCCAAAAAAGGAAGACACGCTAAAGCGTGTCTTCCTTTTTGAAACCAGCCAGCACGATATAGTCAACACAGTTGAGAACGAGTAAGCGTTGGGCTTCGCCCAAACCCACCAGGGCTTTGCCCCGGCCCAAACTTTACTGATTTTGAACTGCGGTTGCTATAGATGCCGGTTGGCTGCGCTCAATCCTTCAGAAAACCGTCCAGCTTTTTCAGCGCCAGAGCATCATGCTTCCTTGAAAACCCATGAGCTCCGCCCTCGATCATCTCCAGGCGGACCGATGCCTCTGAAGCGGGCCTTTTTAAGTACGCTTCGAGGGCTTGCTGTGAGTAGTCCGGGTGAACAATGTTGTCATCGGTCCCATGGACGATCAGCACCGGGCCGGGATAGGAGATGATCTCCGCAAACGGGTCCATATCCAACACATCGGTTACATAGCGCCGCCCTAACTTCATAGGACCGCAGCTGATGCGTTCCGGGACATTGCGCGGATCAAATCTGGCGAATATCATTTTCCCGGCACGGGCATCATCCGGGATGCAGAGGGCGGGATAAAACAGCACCAGCCGTGAAATCTGAGCTTTTCTTTTGGCGGCGGCCAACGCGGAGACAAATCCGCCCTGGCTGCAACCCATCAGAACCACGCCTTTATCACTGTCGATATGCGGGAGTTGAAGGACATGATCAATCACCGCCTCCAGATCCATCACCTCGGTCAGCACAGACATATCAATGGTCTTTCCATCACTTTTACTGCCCGTAACACTCCCGCCATTAAAATCGAAGCAGCAGGCGGCGTAACCCGTTTTTGCCAGGTGCCTGGCATAGTGACGGACGGTATTCTGATTGACCATAAAGCCGTGACAGACGATAGCCGCCGGTAAATTGCTGCCAGCGGGACGATATTCCGTTCCCCGGATCGTCAGTCCCTCCCGGCTGCATGAAAAGCTGCTTTCCGAAATATCCGGGCTGCGTCTCGTCTTTAGAAGTCCTGTTAGCATTTGGTTTTCCTGCCTTTCCATGAAAAAATACTCAGGCGCTACATACCCGCAAAGCCACACACCGTTTTCCGACAGACAGAAGGTCACCCCATCATGCGCCATAGCCTCCGCGCTGATTGTGATGACCAAGGCGAACCATGCCGGCGGCCTACCTCCACTGCGGTCTGAAAATCGCCGGAGAGATGAACGTATTGACGGTTCATCTTCCTGATCCCTTCCTGGCTATTACTTCCGGGCTTTAAGCTCGGGAATAATATATCAGCGGCCCTCCTCAATGGCCCGCAGGCAGACCTCCAGCGCGTCCCCGCCCTCCGGAACCACGATGTCAGGCTCGGTGCCCATCTCCTCGCTGCTGCCGCCGTCCAGGTTCAGGCCGTTCACGGTAGAGAATTGATAGACAATCCCCGAATTTGGCAGGACACAGATCATAGGGTCAACGCCGATCCCGTCCCCGCCAGTGGTCCGCCCCACCAAAGCGGCAAAGCCGGTATCTTTGCAGAGTACAGCGAAATATTCGCTGGCAGAGTAGACCCTGGGGCTGACTAACAGCCAGAATTTGCCTGAAAACGCAGGAGCATCCGGATAATTTATGCCCGACGATGTTCCAATATACATTGACGTACAGTGTGTGATTCCTTTCAAATCGTCCTGTTCCAAAGCCGGCAAGCTGTCCAGATCCAGCTCTTCAATCGGACGCAGTTCCGGCACAAAGTACATTGCATCACGGTTTCTCACATTGTAGTAATCCAGTGTTTCCGCCCCTCCCTTGATCAGCGCGTCATGCGTCTTACCCAGGGCCTCTGTCAGGTTCGGAGCGAGCAGCAGCAGCTCACTATATATATTGCTCCCGCCGCCGTTGCGCCTGATGTCGATTATACAGTTCTCGTAACCTTCCGCTTCAATCGTTTGGAAGAAATTCAGCAGAAGCGCCTGGTCACGGTGGAATCCTTCCCCAAAAGAAGACAGCATCGACCGTACCTCCACATAGGCCGCGCTCTGTTCCGGGTAGTAGGCGAAGGTCAGATTATCACCCGCCGCCGCGCTTCCGGAATCGGAGCCGCTCACGCCGGAAGCTGAAGGCTTCTCCTCTTCCCCTGACCAGTGATAGACGCTTCTGGACTGCTCGCTTCCCAGAAGCTCCGCATAATACTGGAAATACGCACTTTCTCCTGCCCCAAGAAGCGCGCTTCCATATGTGGAAGCGTATCTGTCCGCATGGAACACCATCATATGCCCGGTATATCCAAAACTGTTTGAAACCATTTGGAGCACCCGCAGCAGGTCCGCCGCCGAGTTCGCCCGCTGCGCCATGTCATGGTACTGCAGCTCCAAATCCTTCAAGCGGCTCCCGGTAGCGCGGTACAGCACGCCCTCATAGGGGTAGTTCTCCTCCAGCGTTTTCCAGAACAGGTTCCAGTCCTCCATCCACGGGCTGAGTTCTTCCGGTTCCTCCGGTCCTTCCGGGGTCTCCGCCGGAGCGGCGCCAGCCACAGCGGGTTCCGACTCGCCGGGGGACGGCTCCCCCTCTCCGGCGGCGGGAGAACAGCCGCTCAGCAGCAGGGCCAGCGCCAGCAGAAATGAGGAAATTTGCCTGTATTTCATCGAAATTGCTCCTTTCTATAACGCCCGGTTTGAATGGTCAATTACCTTATTTAACCGTTTATTCGCTTCTATTGCCTGCGTACCCGAGCCGCCGCCGCATAAAAATACTTTCATTTTGTCATATCGCGATGTCCGCCGCAACGGCATCGGTGAAAAGAAAAGCATTATATCTTCACGCGCTCCACCACCAGCCCGCCGGCGGCGCCGACGGCAATCCCGGCCAGGGTTCCGCTGACCAGCAGCGCCGGCAGATACCATCCCAGCCGCGCCGTCTCCAGCACGGCCATGGCAACCAGCAGCTGGCCCATATTGTGGCATACGCCGCCGGCGATGCTGACGCCCAGGATGGAAAACCGGTCCAGCTTTTTCAGCGCCGCCATCACCGCCAGGCTCAGCGCCGCCCCCGCCAGGGAGTAGGCGAAGCTGTAGGCGCTGCCGAAGGTCATGGAAACCAGCGCAACCCGGATCAGAGAGAGCCACGCCGCGTCCCGGAGGCCCAGCCGGTACAGGGCGAACAGCACCACCAGATTGGTCAGCCCGACCTTCATCCCCGGCAGCAGCCCCGGCAGGACGATCAGGCTCTCCAGCCAGCTCAGGGTCATGGCGAGAGCAACCAGAAGCGCGTACCGCGCCGCATGCTTTCTCATGGCGTCCCTCCTTATCCCGCTTCCGCGTCGAAGAGCGGCGCCTCGCCGCCCTCGATCCGGACGATCAGACGGTGGGGCAGGCAGACGATGACCTCGCCCTCCCGGGAGATCTTTCCCATGCGGACGCAGGTGTGATCGCCGCAGTTGGCGCTGGTGATCTCCGCCGCCCCGCGGCGGATAACCAGGACATTGTAGTCCGCGTCCCCGATGGTGACGGTTTGATCCTTCGACAGCTCATAGCGGGCGGCTTCTTCGCCGTCCACCGTCACCACCGCCCAGGCTCCGTCCCCGCCGGGACGGAGAAACAGGTACAGGACCCCCGCCAGCAGCAGCAGGCCCGCCGCCAGCAGGAGGTCACGCTTGCGGTTTTGCTCCATGGAAAAAGCTCCTTTGCATAGTTTTCCCTTCTTTTGGGCAGATTACAGCCAAAACTGTCAAAAAAGAGGGATGCGTATGACTGGTTTCGCGGCTTCGTTCCGCCGGGAGGCGGCGCTGGAGAAATGGCTGCTGCTGTTTTTCCTCTTTTCCGCCGCCGGATGGGTGTGGGAGGTCCTGCTGACGGCCATTACCACCGGGCAGTGGGTGAACCGCGGGCTGCTCCACGGCCCGTGGCTGCCCATATACGGCGCGGGCGGGACGCTGATGGCGGCGGCGGCGGGCCGCCTTCGCAGGCAATGGGCCGCGCCGCTGCTGGGGATGCTGTCCGGCGGCGCGGTGGAGTACGGAACGTCCCTGGCGCTGGAGGGCTGGTTCCATCAGCGGTGGTGGGACTACGCCGGTCAGGCGGGAAGCCTGGGAGGACGGATCTGCCTGGCCAGCCTGCTGGGCTTCGCCCTGGCGGGCTGGGCCCTGGTCCGGCTGGGGCCCGCGCTGGAGCAATGGCTCGAGGGACTGTCCGGCGGCGTCCGGACCGCCGTCTGCCGGAGCGTGAGCCTCCTCGTTGCGCTGGACTGGGCGCTGTCGCTGCTGCACCCAAACACCGGGGCCGGCATCAGCTGCCCGCTGTAATGCTTTTTCAGGGAAAAGCATCAGAATTCCCGCTGGTCCAGCACCCGCCGCACAATCTGAATAAATCCGGCGGCGTACCTGGGCAGAGGATGCTCCCTGGGGTAGCAGGCGTAGAAGTGCCGGTGGTTTTCATAGTCCTCCAGGGGGTAGAAGGCCCCGTGGCGGCGCACCATGTCGTCCACGTAGATGTCGGAGCACAGCATACAGCTGCCGGTGCCCAGGGCAACCCGCTTGGCCACTTCCAGGGAGTCCGTCTCCAGCAGGACCTTGGGCTCCAGCCCGTAACGGTGGAAGAGCAGATTCTGGACCACGCGGATGCTGTGTCCCTCCTTGAGGCTGACAAAGGAGTCCCGGCCGGCCGCCTCCAGCTTTACCGCCGTTCCCGGCGGGAACCGGCCGGCCAGGAACGACCCATCACCCGCCAGAATGCCGATGACCTCCTCCTCAATGAGCTCATAGGCCAATCGGGAGCTGGTGGACTCGATAGCCGCCAGGGCCAGATCGACCGCGCCGCGGCTTACCAGCTCCTCCAGGTCGGCGCTGCCCCGTTCCGTGAGCTCCAGAGACACGTGGGGATACTGCATGGCGAACCAGGGAAGAGCCAGGGGCAGCACCTGTCCCGCCCGCTGCACGCTGATGCCCAGCCGCAGGCGGCCGCTGCCTTCTTCCCGGATCTCCTGAAGCTGATTTTCCAGACGCTCATGAGCGGAGAGGATCACCTCCGCGGTCTCCAGATATTTCTCCCCGGCGTAGGTCAGACGGAAGGGGGCCACGCTCCGGTCGAAGAGCGCCACTCCCAGTTCCTCCTCCACCTGCCGGAGCATCTGGCTGAGGGCGGGCTGGCTGACGTACAGCTTCCGGGCGGCGGCGGTGACCCCGCCCTCCCGGGCGATGGCGCAGATATAGCGGGCTTGCTTCAGATTCATGACGGGGCCTCCCTTGCCGGATTCCGAACGCGCGTAAAAGGAACGCGCGATATAGGGGCGCTTTTGCGGCACATGGCACAAATAGCATAACTAAATTATTATTTTTATTATAATATTTACGCCGCAATTTTGTCAATACATTTCTTTCATAATAAAAATATTATTCAGCAATCAGGGATTTTGTATTTGTCCTATGGAAAAATATGTGCTATGATGCGCCCATGGACCCCTGGGAGAAGAATACAGATTTGAAGGAGGAAACGGCATGGAAATCCTGAAACCCGCCGCGGCGGGGACCCTGGAATCCAGCGACGCCCAGGTCACCGTGGAGCCCGGCGAAAACGGCATCGAGCTGGACCTGACCAGCTCCGTCATGAACCAGTACGGGCGGCAGATCAAGGCTACGGTGCTGGAAACCCTGGAACGGCTGGAGGTCCGGAACGCCCGGGTCACAGTGGTGGACAAGGGCGCGCTGGACTGCACACTGAAGGCCCGCGTGGAGTGCGCGGTGCTGCGCAGCTGCGGCAGGTCCGCGGAAAATATCCCCTGGGGAGGTGCGATTCGATGATTCCTCGTCCCAAGCCTGAGCGGTTCCGGCTGCGCCGGACCATGATGTTCATGAACGCCCAGAAGCCCGGCCTCATCAAGGACGCCTACATCTACGGCTGCGACTCCATCATGCTGGACCTGGAGGACGCGGTGGCGGAAAACCAGAAGGACGCCGCCCGGTTCTCCCTGTACCACGCCCTGAAATCGGTGGATTACGGCGGCACCGAGGTTATCGTCCGTATCAACGGACTGGACACCCCCCACTGGAAGGAGGACATCCGCGTCTGTGTGGCGGGCGGGGCCGACGGCATCCGCATCGCCAAGTGCGAGAGCGCACAGGACGTGAAAACGGTGGAGGAGGCCGTGGAGAAGGCTGAGGAGGAGTTCGGCGCGGAGAAGGGCCGCACGCTTCTCATGGCCGCGCTGGAGAGCCCCAAGGGCATCCTCAACGCCTATGAGATCTGCACCGCCTCCGACCGGCTCTTCGGCGTGGCCATCTCCGGCGGCGACTTCCGCAAGTGTATGCAGACCAGGTTCCAGCCCGACGGCGTGGACATGCTGGCGGCCCGGGGGCAGATGCTCATCGCCGCCAGAGCCGCCGGAGTCCAGTGCTTCGACACCGTGTTTACCGACCTGGACGACGCGGAAGGCTTCGAGGCCGAGGTCCGGCAGAACAAGGCCATGGGCTTCGACGGCAAGAGCCTCATCAACCCCAAGCAGATCCGTCTGGTCCACCAGATCTTCGCTCCCACGGAGAAGGAGGTCATCCAGGCTGAGAAGATCGTCCGGGCCTATCAGGAGCAGTCCAGGGCGGGCGTGGGCGTGTTCACCGTGGACGGGAAGATGATCGACATCGCCTTCATCCCCGGCGCGGAGCGTACCCTGCGGCTTGCAAAGGCCTGCAATATGTATGAGGGAGATCTGGTATGAAGAATGCAGTTGGACGTGAAATTCCCGACTTCCTGCTGAAAGACGGCAAGGAGGTCTATCAGGGCAAGAATTACATGGATGGCAAGTACATCCGGAAAGCATCCCCCCGGACCCGCCGGTGCGAAAAGCCCCAGGAGAGCAAGATCGTCGGCTCGATCGCCCAGGCCCTCCGGGACTGCGGGGCCAGGAGCGGCATGACCTTCTCCTTCCACCACCATCTCCGGGACGGGGACTTCGTGGTGAACATGGTCATGCAGGCCGCCATCGAGGAGCTGGGCCTGGAGGACCTGACCATCGCCGCCAGCAGTCTGGGCAACGCCCACGACCCCATTGCCGCCTACATCGAGCAGGGCAAGGTGGTGGGCATCCAGACCAGCGGCATCCGGGGCCGCATGGGCGAGGTGGTTTCCGCCGGGAAGCTGAAGACCCCGGCCATTATCCGCTCCCACGGAGGCCGTCCCAGGGCCATCGAGGGCGGCGAGGTACATATTGACATCGCCTTCATCGCCGCGCCCACCAGCGACTGCGTGGGCAACTGCCGGGGCGTGGGCGGCAAGAGCGACTGCGGCAGCATGGGCTATGCCATGACCGACGCCAAGTACGCCGACCACGTGGTGGTGGTTACCGACTGCCTGGTGGACTTCCCCAATATGCCCGCCAGCGTGGAGGCCATCGACGTGGACGCGGTGGTGGTGGTGGACTCCATCGGCAATCCCAGGAAGATCGCCTCCTCCGCCGCCCGGATTTCCCAGAATCCCCGCGACCTGATGATGGCGGAGGACGTGGCGAGGGTCATCGCCTCCACCCCCTACTTCAAGGAGGGCTTCTCCTTCCAGACCGGCGTGGGCGGCCCCTCCCTGGCGGCCAACCTGTTTCTGGAGCAGTACATGGACCAGCGGGGCATCAGGATGGGCTGGGCCATCGGCGGCATCTGCGGCCCCATGGTGGAGCTTCTCAGGAAGGGCAAGGTGGGCAAGGTCATCGACGTGCAGGACTTCGACCTGGACGCGGTGCGGTCCATCAACCAGACCCCAGGCCATTATGAGATGTCCGCCAGCCAGTACGCCAATCCCGCCAACAAGGGCGCCTTCGTCAACAAGCTGGACTTCGTGGTGCTGGCCGCGCTGGAGATCGACACCGGGTTCAACGTCAACGTGCTCACCGGCTCTGACGGCGTTCTGCGCGGCGCTCCCGGCGGACACCCCGACACCGCGGCGGGCAGCAAGGTCTGCATCATCGTCACGCCTCTGACCCGCGGGCGGATGGCCACCGTGTGCGAGCATGTGGTGACCGTGACCACGCCGGGCGACTGTGTGGACGTGCTGGTCACCGACTACGGCATCGCCGTGAACCCCCTGCGTCCGGACCTCATAGAGTGCCTGGACAACGCGGGCATCCCCCACGTCACCATCGAGGAGCTGAAGGAAAAAGCCTATTCCCTGGTGGGCCGCCCCGACGATCTGGAGTGGGAGGACCAGGTGGTGGCCGTGCTGGAGGCCAGAGACGGCACCATTCTGGACGTCATCCGGAAAATCAGGCCCTATAACCCGGAAGCTTAATGATAGACGGGCCATTCCCGTTTCCCGCCAGGCCCGTGCGGAGCCGGGCGCCGCTCGCCCCGCACGGATGAACCAAACAAAAATGAAAGAAAGAGCGAGGAATTATTCATGTCTGAAATAGTCGTTGGCATCCTTGGCTTTGTGTGTATCATCGCCATTGTGGTGACCCTGTTCCAGAGCAAGACCCTTCCCAGCATCGCGTTCATTGTGTTCCCCTTCATCCTGGCAGTTATTCTGGTGCTGGGCGGCTACTACTCCGTGGGCAACGTAGGCAGTCTGATCAAGTCCGGCTTCAGTTCCACCTCGCCCACCGCGGCGCTGTTCGTGTTCTCGGTACTGTTTTTCGGCATCATGACCGACGCCGGCATGTTCGACGTGATCATCGGCAGGCTCATGAAGCTGGTGGGCAACAGCGTCATCGGCGTGACGGTCATGTCCACCGTCATCGCCCTCATCGGCCATCTGGACGGCGGCGGCGCGTCCACCTTCTGCATCGTGATCCCCGCCATGCTGCCGGTGTATAAGAAAATGCACATGCGTCCCACAACCCTGCTGCGGGTCAGCGTACTGGCTATGGGCGTGCTCAACCTGATGCCCTGGTCCGGCCCCACCGCCCGGGCGGCCACCGTGCTGGGCATTGAGGCCAGCGCGCTGTGGAGCACCCTGCTGCCCATCCAGGCCTTCGGCGTTGTGCTGTGCCTGGCCCACGCCGTGCTGGCGGGCTGGCAGGAGCAGAAGCGGGGCGCCGGTCTCAACGGCAAGCTGGCGCAGCTGGAGGGCGACGTGGTGCTGGACGCCGCCGCCCAGGCTGAGCACAACGAGCTGGCCCGTCCCAAGCTGTTTCTCTTCAACGTGGTCCTGACCATCGGCGTCATCGCCCTGCTGATCTGGGACGAGTTCCCCAGCTACGTGCCCTTCATGCTGGGCGTGGCTGCCGCCATCCTGGTCAACTACGGCCTTGATTCCAAGATGCACAAGAAGATCATCAACCTCCACGCCGGTCCCGCCCTCATGATGTGCTCCACCCTGATGGGCGCGGCGGTGCTGATGGGCGTGCTGGTCAAGAGCGTTACGGTGAACGACGTGGAAGTCGCCAGCGTAGTCACCTGCATGTCCAATCTCATCAAGATGGTGCTGCCCGCCTTCCTGGGCCGCCACCTGCCCATCGTCATCGGCATCCTGTCCGTGCCCCTGGCGCTGGCCTTCGACACCGACAGCTACTTCTATGGCATGCTGCCCGTCATGATCGGCATCGGCGAGGGCTTCGGCATCGCGGCGCTGCCCATCGCGGTGGCCATGGTGGTCTGCCGCAACTGCGCCACCTTCATCAGCCCCATGGTGCCCGCCACCCTGCTGGGCGTTGGCCTTGCGGACGTGGATATCAAGGACCATATCAAGTGCAGCTTCATGTACGTCTGGGGATTCTCCATCCTGTGCATGATCGTGGCGATTATCCTCAATATCATGCCTCTGTAATTTACCGCATTCTTCTCCCTTTTCTCCCCCTGGCGCCGCCCTTGTGGCGGCGTCAGGGGGCTTACCGCTTCAAGACAAAAATGCAGGCGGCCTCCCCCGGAAACCGGAGGAGGCCGCCTGGTAAAGCGCCAGACACTATAATTTCAAAAGCCATGTGGCGAACTGGAAATAGATGAGCAGGCTCAGTACGTCCACGATGGTGGTGATGAAGGGACCCGCCACCACCGCCGGGTCCAGCTTCAGCCTGGCGGAGATCATGGGCATGAGGCAGCCAACAATCTTCGCACAGAACACGGTGAACACCAGCGTCAGGCAGATGACCGCCGCCACGATGATCGTGATCTCGCTGTTGCGCAGCAGCAGCCGGTCGATGAGCATCAGTTTGCCGAAGTTGCACGCGGCCAGAATGGCCCCGCAGGTCACGGACACCCGGATCTCCTTCCAGAGGACGGCGGGCAGGTCGCTGAAATGCACCTCATCCAGACTCAGGGAGCGGATCAGGGCCACGCTGGACTGGTTGCCGGAGTTGCCGCCGGTGTCCATGAGCATGGGGATAAATACGGTCAGCACATAACAGGCGGACAAAGCGTCCTCGAACCCCGCCAGTACCATTCCGGTAAAGGTGGCGGACAGCATCAGCAGCAACAGCCAGGGGATGCGGCTCTTCACCGTCTCCCACACGCCGGTGCGGAGGTAGGGCTTGTCCGTATGGGTCATACCGGCGATGTGCTCGAAGTCCTCGGTGGTCTCCTCCTCGATAACGTCGATGGCGTCGTCGATGGTGACGATGCCCACCAGCCGGTGCTCATCGTCCACCACGGGCATGGCCAGGAAGTCGTACTTGCTCAGGTCCTGGGCCACGTCCTCCCGGTCGTCCATGGTGGAGGCGGAGATGATATTGGTCTCCATGATGTCCTCGATCACGTCGTCCTGGTCGGCCAGCAGGAGGGTCCGGATGGATACCAGTCCCAGCAGATGGCGGCTGGGGTCGGTGACATAGCAGATATTGATGGTCTCTTTGTCCACGCCGGTGCGGCGGATGCGCTTGATGGCGGCCTCCACGGTCATGTCCCGCTTCAGGTCCACGAACTCGGTGGTCATGATGGAGCCGGCGGAGTCCTCGGGGTACTTGAGAATCTCGTTGACGCTGCGGCGGGTCTCCGGGTCGGTATGCTGGAGAATGCGCTTGACCACGGAGGCGGGCATCTCCTCGATCAGGTCAACGGTATCGTCTACGTACAGCTCGTCCAGAACTTCCTTCAGCTCGGCATCGGAAAAGGTCTGAATCAGCAGCTCCTGCTCCTCCGGTTCCATCTCCACGAAGGTCTCAGCGGCCAGCTCCTTGGGGAGCAGCCGGTAGAGCAGGGGAAGCCGGTCCGCCGGCAGCTCCGCCAGGATGGCGGCGATGTCGGCGGGCTCAAAGAGGAGGAGCATGTCCCGGATTTCCTGCCATCGCTTTCGGAGGGATAATTCCTCTATTTCTTCCATGACGCGGCTGTTCTCTAAATCTAACATGGCGCTCCTCCTTTCTTTTCCGTGCGTCCCGCGGACGCAGGATAGTGATTGCTGTTCGACAGCCCGGGGCCTGCGCGGCCCCGGACCCTGCGGGTACTTTTTGTGTGGACAAAAAGTAGGCAAAAAGCCACCAAAACCATACGGTTTTGGATTCCCTTATGATTACGGGGGTTATTTGTTTTTCGCTGATCCTGTAGACTGTTTGGACTAAACCGGGCTGCGGGTGTGGTTTGATGAGCGAAGCGTCTACCCAACGATGTTGTCGGCAGCCCCTACCGTATTGCTTGGGGCTCTCCCGGTGCCCGCTGCGCACGTCTGGCGATGGCGAGGCAGCGGACAGAGAAGCAGTTTAGCCTCTCTGGCTATCGTTAGAACTCGTGGGCAGACAAAAATCCTCTGCCTCGGCAAGGGACAATCACAGCCGGTTGACCACCGGAATCACCATCGGACTGCGCTTTGTGTGCTTGAACAAATACCCGCTGATGGCCGACTTCACCGAGCTCTTCAGCTCGGCCATATCCCGCCCGCCCTTGCCAAGGGCGGACATGGCCGCGGAGGAGGCCACCTCCGTCAGCTCCCGCATCAGTTCCTCGTTCTCCTTTACATAGATGAACCCGCGGGTGATGATCTCCGGCTCGCTGATGAGCTGGCCGTGCTGGACATTCAGAATGGCCACCACCATGCCGTCCTCGGCGAGGATCTTTCTGTCCCGCAGGACCACCGCGCCCACGTCGCCCACGCCGCTGCCGTCCACCAGCACCGAACCGGAGGGAACGGAGGCTTCCGCCAGCTTGATGGTCTTGGTGGTCAGCTCAATCACATTGCCGATGTCCGCCAGAACAATGCTCTTGCGATTCATGCCCATTTCCATAGCCAGCTCCATATGCCGGCGGAGCATCCGCTGCTCGCCGTGGAGGGGTACGAAGAACCTGGGCCGTGTCAGGGCGTGGATAATCTTGAGCTCCTCCTGGCAGGCGTGGCCGGAGACGTGGAGGGGATCGGAGCGGTCGTAGATGACGTCCACACCCTTCCGGAACAGCTCGTTGATGACCCGGCCGATGGTCTTTTCGTTGCCGGGGATGGCGCTGGCGGAGATGATGACCCGGTCGCCGGGCCCCACGTCGATCTGCCGGTGCTGGGAGAAGGCCATGCGGTATAGGGCGCTCATTTCCTCCCCCTGGCTGCCGGTGGTCACCAGGACCTGCTGTTCCAGAGGCAGGGATTTGATCTTGCCCAGGTCCACCACCGTGTTCTTGGGGAGCTTCATATAGCCCAGCTCGGTGGCCACCTTCATGATGTTCTCCATGCTGCGGCCTGTGACGGCAACCTTCCGCCCGCAGGCGGCGGCCGCGTCGATGACCTGCTGGATGCGATGGACGTTGGACGCGAAGGTGGTGACAATGATCCGCTGCTTACAGCCCGTAAACAGCCGGTCAAAGGTCTTGCCCACGATGGACTCGCTCATGGTGTAGCCGGGCCGCTCCACGTTGGTGGAGTCCGCCAGCAGGGCCAGTACGCCCTCCTTCCCCAGCTCGCCGAACCGGCCCAGGTCGATCACGTCCCCGTCGATGGGGGTTGAGTCGATCTTGAAGTCGCCGGTGTGGATGATGACGCCCATGCTGGTATGAATGGCAAAGGCAACCGAGTCGGCGATGGAGTGGTTGACATGGATGAACTCCACGTAGAACTTGCCCACCCGGATCATCTCGCCGGCCTCCACGGTAATGAGCTTGGTCTGCTTGAGGAGGCCGTGCTCCTCCAGCTTCAGCTCAATGAGCCCCGCCGTGAGCCTGGTGCAGTACACCGGCATGTTCACCTGCTTGAGGATATAGGGAATGGCCCCGATGTGGTCCTCATGGCCATGGGTGATGAAGAGGCCCCGGATCCGTGCCCGGTTCTTTACCAGATAGGTCACGTCGGGGATCACCAGGTCGATGCCGTACATGTCGTCGTCCGGGAAGCCCATGCCGCAGTCCACCACGATGATCTCGCCGCCGTGCTCGTAAACCGTAATATTCTTGCCGATCTCGTTGAGACCGCCAAGAGGGATGATTTTCATTTTTTCCGCCAAATTATTGCACTCCTTTTTGTTCGATCAATGAATTTTTCAGTTGAAAAGAGCAACGAAAACAGACGGGAAGGGATTCCCGCCTCTTGACCGCACCTCGCATCGTGGGTCCCCGGAGAACCGCCGCCCGTTATGTACCAGTTGCTTTTTCGATGCCGTGCCGCACGCGGCGCACGGTATCCCTTTTTTATCACAGGTCCGCCCCGGCGGCCTGGAAAAAACAGCAGAAGGGCCTGGCGCGGGACCCGCGCAGCAGACCAGTTTAATATTTTGGCTGATACGGTAATTGCCAAGATATTAAAATTTGATTGAAAGCCGTTTTGCCAGCCCCTGCGGGGCGGCCGCGATTCTGCAACAGCCGCATCCGCGGGCCGGCCTCCGGCCGGCTTAGCCGACAGGCCGCCGCAGGCGGCCAAAGCGCTGAGACAACCGCGCTGCGGCTGTTCACGGCTAAAAGCGCCGCCTTGCGGCGCTTCACGGAGCGGCTGTGCAGAATTCAATTTCGCATGACCACTCGATGTGGCCATTGCGAAATCCGCGAAACATGGCCTTTATTACTCCGGCAGCGCAAGTCCTCTGCAAACATTCAGATTGTCTGATTGCCGTAGTAATAATATAGTATACCACAGCTTTTTCAAAAAGTATACATAAATTTTTCCATCAGACTGGAAACCGGGCGGTTTGCCGGGATGGAGGGGAAACACCCCTGTTTTTTTGGGGAATTTGACCGGGAAAGTTGAGGAAAAGAGGGCAAAAACCTCTTGTAAAAACCGGCTTCCGGCGGTATAATACACCTAATCTGGATTTTTGCGCCAATTCTATAGAAACGCAGGTGAAAACATATGGAGCGAATCAAAATTGCGGCGGTTTACGCCGACGCGCAGCGGCTGGACGGCCGGACCGTTACGGTCATGGGCTGGGCCCGCACCATCCGGGACATGAAAACCTTCGGTTTTATTGAACTCAACGACGGCTCCTGCTTCCGCAACTTGCAGGTAGTTATGGATGCCAACGTCCTGCCGAACTACAGGGAGATCGCCGGGCAGAACGTGGGCGCGGCCCTCATCGTCACCGGTACGCTGGTCCTTACCCCTGAGGCCAAGCAGCCCCTGGAGGTCAAGGCGGAGAAAATCGAGGTGGAGGGCGTCTCCTCTCCGGAGTACCCCTTGCAGAAGAAGCGCCACAGCGTGGAGTATCTGCGCACCATCGCCCATCTGCGGCCCCGGACGAACCTGTTTTCCGCCGCTTTCCGTGTGCGGAGCGTGGCGGCCCACGCCATCCACTGCTTCTTCCAGGACCGGGGGTTTGTTTACGTTCACACCCCCATCATCACCGCCAGCGACTGCGAGGGCGCGGGGGAGATGTTCCAGGTGACCACTCTGGATATGGCCAACCCGCCCCGGACGGAGGACGGGCAGATCGACTACAGCCAGGACTTCTTCGGCAAGCGGGCCAACCTGACTGTCTCCGGCCAGCTCAACGGCGAGAACTTCGCCATGGCATTCGGTGATATCTACACCTTCGGCCCCACCTTCCGGGCGGAGAACTCCAACACCCAGCGCCATGCCGCCGAGTTCTGGATGATCGAGCCGGAGATGGCCTTCTGCGACCTGGCAGGGGACATGGACGTGGCCGAGGCCATGATCAAGCACATCATCCGCACCGTCATGGAGAAATGCCCCCAGGAGATGGCCTTCTTCAACAGCTTCGTGGACAAGGGACTTATCGAGCGCCTGGAGCACGTGGCCTCCTCCGACTTTGGCCGGGTGACCTACACCGAGGCGGTGGAGCTGCTGAAAAAGAACAACGACAACTTCGACTATAAGGTGGAGTGGGGCTGCGACCTCCAGACGGAGCACGAGCGCTACCTCACTGAGCAGGTCTTCAAGCGCCCCGTGTTCGTCACGGACTATCCCAAGGACATCAAGGCGTTCTATATGCGCCTCAACGACGACGGAAAGACCGTGGCCGCGGCGGACTGCCTGGTGCCCGGCATCGGGGAGATCATCGGCGGAAGCCAGCGCGAGGAGCGCATCGACGTGCTGGAGGAGCGCATCAAGGAGCTGGGCATGAACCCCGAGGACTACTGGTGGTACTGCGACCTGCGGCGCTACGGCTCCTGCCGCCATGCCGGGTTCGGCCTGGGCTTCGAGCGGATGGTCATGTACCTCACCGGCGTCAGCAATATCCGCGACGTGCTGCCCCATCCCCGCACGGTTGGCACGGCGGATTTCTAAATTGAATAGGCTCCGGGCAGAGAAATCAAATTTCTCTTGCAACTGGCGCGGCGGTGTGGTATACTAAAGATGCCAGTTAATATTTCCATTATGCCAACCCCGCAAAAAGAGCCCCCGGAGAGGTAGTGACTCTCCGGGGGCTTTTTGCTGGGACTGGCTTACTGCCCCTTGCGGCCATTGCCGCTGCGGTCAAGCCATTTGCAGATGTAATTGGCGATTACACCCGCCGAGACCGACACAAAAAAGCCAGCCAATATCTCCATATTGCCACCCCCTTTCTGTTGCCAGTTTGGCAGCCGAAGGCTGCCGGACCGGTCATTGGTCGAAGACCAGTGATGGACCTGGAGGGCAGCAGGCGAATTATACCACAATATAACAGATTCCGCAACCCCACGGAAACGAGGTAACACCCATGAAAAAGCCCTTTGTAACCAAAGCGCAGTTAGACGAAATCGTCAGGCAGCACCCCACGCCCTTCCACCTCTACGACGAGGCGGGCCTGCGCTCCAACGCCCGCAGGGTCAACGCCGCCTTTGCATGGAACCCCGGCTTCAAGGAATATTTCGCCGTCAAGGCCACTCCCAACCCTTCCCTGCTGAAGCTTTTCCGGGAGGAGGGCTGCGGGGCCGACTGCTCCAGCCTCACGGAGCTGATGCTGGCGGAGCGCTGCGGCTTCCTGGGCCACGAGATCATGTTTTCCTCCAACAACACCCTGGCGGAAGAGTACCGGCTGGCGGACCGCCTGGGGGCCATTATCAACCTGGACGATCTGACCCATGTGGACTTTCTGGAGGAATCCATCGGTCATATTCCGGAGACTGTTTTCTGCCGCTACAACCCCGGCGGCGTGTTCACCCTGGGGGAGAGCAAAGAGGGCTTTCAGGTCATGGACACCCCCGGCGACGCCAAGTACGGCATGACCCGGCCTCAGATCGCGGAGGCATTCAGGGCCCTCCGGGCCAGGGGAGCCAGGTATTTTGGAATCCACTGCTTCCTGGCCTCCAATACCATCTCCAACGACTACTACCCCGAGCTGGCGGGCATCCTGTTCCGGCTGGCGGCGGAGCTGAAGGAGGAAACCGGGTGCGACATCCGGTACGTCAACCTCTCCGGCGGCATCGGCATCCCCTACCGCCCGGAGGAGCCTGCCAACGACATTGCCGTCATCGGCGAGGGCGTGCGGAAGAAATACGAGGAGATCCTGGTCCCTGCCGGGATGGGGAACATGAAGCTCTGCGGCGAGCTGGGACGGTTCATGACCGGGCCCTACGGCTGCCTGATCACGAAGGTCCTCCACTTCAAGCATATTTATAAAGAGTACGTGGGCGTGGACGCCTGCGCGGCGGACCTGATGCGCCCCGCCGTTTACGGGGCCTATCACCACATCACCGCCGCCGGAAAGGAGGACGCGCCCTGCACCCAGACGGTGGATGTCACCGGATCTCTGTGCGAGAACTGCGACAAGTTTGCCGTGGACCGGCCTATGCCTCCGCTGGAGCGGGGCGATCTGCTGATTATCCATGACACCGGGGCGCATGGCCATTCCATGGGGTATAATTACAACGGGAAATTACGCTCCGCAGAGCTTTTGCTCCGAGAGGACGGCTCGGTATGTCTGATCCGCCGGGCGGAAACGCCGGAGGACTACTTTGCCACGGCGGTCTGGTGACGAGTCCGCGCTCCGCGGCGCGGGAGAGAGGATGAAAGGAGAAAACGATGGAACATTTTGATCTGCTGGTCATTGGCGGCGGACCCGGCGGCTATCTGTGCGCCGAGCGGGCCGCCCAGGGCGGCATGACCGTGGCCCTGTTCGAGGCCGTCCATATGGGCGGCGCCTGCCTCAACGAGGGCTGCGTCCCCACCAAAACCCTGCTGAACTCCGCCAAGCTCTACCGCCACGCCAGGGAGAGCGCCCCGTTCGGCGTCACCAGTGAGAACCCGGTCCTGGACCATGCCGCCGTGATGAAGCGGAAGGGGCAGGTGGTCAGGCAGCTGGTCACCGGCGTGGAGGCCGCCATGCGGAATCACAACGTCCGGATCATCCGGGCCTTCGCCGTCATCGAGGGCCGGGAGGCGGACGGCTTCCGGGTGTCCGCCGGCGGGGAGAGCTACGCGGGAAAACGCCTGGTCATTGCCGCCGGCGCGGATTCGGCGGCGCCGCCGGTGCCCGGTCTGCGGGAGGCGCTGGACAGCGGATTCGCGGTGACCAGCCGGGAGGCGCTGGAGCTGACGGCGCTGCCGGAGGAGCTGGCGGTCATCGGCGGCGGCGTCATCGGGCTGGAGATGGCGTATTACTTCGCTATGGCGGGAACCAGGGTCACCGTCATCGAGATGCTGCCCAAAATCGCCGGGAATACCGATCCGGAGATCTGTAAGGTCCTGATGGACGACTACAAAAAGCGGGGAATGACCTTCAAGCTGGACTGCAAGGTGCTGGAGGTCACCCGGAGCGCCGTGGTCTACGAGGAAAAGGGCGAGAGGAAGGAGGCCCCCTGCGGGCTGGTCCTGCTCAGCACCGGACGCCGCCCCGCCACGGCGGGGCTGGGCCTGGAGACGCTGGGCATCGCCATGGACCGGGCAGCGATCGTGACCGACCGGCATATGCGGACCAATGTGGACGGCGTGTACGCCGTGGGCGACTGCAACGGCAGGCTGATGCTGGCCCACACCGCCTACCGCGAGGCCGAAGTGGCGGTCAACCACATGCTGGGCGTTCCCGACGAGATGCGCTACGAAGTGGTCCCATCCGTCATCTACACTGATCCGGAGGTGGCCAGCGTGGGGGAGAGCCTGGAGAGCGCGAAGGCCAAGGGCATCAATGCCAGGGAGGTCAAGGTGCCGCTGCTGTTCTCCGGCCGGTACGTGGCGGAGAACCGGGGCGGACGAGGATTTCTCAAGCTGGTGGCGGACATGGACAGCCGGTGCGTGGTGGGCTGCCATATGGTGGGGTCCTACGCCTCCGAGATGATCATGACCGCCGTGATGATGGTGGACACCGGACTGCCGGCGGAGCGGCTGCAAAAAATGGTGTTCCCCCATCCCACCGTCGGCGAGGCCCTGCGGGAGGCGCTGTTCCAGCTGTAACCGGCCCTCCGCGCGGCTGATTCCGAAAACAAAAACCGGCCCGCCTTGTTCAGCCGATGGAACAAGGCGGGCCGGTTTTGTGTCTGACCCCATGCTTCATACTATTCTTAAATTAATAGTGCAATAAGGGAAGCTGCGGAGCAATTTCCAGAATTTTAATTGTCATATGTAATATCTCCCTGTTTCATATGCTGCGTTATTGCTCTGTCATAAAGCCCCATTGCACACCAAACTTATCAACAAAGTTAACCGATAATTCACTGTATGGCAATTTTTTAAACGGGTCAACAATTGTGATTCCTTCTTTCAAAAACTCATAGCAAGCAAGAAGTTCTTCGACAGATGGAAACATAACGATCAAATGAACCGCACAATCAAGAGACTTGTCCTTGTTGCCAAACCGATCATTCAGAAAAAGCTGTTGTCCGTGGATGTTCATGACAGCGTGCGCGATTCTGTTATCGTCTGGATATTCATTAGGTGCATAATCCCGGTTATATACGATACTTTCTGCTTTTGTATGAAACGCTTTCTCATATATTGCAATTGCTTCTTCGCAGCTGCCGCAAAAATGCAAATGTGGTATCAGCATAATCTATCTCCTCTTATTCGCGTTTATCATCATCCGTATATCCTAATTTATGGTATATAGAGCAGCACCCAAAAATACTGAGAAAAGATCAGCGGTCCAGAAAACGCATGGCCGCGTTGTCGTCCTTGACGGGCGTCAGCCCGTCTGTGCCCTCCGCCTTGCCCTGCGTTCCCTGCCCTCGCTTCCTTTTTTCTCATTATTTCTGGGAACTGCTCTAATTGCCGAAGGAATAAAAGGCCGTAAAAGGGACGCATAGAAAAATTTTACCCCGTCTTTTACATCAGCGACGCCAGCTCAAACGCGCTCGGGCCGGCCTGCGGGTCATCCAGATCTGCCTCGTTGGGGACCTGGCTCAGACGCGCTTTCGCCTTGCTCAGCAGCGCCTCCACTTTGGCGATTTCCGCCTCATCACACATGCCCTGCTCCAGACCGGCCTTGCAGTCCGCCAGATCCTTCCGCAGCAGCGCCAGCACCTGCTGAACCTGCTCCCTGGTTGCCGCCGCCGCGATTTGACGGGCGCGCTTACCCTCGTTTACAGCCACCTTTCCGCCCCGGCTCTCGGAGACTTCCCCGGAGCCGTCCTCTGCGCCGGCTGATGGCGACGGATCTTCCTTTTCCCTGCCCGCTTTTTCTATACTCTCAAGTAAACGTTCAAGGGGAGTTTTCAGGGTATCCTCCCAGCTTTTCGTGCCGGTATCATATTCCACAGTCCCGCAGGAGATCATGGTAAGATTGCCCTCGCTGTCGATATTCCACGTCTCCGAATAGCTGAGCAGCTTTCCGCCCGCGGCCTGGGCGGACATTTTTGCATTCTGATAGCCGCGCTGAACGCAATCGTCGTAGGCAGCCAGACTTTCCTCCAACATTTTCGCTTTATCCGGGTCGTTTGCACACTGGTCCAGGTATGCGCCGGAGATGGAAACGCCGCCGTTTTTTACACATTGAAAATTTTTCCGCAGAGTCTCATAGTATGCCGCGCCGTCCGGCCTGGAAACGCTTACGGCGTCCGTTTGCGCGGGCCGTGCTGTCTGAGCGGCTTCCGCTTTTTCAGATTCAGCTTTTGGGACCGAAAGGGGGTACAGACTTCCGCTCTTACCAATACCAGTGATGTTCATATCGTGATTCTCCTTACAAATGTTTTTCCTGCAATAAAACTGTAACACGAAACGTTTGATTTTCCGCTTTGATCTCAACCTCCCCCATATACTTCTCCGCCTCCCGGCGCACGTTGGACAGGCCGATGCCGTGCATGGGGACGTCTTCTTTTTTCGTTGTAGCCGGCAAGCCGTTCTGCCCAAATACCACCTCACCCGCAAAAGAGTTTTTGACCTCTATCAGAAAAAAGCGTCCTTTCCTTTTTCCGGCCAGCAGGATAGAGCGCTCACCCTCGCCGACCTTTTCGCAGGCCTCTGTCGCGTTTTGCAGAAGATTTTGAAGGATGATGCCCACGTCAAAGGCATCAAAGCCCCCCGCCTCCGGGTAATGGAAATCCGCCTGGAAACGGATGCCCAAATCAAGACTCCGCCGGCGTGTATCGTTGACGATCACATCCGTGACCGGGTTGCCTGTTTGGAGCGTCAATTCAAAGCCGCTCATGCTCTCGTCCATCCGGGCGATATAGTCATCCAGACTGGCGTACGCACCGCGGCAGGCCAGTCCCTTGATGTTGGTCAAGTGGCCCCGCATTTCATGCTTCAGCTCACGGACGCTGGTATAGAACTGCTCTACTTCATGGATGCGCGCACGAATAGCCTGGATTTGCTGGCGCTCCGCAAAACTGGCCGCCTGTTCTTCCTGAAGCGCGGCCATTCCCTGCTGAAAAACGATGGTCAGCCAGGTCCCCGCATAGAACAGCAGAGCAAGCAGGGGCACCGCCGCTATAAATGCCGGATGGCGTTCATAAAGCTGGAGATAGATGCCGTCCCTGACCTCAAACAGCAGCCTGGAGACGATTTGGCCGAACAGAATCCCCGCGATTGGGATCAGGCTGACATAACACAGCTCCCGCCGGCGGAGCGGCAGACGGCGTTTTTGCATTTGCCGCTGAAGGGGATACAGCATGACGGTCAAAAGCGCGGTATGGGACAGCAGAAGCAGTACGAGCCGGACAGCGGAGCGGAAAAGCATGGCTTCCACCGGGTCCGCTGGGATGGGGCGCCACTGCTCCGCAAGGAAAAACAGGCTTTCCAGAGTCAGTCCGCCGGCAGTTTTCGTGTTCCAGAAGAGAACCGCCAGCAGAAAGGCCTGTTTCTTTTCCAGCCCCAGCAATCCGGCCGCTGCAACCAGAAGCACCGTCACAAATAAACTGAGCGTTCCCTGCACGGCAGATAAGCGTTCATCCAGCAGGCCGACTAACAGGTATAGCAGACATAAGAAGAGAAGGCTTTTCCCCCGCCTCGCCATAAAGGGGCGCAGAAACCAGGTGAGGCAGGCGGCGGACAGCAGCTGCGCTCCAACCGGCAGCACCCTGCCAAAAATCTGAGATCCGGTTTCGCTCACAGGCCAACGCCCCCTTTCAGGAAGCGGAGATACGCCTTTACAAAGTCCTGATACTTATACTTTGACAGTAGCAGTCTTTCCCCGTTTGTCAGCGTCACTTCCGTTTTGCCGTACCCGTCCACATAGGAGAGGTTGACCAGATAGCCCTTGTGGATACGGAAAAACCGGTCTTGCAGTTCCAACTCCAAATCCCGGATTTTTGCGTAGCAGGAAAATTCGCCGTCCTTCAAATGCAGTACGACCTTGTGATTGCTGCTTTCGATGTAGCAGACGCTGTCCAGCGGCACGGTCTTTCTGGCGCCGGCGGATCGGAGCGTCAGCGCAGGGCCCGGTTTTTCCCTGGCAGTCCCGATCTGTGCAACCGCGCGGGTAAAAACCCGGGCAAACTTTTCCTCGTTCACCGGCTTGAGCAGATACTGGAACGCGCCCACGTCAAAGGCATCGAACACATACCGCTCATAGCCGGTCACAAAGATAATGACCGGCCGCGTTCCCGAAGTCCGTTCCCTGATCTGACCGGCCAGGGCCATACCGTCCAGAGGGTCGTGGGTCAGCTCGATGTCCAAAAAGAGCAGGTCGATTTCGTGGATGCCCGCAAGGCAGGCGCCGGAAGAGGCATACTCCGCGATCTCGCAGGGGCAGGACTGCGCCCGAATCAATGACGAGAGATAGGCGCGGACGTTGGCTTCATCATCACAAATCGCTATTTTTATCATGTTGATATTCCTCTATATGTTTATTCGTTCAAACGAGCGCTGAAATAAAGCCGCTTGACGTGACTGGACGGTTTGACACCGTAACTGGACAGCGGATCGCCGCATGAAAAAGAGACGCAGAAAAATTGCCCTTTACAAGCGCCCGGAATCATGCTATACTCTCTTCTGTTCAACATTGTGTCAGGCTGCCGCCGCGCAGAATTCTGTTGTGGATACTCCCTCAATGAGGGGTGCCGCACAATCTTCGCGGCCCATGGAATGGGGTGAGAATCCCCGCGAGTCGGTCACTGTGATGCCTCCCGGGAGAGGCTAAGTCAGGAACATGGGCAGCCGGACAACATTTCCGCCGGAACCGGAAGCGTGCTTTCTTTCCGGCCTCGCCGCGCAATGCGGCGGGGCCGTGTGCGTTTTCGTTCCGGCGGGGCGAACGGAAGCAGAAAAGAAAGGTGAAAAGAAAATGAGTGAAGAGAAGAAGACATCCCCCAACAAGAAACTGATTCTTGCCGCAGTGTGCGTGGTCCTGCTGGCCGCGATTATGCTGGTGGTCTGGCGGCTGACCAGCCCCCGGTTCCAGGGCGTGGCCGGCGCGAAGGCCGTCACCGTCCAGGTGATCCACAAGGACGGCTCCTCCAGGGATTTTCCGCTGCACACCGATCAGGAATTCCTGGGCCGGGCCCTGGTGGAGGGCAATGTGGTGGAGGACAACCAGGGCGCCTATGGCCTGTATATCCTTACCGCTGACGGCGAGACGGTCGACGAGTCCAACCAGGAGTGGTGGCAGGTCACCAGGGACGGCGAGTATCTCATGACCGGCGCGGACGAGACCCCCATTGCCGACGGCGAGCACTATGAGCTGACCCTGATCGTGGGCTGGTAATGAGGAAGCAGACCTTTAGCGCCCGTGAGATCGCGGTGCTGGGGCTGCTGTCGGCGCTGCTGTTCGGCGCGAAGATGGTTATGGCGCCCCTGCCCAATATTGAGCCGGTGTCCCTGCTGATCATTGTCTACGTGGCGGTGCTGGGCCTGCGGGCGCTGATTCCGGTGTACGTGTACGTGATGCTGGAGATCGTGACCTGGGGCTTTGGCTACTGGTCGGCCTGCTACCTGTATGTATGGGCGGCGCTGGCCCTGGCCGCCTGGCTGCTGCGGCGGATGGAGTCCCCGCTGGGCTGGGCGCTGCTGTCGGGGACCTTCGGGCTGTGCTTTGGGGCGCTGTGCTCCCTGACCTACTGGATCGCCGGAGGCTGGGCTTTCGCGCTGAGCTGGTGGATGTCCGGCATCCTTTTTGATCTGCTGCACGGCGCGGGCAACTTCGCCCTGGCTCTGGTCCTCTTCAGGCCGTGCAGGGCCATCCTGTTCCGGCTGTATCACGGAAAATCCGCACAACAGAAGATATAAAAGACCGGGACCTTCCGATTTTGGAAGGTCCCGGTCCTTTTGCCCGTCAATATGGGGCGGGGAAGTCCTTTACCGCCTCCGCGACGTCGGTTCCGGCCCCGATCTTTCCCAGCAGCTGCCACCACGCCGTACGCGCCTCCGTCCAGCCGGGAGTGATCTGGTAGTAGTCCCCCATGTACGGCATGAAAACGCTGTATTCCGTCATGAGCATATCGTTCTCGTAAATGCTGCCGATGTCCCGCACCGGCCAGTAGGAGGAGGCCAGCACAGCCTTTGTGTACGGGCCGCTATTCTCCGTGATATAGCGGATAAAGGTTTTTGCCGCCTCGATCCGCTCTTCGCTTCCGCTGTCAAAAATGCCAAGCCCCCAGATGCCGCCCTGAAGCTCCGGGACATCCTGATCGGTGGGGAACGCGATGGGAAAGACCTCAAAATCCAGATCGGGGTTGTTGATGGTCTGCTGGACCTCCAGAGAGGCGTTCCAGCAGAAGCACATGGCGGTTTCCTTCTTGCAGAACCGGTCGATCGCGTCGGTGGAGGACAGGTCCGGCTCGAAGGTGACGCCCTCCAGATCATAGAGGAGCTGGAGCGCCCTCCGGTTCTCCTCGCTGTCCACTGTAAAGCGGGTGTGGCCGCTGTCGGTAAAGGCGCCGCCGTACAGGTTGGTCACCAGGGCGCGGGTGCCCTGGTCGCCGCTCTGGTTCTTGCAGTACAGGATGCCCGCGCTCTCCTGCCCGTAAGCGGTCAGCGCGTTCACGGCGTTGATAAATCCCTCCGTGGTCCAGGTATGGGACTCTTCGTCGATGTACCGGAGGGCGTCCGCTTCCCGGAACAGGTCGTAATTGATGGCCATGCAGTGGGCGGACATGCAGATGGGGAATTCATAATAGGCCCCGTTTCTGTGCCGGCAGGCATTTCTGATGTTCGCGTAGATTTCGCCGGCCTGCCCGGATTCCCAGAGGTCGGACAGGTCAACCATCCAGCCCTTCTCGCCCCAGTTCGCCACCAGGCGCTCCGGGCCCTCCAGAACCATGTCCGGCGCGCGGCCGCCGGCAACGGCCTGGCTGATCGCTTCGTCGCCGCTGTCATAGCTCAGATATTCCACGGAGACATGGATGTCCGGATATTCCTTATGGAAGCCGGCGAGAATATTGGACACCGCGGTGGGATTGCCCCAGTTGCCCACGGGAAAGGTCCACAAGGTCAGCTCGACATCCTGAGGGACGTCCCTGACGTCGTCTGGCCCGGCCGCCGGGGTTTTATCGCCGCAGGAGGGCAGGAGAGCGGCGAGCAGCAGGAGGCATAGCAGAGCAGCTGTTTTTTTCATCTCAAAAACGCTCCTTTCCCTTGACGGATACATGACGTCAGCCCAGGTGCCGCTTTAACAGGGTGAGAACGCCCTGGGGATCCAGGGGCTTTGCCATGTGGGCGTTCATACCGCAGTCAAGGCATTTTTGGATGTCGTCCTTGAACGCGTCCGCGCTGACCGCGATGATCGGGATGGCCTGGGCGTCCTGCCGGTTCAGCTTCCGGATGGCGGCCGTCGCCTCGAATCCGGTCATAACGGGCATACGGAGATCCATCAGAATGGCGTCGTACCAGCCGGGAGAAGACTGCTGGAATTTTTCCACGCAGATCTGGCCGTTTTCCGCCAATTCCGTTTCCAGGTCAAACTCGCCGAGCATTTCGCTGGCGATTTCCCAGTTCAGCTCATTGTCCTCCGCGATCAGGATGCGCCGGCCGGCCAGGTCGGGGCCGGCTTCCGCTTCCTGCTCCTGCCGCGGTATTCTCGCGTCAAGGAGGGGACGCAGGCCGTAATACAGCCCCGAGCGGAACAGCGGCTTGGAGATAAAGCCCCTGACGCCGGTTTCCGCGGCCCTTTCCTCCAGCTCGTCCCATTCGCCGTCCGTGAGCAGCACAACGGGCAGATCCTCGCCAAAGCGGGCGGACAGCTCCTGCGCGGCCCGGACCCCGTCCTGTCCCGGAAGGTTCCAATCCAGAAGGACAATGTGATAGGGGCCGCCGGCCTGCGCCTCAAGCATCCGGACCGCCTGCGCCAGATCCGGCGCGGATTCCGCCCGCAGTCCGATGGACGCCAGAGTGGAGACAGCGAGGCTGCTGGTGGTTTCATCGTCGTCTATCACCAGGACCTTCCGGTCCGGCAGCCGCAGCTCCTTCTCCTGCCGGGAGGCCTTTTCCATGTCTATGGCGATATGGAAATGGGCGCCCTTTCCCCGCTCGCTTTCCACGGTGATGACGCCTCCCATCGCGTCCACAATGTACTTGGTGATGGTCATCCCCATGCCGGCTCCGGCCGCCTTGTCCACGCGGGCGCTGTCCTCTCTCGCGAAGGCTTCAAATATCCTGTCCTGAAACTCCCTGGACATGCCGATGCCGTTGTCCTTGACATGCAGATGGGAAAGAATATAGTCGTCCCCCCTGGACGAGGGCTCCTCATACAGCTCGACCACGATGCTGCCCCCCTCCGGGGTGAACTTCACCGCGTTTCCCAGAACGTTCAGCAGGATCTGGCTCAGCCGTACCCGGTCCGAGCACAGATTCTCGTGATAAACATCATGCACGTAAATATGGAACTGCTGGTTTTTCTCCTGAATCTGGGGCTGGATGATGGTCATGGTATTCTGCATGATCTCCCGCACGGAGAGGGGCTCCATGTTCAGGGTCAGCTTTCCGCTCTCCAGCTTGGACATATCCAGCATATCCGTAATCAGGCCCAGCAGATGCCGGCTGGATACGTGAATCTTTTTCAGACAGGAGCGGACCCGCGGCGGATCGTCCAGACTGCCGATGGCAATGGACGTCATGCCCATGATGCCGTTCATGGGCGTGCGGATGTCGTGGCTCATATTGGAGAGGAACTCGTTTTTCGCCCGGTTGGAGCGCTCCGCCGACAGCTTCGCCTGCTCGGCGGTCTCCCGGGCCTCGTCCAGCTCCTTCATCTGCTTTTTGGTCAGGCGGTAGTATCCGGCAAAGACAAACAGCAGCGCGCAGATGATCAGGCATCCGCCGCAGATGGAGATGAAGGCCCACTTTTTCTGGAGAAGATTCACCGTCTCATCCAGCGTGTTGTGGGAGGTTTTCAGAAGCAGGTGCCATTCCGAGTTGGGAAGGCTGGTGCAGTAGACGTTCCAGTGCGCGTCCTCGATGAGGACCTCGCTGCTGTAATCGACGCCGGCGTTCATCGCGTCGCGGAGCTCCCTGGCGTACTGGGCCGGTTCCTTGTTGTTGTAGGTTTCATAGAGGGTCTCGACCCGGTCAAAATAGTTGGCTTCCTCTGTGGAGCCGCTGTGGAGCACATAGCTGCCGTCCGTGCGGATAATCGAATATTCCAGGATGCTGCTGTGAATATTGGTTTCCAGGGTGTCCCGAAGATAGCTGGTGGGCAGTCCCGCGACCAGCGCGATGCTGGCGGTCCCGTCGCTCATGGGATAATTCGCCGGAACGCCGATCAATGCGACCGAGGCGCCCGCCTCATCCTTTCCCGCGCAGACGTTGTTCTTACCTCCCTGAACGGACCGGCGCAGAGCTTCCGGCACGTCCGCCGTCACCTGGGAGCCGTAGATCATATGGAAGCTTCCGTCCTCCGTGTAAAACGCCAGATATTCAAAGCCCGCGGAGCGGGCGTTGTAGGTGAGGCTGACCTGCGTGGAGGTCCCGCTGCCGCCGCGTCCGGGCGGAACGGAGTGGACCAGCGCCTCCACCTGGGACAGGCGGAGATCAATAATCGTTCCGAAGTGGGAGGACACCTGCTCGCTGATGCCCGACATGTAGAACACGCCCATCTGCCGGATGGTGTTCTCTCCCATCAGGTTGATGGTGACCGTCTGGGCGATGAAGATGACCGTACAGAAAAGCGACACAAAAATGAGGCTTATATTCAAAAAACGTGTTGTTTTCTTTTCCATCATCCACATCTCCAAAAAGAAATCGCAAACTCGCTTCGCGCCGCCGCCAACGCTCCCGGACGTCCCCGACGTATCGGGAATACAGCTGTCCCCGGCGCTCCGTTCACACACTCTTTCCTATTCTATCAAAATATACGGCTTATGGCAATCGTATTTTTCAGAATCTTTGCCGAATCTCTGCGGACCGCGCCTGCCTTATCAGATTTCCTCCTCCAGCCGGAAAGACAGCAGCAGATACAGCCGGAGGGCCTCGTTATTCAGGTCGATCTTGGTCAGGGCCGTAATCTTCTCAAGGCGGTAGAGCAGTGTTGTCCGGTGGATGATCAGCGCCTCGGCGGTCCTGGGGACGCTGCGCTCGTTGAGCAGGAAGCTCTTCAGGGTTGCAAAATACTGGCTCCCGTGCTCCCGGTCATACTGCCGCAGGAATTTGGGCACCCGGGAGAGATACAGGGAAAGCGGCGCGGGCGTCTCAATGCGGGAAAACAGATATTCCACGGCGCAGTCCTCGAAGGACATGCACCACTGGTGGCTGCGCAGGCGGAAGGCATACTCAATCGCGTAGCTGGCCTGGGCATAGGCGGTGTTCAGGTAGAAAACGCTCTCCACAGGCAGCGACACCCCGGCGTACATGAGGCTGTCCCGGAGAAAAGGGGCCAGCCTGGAGCGGAAGGAGGCCTGGTCCAGCTGGGAGGCGTCCAGGTCCGCGATCATGCACAGCTGCTGCTCATAGAAGAGGAGGAAGGTCCCGGGGAAAGCGGAGAAAAGGCTGTTGCGGAGAACGCCGCTGCTGATAATGGCGTTCTCCGGGTCCTGGCTTTGCAGCTTGGCCAGCAGGAAGCGCCCCGTCTCCCGCCAGCCCAGCGCGGTCAGGAGGACGCGCAGATCCCGCCGGTCCGCCTCTCCGGTGGCGATCAGACTTTTCAGCATACCGGTCAGGTCCCGGCGGCTCTGGCCGGCGTTCATGTCGTCCCTGCGGAGGATCATCAGCGCGTAGTCCGCCAGGTATTCCACCAGCAGATCGTCTCCCGGACGAAGGGGGACGTGCAGCTCGTTGACCAGAAGCCGGGCCCGGTAGTGATCGGCGTCCCATATGTTGATATACAGGGACCGCATGTGATAGGGATAATGGCCGGTTCCCCAGATGGCCGCCTTTTTCCGGTGGAGGGTGTCCCGGTAGCCCTCGCTGAATTTGAAATCCTCCACCAGCCACAGCGGGACGAAATGCTTCCCGGTTTCCGGGTTATACTCCAGCTCCAGCATTCCCTCCACGTAGCAGGGCAGGGCCAGGATGGTGAACGCGTTGTCATGGATGTACACCGGGTTTTGCAGATAGGACGTGGCGGCGGCGCACAGCTCGTCCAGGCCGCCGCCGCGGCTGAGGATCCAGTTCAGCTCCGCCTCAAAATCGCGGAAGCGCTGAAAGATCCGCGCCAGCTCGTTGACCGTCTCCAGAAACGTCCTGCCCCGGACGCAGATATGCTCCGCCTGCCCCGGCCGCTCGCCGATGGACAGATAGGGGTACCGGTCCAGGGGGAACGCGCCGCCCTCCTCCTGGAGCACATAGAGCACGCCGGGCTCCAGGGTCTCGCCGGGCAGGAAGACGCGGAAGCCGTAAAAACGGGCCTGGTCCCCGGAGTGCAGGGTGAAATCCCAGAGCCTGTCGTCCAGCTCGTCGGCGATCATACGCAGGGACAGGGCCAGCTGGCGGCGCGGGCCGGAAGAGGGATGATACATGTCTGCGGGACCTCCTTTGTGCAGATGGGGCTTCCTGCGGATGCCTGACAACAGTATATCCTCATTTTTGCGGAAAGAAAAGGGGTTGATCTTTCAAAATAGAGGAAAATTTACGCCGGCCTTTTGTGCTGATTGACAAATAAGGCGAAAACGAATAGTATACAATTAGATAAAAGGTCAAAAAGATGCGGAAAATTTGCGGAAGCGCCAATCCGCCAGGCTGCGGCAAACCAGCGGAATCCGCCCCCACGAACGCCGTCGGGACCCTGACCGGGTGCCGTGCCCCAGGGACATGTACTTCTGTGATCGTCCGCGTTTCCGCGCGGTGATTAAATTTTTTATTTCGGGGGAGAAATCAATGGAGAAAAAAGCAAAGAAAGAGCCTAAGAGACTGACATCCGCGCTGAAGAATTTCTTCGGCGTGGGCGACGCCGGTTTCGTGCTCATGAGCAACATCGAGACCTTCTACTTTATGACCTATCTGACAGACTTCGCCGGGTTCGGCGCGGTCATCTCCGGCCTCATCAACACGGTGTTCTCCGTGGTGGACGCCTGCCTGTCCTGGATCTACGGCGGCATCCTCAACGGCACCAAGGCCAAGAAGTGGGGCCGCTACCGCTCCTGGCTGATCCTGACGCCCTGGCTGGTGCCCTTCCTCTTCGCGTTCCAATTCATCCGCATCGGTGAGAACGAGATGCTTTCCGCGGTGGTCATCATCGCCGCCGCCATCATTTCCCACGTGGTGTGGAACATCGGCTACGTAGCCAACGCCACCCTGGTCAGCGTGGTGGGCAAGACCCCGGAGGACAAGGCGACCCTGTCTTCCTCCCGTGCCACCTGGAACAACATCGGCGGCCTGCTGTTCTCCTATCTGGGCCTGCCCTTCGCCAACGTGCTGGCGGGGATCGTAGGTGAGCAGAACAAGTTCGCCGCCGCGGCCTTCTGCCTGGGCATCCTGATGGCTGTGGGCTACTTCGCTCACTTCAAGATGACCGAGGGCTACGAGGAGATCGAGGACGCCAGCCACGCCAAGGCCGCCCAGACCAACAAGACCAGCATCCCCGAAATGTTCCGGTCCCTGTTCCAGAATCCCCAGCTGCTGATCCTCATGATCGCGGACCTGGCCAAGTGGTGCGTGAAGTTCGTCACCGCCGCCTCCGCCATCTACTATTTCCGCGACGCCATGGGCAACCTCGGCTATATGACCACCTACACCCTGACCATCGCCATCGGCGCCATCGTCGGCGCTTACGTGGTCCGCTTCCTGGTGCAGAAGTTTGATTCCCGTACCATTACCATCGGCGCCTACCTCGGCATGGCGGTGTTCCTGTTCCTCATCTATGTCTTCTATGCCAATGCCGTTCTGGTCATCGCCCTGATGACCTGTGCCCAGTTCTTCTACGGCATGGCCCTGGCTTCCTCCCCGGCTCTGTACGCCGACACAGTGGTCTACGCCACCTGGAAGACCGGCAAGAACGCCGCCGGCTGGATCATGGGCCTGCAGAACCTGCCCCTGAAAATCGGCGTGTTCCTCCGCGGCACCATCCTCTCCGCCTGCCTGGTTGCCACCGGCTGGCAGTCCGGCGTGGTTCTGGAGGGCGCGGCCCGCCAGGGCATGACCGTGGCCTTCGCCCTGGTTCCCGCCGTCTTCTGTGCCGCCGGCGCGCTGCTGCTGATCTTCGGCTACCGCCTGACCAAGGAGCGCATCGCCCAGTACCAGGCTGAGATCGACGCCAGGAGCTGAGACCTTGGATATTGACAGATATTTAAAACGTATCGGCGTACCCCGGCCCTCCGCTCCCACGGCTGAGGCGCTGCGGACGCTGACCCGCGCCCACCTGGAGCGGGTGCCCTTTGAGAACCTGGAAATCGCGCTGGAGCACCGCTGTCCCTCTCTGGACCCGGAGGACCTGTTCCGCAAGGTGGCAGAAGAGAGCCGGGGCGGATACTGCTTCGAGCTGAACAAGCTGTTCTACCTGCTGCTGCGGGAGCTGGGCTACGACTGTTATTGCGCCGCCGCCCGGATTCTGTACCGGCGGACGGAGCTCCGCCCCCTGTCCCACCGGACCATCGTGGTCCGGGCGGAGGGCGAACGGTGGCTGTGCGACGTGGGCTTTGGCGGCCCCAGCCCCAAGGGGGCGATGCGGCTGGCTCCGGGAGAACAGACCGTGGAGGGAGAGGTCTTCTCCAGCCGCGAAGAGGACGGCGTGGTCAACGTGTACCGCCATGATCCGGACGGCGTGCATCTTCTCATGTCCTTCCGGGATGTGCCGGTTCCGGATGTGGACTTTGATGTTCTGAGCGGTTATTGGGGATATCACCCTGATTCCGTTTTCACCCAGAAGCTGGTCCTGTACCGCTGCATCCCGGGCGGAATCCTATCTCTGGTGGGGGACCGGTTTGCCTGCACAGTGCAGGGAGAGGAAGTAGAAACCCGTAAAATCTCCGGCGGGGAGGAACTATCCGACCTTCTGCGGGACAGCTTTGGTCTTGCGCTGCCCCGCGCCGCCGGATAATGAAAAGGAGGAAATGTATGATCATCATCGGCGAAAAGATCAACGGCTCCATCCCGGTCGTAGCGGACGCCATCGCCCGCAGGGACAGCGAATTCATTAAGGAGCGCGCCAGAATCCAGGCGGAAGCCGGCGCTACCTTCATCGACTGCTGCGCCTCCGTGCCGGAGAGCGAGGAGGTGGAGACGCTCCACTGGATGATCGACTGCATCCAGTCTGTCACCGATCTGCCCATTTCCGTGGACAGCCCCAGCGCCGACGTGCTGGTGGAGGCGTACAAGTTCTGCAAGAAGCCGGGCCTGTTCAACTCCGTCTCCGGCGAGGGCGACAAGATCGACAAGATTTTCCCCATCATGGCCGCCAACCCCGGCTGGGAGGTCATCGCTCTGCTCAGTGACGACACGGGCATCCCCAAGAGCGCCGCCGACCGGCTGAAGGTCTTTGACAAGATCATGGCCAAGGCCGGGGAGTATGGCGTTTCCCCCAACCGCATCCACATCGACCCCCTGGTGGAGATGCTCTGCACCTCCGAGAACGGCATTGAGACCAACACCGAGGTTATCTCCACCGTCCGGGAGAGGTATCCCTCCATCCACATCACCGCCGCCGTCAGCAACATCTCCTTCAACCTGCCCGTGCGGAAGATGATCAACCTGGGCTTCACCGTCCTGGCCATGAACGCCGGCCTGGACAGCGCCATCCTGGACCCCACCAACCGGGATATGATGGGCATCATCTACGCCACCGAGGCCCTGCTGGGCGAGGACGACTACTGCATGGAGTATATCAGCGCCTATCGCGAGGGCGTGTTCGGCCCCGTGAAGAACTAAAATCAAGCAGCCAAAAGAGCCGGTATTTAAGATTTATATATTAGGAGGAAAAACAAATGTCTGTTTTGCAGGAACTGTCCCTGAACGTTGAGAAGGGCAAGCGGAAGCTCGTCCCCGGTCTGGTCCAGCAGGCGCTGGACGAGGGTCTGGATCCCAATGTGATCCTCAACGAGGGCATGATCGACGCCATGAGCCGCGTGGGCGACGCCTTCCGCGAGGGCAAGATCTTCGTCCCCGAGATGCTCATCGCCGCCAAGGCCATGCAGGCCGGCGTGGCCACCCTGAAGCCCGCTCTGGCCGCCGGCGGCGCCGTCAGCCGCGGCAAGCTCATCCTGGGCACCGTGGCGGGCGACCTCCACGACATCGGCAAGAACCTGGTGGGCATGATGCTGGAGTCCGCCGGCTTCGAGGTCATCGACCTGGGCGTGGACGTGGCCGACGAGGCGTTCCTGGACGCCTACAACGCCAACCCCGACGTGAAGCTCATCTGCCTGTCCGCTCTGCTGACCACCACCATGCCCGCCATGCGCTCCGCCGTGGCGAAGATCAACGCCGCGCCCTGGCGCGACAAGGTGAAGGTCATGGTGGGCGGCGCGCCCATCACCCAGGCGTTCTGCGATGAGATCGGCGCGGACTGCTACACCCCCGACGCCGCTTCCGCCGCCGAGGCCGCCAAGAAGCTGGTTGAGTAAGAAAAGGAGAGGAAAACGATATGCTGACGAAACGCCAAAATCTGTTGGAAACCATCCACGGCGGAAACCCCGACCGATTTGTAAAGCAGTATGAAGCCTTTGCCATGCTTGTCGGCTCCCCCTTCGGCAAGCGCAACCCCAACCCGAAGTACGGCGAGCTGAACGTGGTCAACGCCTGGGGCGTGACCAAGTCCTACCCCGTGGGGACCCCCGGCCCCTTCCCTGTCCATACGCCGGACAAGATCGTCATCAAGGACATTGAGAACTGGCGGGACTATGTGAAGGTTCCCCGGGTGGTCTATGACGCCGAGGAGTGGGAGCCCTTCATCGCCAGGGCCGAGGCGGTGGACCGGAAGGAGCAGTTCGTCACGCCCTTCTTCGCCCCCGGCATCTTTGAGCAGTGCCACTACCTGATGGAGATCCAGAACTGCCTGATGGCGTTCTATGAGAACCCCGACGAGATGCATGAGCTCATCGACTGCATCACCGAGTTTGAGCTGGACTACGCCCGGGAGCTGTGCAAGTATATCAAGCCTGACGCCATGTTCCACCATGACGACTGGGGCACCCAGATTTCCACCTTCATGTCCCCCGACATGTTCCGTGAGTTCCTCAAGCCGGCCTACGAGAAGGTGTACGGCTACTACAAGAGCCATGGCGTGGAGCTGATCATCCACCACTCCGACTCCTACGCCGCCACCCTGGTGCCCGATATGATCGACATGGGCATCGACATCTGGCAGGGCGTCATGAACACCAACAACATTCCCGAGCTGATCAAGCAGTACGGCGGCAAGATCACCTTCATGGGCGGCGTCGACAGCGCCAGCGTGGACTACGAGGGCTGGACGCAGGAAGTGGTCGCCAGGGAAGTGGAGCGGGCCTGCCGTGAGTGCGGCAAGCTGTACTTCATCCCCAACGCCTCCCAGGGCCTGAATGTGAGCACCTTCCCCGGCGTCTATGAGGCCATTGACGCCGAGATCGACAAGTGCTCCAAGAAGTTCTTCTGATCAGAAGTAATAATAGCGCGATACAGGGAAACCGGATTTTCCGGTTTCCCTGTATTGCAAAAAGGAGAGACTGACGATATGAAGCAGATGTATCCAAATCTGTGCAAGCCCATCACCATCGGCAACGTGACCTTCCGCAACCGCATTTTCTCCGCTCCCATGTCCGGCGCGGACATCACGCCGGACTGCAATATCGGGATGCGCTCCACCTACTTCTATGAGATGCGTGCCAAGGGCGGCGCGGCGGCGGTGACCGTCAGCGAGCTGGTGGTGGACCCCAGGACCGACGCGTCCTTCATGTACCACCTCAACCGCACCAACCCCGGCTCCATTCCCAGCTTTACTTACACCGCCGACGCCATCAGCCGCCACGGGGCTATCCCCAGCGTGGAGTTCTCCCATGCCGGACAGTACGCCGGCACCTACCTGCTGGACAAGGACGCCAAGCAGGAGATGGTCCAGTACGGCCCCAGCGACTGCACCCGGCCCGACGGCATCCCCGTGAAGGCCCTGACAAAAGAGCAGATGGCGGAGATGGTGGACACCTATCGGGAGACCGCCAGGCTGGCGAAGCTGTGCGGCTTTAAGATGATTATGGTCCACGCCGGCCACGGCTGGCTTCTCAACCAGTTCCTGTCCCCCTACTTCAACCACCGGGAGGACGAGTACGGCGGCAGCCTGGAGAACCGGCTCCGGTTCGTCCGGGAGATCATCCAGGCGGTCCGGGACGGCGTGGGCCCCGGATTCCCCATCGAGCTGCGCATGAGCGGCTCCGAGTTCTTCGAGGGCGGCTACGGCCTGGATGAGGGCTGCCGCATCGCCCACGGGCTGGAGGACCTGGTGGACCTGATCCACGTGTCCGCCGGTTCCTATAAGTACGGCTTCTCCATCACCCATCCCTCCATGTTCCGGGAGCATGGGTGCAACGTATTTCTCGCCAGGGAGATCAAAAAGCACGTCAGCGTCCCCGTGGCCGCCATCGGCGGGCTCAACGACCCGGATATGATGGATAAGCTCATCGGCGACGGCGAGGTGGACGTGGTATACATGGGCCGCGCCCTGCTGGCGGACCCGGAGCTGCCCAACAAGGTCATGAGCAACCGTCCGGAGGAGATCGTGCGGTGCCTGCGGTGCTTTGTATGCATGGCGGAGCGCGGCGCCACCTCCACCCGGCGGTGCAGCGTCAACCCCCGGATCGGCCGGGAGCACGAGGGCATGGAGGTCCGGCCCGCCCGGATCAAAAAGAAGGTGCTGGTGGCCGGAGGCGGCGTAGGCGGCCTTCAGGCGGCGGTCACCGCCGCCCAGCGGGGTCACCAGGTGGTGCTGTGCGAGAAGAGCGGCAAGCTGGGCGGCATCCTCAACTGCGAACAGGCCATTGACTTCAAGTACGAGATGTACCAGCTGGGTCAGACCCTTGCCCTCCAGGCGGAGCGGGAAGGCGTGGAGATCCGGCTGAACACCGAGGCCACGCCGGAGCTGGCCGAGGGATTTGACGCGGTGATCGTGGCGGTGGGCTCCAGCCCCATCGTACCCAGACTCCCCGGCATTGAGCGGGCCGTGGTGGTCAACAACTATTACAAGGAGAAGGACAGGGTCACCGCGGAGGAGATCGTGGTGCTGGGCGGCGGCCTGGCGGGCTGCGAGTGCGCGGTCCATCTGGCCCGCGACGGCAAGAGGGTCCGTCTGGTGGAGATGCTGGACGAGGTCTGCCGCGACGCCAACATCCGCCACCGCCCCATCCTGCTCCAGGAGCTGAAGGACCGGGGCGTGGAGGTCCTGACGGGCCACCGTGCGCTGGAGATCAGGGAAGAAGGCGTGCTCTGCCAGAACAAGGCCGGGGAGCAGGTCCTGGCGCCCGGCGGGAACGTGATCTGCGCCGTGGGCCAGCGGGCCAACCGGGACGCGGCCGACGCGCTGCGCGCCTCCGCGCCCTTCGTGCGGCTCATCGGCGACTGCGTGCGCCCCGCCAACATCTGCATGGCGGTCTATGAGGCCTACCACGCCGCGCTGGACATCTAAAGCATATGGAACAACAGGTGACAATTACCCTGCATCCCTCCGGCGAATGCTTTACCGCCCCGGCGGGACAGGGGCTGCTGGACGCGCTCCGGCAGCACGGCTTTCCGCTGGACGCGCCCTGCGGCGGGGAGGGGATCTGCGGGAAGTGCCGGGTCCTGGTAGATAACCGGGAGGAGCTGGCCTGTCAGTACGTCCTGTCCGGGGATGTGACGGTGGAACTGCCGGAGCAGGCCCCGATACGGGTCCTGACGGGGGACGCCGACGCCGCCGCCGACGGGCAGCACGAGTACGTGCTGGCCATCGACGTGGGAACCACCACGGTGGTGGCCTTCCTCTCGGACGGCAAAACGGGGCGGCAGCTCTCCTGCGCCAGCGCGGCGAACCCCCAGAGCGCCTACGGCGCGGACGTCATCGCCCGCATCCAGTACGAGCTGGAGCGCCGCGACGGGCGGATGAAGGAGGAGATCCGCGCATGCCTCGCCCGCCTGACCCGTGAGGCGGCGAAGACGGCGGGCATCCCGGCGGAAAAGATCGGCCTGGTGTCCCTGGTGGGGAACACCGCCATGCACCACCTGCTGCTGGGAGTGGATGCCGCTCCGCTGGTAAAGCCGCCCTATATGCCCTCGGTGCGGGAAGCGATGGAGCTGCCGGCGGACTGGCTGCCGGTATCGCCTGACGCCAGGCTGCGGGTGCTGCCCAATATCGCGGGCTTTGTGGGCGCGGATACGGTGGGCTGCATGGTGTCCGCCGGCTTCGACCGGCGGGAGAAGCTGACGCTGCTCATCGACATCGGCACCAACGGAGAAATGGTCCTGGGGAACCGGCATCGCCGTATTGCCTGCTCCACGGCGGCGGGTCCCGCCTTTGAGGGCGCGAGGATCCGCTTCGGGATGCGGGGCGCCCCCGGCGCCATCGACCATGCCGCGCTGACAGACGGGGGCCTCGACTGCCACGTCATCGGCGAGGGCGGGGCGAAGGGCATCTGCGGGTCCGGACTGCTGGACGCGGTGTACGCCCTGCTTCGGGGCGGCTTTGTGGACGAGAGCGGCCGGATGCGCCCGGAGGCGCCGGGACCCTGGATGACCGTGGACGGCCAGCCCGCCTTCCGGCTCCGGGACGGGGTGTATCTGACCCAGAAGGACATCCGGGAGGTGCAGCTGGCCAAGGCCGCCATTCGCGCGGGCATCGAGCTGCTGCTGAACACCATGGGCCGTGAGCGGCTGGAGGTCCATCAGGTCCTGCTGGCGGGGGCCTTTGGCTGCTATCTCTCCCCGGAGAGCGCCTGCGGCATCGGGATGCTCCCGCGACCGCTGCTGGACCGGGTGCAGGCCATCGGCAACGCCGCCGGAGACGGCGCGAAGCAGTGCGCCCTCCAGGAGAGCGATTACCGCCGGAGCATCGCCCTGGCGGAGAAGACGGAGTTCCTGGAGCTGGCCAGCCTGCCGGAGTTCCAGGACTGCTATGTGGACTGCCTGTCTTTTGACGAGGAGGAACTGTGAAAGAACTGATTGATCTGGCCCTGGGTCAGGGGTTTACCCACGCCGCGGCCCTGGACCCGGCGGCGCTGACCGTCCGGGAGGAGGTCCGCGCCATGTGCGCGGCGGACAAGTGCCGCGCCTACGGCCGCAACTGGACGTGCCCGCCCCACTGCGGAACGCTGGAGGAGTGCGGGGCGCGGATCGCCGGAATGAGCGGCGGCCTGCTGGTGCAGACGGTTGGGCAGCTGGAGGACTCCTTTGATTTTGAGACCATGGCCGAGACGGAGCGGCTGCACCTGGCTGATTTTTACGCTCTGGCGGATCTGCTGCGGGAGAAAAAGCCGGGGGTGCTGTGCCTGGGCAGCGGCGGATGCCGGCTGTGCAAAAGCTGCGCCCACCCGGAGCCCTGCCGGTTCCCGGAGCGGGCCTGCGCGTCCATGGAGGGCTACGGCCTGCTGGTGAACGAGGCCTGCGAGGCCGCCGGAGTGCCCTACTATCACGGAAAAAATACGCTGGCCTATACCGCCTGTTATCTGTTTCCGGCGGAGTAAAAAGGCGGCGCCGCGCGTATGCGCCGTCAGGAGACCGCCCCACGCGGCCGGTACACGCCGCCAGGGAAAACAGGCGCGCGGCGGCCTTTTCTGTTCCCGCCGCACAAAAAATCAATAAGCGAAGCCTGCTGTCCCGCAGACGCCGGGGAATGGCGGACATTGCCCCGATGCGGGGAAAATCAGGTGAGGCCGGGAGAAATCCCGGCCTTTTCCGCGCGAAAAACCGCATGGAATTTTGCCCCTGAATAAAATCAAAAAAGTATTGCCAAATAAAAATTGTTGGGTTATAATGTGTGCGAGCCCATGAAAAAATTTGAATAAAAAGTACGGCGGCAAGTGGGCTTGCGGGCAGGGGCGCATGGCCGTACATATAACAGAGAAGGGACTGATGCGAGATGCGAAAAGTGACTGCGTTGCTTCTGTCACTGTGCCTTGTGCTGGGACTTGTGACCCCGGCGTACGCAGCACAGTGGAAGACAGCAACCGAAACCGGAAGCAGAGGCTCTGCTTCCGCCTTTGCCCCGAAGGAGGCAAAGGCAAAGGACCTTGTGAGCAAATACCTTCAGGAAAAAGACACGTATCAATACAGAGATGACGAGGTCGTGCGGGCAATCGTGATTCTGGAGGGCGCTCCCGTGATGGAGACGCCGTACAGCGTCGCGTCCGTGGAGGCGGGGGTCTACGCCGCCCAGCTCCGTACGGAAAAGACCGCCGTCTATCAGGCGATGCGTGCCAACGATGTGGACTACACGCTGGAGCATACCTTTGATACCCTGCTCAATGGTTTCTCCTGCGACGTGGCCTACGGCGAACTGGATACCATCGCAAATCTGCCCGGGGTGGCTTCGGTTCACGTTTCCAATGTCTACTCCATCCCCACCCCCCAGGAGCCCAACATGAGCAGCGCCAACCAGATGACGGGCAACGCTCTGAACGGCTCCGGCAAGGGCGGCGAGGGCATCGTGGTGGCAGTGCTGGACAGCGGCGTCCATTACACCCATGACGCGTTCCAGGACTACGGCCAGCTGGGCGAGAAGAAGCTGACCAGAAACGATGTGGCGAACGCCGACGTCCCCGGCCAGTACATCAACGCCAAGGTTCCCTATGGCTATGACTACGCCGATCAGGACATCGACCCTGACGACGACGGCGCGGGCACCGGCGGCCACGGCTCCCACGTGGCCGGCATCGCTGTGGGCTATGCCGAGAGTGATGGCGAGATCACCTTCTCCGGCGCGGCCCCCCAGGCCCAGCTGCTGGCCATGAAGATCTTCCAGACCGCGGAGTCCACCACCACCTCCGACATCTATTTCGCGGCGCTGGAGGACGCGCTGAAGCTGGGAGCCGATGTGATCAATATGTCTATCGGTTCCGACAGCGGCTTCACCCATGACGATGAGCTGGACGAGGTGGAGGAAAACATCTATCGGAAGCTGGAAAACGCCGGCGTCGTGGTGTGCATTTCCGCCGGTAACTCCAACAGCATGGGCGAGTATTCCACCAAGGGCTACATCAGCACGGATTACGCCGACTATGGCGTCGTGGGCAGCCCCTCCACCTATGCCAACAACATCTCCGTGGCCTCCATGGAGAACCTGGCGTATCCTCAGCAGTTCATCTGGGTGGAAGGTCAGCGCATCTCCTACTCGGATACTTCCAATGGCCTGTGGGTTGAGGCGTTCGGTGATAAGAATGTGGAATACGTCGTTCTTACCGACGCGGATGGTAATCTTGCCATGGGTACGGAGAAAGATTACGAGAATCTCGATGAAGTCTACAATCTTGAAGAGGACACGAAGATCGTCGTGGTTTCCCGCGGAGAGAGCAGCTTCTCCGAGAAGGTCGCAGCCGCTTATCTTGCCGGCTTCGACGGCCTCATCGTGGTCAACAACCAGCCCGGCGGCATCAACATGAGCATTGACAACTTCTACGTCCCCGCCGTCAGCGTGGAGCTGAGCGCAAAAACGCTGCTGATGGGTGCCGAAGACAAGACCGTCTACACGGATGCGGAGCTTAAGATGAGCGAGAGCTCAACCGCCGGTGAGCTGAGCGACTTCTCCAGCTGGGGCACCACCCCGGATCTGCGGATGAAGCCCGTTCTGACCTCCGTGGGCGGCAATATCTGGTCCGTCAACGCGTTTTCGGAAGACGACTACACCCTGATGTCCGGCACCTCCATGGCCAGCCCCAACCTGGCGGGCACCTTCGCGGTCGTGCTGTCCAAGCTCTATGAGGAGAATTCCGGCTATCCCAAGGAATACGTCGCGGAAGCCGCCAAGCTCATCATGGAATCCTCCGCTGAGCTGATTTCCGACCCGGGTGACTACCTGTACTCCGTCCGCAAGCAGGGCCTGGGCCTGGGCCGCTCTGACAACGCCATGGAGGCGTGGGCGGCCGGCTATGTGAAGGATCCCATCCAGGAGCTGGGCGCGAACGAGACCGGTACTTACACCTTCACGGTCGATCTGTATAACAACTCGAACCGTGAAATCACCTACAAGACCAGCGCCGTGGTCATGACCGATACAGCGTATGAGGGCGAAGTCACCTTCCAGCCCACCTACCTGTACGACACCATGACGACGAGAGGCGCCAATCTGAACGGGGCCACTGTCTCGATGCCTGACACCGTTACTGTCGCCCCCGGCGATAGCGAAACAGTGCATGTGACCGTGAGGCTCACCAGCAATGGCCAGGACTACATTGAATCCTGCTTTGAGAACGGGTCCTTCGTGGAAGGCTATGTTCAGTTTACGCCTGTCACCAGCCGGGCCAGCATTCCTGTCCACGCCGCGTTCCTGGGCTTCTACGGCGATTGGGGCCAGGCTCCCGCCCTGGAAGTGAATGACTGGGCGGACTATCTGTTCTGGGATGATGTGTTGAATACGACTCCGTATGGGAATAGCGGCTACACTTACGCGCAGTACGGCGCTACTCCTTATATGCAGATGGACGTCACCAGCGATGTGAACTGGGCCTATCTGTATGACGGCAGCCAGTACATCAACTATCTGGGCGCCAACGTGTTCAACAATCTGCTGCTGCCGGGTACGGATGCCAATGGCAACCCTGTGAGGCCTGATTGGGACGCCCTGGAGTCCTGGGTACCCTATAATCCCGCGCACAACATGCTTTCCACCAACGCGGAGAGCGCCTGGCGGACCAATCTGCTGGTTCAGCCGTTCCAGCTGCGCAACGCTCAGGAGATCAAGTGCATGATCACGGACGCCGAGACCGGCGAAGTGTACTTCACCGACGCGGACCACTATATCCCCAAGGCCAAGTATAACACGACCAGCGGCATTTGGCAGACCTATGTGAATTACATCTGGGACGGCTATGATCGCAACACGGGCGACATCGTTCCCGATGGAACCGAGGTAAAGGTGAGCTTTGACGTCACCCTGGCGGATGACGACAACACCGTGCAGAAGGATGCCTGGAGCTTCAACCTGACCATGGACTCCACCGCTCCGGAGCTCCTGTCCGTCGCTTACGCGGAGCCCGCGGAAGAGTGGGGAGATGGCACCCTGACCATCGAGATCGCGGAGCCCAATCTGCAGGCTGTCTGCCTGTCTCTCGATGGCGAAGACGTCTATGATGTCAGGCTGTTCGATACCTGCGAGGGCGATATCCAGACGGTCGTGTTCGACATCCCGTCCTGGTGGGTCGACTATGGCGTCCATGAGGCAGAGGTCTGGATGGTAGACTACGCTCTTAACGAGACCGACACCACCGCCCTCTTCCTGGAGCCGGACCAGATCGGCCTTCCCGCCACCATCACCCTGGTTTCCCCCAGAGGCACAACCACGATTGAAACCAGGAACGGCGACTACATCACCTTCCCCAATTGCACCGACGTCACCACGATGGGCGACAACGCCGAGTTCGTGTTCTGGTGCGACTACAGGGTGGAACCCGTCTACAGCAATGAGGAGTTCTACCAGACTTATGGCTATGGTTCTCAGCACTACGCGGGCGATGAGCTGTTTGTCACCGGGGACGCCACCTTCTACGCCGTGTATTGGGCGGGCACCCGCGTCACGCTGGATCCGCCCCATTACGTAGAGTATCAGGCGGAGGACTACACCGGCAACTGGGCCATTGTGGGCGTGCCCAACGATGGTCAGAACTACCTGTTCGAGGATCTGTTTGTTCTGGAAAAGGACGGCAGAGGTTATCGGCTGAACGATCTGGATCCGTTTGTGGAGTATGACGATACCTACCTCGAATTCGCCTCCTCCACCGCCGGCCTCAGCTTCACCTTCGAGAGGCTCAGCGACGGCAGCTACACCATCTGCAACACCTGGGATTACCAGTATCTGGCAGTGGATGAGTACGGCGAGCTGACCATGGTGAGCTCCGCCGATGACGACTCCGCCCTGTGGGAGGTCAATGCCTACGGATCGTTCTTCACCATGATTCAGAATAAGGCCACCGGTCTGGTGCTGAGCCTGAATCAGAACGAGGCGCCGTACCTGATGATGCAGAGCCTGAGCGAGATTTATGTGGCTCAACTCACAGCGCTCTATCAGTACACCGCCTCCGAGATTGTGGACGGCTGCTATACCAGCCAGCTGAACGCCGCCGGTTCCGGCAGCACGACTACGCCTTCCAGGCCCACCACGCCTGGCGGCAGCACGCACGATCCCAGGCCCATTACCAGGCCTGATCCCGCGACTCCTGAGGAAGGCACCAATCCTCCTCCCGTTACTACCCCCGAGCCTGAGAGCAACACGACGGTGAACGCGGACGGCAGCACGACCACCACTGTGACCGACAACGCGACCGGTACCGTTACCACCACCACCACCAGAACCGACGGCAGCACGGTGGAGAAGGTCGTCGGCTCCAATCAGAGCGTGGCCATCACCGTGACCAGCCCCGCTGGCGAGGTCCTGGTCCAGGTTACGCTCCCCGCCACGCTTCCCACCTCCAGTACCAGCTTCGAGGATGTTCCCGAGGGACACTGGGCTGACGAGGCCATTCGCAACATGATCGGTCTGGGCCTGATGAATGGTACGGGCGACAACCAGTTCGACATGGAAGCCTCCATGACCCGCAGTATGCTGGCAGTGGTTCTGTTCCGTCTCTCCAATGGTAAGGAGGGCTATACGCAGAACTTCGGCGACGTGGACGCAAACGCGTGGTATGCCGACGAAGTGGCATGGGCCGCTATGGCTGGCATCGTCACCGGCAGCAACGGCAACTTTGATCCTGACGGCGAGATCACCCGTGAGCAGCTGGCCACCATGCTGTATCGCTTTGCCAACCTGCTGAACCTGAATACCGCGGCATCCACCGGTGCGCTGAACGGGTTCACGGACGGCGGCGAGGTCAGCACCTGGGCCGTGGACGCCATGGCCTGGTGCGTCACCACCGGTATTATCGGCGGTGACGGCAGCGGCGGCCTGACTCCTAGCGGCACGGCGACCCGCGCTCAGGTAGCCGTAATGCTCCAGCGCTTCATTAACCTGATGAAGTAAAAGCTTAAAAACGCATAAACCCCAAATCGCCGGGAAGGGCTTAAAAACCCTTCCCGGTGATTTTTTATATTCTGATTTACGCTTTCTCAACCGCGTCGACGATACTTTTTCTTTCAGGAAAACGTATCATTTGCACATAAACAGGCAACTGTCCGTCGGTTCCTGCCTTAAGTATAGGAGGTGATATGAAGTGTTTGTCTTATATGCAAACAAAAACAGCCTGACCGTCCATCAGTGCGAACGCATCACCAGCGGCAGTGTCAATGCCTATGATGTCCGCTTCGAGTTCTCGCCGGATTGGGACGGCATGACGAAACGGGTGTTTTTCCGTGCGGGATTGACAGGGAAACCGCTGGCGGTTCCATGGACGGAGGACGGCCTGTGCGAAATTCCGTGGGAGGTGATGACCACCCCGGCAATACACATATACGCCGGAATATACGGCACGTGTGATGAAGCGGTCGTGCTGCCTACCGTATGGGCGGACCTGGGCGTTGTACTGGAGGGCGTGACCACCGGCAGGGACGCACAGCCGCCCACCCCTGACCCGTGGGAGCAGGAGCTGGCCCGGAAGGGAGACAGGCTTGATTACACAGAGGAGGGCGATTTGGGCCTCTACGCCGGGGACAAGCTGCTGAGTGCGGTGCCTGTAACGGGCGGCGGGGACGGCGGCCCGTCCTGGGGCATAGGTCACGGCCTGAAGGTGGTGAACGGCGACCTGACCGTTTCCACCGCGGACAACTTCGCTGGCGACAACACCCTTCCCATGACGGCGGCCGGCGTACAGGCGGCCGTGGGAAACATTGAGACCCTGTTGGGCACGATTTAAGGAGGTACATAATATGAGCGTAGCAGAAGAAATCAGCAGAATCCAAACCAACCGCAATACCATTCGTGCCAAGCTGGTGGAGCTGGGCATGGCGCAGACCAACGACAATCTGGACAAGCTGGCCGCGTCGGTGGAAAGTATCGAGAACCGGGGCGCGGTGTCCGCCACCGTCCAGGAGGGCGATACCTACACCATTCCCAAGGGCTACCACAACGGCTCCGGCACCGTCTCCGGCGTGTCGGGCGGAGGGAACTACTCCATCCAGTCCAAGACCGTCACCCCCACCAAGCTTCAACAGAACGTAACGCCGGACAGCGGCTATTACGGACTGTCGGATGTGACGGTTGCCGCCATCCCGGAGGCGTATCAGGACGTGACCTCCGTCACGGCGGGGGCCGGAGATGTGCTGACCGGGAAGATGATCGTCAAGTCTGACGGTACGGTCACGGCGGGCGTTATGCCCAATAATGGCGCTATCGACAGAACCCTGACGGCGGCGGAACCGACCTGCACCGTCCCGGCGGGATTCCACGACGGCAAGGGCGTGGTGAAGGTCGTCCCGGAGCGGAAGACGGTCACCCCTGCCAAGTCCGCCCAGATCATCAGCCCCACGGTGGGTAAGGTGCTCTCCAGCGTGACTGTGGAAGCCATTCCGGAGGACTTCGTGGATACCAGCGACGCGAACGCGCTGGCGGCCAACATCCTGGCGGAAAAAACGGCCTTTGTGGACGGGGTGAAGATCACCGGTACGATGGCCAACAACGGCAGCGCCACCAGGACGATGGACGGCCTGACCACCACCAGCGTGACCATCCCCGCCGGGTACACATCCGGCGGCACGGTGAGCCTGACAGGGGATATTGAGACGGCCCTGGCGGCCATCTGAGAGGGCGGACAATGAGTATTAAGAGCGAAATCGACCGGATCAGCGACAACATTGCCGCCGCCTATGTGAAAATCACGGCGAAAGGGGGGACGGCGCCGGCTTCCAAAGTCAGCGCAAATCTGGCTTCGGCAATCAATACGATCCCTGTTGGAACGGACACCTCAGACGCCACGGCGGCGGCGGGAGATATCCTCAGCGGGAAGACGGCATATGTCAAGGGAAGCAAAGTGACCGGCAGTATTGCCAGCAAGGGAGCTAATAACCTGACGGCCAGCGGAGCAGCGGTGACTGTCCCGGCAGGGTACTATCCCAGCCAGGTTTCCAAGAGCGTTGCCACCGCCGCTCAGGCCACGCCCAGCATATCGGTTTCTTCCAGCGGGCTGATTACCGCCAGCGCAACGCAGGGGGCCGGGTATGTTGCTGCCGGCACGAAATCCGCGACATCACAGCTGACCGCTCAGGCCGCGGCTGCCATTACGCCTGGAACAGCCGCACAGACGGCGGTAGCGGCCGGGCGGTATACTACTGGTGCTGTCACAGTGGCCGGAGATGCTAATCTCAAAGCTGCGAATATCAAGAAGGGAGTCAGCATTTTTGGCGTAGCCGGTACTTGTCAGGAAGGTATTGTCACTTCTGATGCTACAGCTACAGCCGGGGTAATCCGCAGCGGCTATACGGCCTATGTGAAGGGATCAAAAGTCACCGGTACACTGGCTGGTGCAACTCAGGCCACGCCGACCATCTCCATTGACGCTAATGGAAAAATTACTGCCAGTGCGACACAGACCGCCGGGTATGTTGCTGCCGGTACGAAGTCCGCGACGTCACAGCTGACCGCTCAGGCCGCGGCTACCATTACGCCTGGAACCGCCGCAAAAACGGCGGTAGCGGCCGGGCGGTATACCACCGGGGCCGTTACGGTGTCTGGCGATGCCAATCTCAAGGCGGAGAACATCAAAAGTGGAGTATCAATATTTGGAGTCTCCGGGAGCTATGGGGGCAGCACCAGTATTTTTCCGGCAAAGGGTTCGATATCGATAGGCACCGGTGTTACCGGCGTCACTGCGTATTATCCATCCAGTGCGACCGCGCTCAAGTCCCAAAACATAAGCTATGCGGCATCACTTAATGTATATGGAGCGTTTGTATTGTCGGCAAGTGGCACGAAGTTAGCTGCGCCCAGTATTTTGGCTGCATCTGGCTGTAAAATTATAACATTGCCGGGATCGACCAGCGGTACGACACTTGCGCTCATACTCCCAACAGCATCATCATTTTCCGTAACCGCAAGCAGTAGCAGCACTAGCGGCGGTTCGACCACAATTTAGTATAGATCCAAAGAGCGCGGGCAGTCAACAGAAAACGGCCTCCGCAGGGAATGCCCTGCGGAGGCCGTTTTCGCATGTCTTAATCCAGCTTTCCCAGCCGGTCCAGAATGGTCAGCGTCCGGCAGAGATCCTCCGACACGTTGATCTCATTGCCGCCGGTGCCCTTCAGCGCGCCCTTGCTCACGGCCTTCTGCACCGCCGTCCTGTAGTGGCCGGGTACGTCGTTCAGCGTCTTGTAGTAGTCCATATCGTCCTCCTCCTTTCTTTCCTCGTCAAACTGAGGCCGCACGGCCCCGATGATGTACTTGCCTGCCCTTGTTTTCCGGCAGACCATCCCGCCGTTGTCCTGGCTGCCGCGCTCGCTGGTGTTGCCCTCGATGGCCTGCACCCCGTAATCCGGAAGAATAACCTCCACGATGCCGCAGTGCTGGGTGGTTTTCTGCTTGCCGGAGAAGTCGTAGATCACCACGTCCCCCGGCTGGAAATCCCGGACAACCCAGCACCCCGCCGCCTGAGCCGCCCGCATAAGGTCGCCGCAGGAACCCGTTCGCCTGGGCAGCTTCACGCCCGCCTGCTCAAAACACCACATGATGAACATCATACACCAGGGCTGGCCGTCCAGGCCGAACCATTTGCCGTACTTGGTCCGGTTGCTCCCGGCGGGGCTCTCGGTGCTCCCCAGCTCCTTCCGGGCGATGGTCAGAAGATCCTTAATTGTTCTCATTTTCTGCCTCCGGAAATCGTGCGCCGGCACGGTTCAATTCTGCGCGGACGCTCGCCGCATCCGTCACAGAATCTACTGCGTCCTGTACTTTCTGGCTCTGGGTGCCGAAGTAGAACGCGATGACCACGGCGTACACCGTCATGAAATCCTGGGAAATCGTCCCCCGCAGCGCCATGACGGCGAACACCACCGTCAGCACCAGCGTCACCAGGCTTTTCACGCTGAGGAGGTTCCCCAGCCGCTTAACAATCGTCCTGTCCATACATATCTCCTTCCTTGATTCTGTCCTCAGATTTCTTCCTTGTTTTCTCCGCTCTTCTGCCCGGCAATGACCTTGCTGATTTTGATACCCGCCAGCAGCAGCGCTTCCAGACCGCCGCCGCCCATCGTGCATTGAATGAGCGTGTCCGGAACCGCGCCCCTGACGCAGAAAATGACGGCCATGGCGACAATAAAGGCCAGCAGGAAAAGACCCAGCAGCGCCAGGACCCGATCAGACGTCCTTTTCATGCCGCTTCCACCTTCCTTTCCAGATCCTCGATCCGGTGATTGGCCACGCTGATTTTTTCATCCTGGACCTCGTTGTGCTGCTCCAGCTTGTAGACCCGGTCAATGACCTGGTTGTGGACCTCCACCTTTTTCTCCAGCTGCTCCAGCCGGTAGCTGGTCAGCTTCGCCGACGCCATCACGCCCAGAACAGAGCCCAGAGCCGACCCCGCCAGACCGATCAGCGCCGCGATGATTGCCTGCATGTGTTTTACCTCCTTTCCTCTCCCACGATCTCGCGGAATTCCTCTTCCGTCAGCCGCCCGGCCTTTACCAGGGTCTCCAGCCTGGCCCTGTCCCACAGGCGGGGATAATACTGCCTGGCCATCTCAAATACGCTCACAGACTCACCCCCTCCATAACCGCCAGGAAGTCCACATCCGCCCGCAGCCGTTCCAGCTCGCTGGGCGGCGGCGCGGGGACAGCCGCACGGTCCGCGGCGATCTCCTCATCACCGCGGCGGACGACCCATTCCCCGTCCCACTTGTA
>JAAVHC010000014.1 GCA_014799925.1 Oscillibacter sp.
GAAAACGCATGGCCGCGTTGTCGTCCTTGACGGGCGTCAGCCCGTCTGTGTCCTCCGCCTTGCCCTGCGTTCCCTGCCCTCGCTTCCTTTTTTCTCATTATTTCTGGGAACTGCTCTAGGGCCGGGGCGGCCAAAGGCCGCCCGCCCAAACATTCCTATCGGTGCGCTGGGTAATATAAAAGGAGCCCATTCCCTTCCGGGATGGTCTCCTGGATTGCGCATATGCTCCGGAAGCTGTAAGACAAGGATACCTGATTTCGCACGGTTTGTCAATCGGAAATCGGCCCTTCGGCATTTTCTGAATTTTGAGGACAAGCATTCGGACAGGCGATGATTTTCTTGTTCTTTCGTGAAAAGCGCCATTGACAAATTGAAACAAAACGAGTATACTATAAAAGAACGTGTAGCGTAACTGCGTAAATCCAGTTTCGCTGCGCGTTTGTTTTTATACTTTTTCCCGGAAGAAAAAGTATGATCTGCCCAACTGAATACCCATGTGAAAAAGTGCGTGGCCAAAGAGGCGTAAATCCAGCTTCTTTGCCGGCGCACTGTTTTTTATGCGAGGAGGAACTTTTATGGAACAGAAAGCAAACGATTTTTTGGAACAGCAGCCCATCGGAAGCCTGATGAGAAAATACGCGGTCCCCTGCGTCATTTCGCTGCTGGTGGCCGCGCTCTACAACATCGTGGACCAGCTTTTCATCGCAAACGCCAGTTATCTCGGTTCCTACGGCAACGCCGCCAACACAGTCGTGTTCCCCATGACGGTGGTGGCTCTGGCCATTGCCGTCATGATTGGCGACGGCTGCTGCGCCTTTGTCAGCATTTGCCTGGGGGCGGGACGGAAGGACGACGCGCAAAAAAGCATCGGAAGCGCGGTTCTGCTGTGCATTGCCAGCAGTTTCATCCTTACCGCTGTCTACCTCATTTTTCAGGAACAGATTCTGACGTTCTTTGGGGGGCGGGTCAATGAGGAGACGTTCTTTCACTCCAGGGAATACTTCTTCTGGATCAGCCTGGGCGTGCCCTTCTATATGTTCGGGCAGGCCATGAATCCTGTCATCCGCTCCGATGGAAGCCCGAAATTTGCCATGATTTCCACCCTGGCGGGAGCGGTGGCCAATATCATTCTCGATCCTGTTTTTATCTTCGTGTTCAAATGGGGCATGATGGGGGCGGCGGTCGCCACGGTGCTGGGACAGATTCTGACGGCGGTATTGGCGATATGGTATCTGTGTCATATGAAAGCCGTCAGGCTGAAGGCCGGGAGCTTCCGCGTCCACCCTCAGCTGGCCGGAAAGTATCTGGCGCTGGGGATCACCAGCTTCCTGTCCCAGATTTCGCTGGTAGCGTCCATGGCGGCAGTCAACAACATGATCCAGAAATACGGTGCCCTCGACCCGGTGTTTGGACAGGCAGCGTACGCGCAGATCCCGATGGCCGTCGTCGGCATTGTAATGAAATTTTTCCAGATCGTCATATCCATCGCGGTAGGAACAGCGGCAGGGTGCATCCCCATTGTCGGGTACAACATCGGCGCGGGAAGGAAAGAACGGGTGAAAAGCCTGTTTACCCGGCTGCTGATCGCAGAGGCCGTCGCAGGCGGTATCGCCCTGCTGATCGTGGAGCTGTTTCCCAGGCAGCTTATCAACCTGTTCGGCGCGGCAAACGAGAGCGCTTATTATACGCAGTTTGCCATTAAGAGCTTCCGTATTTACCTCTGCATGATGGTTTTTGCCACTGTGAACAAGGGCGCCTTCATTTTTTTGCAAGCCCTGGGAAAAGCGGCGGCGTCCACGGCCATCTCCCTGATTCGCGAAGTCGTGTTCGGTGTGGGATTTGCGCTGCTCCTGCCCCGGTTTTTCGGACTGGACGGCGTGCTCTGCTCCATGCCCGTATCGGACATCCTGACCTTCCTGATTGCGGCAGTTGTCATTGTGCGGACCTATCGGGAGCTGGCCCCGCCGAAGATGGCGCGGGAATGACAAAAAGCGCCGCAAGCTTTAAGGCGCAATCAACTCCGCCGCCAGCTGCCGGATATACGCCGGCGCGGCGCCGCAGCAGCCGCCCGCAATGCCCGCCCCGGCGTTCACCAGATTCCGCATATGGCGGGCAAACTCCTCCGGCCCCATGCTGTAGCGGGCCTGTCCACGCTCGTCCATCACCGGCAGTCCCGCGTTGGGCTTGGCGATCACCGGGATGTCCACCGCCGCCCGGATGGCGCGGATAACGCTCTCCAGCTGGTCCGGCCCCACGGAGCAGTTGACCCCCACGGCGGCGGCTCCCAGCTCCTGAACCATGGCCGCCGCCTCCCGGACGTTCCCGCCGAACAGCAGGCTCCCGTCCGCCTCCGCGGAGAAGGAGCACAGCACCGGCAGGCCCAGGTCCGCCGCCGCGTCCAGAGCGGCCACAGCCTCGTCCATGCCCATGAGCGTCTCCACTGTCAGCAGGTCCGCCCCGGCCGACGCCAGGGCCTCCATCTGCTCCCGATAGACGCCGTAGGCTTCGCCGTAGGGCATCTCCCCCACCGGCTCCAGGGGCCGGCCCAGGGTGGACAGATCCCCCGCCACCAGGACCCGCCCTCCGGCGGTCTCCTTTGACAGGGCAGTCAGGGCGGCGTTCAGCTCCCGGACCTCCCCCTCCAGGCCGAAGTTTCTCAGACTCAGCCGGTTGGCGGAGAAGGTGGGCACGTAGATCACCATGCTCCCCGCGTCTATATACGCCCTCTGGATGTTCCGCAGGACCTGTGGGTGCTCCAGAATCCACCTCTCCGGGGAGACGCCCACCGGCATCCCCGCCGCGCGCAGCTCACTGCCCGTGGCGCCGTCCAGAATGACGGGCCCCCGCGCGGCCAGGTCCTGAAACTCTTTTCTCGTCATGGGCGTTCTCCCCCGCTAGTTCCGTACCGCCTCCTGATAAAAGGCCAGCACATTGTCCATAAAGTCCGTGTCAATGGCGGAAACCCGGAATTTATCCGCGTTCGCGTAAAACTCCCGCTCCACATCCTCCGGGATCTCGTGGTTATACCGCTCATAGAGTTCATCGTAGATCTCATTCAGCTCGTCATGGTACGCAATACTCTCCAACGACTGGAACAGGTTGTTGTGGCCGTTCTGTCCCTCCTTATCGCAGACGACGTACCGCACATGGGGATTCGTAATGTGATTTTTCTGCGAAATAATACTCACCGTATCATATCCGACGGTCTCGTCCCCATCGCCGTGCAGAATCAGGACCGGCGTATCCGTGCTGTTGATGGCGTCCACCGCCGTCAGGTCGAAGGTCTTCCCGAAGGTCAGCTTCTGGTTGATCCAGATAAAGGGGTACTCCGCGTAGACCAGAGGACCCATCATGCCCTCGCCCCACTCCAGGATCATGGGCATGGCCTTGTTGAATCCCGCCACGCTGGCGGAAGCGGCGATCTCGTGGTCAAAGTGGAAGATGGCCGCCACGGCGTATCCGCCCCAGCTGTGACCGTAGAGGAACACGGGCACGCCGTCAAACCGGCTCTCGCCCTCCGCCCAGGTCAGGGCCGCGTCCAGGTCCAGCACGGACTGGTTCAGGCCCACACAGTTTTTCCCCTCGCTGTCCCAGCAGCCGGTGTTGCTGTAGCACAGCACCTGATAGCCGTGGTCTACGAAGTACAGGGTCTCCGCGAAATAGCTCTCCTCGCCGCCGCCCAGGCCGTGGGAGATGACCACCAGCCCCTCGGAGTTCCCCGCGCCGTAGAGATGGCCGTACAGCCGGTTCTCTCCGGAGAGGAAAGAGACAGCCTCCCGGCCGTACTGCTCCTCCACGTCCCAGTAGCGAAGGTAAGCGGTATGGCCCTGCTCCCGCGGCGCGGTGCGTGAGAAAATGTCGTTGAACAGGATCTGCACCACGATCAGGGAGACGACGGAGAATACCACGACCACCGCCGCCAGAACGATACCAACGATCTTCCATATGTTTTTCTTCTTGGCTGCTTTCATGTGATTTCCTTTCTATGCCTTCAGTCCCTGGCGGAGCCGCCATCTCAGCCCGCTGTACCGCCGCTGCTGCCTGTCGTTGGCGGCCATGCGGCTCAGCGCGGCGTCGTCCCCCACCACCACCAGCAGTTCCCGCGCCCGGGTGATGCCCGTATACAGCACCCCCCGGACCATCAGCGCCGGCGCGGCGGGGAGGGCCACCAGCACCACGGCCCTGTACTCGCTGCCCTGGCTCTTATGTACCGTCACGGCGTAGGCCAGCTCCAGCTCCCCCAGCATGTCCGCCGTATAGGTGGCCGTGCGGTCGTCGAACCGGATAGTCAGCAGCTCCCCGGCGGGATCGATCTCCTCCACCACGCCTACGTCGCCGTTAAAGATCCCCGATCCGGTCACGCCGTCATTCCGGAGCCACAGCACGTCATAGTTGTTCCGGATCTGCATCACCCGGTCCCCGGTGCGGAAGACCTGCTCGCCCCACGCCTTCTGCCGTTTCTCCGGCGCGGGCGGGTTCAGCGCCTTCTGGAGGGCCTTGTTCAGAGACGCCGTGCCCCACTCCCCTTTCCGGGTGGGGCACAGCACCTGAATCTGGCCGGACTCCACGCCCATGTTGTCCGGCAGACGCTTTTTGCACAGCTCCACCACCAGGTCCACCGCCGTCAGCGGGTCCCGGCGGCGCATAAAGAAGAAATCGCTGGCGGAGGTGTTCCGCAGCTCCGGGAGCTGCCCCCGGTTCACCGCGTGGGCCGCCCGGATGATGGCCGACGCCTGGGCCTGCCGGAAGATTTCGGTGAGGCTGACCATCTCCGCTCTGCCGCTGCGGATCAGGTCGCTGAATACATTTCCCGGACCCACCGAGGGCAGCTGGTCCGGGTCCCCCACCATGATGAGGCGGCAGTCGTCCCGAATGGCGGCCAGAAGCGCCGCCATCAGCGGCAGGTCCACCATGCTCATCTCGTCCACGATGACCGCCTCCGCCTGAAGGGGCTCCTTCTCGTTCTTCTGGAAGGACAGCTCCCCGGTGTCCTCCTTCCAGGTCATGCCCAGACAGCGGTGGATGGTCTGGGCTTCCCGTGAGCACAGTTCCCCCAGCCGCTTGGCCGCCCGGCCCGTGGGGGCCAGCAGCAGCGTGGTGCAGCCCATCCGGTCCAGCATGGCCACGATGCCCCGGACGGAGGTGGTTTTGCCGGTGCCGGGGCCGCCGGTCAGGAGGACCACGCCCTGCTTCGCCGCCAGCTCCACCGCCCGCCGCTGGGTGGGGGCGTAGGTCAGGTTCTGCTCCCGCTCGATCTGGTCAATGATGGCGTCCACCCGGTTGGCGACATAGTCCAGCCGGTCCGCCTGACAGCGGAGCATCCGCTCCAGCTTCTCCGTTACCGCGGTCTCCGCGTCATACAGCCGCCGGAGATAGCAGGCATCCACCTTCGCCACCCGTTCCCACCGGATCGCGCCCCGGCCGATGAGGTCGTCCAGGGCGGTCTCCACCATGTCGGGCGGACAGTCGATGAGCTGGGACGCGGCGGCAATCAGCTTGTCCCTGGGAAGAAATACATGGCCGTTATTCAGATTATATGTCAGTTCAAATAAAACAGAAGCCTCAATTCTTCTCCGGCTGTCCCCGGCCATGCCCATGGACAGGGCAATTTCGTCCATGACGGCAAAATCCACGCCGTACAGCTCGTCCACCAGCAGATAGGGGTTCTCCCGCACCGCGTCCAGCGCCCCGCCGCCATAGCGGCGGTACAGCCTCAGCGCCAGGGAGAGGGGCAGATCGTTTATGGACAGAAAGTCCATCAGCCGCCGCATGCCGGTCTGGTAGCGGTAGCTCTCGCCGATCTCCCTGGCCTTCCGGGGGGAGATTCCGCGGATATTGACCAGCTGGTCCGGGTCCTCCTCCAGCACCTCCAGGGTCCGGACGCCGAATTTCTGGACCAGCCGGCCGGCGGTGGCGGCGCCGATGCCCTTGATGATGCCGGAGGAGAGATACCGGAGAATCTCGTCCTCCGTGGTGGGCAGATGGCGCTCCACCTGCTGGGCCTGGACCTGGTCGCCGTGGACGGGATGGCTGACCCAGCAGCCGGTGACGGTCAGGTCCTCTCCCGGCGCGGCGCAGGGGATGGAGCCGACCACCGTTACCGCCTCGCCGTCGGAGGTGACCAGGCGGAGGACGGTGTAGCCGTTTTCCTCATTTTGGCAAATGACGCTGGCAATGGTCCCGTCAATGATGCAGCGCTCGTTCATCCTGCGCACTCCTCGCTATAAATACTTTGCGATTTCCTCCCGGCCGCAGAGCGCCGCCCACGGGTGCTTCCGCGTCAGGCCCCGCGCCAGACGGCGGCCCTCCTGACTCAGGCCGCAGTCCACCAGCAGCACTCTGCCGAACATGTTCCGCTCGCCCCGCAGGGTCTGCAAAGCCAGAAGCTGTTCCTCCAGACGCTCCCCGTCCCCCTGGGCGGGCAGCAGGGCCGCGATCTCCCGGCGGCGCTCCGGCCCCGCGTACAGGACCGCCCGCACGACGGTCCAGATCATGGACGCCAGCCCGATGGCGGCCAGCAGCGCCACCACTCCATCCTGCCATAGCTGCATAGCTTCCTCCCTCCGCCGCCCGCGGGCGGCTTGTTGATTCGGTATGACAGTCTATGCGGAGGATTCCTCCGTTGACAGCCGTCCCGGGCGGACGGCCACCCCCGCTCTTTTCCGCTCATGAGTATAACATATCAATCGCCATTTTGCTCGCCGCTTGCGCGGCAACCGCAAAATGCGGCTGACTCGTTCGCTGAAAAATTTGCCGGTGATAATTTTTGCGCTCTCGAGTATAATTAAGCCCGCCGCACGGTAACGATATGACACCTTTCATCGGGAAACAGTATCAGAAAAGGCTGGCTACCCCAAAGGTCAGGATGCTGACCGCCGCGCCGGCGATCAGGACTCCCGCAAAGATGAAGGGCAGGGTCTTCCGCAGGGGCATGTCCAGAAAGGCCGCCACCAGAGTTCCCGTCCAGGCGCCCGTCCCCGGAAGGGGAATGGCCACGAACAGCAGCAGACCCAGATACCTGTATTTTGTCACCTTCTGCCCCTTCAGATGGGCTTTCTGCTCCAGGCGGTCCACCAGGGAGTTGAGCCGCGGCATCCGCCGCCGGATCCACCGGAAGATCCGCCGGATATAGATCAATATGAACGGCACGGGCAGCATATTTCCGATGACGGCGGCCAGGTACGCCGCCCAAACCGGCAGGCCCAGCGCCACGCCGAAGGGGATGCCCCCCCGCAGCTCCAGGACGGGAGTCATGGAGACCAGTATCGTGAAGCAGAATTCGCCCACAGGTCCGTTGGTGAGCCACGCCGCCAGACTGGCGGGGACAAATTGCATATCCACTGTATCTTTCCTTCCTGCGCCCCCGCGGAGGCGCACCATACGAAAAAGGCCCCGGCTGGGGCGGAAAAGAGGGTTAAAAAATAGAATAGCCGCTCTGCGGCTATTCTACCATAAAATTGTCAGATTTTATGGTAGAATACGCCATCTTTTTCGGTTGCCCCGTCAGGGGCGAGAAAAAGGGCTTGAATAAAATAGAATAGCCGCTCTGCGGCTATTCTACCATATTTCGCCCAAAGCCGCAAGAGGGTTGATGCAAATCGAAGCGAAGCCCGTTCACGTACAGCGAGACACGGCTCTGAATCAGTTCCGGGGTCTTGTTCCCAACCAGCCGGACCGGGAAATGTTTTCCCCGGCCCGGTTCGTTTTTATCTAACCAGCATCTTTTTCAGATACTGCCCCGTATAGCTGCCCTCGCAGGCGGCCACTTCCTCCGGCGTGCCGGTGCAGACGATGGTCCCGCCGCCGTCGCCCCCCTCGGGGCCCAGGTCGATGATGTGGTCCGCGCACTTGATCACGTCCAGGTTGTGCTCGATGACCACCACCGTGTTCCCCGCGTCCACCAGCCGCTGGAGCACCTCCAGCAGCTTGCCCACGTCGTCGGTGTGCAGGCCGGTGGTGGGCTCGTCCAGGATGTAGATGGTGCTGCCGGTGCTGCGCTTGCTCAGCTCCGTGGCCAGCTTCACCCGCTGGGCCTCTCCGCCGGAGAGGGTGGTGGACGCCTGGCCCACCTTGATATACCCCAGCCCCACGTCGCACAGGGTCTCCATCTTCACCGCGATCTTGGGCAGGGGCTTGAAGAACTCCCTGGCCTCCTCGGCGGTCATCTCCAGCACGTCGTAGATGTTCTTCCCCTTGTACCGGACCTCCAGGGTCTCCCGGTTGTACCGCTTGCCCTTGCAGACCTCGCAGGGCACGTAGATGTCCGGCAGAAAGTGCATCTCAATTTTCAGCAGTCCGTCGCCGGAGCAGGCCTCGCAGCGGCCTCCCCGGACGTTGAAGCTGAACCGGCCGGAGCCGTAGCCCCGCGCCTTGGCCTCCGGGGTGGAGGCAAACAGCTCCCGGATGTCGTTGAACACGCCGGTGTAGGTGGCGGGGTTGGACCGGGGCGTCCGGCCGATGGGGCTCTGGTCAATGTTGATGACCTTGTCCAGGTACTCCTCGCCCTCCACGGCCTTGTGTCTGCCGGGGCGGCACTTCATCCGGTTCAGGTCCGCGCCCAGGCGCTTGAATAAAATCTCGTTGACCAGGGAGCTTTTCCCGGACCCGGACACGCCGGTGACGCAGGTGAAGGTCCCCAGGGGGATCTCCACGTCGATGTTCCGCAGGTTGTTCTCCGCCGCGCCCCGGACGGTCAGCGTCTTTCCGCTGCCGCGCCGCCGCTCTCCGGGGACGGCGATACGGCGCTTCCCGCTGAGATACTGGCCGGTGAGGGAGGCCGGGTTTGCGGCCACCTCCTCCGGGGTGCCGGCGGCGGTGATGTTCCCGCCGTGGACCCCCGCGCCGGGGCCCACGTCAATGATATAGTCGGCGGCGCGCATGGTGTCCTCGTCGTGCTCCACCACAATGAGGGTGTTGCCCAGGTCCCGGAGCTGGCGCAGCGTCTCCAGCAGCTTGTCGTTGTCCCGCTGGTGCAGGCCGATGGACGGCTCGTCCAGGATATACAGCACCCCCATGAGGGAGGAGCCGATCTGAGTGGCGAGCCGGATGCGCTGGCTCTCGCCGCCGGAGAGGGTGGCGGCGGAGCGGCTGAGGGTCAGATATTGCAGTCCCACGCTGCGCAGGAACCCCAGCCGGGAGCGGATCTCCTTCAAAATCTGGTCCGCGATCATGGCCTGGGTGTTGGTCAGGGTCAGGCCCTCCATAAATCGTAGCGCGTCGGATACCGGCAGGGTGGTGAAGTCGTGAATGCTGCTGCCCCCCACCGTGACGGCCAGGCTCTCCATTTTCAGCCGCCTGCCCTTGCACACCGGGCAGGGACTCTCACTCATGGTCTCCTCCAGCTCCCGGCGGGAGGATTCCGACTGGGTGTCCCGGTAGCGGCGCTCGATATTGTTGCAGATGCCCTCAAAGGGCTGGCGCAGGGTGCCCTTGCCTCTGGGCTGGTCGTAGTGGAGCTCCAGGTTCTCCCCTTTGGTGCCATAGAGGATGATGTCCTGAACCTCCCTGCCCAGGTCCTTCCAGGGGGTGGTCAGCTTGAAGCGGTACTTCTTCGCCAGGGCGTCAAAGTACATCCGGCTGATGCCGTCGCCCCGGATGTTGTTCCATCCGGAGCACTGGATGGCCCCCTCCAGGATGGTCTTGTCCTCGTCGGGGACAATGAGGGCGGGGTCCACCTTTAACTGGCTCCCCAGGCCCGTGCAGGCGGGGCATGCCCCGTAGGGATTGTTGAAGGAGAACATCCGGGGGGTCAGCTCCTCGATGGACACGCCGCAGTCCTCGCAGGCGTAGTTCTGGGAGAACAGCAGGTCCCGCTCCTCCTCCCCCAGCATGTTGGCAATGACGATGCCCCCCGCCAGATTGGAGGCGGTCTCCACGCTGTCGGTGAGCCGCTGGCGGATGTCTGGCCGGACCACCAGGCGGTCCACCACAATCTCAATGTTGTGCTTCTTGTTCTTCTCCAGCTTGATTTCTTCCGTCAGCTCGTAGAGGATGCCGTCCACCCGCGCCCGGACGTAGCCGGACTTCCGGGCGTCCTCAAAGACCTTGGCGTACTCGCCCTTCCGGGCCCGGACCACCGGGGCCAGGATCTGGATCCGGCTCCCCTCCGGCAGCTCCAGGATCTGGTCAATGATCTGGTCGATGGTCTGCTGGCGGATCTCCTTGCCGCAGACGGGACAGTGGGGCGTGCCCACCCGGGCCCAGAGCAGGCGGAGGTAGTCGTAGATCTCCGTCACCGTGCCCACGGTGGAGCGGGGGTTCTTGCTGGTGGTCTTCTGGTCGATGGAGATCGCGGGGGAAAGGCCGTCGATGTAGTCCACGTCCGGCTTTTCCATCTGGCCCAGGAACATCCGGGCGTAGGAGGAGAGGGATTCCACGTACCGCCGCTGTCCCTCGGCATAGATGGTGTCGAAGGCCAGGGAGGACTTGCCGGATCCGGACAGGCCCGTCACCACCACCAGCTTGTCCCGGGGGATCTCCACGTCCACGTTTTTGAGGTTGTTTTCGCGTGCGCCCTTGATATAGATCTTATCTTGCATGGGTTATCTCCTGTTGCATTAAAGTAGCCGGCTATGCGTATGACACAAGAATAAACGAACAAATTTTCTATGTCAAGCCCTGATTTGAAATTTTTTCCGCCGCCGCCAGCCGCAGGGCCCCATCCCGGAGGAGCTGGATATTCTCCTCCTCCAGTACGGTGTCTCTGCTGGTGTGGATACGGTCCATGTAGTAGCCAATGATCCTCTTATGTTTCAACGCGCAGACGCCCACGCCCATTTTGAACGCCTTGTTGTCGCTGGGATAGAATCCGGGACCCCGGACCACCTCCGTTTTCTTCTCTCCCTGGCCCTGGAAGGCGGCCTCTATACGCTCCAACATCTCCGGATTTTTCTTCTTCATGCGCTTGTCAGGGAAAAACTGAATATAATCTCCGTCGGATACGCAGTCAAAATTGATGTTCGGCGTCTCCTTCTTGGCCTTTTTGTGGGCTTTTGTGAATGCCGCGGAGCCGAACAGACCCTTTTCCTCATTGTCAAAGAACACGAAGCAGACCTTCTCCCGGTCCTCCGGCGGCATCGCCAGGGCGGTCTCCAGCAGGGTGATGGTGCCGCTGGTGTTGTCGTTGGCGGTGTGCTTATTGGCCGGGCCGTCCAGAATCCACCAGCAGAAGAAGACGCACAGCGCGTACCCCAGCAGCATATGCAGCCACAGCGGCGGCTCCGTCCCGGCCAGCTTCATCAGGACCACAGCCGCCGCCTCCGCCAGAAATACCGCGACAAAGATCGCCAGGACCAGCAGCATCTGGTAGCACAGATAGAAAAACATGTTCCGGGGCGTAACGAAGTTGGGGATGGGCAGCACGGCGCAGGTGTCGTAGTGGGCGGAGAAAATGACTTTCGCTTTCTCCGGATCGCCCGCTACCACGTTCCGCGCGGCGAACCCCTTTTCCACCTTCGGCGCGTACCCCGCGGCCTCCAGTTCTCCGCAGAGCCAGCCGCGGAAGGTCTCCTTCTGCTTTTTTGACTTCCGGACCTGGAAATCGGTCATGATTTTTTGAGATTGCTGCATCATAGCCGGCTCCTTTTTGCTCCTTTCGGGAGCAAAGGTCAATTATTTCTATTCGATAGTCCGGGCTTACGCAGCCCGGACCCGCGGGTACTTTTGCTGCGCGGCAAAAGTACCCAAAAACGCGCTCAAACCGTAGGTTTAAGAATCCTCGGGCGTCGCCGGAGGCGACACCTCATGTTTCTATTTCATTTGCGCCCGTGGCACAGTCTGGCCTTGTCTGCCGTAGTGCCGTCCGCTTCGTGCCTCTTCTGCTTCTACTTGAGTGTGTGTATCGGCAGCCCCTACCGTATTGCCTGGGGTTCTCCCGGCGATGGTAAGGGGGGCAGCCCAGAAGCGGCTTAGCTTCCTCTGGGTCCGTTAGAACCCGTGGGTAGACGCAGAAGTCCGGCGCACCAACGAAGGCATGGGGGTAGAACCGAACCAGGTTTCGTCGTAGCGCAAATAAACAACACAATGGGGATTCTCAAGGGAGGCGAAGCCCCCTTGAGTCGGTTCTTTTGGTACTTTTCTTGCCGAAACAAGAAAAGTACAGAATCCCCCGCCCCGGCAGGGGCCTCATTCAATGAACTTCCTTCCGAAGCTCGATAATGCGGTCGCGCAGCACCGCTGCGTACTCGAATTCCATCATCTTGGCGGCTTCCTTCATCTGCTTCTCCAGCTTGGCGATCTCCTCCAGAATCTCCGGCTTGGTCAGCTTCTTGCCGGACTTCTTCTGGGTCTCCGCCTCCGCTTTGCTCAGCTCCAGGATCTCCCGCACGGACTTGATGACCGTCTTGGGCACAATGCCGTGGGCTTTGTTGAAATCGTCCTGAATCTTCCGCCGCCGCCCGGTCTCGTCCATGGCGGAGCGCATACTCCTGGTGATGGTGTCGGCGTAGAGGATGACCATGCCCTCCGCGTTTCGCGCGGCGCGGCCAATGGTCTGGATGAGGCTGGTCTCGCTGCGGAGGAACCCCTCCTTGTCCGCGTCCAGGATGGCCACCAGGCTCACCTCCGGCATGTCCAGGCCCTCCCGCAGCAGGTTGATGCCCACCAGCACGTCGAACTCGCCCAGCCGCAGGTCGCGGATCAGTTCCATGCGCTCGATGGTCTCCACGTCGTGGTGCATGTACCGTACCTTGATGCCCGCCTTGGTGAGATACTGGGTCAGATCCTCCGCCATCTTTTTGGTCAGGGTGGTCACCAGCACCCGCTCGTTCCGGGCGGACCGGGCGTTGATCTCGCCGATCAGATCGTCGATCTGTCCCTCCACAGGCCGGACCTCCACCCTGGGGTCCAGCAGGCCCGTGGGCCGGATGACCTGCTCCACGATCTGGTCCGCCTGGCTCCGCTCGTACTCCGCCGGGGTGGCGGAGACGAACACCGCCTGATGGAACCGCTCCTGAAATTCGTCAAACTTCAAGGGCCGGTTGTCAAAGGCGCAGGGCAACCGGAAGCCGTACTCAATGAGGCTCTCCTTCCTGGCCCGGTCGCCATTGAACATGGCCCGCACCTGGGGCAGGGTCACATGGCTCTCGTCCACGAACAGCACGAAGTCGTCCGGGAAGTAGTCGATGAGCGTCATGGGCGGGGAGCCCGCGGGCCGTCCGGAGATGACCCGGCTGTAGTTCTCGATGCCGTTGCAGTACCCCAGCTCCCGCATCATCTCAATGTCGTAGGTGGTCCGCTGGCGGATGCGCTGGGCCTCCACCAGCTTGCCGTTCTCCACGAACCAGCGCTCCCGCTCGTCCAGCTCCTTCTCGATCTCCACGATGGCCCGGTCCATCTTCTCCTTGGAGGTGACATAGTGGCTGGCGGGCCAGACGGGGATGTTGGTCAGCCGCCGCGTGACGGTCCCGGTGACGGGGTTGATCTCGCTGACCCGGTCGATCTCATCACCAAAAAACTCCACCCGGATGGCGGAGTCCTTCCAGTAGGCGGGCCACAGCTCCACGGTGTCCCCCCGGACCCGGAACATGTTTCGCTCAAAGGCGATGTCGTTGCGCTCATACCGGATGTCCACCAGCCGGCGGAGCAGCTCGTCCCGCTCCATCCGGGCGCCCACCCGCAGAGTGACCATCATCTTCTCGAAGTCATCCGGCTCGCCCAAGCCGTAGATGCAGCTGACGGACGACACCACGATCACGTCCCGCCGCTCCAGCAGGGAGGCGGTGGCGGCCAGCCGCAGGCGGTCGATCTCCTCGTTGATGGAGGCGTCCTTCTCAATGAAGGTGTCCGTGTGGGCGATGTACGCCTCCGGCTGGTAGTAGTCGTAATAGCTGACGAAGTACTCCACCGCGTTGTTGGGGAAGAACTCCTTGAACTCCTCGCACAGCTGGGCGGCCAGAGTCTTGTTGTGGGCCAGCACCAGAGTGGGCCGCTGGACGGCCTCGATGACCTTGGCCATGGTATAGGTCTTGCCGGACCCGGTGACGCCCAGCAGGATCTGCTCCCGCAGGCCGTCCTCGATGCCCTGGGCCAGCCTGGCGATGGCCTGGGGCTGGTCGCCGGAGGGGGTATATTCGGATACAACTTGAAAAGCGGGCATAGGAGGCCTCCTTGATTACAAAAGTCCGGATTCCGCCATGGATACGTAGTCGTTGTCCGCCACAATAATATGATCGATCAGCGTTACGCCCACGGGACGCAAAGCCTCCCGGACCATCCGGGTGGCGATCTGGTCCTCATGGGAGGGCAGAGCCAATCCGCTGGGATGGTTATGCGCCAGCACCACCATCACCGCCCTGGCCCGCAGAGCGTTCTCCACGATCTGCCGGAGATTGAGTCCCACGCTGCCCACGTCGCCCTCCCCCACCTTGTGAAGGCTCTGCTTTTTCCCTTTTGCGTCCAGGCACAGCTCGTACATCACCTCTGTGGAGCAGGCAATGTACAGCGTCCGGAAAAAATCACCGATGCGTTCGGAGGTATCCAGAATGAACTCCTCATCCTTGCGGCTTAACAGCATCCGCTGGTACAGCGCGGGTATCAGGCGGATGAGGATGGCGGTGGACTCGCCGATCCCCGGCACCTCCATCAGCTCCTCCTGAGAGGCGGACAGCACCGCCTGAAGGCTGCCGAACCGGTTCATCAGCTCATGGGCCGTGCCGTTGGTGTCTCCCTGCCGCATGGCATAGAACATCAGCATTTCCAGCAGCTCATGGTCGGCAAAGGAATCCGCGCCGCTGCGGAGGAACTGCTGGCGTTTTCTTTCTCTGTGGCCCTTATGCAGGCTGCTCACGGCGTCTCCACCTCCGGGAATATTTTCTGGTCAGGATATTGTATCACACAAACAGATGTTTCACAAGGGGATTTTGATAAAAATTATTCTTTGCCGGTTCCGGCGGCATGTGCGCCCTGCCGGCCCTCCGCCAGCGCCTCCAGCACCTGAGCAACCGTCATCTGCAATTCGGTGGGAATCTCTTCACGCGCCGGGAGCACCGCCTGATATGCCTGTGAAGGTACTTCCTCTATTTCAAACTCCGGCGGCGCAATATGGCACGCCTCGCAGACCATTTTTTCAAACTCAAAATAATCCACCATATCTGTGGTTCCTACATGAAAGATTCCCCACAAATCATGGGCTAAAACAAATTTCGCGTACTCCCCAATCTGTCCTGCCAGCGTCACATTCACCGCGTCGCCATGGATTGTGTGGTGCTTTTTTCCACTCCGGCTGTGCTCCTCCAGCAGCCGTATTCTAGGACAGCCAGCCACCCACACACTGGCCAGCCGGAAAACAATCAACCGCTCCCCCAGCTTTTTGTTGAGCATGGCCTCGCACTTCTGCTTAAAAATTCCATACTCCGATTCTGCCGCAGGCGGATCGGATTCTGTATGGGGTCGGGACAGTTCCCCGTCAAACACATTGCTCGTGGACATATAAAGCAGCTGCCGGTCCTTCTCCGCCAGCCAATCCGCCAACACTTCATGAAATCGCAGCTGCGCCCGGAAATCCCCCCGGATGGTGGAGATGACGATTTCCGGGTTCTCGTGCTCCAGGACCTCCAGCAGTCTCTGAGGCTCCTCCACGGGAAGGCAACAGCCGCCCTCCGGCGTCTGATGTCCCGCCGCCGGAACAACCTGATAGTCCTCCCGCAGCGCCTCGTTTATAGCGCGGCCTGCCAGGCCGCTGCTTCCCAGCAATAAAACTTTTTTCCTCATAACGCTTCCGTTTCCCCCAAAATAGATTTCTGCCCCATATGGCGCCGCACCTGCATTGTGAATCCGGGGAAAGAAAGTATGAATGGCAGGGCAGAGCGGAGCGAAATCAAAAATATTCCCGGAGGAGCGTCTGTGCCTCCTCGCTTCCGCCGGCGGCGGCGGCTTCCAGCCAGCGGCGGGCCTTTTTGGGGTTTCTGGTTTCGGCGCGCCCGCGAAAATACATGGAGCCGCACTTCAGCTGCGCGTCCGCCGAGCCCTGCTTTGCCGCCTGCTCATACCAGAACAGCGCCTTTTTCAGATCCATTTCCGTTCCGCGGCCTTCCTCATAGATGGCGGCACAGGCAAGCTGCCCGCCGAGATATCCCTGCTTCGCCGCCCGCTTGTACCAGGCCAGCGCCAGCCTGTCGTTCGCGTCCGTCCCAATGCCCCGCCGGTACAGCTGCCCGCAGAGGAACTGAGCCTCGACGTGTCCCTGCCCGGCGGCGCGGAGAAACGCCTCCAGCGCCGCCGGATAGTTCCCGGCCCGGTAGGCCGCCTGTCCGGCGGAATAATCGTCCGCCTCCGGCGGGGGGGCGGCCTCCGCAGGCGCCTCCGGCGGCTCCGCCCGCCGGCTGTCAGGCGGCGGCGCCTCTTCGATCTGCGGGACGGGACGCTCCTCCGGCGGCTGTTCGTCCCTGTCCCGCGGCTTGGCGTGCTTTCCTGATGGCTGCAAAAAGGACAGCTTCCTGGTCATATAATCCTTTAACATATGCTCTCTTTCTGTGTACCCGGTCCTCCTCTGAATGAGGACGCTTATTCCTTTGCCCAATGGAAGGAGCGCTCCACGGCCCTGTGCCAGCCCCGCAGCTTCCCGTCCCGCTCTCCGGCGGGGATAGCGGGATGGAAGGTCCGCTCGATCGCCCAGTTCTGCTTCACATCCTCCTGGCCGGACCAGAAGCCCACGGCCAGACCGGCCAGATAGGCCGCGCCCAGCGCGGTGGTTTCCACGCAGACCGGACGGTGGACGGCGGTTTGCAGAATGTCCGCCTGAAGCTGCATCAGAAGGTTGTTGGCGCTGGCCCCGCCGTCTACCTTCAGGGAGTGCAGCGCGATGCCCGAGTCCGCCCGCATGGCGTCCAGCACGTCGCTGACCTGATAGGCGATGGATTCCAGGGTGGCGCGGATAATATGGTTTTTGCTGACCCCCCGGGTCAGACCCACGATGGCGCCCCTGGCGTACTGATCCCAGTGGGGCGCTCCCAGGCCGGTGAAGGCGGGAACCACGTAGCACCCGGCGGTGTCCTTCACCTTGCCGGCGTGGTACTCGCTGTCGGCGGCGGATTCAATGAGGCGCATTTCGTCCCGCAGCCACTGGATGGCGGCTCCGGCCATAAAAATGGAGCCCTCCAGGGCGTATTCCACCCGTCCGTTCAATCCCCAGGCCACTGTGGTTACCAGCCCGTTCCGGGAAAAAACCGGCTTTTCGCCGGTGTTCATCAGGAGGAAGCAGCCGGTGCCGTAAGTGTTCTTCGCCTGCCCCGGCTGGAAGCAGGTCTGGCCGAACAGCGCGGCCTGCTGGTCGCCCGCCGCCCCGGCGATGGGAATGGGCGCGCCGAAAAAGCCGGGGTCCGTCTCGCCGTAGACGCAGCTGCTGGGCTTGGCCTGGGGCAGCATACACCGGGGAATATCCAGGATGTCCAGGACGTCCTGGTCCCAGTCCAGCGTAATGATATTAAACAGCATGGTGCGGGCAGCGTTGGAGTAATCGGTCACATGGACCCGTCCGCCGGTAAGCCGCCAGATCAGCCAGGTCTCCACCGTGCCAAAGAGCAGCTCGCCCCGCCGCGCCCGGTCCCGCGCGCCCTCCACATGGTCCAGAATCCATTTGAGCTTGGTGGCGGAAAAATAAGCGTCGATCATAAGGCCGGTTTTCTGCCGGATAACCTCCGTCAGGCCCTGCGCCTTCAGGCTGTCGCAGTATTCCGACGTCCGGCGGCACTGCCAGACAATGGCGTTGCACACCGGTTCGCCGGTTGCCTTGTCCCAGACAATGGCGGTCTCCCGCTGGTTGGTAATACCGATTCCGGCGATATCGGCGGCGGACGCGCCAATCTTTCCCATCGCTTCCGCGGCTACGCCGAACTGAGTGGCCCAGATTTCCCGCGCGTCATGCTCCACCCAGCCGGGTTTGGGAAAAATCTGAGTGAATTCTTTTTGAGCCGAGCTGCAAATCTGACCCTGCCGGTCAAAGAGGATGCAGCGGTTGCTGGTGGTGCCTGCGTCAAAAGCCATAATGTATTTCGCCATTGGTCATTCCTCCTTGCAGAAATCATGGGCGGGAATCGCTCGCTTTTTCAGGTGCGCTTCCTATACCATAGCATAATCTGCGGAAAAATGGAAGAGGGAATAAGGACAGTCCTGCCACGCATACCGTAGAAAAAAAGGAGGTATCGTTATGCTGACAACCGTGATGCTGCTGCTTCGCAGCAGCCTTTTTTTGTCACTGCACCTGGCCGGAAGCGCCGGGTCCTTCCCCAAACCTCTCAGCGCGGAGGAGGAACAGGCTTATCTCGCCCGCTGTGCCGAGGGGGACCTGGAGGCCAGGAATGTACTGGTGGAACGGAACATGCGGCTGGTGGCGCATATTATTAAGAAATATTACACCCAGGCCGTAGATCAGGACGACCTGATTTCCATTGGAACCATCGGGCTTATCAAGGGGATATCCAGCTACAAGCCGGAGAAAAACGTCCGGCTGGCGACTTACGCCGCACGGTGCATTGAAAATGCAATCCTGCCCTCAACGCGCTTTCGGATAAAAAAGACGCTTCCTCCGGCTGCCGCGAGGTATTTCAGCGGTTCATGCCGAACCAGCCTGCGCAGTCAAGCTGTCCACAAAGGATTTCAGCTTTACGGATGGGAAAAAACCGTGCCGTTGTACGCTGCTTTTTGCATCTGACAAAAACGCAGAAGCGATGCCCCGGGGCCTATAGGCCCCGGGGCATCGCCGTCTCCCTTGCCGATTGGATCACCGCGTCCAGCAGCTGACGCTTCTGCTGCGTTGGACAGGTCAGCTTTTGGAGCTTTCGTGTGACGGCATCCGCATGGACGGATGCAACCCGGCAGGCGAGTTCCTGCCTGCCGGCTTCGGTCTGCGGATAATGTACAATAACCTGGATCGGGACGCTTCTTCTGCCGATGTCATCCACCTCCTTCTCGGCAGGTTTGGCATGGCTCCTATCGGGGCTGCACCAAAATAATATGCAGCTGAAATCCTCAGCTATCACCAACAAATTACGCAATATTTGATCTTCTTCAGACGGAAGGCGTAATATAGTCGAAGCAGTTGAAAAAGAGTAAAGTTCGACGGGAAAAATGAGGCGCAGCTTCGTTGTCGTCCTTGACGGGCGTCAGCCCGCCTGCGTCCTCCGTCTTGCTGCACCCCATTTTTCCCTGCCTCCTTTTTACCCTTTCTCAACCGCGTCGACTATA
>JAAVHC010000015.1 GCA_014799925.1 Oscillibacter sp.
CCATCTTCACGCTTGCGTACCATGCCGTCCCCAGATGGTCTTCGTTTACTCATTTTGAATCGCCTCCCTCGTAGCAACACACAATACCTTAACCAACGAAAAATATCCAGTCCCTTTGACCACAGTTATCAGAAACTTATCATTTGAAGCTCACCGCCTTCTCTTTGCTATGAAAAGTCTTCCGGAGAAAGGCGCAACAAAGCATCCCGCCGCGCTTAGGCGCGCCGGGGAAATAGAAAGAGCAGTATGTCAGGCAGGAATAGCGGGTGGTTGAGGCTCCCAACCCAGAGCCTGGAGCCGTTTCAAATACGCTTTGATTTTATGCTCACGGTGGAAGCCATCGTAATAGTCGGCGCCCAGGTCATGGTATGGAACATTGTGCTTGAGGATGTGCCAGATTACCGTGAGGATGGAGTGGGCCACGGCGATGGTAGCGCGGTTTTTGCCCCGCCGGGCAGCGATACGTTGATACTGTGCGTAAAAATAAGAGTTTTTAACCTTTCCGGCGGCTTTCGCGCACTGGGCCAGCATAGACTTGAGGGTTTTATTGCCCTTGTTCGTCCTGCCGTGCTTCCGTTTTCCAGCACTCTGATGATTGCCTGGAGACACGCCTGCCCAGGAACACAGGTGGGCAGCGCTGGGGAACCGGCCCATGTCCAGTCCGATTTCTGCAAGAATCACCTGAGCGCTGCGCCGGGCAATGCCGGGGATTTCGTCGATGGCGTCCAAAGCCTGGGCATACTCTGCCATATACTGCTCCACCATCTCGTCCAGTACAGCCACACGTTTGTTCAAGTCATCGATGTGATCCAGGATCTGCCGCAGCAGAGCCCGCTGCAGCGGCGTAGTGATGCTTTCCAGAGACGAGGTGATATCGTCCAGCTTGGGCTGCAGGGTCTTATAGAGAAGCGGCAGTACTTCCTCCCGGCCGAGAGGCTCCCCTGCCGCCAGCCTGTCCAACAGCCTCCGGGCGCTCTTGCCTTGAATGTCCCCTACCACCGATGCCAGCTTCACATTCGCTCCCTCCAGTACCTTCTGCAGCCGGCTCAGCTCCCGGCTGCACTCCTCTGTCAGGCTCTTGCGGTACCGCGTCAACTCCCGCAGTTCCCTCTGTTCCCGGCTGGGGATAAAGCTGGCTTTCAGCAGACCGTGCTGCAGCAGCTCTGCGATCCACTCCGCATCCTTTACATCCGTCTTCCGCCCAGGCACCGCTTTCATGTGCGCTGCGTTCACCACCATCACCTCCTGCCCCATCAGCTCGAACAGGTTGTACAGCGGCTTCCAGTACACCCCGGTGCTCTCCATCGCCGCCATCTCACAGCCGGCCTCCTTCAGCCATCCGGTCAGCTCCTTAATCTCGCTTGTCATTGTGCCAAACTCCCGCACTTCCTGCCTGTTGCCTTTTTTCAGGCAGGCCACGATCAGTTTCTTATGCACATCAATCCCACAACAACACCGATAGACAGCTTTCATTTTCTTCAGCTCCTTTTTCTGTCTTCACGGCGTGCCCTCCGAACAGCTCACTTTGCTATGCGTCCTCTGCCCAAAATCAGGCCGGAACAATTTGTGGTTCAACGGGAGGGCATGGTACCAGTTTGTAGATCGCGCTCTCAGCGGCAAAGAAAATCGGTCTGGTGCCGTGTACCCACATTCTACCATGCCGCCGCCCGCTTTTCATCCTTCGTGGCGCTGAGCGTAGCTCGTGTGAGGTTTGTAGACACTGGGGCAATTGATACCCTCTTTGCACGTACTAACAATGTGTTGACATTTTTGCGTTTTCGGTTATACTGTTGAGTAGAAGGAGTTGATAATATGAATTCAATCAATGTAACCGTAGCCCCCAAAACCACGACCTTTCAAATGCGAATCAATCCAGAGGTCAAACAACATGTCGAGAATATCTACGCCCGCCAAGGACTGACGTTCACAGATGCAGTGAACATTTTTATTCAGCAGTCCTTGAATATGGGTGGCCTTCCATTCCTGGTATCGCCCGAAAATGAGGCATATATGAAAGCTAAGGCAATGCGCCGGCTGATGGATGAGGTCCAGCAAGGATGGGATTCGGCAGAAAAGGAGGGCTGGGTCTCTGAGGAGGATGCCTATCGGCTGCTTGGGGTAGAGGAATGAAGCTGAAATATACACCAGAGGCTATTTCGGACATACAGGAGATCCAGCGCTATATCAAGAACACTTTCCACAATCCAGCTGCTGCCAAACGCATTTCAAAGATGATTTTGGGCGCTTGTTCATCGTTGAAGGCATTTCCAGAATCTGGTGTCAGTATTGAGAGCAAAACCGGCTTTAAAACAGACCTACGGATGCTGATTTGTGAAAATTGGATTGCATTTTATCGCATTGAGGGTGGTTCAAATATGGTGTCTGTCTCCCGCGTTATCGATGGCAGGCAGGATTATATGCGCATCCTATTTGGTGCAATTGACTTTGCACCAGAGGTGGTAGAGAGCGAGTTAGAGGAGAAAGAAGCCGAGGAACAGCAAGCAGGTCCTGTGATGACAATATAGTACAAAAAAATTCAGCGCATTCTGAGGGCCTTCCCTTCTGGTGGAAGGTCCTTTCTTTTTAAACAGACTATCTCATTGTGACTTCCCAACTTTAATGTTCCTCGTGATCGTCCGGCTTATGACCAGCGGCAATTTTCTTTTCCCTGATTCTTGCCATAAGTTTACGGTCAACCCGGATGCCGCCGGAAACAGGAGGAGATGGTGTCTGGTCTTGGAATACCCGACTCATGTGGTGGAGGAGCCGAGTAGTAGCCAGTATGACCGAGGGTGGTTGCAGGCTATCCCAGCGGTCCAGGAAAAATTGAGCGTATCTATTAACCTGGGAGGCTGACTGGGAGAACCAATAGCGGGCCTGCTCTTGGTCGTGTTCTTCCAGATACAGTTTACCGAGAGCGTATTGAGCGTACTGATTTCCGGCTGCAGCGGACCGGGTGAAGTAGTCTATCGCTTTGGTAGTATCCTTCGGCACAATTTCACCCTTGAGATATTCCTTGCCTAGACGGTAGGCGGCGCAGTCGTTTCCGATTTGAGCAGCATACTCCAGCCACTGCATTCCCAATGCTGGGTCATGAACTTCCGCATCATCGGAGAGCAGAATTTTTCCCACCTCATACGACGCAGCCGCATGGCCCCGCCGGGCAGCTTGCTCGAACCAATAGAGGGCTGCTACGCTGTCCGGGATCAGCACAGGGCCATCCTGGTAGAGCTTCCTTTCAGTGCATTTTTGTTGGCCACGCACCGTACACCTTCCTGCCCCAGGATCTCACTGCGGCGTTTTCACCCTGTTGGCACGCTCACCTCATTTGAGGGTCCTGGCGCTGCTTCACCCAGAGAGTATCAACTCCAATGGTGGGTATTCAATTTTCAAGGTACAGACTGTCTCAAATAAATTGTTGGATTGAATACCGGTTTCAAATCTGGTATGATTGTAGCAGAGGACTTTTCCCGGTTCAATAGGTCTGGAGCATGTCGGGTACAGAACTTGATTTCAATCCGATACGGAGGGACGGCACGATGTACGCAATCACTGGCGACTATTTCGATCCCTTCACAGCTGTTTTTGGCCCGAAGGAATGTATGCTGAATGGGAAGCGCTATCCGCTTGGGCACTTTGCGGTGGAAGCGCTGGAGATGGATGGGAGCCTTCTGTGGAAGCTGAGAGATGCCATAGCGAAATTTAAGCCGGAGCTGGAGGTATTTCTTGCGGCACGTACCGTTTCCAGCGCTGCAGTAGCACAGCAGAAGCTGGATGAGGTTTGGGCAGTGATGGCACAGCTCCCTGTATACAAACATTTTGCTTTTTTCTGCAACGGATCGCGCGGCTTGTTTCGCTCCATGCGGGAGCACCCGGACCGTACAGATGATGCTGTCACCAAGGGCACGAATTTTTACAGGGCGTTGACTGATACTTTTTCTTGAAAGAAAAAGTATCAAAAAGAACTTTGCTTTCGCTCTCCAGTGCATTGCAATTCCTGAATTTCCACACGGTAACGATATTGCGCTTTTAATCGGGGAATAGTATTACTGGCTGGACAGACTGGAGTGTCTGCCGGATTCGGTGAATGACTTTACCCGCAATACCTTTTTAATGTTGGTGGACTATTTTGAGGAGCTTCCCTCTCGCTCTCCAGCGGCATATGCCGATGCCTACGAAAGATACAGAAGGACAGTGAGCGAGGCTTTTGATTATGCGGTGGGGGAAGATGTGATCGACAAGGACCTGGACGCTTTTAAGCTGGAATTCCCAGTCCGGCTTGGGTTCAGAGCCATGGAAACAAAAGGGAGCGGAGTCGTGCTGGGCGAGGCGTTTACCTTCGAGGAGCTGGCCAGCTTTCTATATACCGATTTGTACAAGGGTATGGCGGTGGGGAATGTACCGCGCCGCTGCCACAATTGCAGGCACTTCTTTTTAGCGGTAGGCGGCTACGATACTGTGTACTGCAACCGGATCGCTCCGGGCGAAACGAAACGCACCTGCCGTAAGGTAGGTGCGCATCGGAAAGAGAAACAGAGAAATGAGGAACCGATCCACAAGGAATACTTCAAAGCCTACAACCGGCTGAAGGCCCGGAAGAACCGGGGGAGTCTCCGTACCGATAAGTGGAACCAGCAGGTGGCGATGATTCAGGAGTGGAGAGATGCGGCGGTGCGGGGCGAGATAAGCGACGCTGAACTGAAACGGAGATTAGATGGAGTGTGAACTGATGGGCTTTTCTTTGCAGACACTGGTGCAATCCACGACAGATAAACGAAAGGGGGGATTATGATGGAGCGCTGTACATGGTGTTTGGGGAATGAAAAAATGATCCGCTATCACGATGAGGAGTGGGGCGTGCCTGTCCATGATGACCGGAAACAATTTGAGTTTCTGATGATGGAAGTCATGCAGTGCGGCCTGAACTGGAATATGATGATTCAGAAGAGAGAGATTTTTCGAGCCTGCTTTGATGACTTTGATTTTGACAAAGTGTTCGTCTATGGTGAGACAGATATTGAACGCATTCTGGGCACAGATGGAATGATTCGCTCTCGGAGAAAAATCGAGGCAGTGATTCACAATGCGCAATGTTTTCAAAAGATACGGGCTGAATTTGGTTCATTCAGCGAGTACATCTGGGGATTTACCAGGGGGAAGACTTACCTCTATATGGGCCACCAGAAAGGCAACATTCCAGCCCGAAATGGGCTGTCTGACCGAATCAGTGCCGACCTGAAAAAGCGGGGCTGAAATATATGGGTTCTGTCACGATTTATTCCCATTTGCAAGCCTGCGGCATCATCAATGACCATTGGAAAGGATGTTTTCGATATAAGGACCTGATCTCTTGTACCAACGGTATACGGAAACGGAGGGAGCACGAGGCGTGATTGAACGAGCCAGCCCAAAATCCTACTTGACAAATGATTCCCAATGTGGTAGTGTCTGACTAAAGTCAATATTGATAAGTCCAGCCGCAGTTACATTGATGTAACAGGTGGAATGGGGTGAGAGGCCCCCGCGAGTCGGTCACTGTGATGCCTCCCTTCGGGAGAGGATAAGTCAGATACACCGCGGCCTGGACAGCACTCTGCCGGAACCGGACTGCGTTATTTTCCGGCCTCGCTATGTTCTGATGGTGGGGCCCTCCTTACGTCCTGTGCTTTCGGCCCGGGGCGTTTTTTCGTTCCGATGATTCCGTGTTTCCTCCGGCGTGGGTGGGGCCGCGCCGGGAAAACAATATCTCCCCCTCCTAATATCGGCTCTATAAACCGAAAGACCGGTCAGGTTTCAAGACCGCCTGACCGGCTTTTGGGACAGCTTCTTTGAATTGCTGGGGGACTATTCAGAATCTTGCCCGTATCTTTCCAGGGATGCAGGAGATCGGCAAAACACTTCTATATTTTTATAATCGAATATCGATCCAGCCGCCGCCGCGCTCTCGCGGCAGGTGGAACGGGGTGAGAAGCCCCGCGAGTCGGTCACTGTGATGCCTCCCTTCGGGAGAGGATAAGTCAGATACACCGCGGCTGGATGCACTCTGCCGGAACCGGACTGCAAAAAATCCTTTTCCGGCCTCGCCATGTCCTGTGGCGGGGTCGTATACGTCCCGGCTTTGGCGCGGGATGTTTTTTCGTCCCGGTTATCCTGTGTTTTCTCCGGAGCGGATGGGGCCGCGCCGGGAAACAATATCCACTTTCTCTCATACCGGCCTGTATACCCAAAGGTCCGTCCGGACCCCAGATCCATCCGAACGGACCTTTGGCCCCGCCGGCAGGGAGGAGAACATCAACACATGACTGGGAGGAATTGTACACATGAAAAAGCGGAAGAAACTGACTGCTCTGCTGCTGGCAATGGTCATGGTCCTCGGCCTGGCAGGGACCGCCTTCGCTGAGGAAGCAGAGTATACCGACGTGCCTGACTGGGCGAAAGAATATGTGGACGCCGTCACGGAGGCCGGCCTCATCGACGGCAAGACCGCCGCCACCTTCGCCCCCGGCGAAAACATGACCCGCGCGGACCTGGTGGAAGCTCTCTACCGCCTGGCCGGAAGGCCCGCCGTCAGCGGCGAAAACCCCTTCACCGATGTGGATAATAACGCCGCTTATAAAAACGCTGTGATCTGGGCCAATCAGCAGGGCATTGTGGGCGGCAAGGACGCTGCCGGCACCGTATTCGATCCCACCGGCGATGTCAAGCGCCAGGAGATCGCCAAGATCCTCAACATCTTTGCCGCCAAGCAGATGAAGAAGGATTCCCTGATCAACCGCGTTGACGAGCTGTTCGGCTACCCCGACGCCGCCGACGTGGCGTCCTGGGCCAGGGAGTACATGAACTGGGCCGTGGCCAGCGAGTTCATCACCGGCACTACCGGAAATAAGCTGGATCCCAAGGGTACCGCTACCCGCGCCCAGGCTGCCGCCATCATCTGCCGTTACATGGACGATAACGCTACCGGTGACGCATCCAGGGACAACCCCCGCAACCAGGACAACATCGGCGAGAACGAGCTGCTGGTCGTCAGCTTCGGCACCAGCTACAATGACAACCGCGTGGCCACCATCGGAGCCATTGAGAACGCGCTGGAGAAGGCGTTCCCTGACTACTCCGTCCGCCGGGGCTTTACCGCCAACATCATCATTGAGCATGTCAACCGCCGGGACGGCGAGACCATCGATGACGTGAAGGAGGCTCTGGACCGCGCCATCAAGAACGGCGTGAAGAACCTGCTGGTCCAGCCCACCCATCTAATGAACGGCTATGAGTACGGGGACCTGCGCAACCTGCTGGAGAAGAAATACGCGGATAAGTTCGAGACCATCACAATCGGTGCGCCCCTGTTGACCAGCGACGAGGATTTCAAAATTGTGGCCGAGGCTATGGTGAATGCCACTGCCAGCGCCGTCACGGACGATAAGACCGCCGTCTGCTACATGGGCCACGGCACCACCGCTGAGTCCAACAGCATTTACACCAAAATGCAGCAGATTCTGAAGGATGCCGGACATGACAACTACTTCATCGGCACCGTCGAGGCCGCTCCTACTGCCGAGGACCTGGTGGAGTTGGTCAAGGAGGGCGGCTATGAGAAGGTCATCCTGCGTCCCATGATGATCGTTGCCGGTGACCACGCCAACAATGACATGGCCGACGCGAACGATGAGGAGTCCTGGTACTCCGTGTTCTCAGCCGCCGGCCTCAGCGTCGAGTGCCAGATCAATGGCCTGGGTGAGATCGAGGCCGTCCAGCAGCTGCTGGTGGACCACGCCAAGAACGCCGTACTTCTGAGCGAAACCGATATCAAGATGCAGTTCAACCCTGAGAATCCTGATAACGAGGAGACCGCGGAGCCCGAAACCAGGACGCTGGCCGACGGCACCTACACCATTGAAGTGCAGGTGGAGGGGATGTTCCGCGTCACCAAGTGCGTGCTGACCGTCAAGGGCGGCGAGATGACCGCCGTGATGACCCTCAGCGGCACCGGATACGACCAGATGTATGTGGGCACCAAGGCCGAGGCCGAGAAGGCTGAGGAGGGGCTGATCGACTACGTGGCGGACGCTGAAGGCGCGTACACCTTTACCGTCTCTGTCGAAGCCCTGGACACTGAACTGGCCTATGCGGCCCATGCCGTCAAGTCCGGCAGCTGGTTTGACCGTGTGCTGACCTTTGTTTCTGATACAGCCAGGGCTGAGTAAGTCCTTCCCGCACAAAGCTATGCGCCGCAGAGGCTTTCTCTGCGGCGCTCCTTTAGGAGGAATCCATCCATGAAATATATGAAAAAACAAATCCTCACCCTGCTGGCCGCGCTGGCGATGCTCCTGCTGGCCGGATGCGGCGGCGATCAGGGCGGTGACGTTCAGAAGCCCGACGCGCCCGCCCCAAGCGAGGAGGTTACTCCTGTCCGGCCCGACGCGGTTGTACCGGAGGCTGAGCCTCCTGCGGAAACCCAGCCAGAGGTCCAGGAGCCGGCAGACAACCAGCAGCCGGACAGCGAACCGGCAGAAACCCAGGCCGGGGAATCCCCGGAGACAGACCCCGTCTCCGGGCCGGAAGCGGAACCGGTCCCTGATCCGGAACCGGCCCCCGAGCTGGAGCCTGCCCCCGAACCCGAGCCCGAGTCAGAACCGGAGCCTGCGGAAACCGTCCCGGAGGATGGTACCTACATCGCCTCCGTCACGCTGGAGGGCGGCAGCGGCCGGGCCACTGTGCAATCCCCCACTGTATTGCGCTGCGAGGACGGAAAGTTCTACGCCACTATCGTCTGGAGCAGCCCCAATTTTGACTACATGAAGGTAGATGGGGAGAAGTATCTTCCGACCAACACCGAAGGAAACTCCACTTTTGAGCTCCCCGTTGCCGCCTTCGACCAAAAGCTGGACGTCATCGCCGATACCGTGGCCATGAGCGAACCACATGAGGTGGAGTATACCCTGTTCTTCGACTCCGCCACCCTGCAAAAGCAGTAAGGAGGCCCCTATGAAGCGTTGGAAAACAGCCGTCCTCCTGCTGGCGCTGCTTCTGTGCGCCTGCGGAGGTCCGCAGACCGCGCCGGACGCACCCGAACCGGCGGAAGTGCCTGCGCAGGCAGAGGTCCCGGCACTCTCATGGGATGATCTGGCCTGGGACGAACACCTGGAGCTGGCCTATGCCCAGAGCTTCGCCGTGGACTACGCCCAGGACGGCTTTGCCCGCATTACAATCGACAACATCGTCCATCTGTTGGTCCCGGAGGGAGCCGAGCCCCCGGCGGACACGCCGGAGGACGTGGTAATCCTGCGCCAGCCCCTGCAAAACATCTACTTACAGGCCACCGCGGCCATGGACTGCTTCCGCCAGCTGGATGCCATTGACGCCGTTACCCTCTCCGGAACCCAGGCGGACGGCTGGTATATCCCGGAAGCCCGTCAGGCCATGGAGGATGGGCGGATGATTTACGCCGGAAAGTACAGCGCCCCGGACTATGAATTAATCGTATCCGAGGACTGTGATCTGGCGCTGGAATCCACCATGATCTATCACAACCCGGAGGTCAAGGAGCAGTTGGAACGGCTGGGCATTCCGGTACTGGTGGAGCGGTCCAGCTATGAAAGCCACCCGCTGGGCCGCATGGAGTGGATCAAGCTTTATGGCGTCCTTCTGGACAGGGAGGACGAGGCGGAGGCCTATTTTGACCGCCAGATCCAGCAGCTTGCTCCCGTCCTGGAGCAGGAGAATACCGGCAGGACGGTCGCTTTTTTCTCCGTGACCTCCAACGGGTCCGTCACGGTGCGAAAATCCGGGGACTACATCGCCAAGGCTATCGATCTGGCGGGCGGGGTGTACGTGTTCCCGGACCTGGCGGCGGATGAGAACGCCCTGTCCACCATGAATATCCAGATGGAGACCTTCTACGATACCGCCAAGGATGCGGATGTGCTGATCTACAACAGCACCATTGAGGCCAATCTGGAGACCATCGACCAGCTGATTGCCAAGAGCGCCCCTTTGGCGGATTTCAAGGCGGTGCAGAGCGGCGACGTGTGGTGTACCGGCAAGAGCATGTTCCAGGAATCCCAGTCGGTGGGCGAGATGATCCTGGACATCAATATCATCCTGACCGGCGGGGAAGAAGGAAATCTGACCTACCTGCGCCGACTGAAATAACGGGAGGGCGCGATGAAAAACGCCAGGTTCTTTCGATACTGTCTCTGTTTCGCTTTTCTGACCGCGCTGACAGCGGTACTGCTGGTGTGGAACATCAGCGCCGGGAGCGTGGACTTTACGCCGGGAGAAATTTGGAACGCGCTGTTCTATGACCACGCCGGCATCATCTGGGGCATCCGGTTTCCCCGGGTGCTGGCCGCCGCGATCCTGGGCGGAGCATTGGCCGTGTCCGGATTTCTGCTCCAGACATTCTTTGCCAACCCCATTGCGGGTCCCTTTGTGCTGGGGATTTCCTCGGGAGCCAAGCTGACAGTGTCCCTGGTCATGGTGTTCTTCCTCAGCCAGGGCGTCGTTATCAGCTCCGCGGCCCTGATCGCAGGGGCGTTCATCGGTTCTATAGCGTCCATGGGGTTCATCCTGCTGCTTTCACGCCGGGTGAAGCAGATGAGTATGCTGGTGGTCAGCGGCGTGATGATCGGCTATATCTGTTCGGCTGTCACCGACTTTGTGGTGACCTTTGCCGACGATTCCAACATCGTCAATCTCCATAACTGGTCCCTGGGCAGCTTCTCCGGCACTTCATGGGACAATGTGAGGCTCATGGCCTGGGTTGTGGGCGTGTCCCTGGGGCTCACCTTTCTGCTGTCCAAGCCCATCGGAGCCTATCAGATGGGGGAAGTCTACGCCCAGAACATGGGGGTAAACATCAAGCGGTTCCGGGTGGAGCTGATTTTGCTCTCCAGTGTGCTTTCCGCCTGTGTCACCGCCTTCGCGGGGCCGATTTCTTTTGTGGGCATTGCGGCGCCGCATCTGATCAAGGGACTGTTCCGCACAGCCAAACCTATTGTGATGATCCCCGCCTGCTTTCTGGGCGGCGCGGCTTTCTGCCTGTTCTGTGATCTGATCGCCCGCACGGCTTTCGCGCCCCGGGATATGTCCATCAGTTCCGTTACCGCCGTGTTTGGCGCGCCTGTCGTGCTGTACCTCATGGCCTCAAGACGGAGCGCGGCGGCGAGAGGGGGGAATATCTGATGGAGGGTGTCCGCTTGCAAACGGAAAATCTCGCCGTTGGCTACAACGGCAAGGCGCTGATCCGGGATATCTGCCTGTCCCTGCGGCCCGGAGAGATCATGACCCTTATTGGCCCCAACGGCGCGGGAAAGTCCACTATTTTGAAAACCATCATCCAGCAGCTGGCTCTGGTCCAGGGTACGGTATACCTGAATGGCCGGGACATGGCGCGGCTCACGGAGCGGGATATCTCCCAGCAAATGAGCGTCCTGATGACCAGTCATATCCACCCGGAACTGATGACCTGCGAGGACGTGGTGGCTACAGGCCGCTACCCTTACACCGGGCGGCTGGGCATTCTGACGAAAGAAGACAGGGAGAAGGTTGCCCAGTGCCTGGAGCTGGTCCACGCGTCTGCCCTGGCGGATCAGGATTTTTCCCGGATCAGCGATGGGCAGCGGCAGCGGGTGCTGCTGGCCCGGGCGCTGTGCCAGGAACCGGAGGTGCTGGTGCTGGACGAGCCAACGTCCTTTCTGGACATCCGCCACAAGCTGGAGCTGCTGGCCATTCTGAAGGACATGGTCCGCTCCCGGCATCTGGCGGTGCTCATGAGCCTCCACGAGCTGGATCTGGCCCAGAAGGTCAGCGACTGGGTGGTCTGCGTCCACGGAGATGTGATCGAGCGTCAGGGACCGCCGGAAGAAATTTTTACCGCGGATTATATCATGCGGCTTTATGGCGCGGCGCGGGGCAGCTATAACGCCTTGTTCGGGTCGTTGGAATTGGAACCCGTCCGGGGTGAGCCGGAGGTATTTGTCATCGGCGGCGGCGGAGCGGGGATCCCGGTCTACCGGCAGCTTCAGCGGCAGGGGATTCCCTTTGCCGCCGGAGTCCTGGCGGAAAACGATCTGGATTTTCCCGTGGCCCAGGCGCTGGCGGTGGAAGTCGTTTCGGAAAAAGCCTTTTGCCCGGTTGGAGAAGCTGCCTTTCAGCAGGCGGCGGCGGTCATGGAGCGGTGCGCAAGGGTGTTGTGCCCGCTGACAGTTTTCGGGCCGGTGAATGAAAAAAACCGCCGGCTCCGCGAACTTGCCTGGGAGGCCGGGAAGCTGGCGGAGGCGCAGCGGCAAGAAAGGCAGGTGCAGTAAATCTGTGGAAAAAGAGAACTTTTCACATTATATTCGCTGTGGACAAACCATGCTGCGCTGCGGGTACACCACCGGAACCTGCGCGGCGTTGGCGGCGGCCGGGGCCGCAAGGCTCCTGTTGAGCGGGGAGATTCCATCGGTAGTTTCCCTCGTGACGCCAAAGGGGCTGGAGGTCACGGCGCCGCTTGCGGAAGCCGTCCTTCTGAACGGAGGTACCGCCGCCCGCTGCGCCGTCCGGAAGGACGGCGGAGACGACCACGATATCACCAGCGGGATGCTGGTCTGTGCCACGGTAGAAAAAAGCACGCTCCCCGGCGTTCGGATCGACGGCGGCGAGGGAGTAGGCCGGGTGACCAGGCCTGGACTTGACCAGCCCGTAGGCGCGGCGGCAATCAACCATGTTCCGCGGCGGATGATCGAGGAGCAGGTCCGGTCGGTCTGTGACGAGCTTTGCTGCGACGGCGGCATGGAGGTCACCATATCCATCCCCGGCGGAGCCGAGGCGGCGGCAAAGACCTTCAATCCCATGCTGGGCATCACCGGCGGGTTGTCAATTCTCGGCACCTCCGGCATTGTGGAGCCTATGAGCGAACAGGCTATCGTGGACACCATCGCGGTGCAGCAGCGGCAGGCCGCCGCAAGCGGCGCAAAGGAACTGATCTTAACGCCGGGAAATTACGGCGGGGACTTTTTGCGGGATACGGGGCTTGACCGGGCCGGGGTCCCGGTGGTCAAGTGCTCCAATTTTATTGGGGACGCGCTGGACATTGCCGTCAGCCTGGGATTTGCCCGGGTGCTCTTTGTGGGGCATATCGGGAAGCTGGTCAAGCTGGCCGGGGGCGTTATGAACACCCACTCCCGCTATGCGGACTGCCGCACGGAGCTGATCTGCGCCCATGCGGCCATCTGCGGGGCGGATGCCGCCCTCTGCCGCAGTCTGATGGCGTGCGCCACCACGGATGCGTGCATTGCGCTTCTGGATGCCGCCGGACTGCGGGAGATGGTAATGGCAAGCCTGCTGGAGGCCGTCCAGCGGCATTTGGAGCATCGGACGGCGGGCAGCTGTGAGATAGGCGCGGTGATGTTCTCCAACGTATATGGCCTTTTGGGCGTGACAGAGAAAGCAAAGGAGATTTTGGAGCAATGGAAATGAGAAAGGGCGTTCTCTACGGGGTCAGCGTTGGTCCCGGCGACCCGGAGCTGCTGACTTTGAAAGCGCTCCGCGTCCTGCAAGAATGTTCCGTTATCGCCGCGCCGCAGACCAGAAGCGGCGAGACATTGGCGCTGGACATTGTCCGGCAGGCGGTCAGCTTAGAGGGGAAAACGGTCCTGCCGCTGTACTTTCCTATGGGACAGGACAGATCCCGCTGGTCTGCCGCTCACGAACAGGCGGCGGAGGAAATCTGCGCCCACCTGGACGCCGGACGGGACGTGGCCATGCCCAATCTGGGCGACGTGTCCATTTACTCTACCTTCGGCTACCTGATGGAGCTCCTGCATCAACGGGGATATGAGGCCGTTATGATCCCGGGGGTGCCCAGCTTCTGCGCTGCGGCGGCGCGGCTGGGGAGCGTCCTCGTCAGCGGCGATGCCCCGCTGCATATCATCCCCGCCAACAGTGAACCGCTGCCGTCACTGCTGGAGCTGCCGGGGGCCAAGGTTCTGATGAAGGCCGGACGGGACCTTCCGCAGACCGTCCAGGCCCTGCGGGAAGCCGGGCAGCTGGAACGGGCCGCGATGGTGGAGAATTGCGGCCTGCCAAACGAAAAGATCTATCCAAAGCTGGAACCGACAGCGGAGAAAGCCGGATATTTTACAACCATACTTATAAAGGAGCGGTAACATGGTGCATTTTGTGGGAGCAGGGCCGGGCGCGCCCGACCTGATCACCCTGCGGGGCGCGGAGCTTCTGCGGCAGGCGGACGTTGTCATTTATGCGGGCAGTTTGGTCAATCCGGCGCTTCTGGAGACAGCGCGGGAGGACTGCCGTGTTTACAACAGCGCGGAAATGACGCTGGAGCAGGTGATTGCCGTCATGGACGAAAATCGGAGCAGGGACGTGGTGCGTTTACATACGGGGGACCCCTGCCTGTACGGAGCCATCCGGGAGCAGATGGAGGAACTGGACCGTCTGGGCATCCCCTGGGACGATACGCCCGGGGTATCCAGCTTCTGCGGCGCGGCGGCGGCGCTGGGTGCGGAGTACACCCTGCCCGGCGTCAGCCAGACGGTGATCATCACCCGCATGGCCGGGCGCACGAGCGTACCCGAATCGGAGAGTCTGGAGCTCCTGGCGCGGCACGGCGCATCTATGGCGGTGTTCCTGTCGGCGGGAATGCTGGACCAGATTCAGGAATCCCTCCTGCAGGGCGGCTATGGGTCGGATACCCCGGCAGCCATCGTATACAAAGCCACCTGGCCGGATGAACGGATCGTACGCTGCACAGTGGGGACGCTGGCCCAATCGGGTCAGGAGGCGGGCATCCGGAAAACCGCCATGATCCTGATTGGCGGCTTCCTCTCCGGCGGCTGCGAGCGGAGCAAGCTGTATGACCCCGCCTTCACCACGGAATTCCGGGAAGGGGCCGGGTCATGCATCTGACGTACCTGTCCTTTTCCGATAAGGGCGAAGCGCTGGCAGCCCGGCTGGCGGCTGCGCTGGGCGGGGAAACGGCCCGGTGCGGCCGGGATGTTTCGCTGGACGAGTGGACGCGCATTTCCTTCGGACAAGCCCAGGGGCTGGTGTTCGCAGGGGCCGCGGGGATTGCCGTACGAGCCGTTGCCCCCTATGTCAAGAGCAAAACCTCCGATCCGGCGGTGGTCGTGGTGGACGAGTGCGGGCATTTCGCGGTGCCCATCCTCTCCGGCCACCTGGGCGGGGCTAACGACCTGGCCCGTCGGATTGCCCGCGTCTGCGGCGCAATTCCCGTGCTGACCACCGCCACGGATGCCAACGGCGTGTTTGCCGTGGACGAGTGGGCCAGACGGCAGAACTGCCGGGTAATCCATCCAGAGAAAATCAAGGAGGTTTCCTCCTCCCTTTTGGCTGGCGGAACAGTGCGGATATACAGCCCCTGGCCCGTCACGGGGGACCGTCCAGCAAATGTAGTCCTGACAGAGGACGAAGCCAACTGCATGGTGTGCCTGGATGTCCGCGCAGGAGACATCGAAAGGCTCTGTCTTGTTCCCCGGATTCTGGTACTGGGCGTGGGGTGCCGGAGGGGCACGACCCAAGAGGCGTTGGAGGAGGCCTTCCAGGCACTGCTGGAAAAGAGCGGCGTTTTCGCGGAGGCCGTTTGCGCGGCGGCCAGCATCGACCTGAAACGGGAGGAAGCGGGACTGCTGGCCTTCTGCGAGACCCACGGCTGGCCCTGTTGGTTCTTTTCCGCTGAGGAGCTGAAGGCCGTTTCGGGGGATTTTACGGCTTCGGGTTTTGTGAAAGGCGTTACCGGCGTGGACAATGTCTGCGAGCGGGGCGCGGTGCTTGCCAGCGGCGGCAGGCTTTATTGGAAAAAGAGCGCGGGGAACGGCGTTACCATGGCGCTGGCGCAGATGCCCTACGCGCCAACCTGGAGGTGGCTTGAAGATGGCGAATAAATTATACGTTGTGGGCATTGGCCCGGGGGATCAGGCGTATCTGACCGCCCAGGCCCGCCGTGCGCTGGAGGATGCCCAGGTGCTGGTGGGGTATACGGTCTATGTGGGGCTGGTGTCCGGCATGTTCCCGGAAAAAGAAACCTATACCACCCCCATGCGGCGGGAGATCGACCGCTGCCGCTGGGCGCTGGAAGCGGCCGCCGGCGGGAAAACGGCGGCTCTGGTCTGCAGCGGGGACGCGGGGGTATACGGTATGGCGGGGCCGGTTTTGCAGCTGGCTCCGGAGTGGCCGGAGGTGGAGATCGAGGTGGTTCCCGGCGTAACGGCGGCGCTGTCCGGCGCGGCAGTACTGGGCGCGCCTATCGGGCATGACTTCTGCGTAATCTCCCTGTCCGATCTGCTCACGCCCTGGGAGGTCATCGAAAATCGCCTGCGCTGTGCCGCGCAGGGAGATTTTTCCATCTGTCTGTATAATCCAGCATCCCACAAGCGCTCTAACTATCTGCAAAAAGCCTGCGACATCCTTCTGGCAGCGGGAGCGGACCCGGAGACCGTATGCGGGTACGTGCGCAGCATCGGCAGGGAGGGCGAAGAGGCCGCCATCCTGCCCCTGAAGGAGCTGCGGGACGCGAAGCTGGACATGTTCACCACTGTGTTCGTTGGTTCCTCCACCACCCTGGCGGAGCATGGGCGGATGATTACGCCCAGGGGCTACGAAAGGAAGCAGGACCTATGCGGATCGTGATTTTCGGCGGCACCACCGAGGGGCGGACGCTGTCCCACACGCTGGCGCGGATGGGCGCAGCTGTCACGGTCTGCGTCGCCACCGCCTACGGCAGGGAGGAACAGGGAGAAGCGGCGGGGATGGAAGTACTCTGCGGGCGGTTGGACGCGGAGGGCATGGGACGGGTTCTGTCCGGCGCGGCCCTATGCGTGGACGCCACCCACCCCTACGCCGTCCAGGCCAGCGAAAACATCCGGCAGGCCTGCGTCCGGGAGCAAGTCCGATATATCCGTCTCCTGCGCGACAGGAGCGGACTGCCGGAGGGGGCGCGGGTATTTCCCGCTGCCCGAGACGCGGCCCAATGGCTGGAAACCAACAGCGGCAATATCCTGCTTGCCACCGGCGCGAAGGAATTGGGCGTTTTCGCGCCCTTGGGCGGGACGCGGCTGTATCCGCGCGTGTTGCCCTCCCACGAAAGCCTTGCCGCCTGTGAGGCGGCGGGGGTGCCGAGGAGCAATATCCTGGCCCTCCAGGGGCCGTTTACCCAGGAGCTGAACGAGGCGCTGATCCGGCAGTTCCGGATTCGCTTTCTCGTCACCAAGGATGGCGGCCGCGCGGGCGGATTTGAGGAAAAAGCCCTTGCCGCCGCCGCGACGGGGGCGCAGCTCGTTCTGCTCCGCCGTCCGGATGAGGACGGGCTGCCCTATGACGCCGTTCTGGCGCAGTGCAGGGAGGTGATGGGATGCAGGTGATTCTGGCCTCTCTCGGCGGCGGACTGCCGGAGAGCCTGACGGAGGAGTGCGCCGCCGCGCTGCGGCAGGCCGGGTGTATCCTTGGCGCGAAGCGGCTGCTGGAGCATCTGCCCCAGGGGTGTACGGAAAATCGGATCGCCGCGATCCGTCCGGAGGAGCTGCTGGAAGCGATCATGGGGCAGCAAACGGATTGTGCCGTCGTCTACAGTGGGGATACGGGTTTTTATTCCGGAGCAAAGGGGCTGCTGCCGCTGCTGCGGGAGCGGGGAATCCCGGCCAGGGTGTTGCCCGGGATTTCCAGCGTGCAGCTGCTGTCCGCCCGGCTGGGGCGGCCCTGGCAGGATTGGATCCTGACGTCCGCACACGGGACGGACTGCGACGCGGTCCGGGCCGTCATGCGGGGAAAGCCAGCCTTTTTTCTGACCGGCGGACTGCTCGGCCCTGCGGAAATCTGCGGCAGACTGGCGGAGGCCGGTCTGGGCGCATTGCCTGTCACGGTGGGTGAGAACCTGTCCTATCCGGACGAATCCATTACCTCCGGTACGGCGGAGCAGCTGGCCGGGCGGTCTTTTTCTTCTCTGTCCGTTCTTCTTGCCGAAGCTGCTCCGCAGATGGAACGCCGCAGCCCGGGTTTCCCGGACAGCGCGTTTCTGCGGGGGGATGTTCCCATGACCAAGCAGGAGGTCCGCGCCGCCGCGCTGGCAAAGCTGGCCGTCCGGCCCGGAGACATTTTCTGGGACGTGGGCGCGGGAACGGGCAGCGTGAGCGTGGAATTGGCCCTGGCATCGGAGGGCGGCGCGGTGTTCGCGGTGGAGTGCAGCGACGCGGCCTGCGGCCTTATCCGCGCCAACCGGGAGAAATTCTGCGCCTGGAATCTGCATGTGATCGAAGGCCGCGCTCCCCGGACGCTGGAGACGCTTCTGCCGCCGGACGGCGTGTTCATCGGCGGGACCAAGGGAGGCATGGCGGAAATCGTAGACCTGGCGCTCCGCAGGAACGAAAACGCCCGCATCTGCATCTCCGCCATTGCGGTGGAGACCCTGTCCGCCGCCGTCGCCGCGCTGAAATCCCACGGTATCCAGCCGCAGGTCACGCAGATTTCCGTCAGCCGCGGCAAACCGGCAGGCGGGCTGCACCTGTTGATGGCGAACAACCCGGTTTTTCTGATTACGGGGAACTGCGATGGTTGAGGTAATGATCGCGGCGCCCGCCTCCGGCAGCGGGAAGACCGTGCTGACATGCGCGCTGCTGGCGGCGCTGGAAAAGCAAGGATATACTCCCTGCGCCTTCAAATGCGGGCCGGATTACATTGATCCCATGTTCCATCGCTCCGTACTGGGTGTGGAAAGCCACAACCTCGACCTGTTCCTGTCGGACGAGACCGTGGTGCGAAAACTCTACGCCCGCTATTGCGGAGGGCACCATGCTACGGTGCTGGAGGCCGCGATGGGATTTTACGACGGCCTGGGCGGCTCCACGGACCGGGCCAGCGGGTGGCATGTGGCGGAAACTCTGGAAATCCCGGTGCTGCTGGCCCTGCGTCCAAAGGGGGCCAGCCTGACCCTGGCGGCGCAGGTGAACGGGCTGACGGCCTTCCGACACCCCAGCCGGATCGCGGGACTGTTCCTGTGCGACTGCTCTCCCATGCTGGCCAAAAGCCTGACGCCGATGCTGGAGCGGGAAACCGGGCTTCCTGTGCTGGGACATCTGCCTCATATGGGGGAAGCCGCGCTGGAAAGCCGCCATCTGGGGCTGTGTACCGCCGGAGAGATTGCCGGTCTGGCGGACCGGATCAAAACGGTTGCCCAGACATTGGAGCAAACGATGGATTGGGAGCAGTTTTTCTCTCTGTACGGCGGGCGGGCTTTTCGGCAGCCGGTGAAAAGCCGGACGGCCGTCCCCTCCGTCCCCATTGCGGTCGCCCGTGACGAAGCGTTTAGTTTCACTTACGCGGAAACGCTGGACGCGCTGGAATGCGCGGGGGCCGAACTGCTGTTTTTCAGTCCCCTGTGGGACAGCAGACTGCCGGAAGGAGCCTGCGGACTGTATCTGCCGGGCGGATATCCGGAATTATTCGCCGAACGGTTAGCTGAAAATGAGGGTATGAAAAACGCGGTCCGATATGCGGTAACCCGTGGAATGCCGACGGTGGCGGAGTGCGGCGGATTTTTGTACCTGGGCAAGTCGCTCCAGGATGGAGATGACCAGATATATCCTATGGCTGGGGTCCTCCCCGGAAACGGCGTACGGAAGGAGCGGCTGGTGCGCTTCGGCTACGCGGAGCTGCTTGCGGAAGATGACAGTCTCCTTTTCCGCAGGGGGGAGTCGGTGCCTGTCCACGAATTTCACTACTGGGATTCCAGCGAAAACGGCGGCGATCTGATTGCCAGAAAACCACTGACAGGCCGCAGTTGGCGGTGCGGCTTCGTATCAGAGCGGCTCTATGCGGCATTCCCGCATATTTATTTCGCGGGCCATCCTGAATTGGCGGAGCGGTTCGTACAGGCGGCAAAATTCTATGGAGAGGAGCAGCGTCATGTCGCAATTTAGCTCAGTCAAAGAAGTCATCGCGGCCATACGGCCTGACCCCGGCGAGGATGCCTGCCGTCAGGCTGCCCACCGGAAATGGGCAAGCATCGCCAAACCCCTGGGGAGTCTGGGACTGCTGGAAACAGCGGTGGAGGACATCGCCGCGCTGACAGGCGGCGCCGATGTGAATATATCCAGACGTTCCCTGCTATTGCTGTGCGCGGACAACGGCGTGGTGCGGCAGGGCGTGGCCCAGTCCGATCACACCGTTACGGCCATCGTGACCCGCAACGCGGCGGCGGGGCGGTCCTCGGTGTGCAAAATGGCGGCGGTGGCCGGATGCCGGGTGGTCCCGGTGGACATGGGGGTGATCGATCTGGAACCGGTCCCCGGCCTGCTCAGCCGCCGGGTTGCCAACGGCACTGCCGACATCACCCAAGGCCCCGCCATGACCCGCCAGCAGGCCGAACAGGCCGTCCTCACCGGCGTGGAGCTGGTCCGGGAACAGAAGGAGCAGGGTATCAACCTCTTGGCGGCGGGCGAGATGGGCATCGGCAACACCACCACCAGCGCCGCCATAGCCAGCGTCCTGCTGGGACGGTCCCCGCAGGAAATGACCGGCAGGGGCGCGGGGCTTTCGGACGAGGGGCTTCGCCGGAAGGTGTGGGCCGTGGAGACGGCGCTGGCGGTCAACCGCCCCGACCCGGACGATCCCCTGGACATTCTGGCGAAGGTGGGCGGCTTTGACCTGGCGGGGATGTGCGGAATATTCCTGGGAGGGGCGCTGTACCGGGTCCCGGTGGTCATGGACGGACTGATCAGCACGGTCTCGGCGTTGTGCGCCGCGCGGCTGTGCCCAGAGGTACGCAAGGCGCTGATCGCCAGCCACGCTTCCGCCGAGCCGGCGGGGCGGCTGGTGCTGGACGCGCTGGGGAAAACGCCGTTTATAACAGTGGGGATGCGGCTGGGCGAGGGTACCGGAGCCGTAGCGGCCATCCCGCTGCTGGACATGGCCCTGTCGCTGTACCGGGACGGCACCACCTTTGACGGCTGCGGTATCCCCACATACACGCCTAAAGGAGGCTGAGGCCGTGTTTACTCTTATCATCGGTGGCTCGGCCAGCGGGAAAAGCGAGTTTGCCGAGAGCCTGATCCTGGCTTCTCCCCATATGCCCCGCCTTTACATCGCTACCATGGAACCTTTTGATGAAGAATGCCGCGCCCGGATCGCCAGACACCGGCGGATGCGGGCGGAAAAACAGTTTGAGACGGTAGAATGCTATACGTCCCTGTCCGGCCTGCGTCTGGCGGGCGGGGGATGCGTGCTGCTGGAGTGCCTGGGCAATCTGGCCGCCAACGAGTTATACAGCCCTGCCGGAGCCGGGACGGCGGAGAGCGCGCTCCACGCCATCCTGTCCGGCGTAGACGCGCTTCTGAAGCAGTGTGACGATCTGGTAGTCGTCAGCAACGAGACCTTCACCGGCGGGAACCGCTACGCCGGTGAAACGGACGATTACCTGCATCTTCTGGCAGACGCGAACCGGGCCTTAGCACGGCGGGCGGACCGGGTGTGCGAGGTGGTCTGCGGCCTGCCGCAATTTTATAAAGGAGCACCGGTATGATTGCTGTCGAGACGATTCTGGTGGCCTTCGCCATGTTCTCCGCGCTGCCGGTCCCCCAGCCGGTCTGGAACGAACGGAACATGCGGTACTCCCTGTGTGCGTTCCCGCTGATCGGCGCGGTCTGCGGAGGGGCGTGGTGGGCCTGGAGCGCGGTCTGCGCCTGGCTTCCGGTCCCGGATTTGCTGCGGGGCGCGGGGCTGTGTCTGATCCCTGTGCTCCTGACCGGCAGCATCCACCTGGACGGCTTTGCCGACACCTGCGACGCCCTGGCAAGCTGCGCTTCTCCGGAGAAGAAGCAGGAGATCCTGAAGGACCCCCGCTGCGGCGCCTTTGCGGCGATCCGGCTGTGCGGCTATTTTACGGCATATTTCGCCTTTTGCGCGGCTGTGAGGCCAGACTGTCAGGCGGTATGGTGTATGGGACTGGCATTTGTCCTGGAGCGGGCCCTGTCCGGATTGGCGGTCAGCCGGTTCCCGCTGGCCAAAAATACCGGTTTGGCCCACACCTTCGCCACCGCCGCCGACCGGAAAACTGTGGGGCGCATCCTGCTGGTACTGTGCTTTCTGACAGGAGGCGGCATGGTCGCCGTGGGGGGCTGGATCGGCGCGGCAATGCTGGCCGCGGGACTGTTCGTATTCTGGCGCTACCGGGTGACGGCGGACCGGCAGTTCGGCGGGATCTCCGGAGATCTGGCCGGGTGGTTCTTACAGAGAGCGGAGCTTTGGATGCTGGCGGCGCTGGTTGCCTGTCAGCTTGTCGGGGAGGTCTTACCATGATTTTCATTACCGGGCCGCTGTACAGCGGTAAGCGGGAATACGCGTGCAAAATTCTCGGGTGTCAGGAGGCGGAATTAAAAAGCCGCGCCATATGGGATGTGCAGGACCTGGCTGCCTGTCACGGCGACTTGAAAGCTCTGGCGGACGAGCTGAGTCAATATGAGGTGGTCATTGCCACGGAGATTGGCGGCGGCGTGGTTCCGGTGGACGCTGGGGAACGTGCCGGACGGGAGGCCGCGGGGCGGCTCAGCTGCCTGCTGGCCCGGCGGGCGGAGTATGTGGTGCGGGTGTTCTGCGGACTGCCCGTGGTATTGAAGGGGTGAAGATATGGACATTTATCTTCTGCGCCACGGAGAGACGGCGCACAATGCGGAAAAGCGCTATTTGAGCCGCAGCGATGTCTCCCTGTCCGCCAAAGGGCTTGCGGAATTGATCCCTGCGGGGGTTTCGCCGGAAACGGTCTATGTATCCTCCCTGCGCCGGACATGGGAGACCGCCGGGGCGCTCTTCCCGACGGCACGGCTGACGGTGATTGATGATTTCCGAGAAATGGATTTTGGCATCTTTGAAGGCAAAAATTATCAGGAAATGGCCGGTCTTCCGGAATATCAGGCATGGATCGATAGCAATTGTCTCGGTAAAATTCCCGGCGGGGAGCAGAAATCGGACTTCTGCCGCCGGACCTGCGAAGCCTTTGCCCGGCTGGTGAATCAGGCGCTGGACGCGGGTGAGGACCGTCTGGTGATCGTTGCCCACGGTGGTACGCAGATGGCCGTCATGGAGCGGTTTGCGCTGCCTGTCAGGGACTATTTTTCCTGGAACGGGCCGAACGGAGGAGGATTTGTTCTGGATACCTCCCCCTGGGCGTGGGAGCGGAAGCTTATACTGCGGGAAACCGTCCGCTATACGAGGGAGGGACCGGAATGCTGCTGACAGGCGCGATCCTATGCGGCTTTGCGCTGGACCTGCTTCTGGCCGACCCGGCGTGGATGCCCCACCCGGTGGTCTATATGGGCAAGGCCATTTCCGTTCTGGAACGTTGGCTGCGCGCCCGGCTTCCGGCTACGCCTTGGGGCGAACAACTGGGCGGAATCCTGCTGGCGATCGCGCTGCCGACGGGAACGCTGGCGGTTTCGGGGGTCGTGTGCCATCTGGCGGCGCGGCTGCATCCAGCGGTTGGGTTCGTGGTGCAGACAGTCTGGTGCTGGCAGGCGCTGGCTCTGAGAGGGCTGGCCTCGGAGAGCCGGAAGGTTTACGATGAATTGGCGAAAAACGACCTCCCCGCCGCGCGGCAAGCCGTCAGCCGCATCGTAGGCCGGGATACACAAAATCTGACGGCGGAGGGCGTTACGAAAGCAGCGGTGGAAACGGTGGCGGAGAATTTCTCCGACGGCACGGCTGCTCCGCTCTTTTACATGCTGCTGGGCGGCGCGCCATTGGCCCTGGTTTACAAATCCATTAATACCATGGACAGCATGGTGGGCTATAAAAACGAACGCTTCCTCCACTTTGGCCGCGCGGCGGCGAAGCTGGATGACGCGGTTAATTTCCTGCCCTCCCGGCTGGCGGCGCTGCTCTGGATCGGGGCGGCATTTCTGACGGGAAACAGCGGCATAAACGCCTGGCGCATCTGGCGGCGCGACCGCCGGAACCATCCCAGCCCCAATTCCGCCCAGACGGAATCCGCCTGCGCCGGAGCGCTGGGGGTGCAGCTGGCGGGACCGATGTCTTACTTCGGGACGGTCCATCAGAAGCCCGCCATCGGCGACCCCCTGCGTCCGGCGGAGCCGGAGGACATCCTGCGGGCAAACCGGATGCTGTATGTTTCCGGCGTGCTGGCGCTGGTATTGGGGATAAGTCTGCGTGTAGCAATATGCTTTTGGCTGAAGCAAGGAGGGTGACATGGAAAACCTGACCCACGGCGGCAACTGGGCCGGATATGAAGAGCAATATGGTAAAGCACCCTTGGATTTTTCCTCCAACGTCAGCCCTCTGGGGCTTCCGGCGGGCGTGCGGCAGGCCGTTATACACTCTTTGCAGGATGCGGAACGATATCCTGATCCCCTGTGCCGCCGGCTGCGCCGCGCCATCGCTGGCGCGGAAGGGACCGACCCTCTCTGGTGCCTGTGCGGCTGCGGTTCCGCAGATCTCATTTACCGCGCGGTCCTGGCCAAACGGCCCCGGAGGGCGCTGGTAACTGCGCCGGCCTTTGCCGAATATGAAGCGGCGCTGGCGCTGGTTTCCTGCCGGACAGAGCGGTATATCCTGCGGAAGGAGGAGGGCTTCCTGCTCCGGGAGGATTTTCTGGAGGCAATCGCGCCGGGGGTGGACTTGGTGTTCCTCTGCGAGCCCAACAACCCCACAGGCCGGACGACCTCCCGCGAGCTTTTACTGGAGATATTGACGCGATGCCGGGAAACCGGTACACTGCTGGTGGTGGACGAATGCTTCGGCAGCTTTCTGGATGACCCTGGCCAGCATACGCTGCGAGGACAGTTGGAAGAATTCCCCAATCTGCTGATTTTGAGGGCGTTTACCAAGTTATACGCTATGGCAGGGCTGCGTCTGGGCTATTGCCTGTGCAGCGACACCGCCCTTCTGGACGCCATGGGCGCTGCCGGACAGCCCTGGGCGGTATCCGGCCCCGCGCAGGCGGCGGGGGTCGCGGCCCTTGCGGAGACAGAATACGCGCAGGCTGTCCGGACGCTTACGGCGCGGGAACGGCCCTGGCTGGCGGGAGAGTTGGCACGTCTGGGCTGCGAGGTCATTCCGGGCGAGGCCAATTATCTGCTGTTCGCTCAGGAAAAGCCGCTTCTGGAGCCGCTGCGGCGCAGGGGAATCCTCCTGCGGGGCTGCGGGAACTACCATGGCCTGGGCGATACGTGGTACCGTGCGGCGGTGCGAGATCGGGAGGACAACCGCCGCTTTATCACTGCTCTGGAAGCTATTTTAAAGGAGGAAACCCCATGAGCCGCGCAAAATCCATCATGATCCAGGGCACCATGTCCGGAGCGGGAAAGAGCCTGCTGTGTGCGGCACTGTGCCGTATTTTTGCTCAGGACGGCTGGCGGACCGCTCCGTTCAAAAGTCAGAACATGGCGCTCAACAGCTTTGTCACGTTGGACGGCCTGGAAATTGGCCGTGCCCAGGCCGTCCAGGCCCAGGCGGCGGGGGTGGAGCCGGACGTGCGCATGAATCCTGTTCTGCTCAAGCCATGCAGCGACATAGGCAGTCAGGTAATTGTCCTCGGCGAAGTGCGGGGCCAGATGCCGGCGAAGGAGTATTTTCGCTACAAGCGGCAGCTTTTCCCGGAAATTCTCGCTGCCTACGACAGTCTGGCCGAAGAAAATGACGTGATCGTCATCGAAGGCGCGGGCAGCCCTGCGGAGATCAACCTCCGGGCGGACGACATTGTGAACATGGGACTGGCCCAGCGGGTGGACGCGCCGGTGCTGCTGGCGGGAGACATCGACCGGGGCGGCGTATTTGCCCAGCTGTACGGCACCGCAGCCCTGCTCCAGCCAGAGGAGCAGGATCGAATCGCGGGCCTTATTATCAACAAATTCCGGGGGGACATCGAAATCTTGCGTCCGGGGCTTGCCATGCTGGAGGAGAAAACCGGGAAGCCGGTGCTGGGTGTGGTGCCCTATCTCCATGTGGACGTGGACGACGAAGACTCGCTGGCCCCGCGTCTGGAGCAGCAGGAGGCGCATAAGCCGTTGGACGCGGTGGTGGTACGCTTACCGCGCATATCCAATTTTACCGATTTCGCGCCCCTGGAGACGCATCCGCAGATCGGGGTGCGGTATGTGGACGAGGTGCGCCGTCTGGCAAGTCCGGACCTGGTGATCCTGCCAGGGACAAAAAGTACCATAGACGACTTGCTCTGGCTGCGGCAGAGCGGTCTGGAAGCGGCCATCCGGAAGCTGGCCAGCCAGGGTACGCCTATCCTGGGAGTTTGCGGCGGATATCAGATGCTGGGCGGGATGCTCCATGATCCCGATGGGGTGGAGCGGAGCGAACCGGGGAGCGTCCGGGGCATGGGCCTGCTGCCGGTGGAAACCACCTTTATTGGGCAGAAGCACCGCAGCCAGGTAAAAGCCGTGGTTTCAGCGGAAGCCCTGGCGGGCGCGGAATTGGTAGGCTACGAGATCCACATGGGGCGGACTGAGGTCACAGGCGTGCCCTTCTGCGTCCTGGATGACGGGCGGCCGGACGGCTGCGCGCAGGGCAATGTATGGGGGACATACCTTCATGGCCTGTTTGACAGCGGAGCGCTGACGGAAAAACTAACGGAGATGCTCTGCCGGCGGAAGGGGCTGCAGCTTGAACTGGCCCGGCCGCTCTCCCATGCCGCCTATCAGCGGCAGCAATTTGACTTGTTGGCGGAGGGGGTCCGCCAAGCGCTGGATATGGAAAAAATTTACCGGATCATGGAGATGGTTTGAATGGAACAGGAGATTAAATACGTTCTTCCGGCAGAAATTGAACAGGAAAGTATGCGCATAATTGGCCAGGAGCTGGCTCAACGAGGGATAACTCTGCCGCAGGAGACAGAAGCGGTGGTCAAACGGGTCATCCATACCACGGCGGATTTCGACTATGTGGAAAACCTGCATTTTACCCCGGACGCCGTACCGAAGGCCCTGGAAGCGCTCCGGTCCGGGAGGGCAGTGATCACGGACACCAACATGGCGAAGGCCGGGATCAGTAAGTCCGCTTTGACACAGCTATTGTGTGAAGTTTACTGCTTTATGGCGGACCGCGATGTCGCGGAAGCCGCGAAACTGCATGGTACGACCCGCGCCGCAGCCGCCATGGAAAAAGCGGCCAGGGAATATCCAGAGGCGGTTTTTGCCGTTGGGAACGCGCCGACGGCGCTGCTGGCACTCTGCGAACTGATACGAAACGGGCTGCGGCCTGCGCTGGTGATAGCCGTGCCGGTAGGGTTTGTCAACGTAGTGGAAAGCAAACAGCGGATATTTCAGCTTTGCCTGGACAGCGGCATCCCGTGTATTGCGGCCATGGGCCGAAAGGGCGGCAGCAATGTGGCGGCTTCCATCTGCAACGCGCTTATGTATACGGCATTGGGAACGCTTGATCCTGCGCGGCGCTGAGGCATTTGTTCTTTGTAGATACTGGGGCAATTCATCACCATAAAAGTCTGTGGCTGGTTATGTGGTCAACATGTTAACATTGGTTTTGACCACATAACCAGCCACAGACAGAGAAAAACCGTCCGCCGGAGGGATTTCTCCTCCGGTGGACAGCGTTTTTTATCGGCGCAGGTGGTATTCTGTTCTCAGGAATTTGCCGTCTTTGAACACATCCCAGACCTCCAGGCAGTAGTCACCGCCTGGGCAGGAGTGCAGCATGTTGGGAACCGCTTCCTCCCGCCAGGGCCAGAAGGGGGCGGAGATCATATCGTCCGGCAGGGCCAGGTGGATGTGGACCCACGGCGTTCCATCTCCCCGCATTCTCGGACTGCCGCTCTGCATAATCCAGTCATCCTCGCCCATGGCGTTGTAGAGGCTGTAGAGCAGCCGGCGCATCTCATACAGGGCAAATAATCCCTGCACCGCCGGAAGCTGCGCACACACCGATCCGATTCCCCTCTTGTAAATTGCGAGGAAAACTGCTAGAATAGTTTTGGCGCAGTAATCTGCTGTGTGGGAGGGTTGGCTCCTGCATAGGGGCGTGGAGAGATGCTGCTCTCCGCGCCCTGCCTTTTGGGCTTCTGTGTCCCGTAGGGTCATTGTGCCGCATATTCTGGAAAATCGCAAGAGAGGGTTTCAATCACGGAAATCAATCTTTGCTTCAGGTAATCCTATGGTACAATAGATGTAATCTGAATATGGGAGCAAAGCATCATGACGCTAAAGCAAATCGAATATTTCCAGAAGGTATGCCAAACAGGGAATATTTCCACTGCCGCCGATGCCCTGTTCGTCTCCCGTTCCGTCGTATCGCGCACGATTGTTGAACTGGAAGAAGAATTTGAGGCGGTCCTTTTCACACGCTCCCGCAGTGGCGTAACATTGACGGAGAGCGGGCGCATTCTGGCCCGGCTGTTTGAAACCTTCCTGGCGAGCTGCTCCACCGCCAAGGAGCGCATCCGCTGTCTCTCCGCGCAGGAGCAGGCCCACCCCCTGCGCATAGGGGTGACGCCCACCAACGCCTACTGCGTCTATAAAAGCTATCTGGAAAAATTCCAGGAGCTGTACCCGGACATCCGCCTCTATGTCACTGAGCACAACGCCTTTGACTCATGGAAGCTGCTGCTGGACGGGGTGCTGGATGCCTCCTTCACCCCCGCGTTCCCGGACCGGGCGGCGTTCGAGTATTTTGATCTCTATCAAAACCCGATCATGCTGGGCGCGGCTGAAGACGACGCCCGGATCGGAAGCAAGGCGGGCATCGGCGACATCATCGACCTGCCCCTCGGCTTTTTCAGCACGCCTATGCCGATGGAACGCATCCTCAACGCCAGCTTTGAGGCCGTGGGGCGGCGGCCCAACGTGGTGCTGCGCACATCTGACCAGATGCTTCTGCGGGAGCTGACGATGCAGGGGAAGCTCTATCCCATCCTGCCGCTGGACATGATGGCCACCTGGGAAGGGGTGCGGCAGGTGCCCATCGATTTTTTCCAGTCCAGCACCAACCGCGTGGTGTGGTGCCGGGCGCTGGAGCCCGGCCCGGCCCTGGCGTTCTTTCTGGATTTCATGCGGGAACAGCTGGTCTGATCCGTTTTCTTGAAAATATGACGGAACAACCGGCCCGGGACCAGTGGTCCCGGGCCGGTTGTTCCTGAACTGACGTTTCAGTGTTCGCACAGGCCGCACTCATTGCACACGCCGTCCCGCTCACACCCCGGCTGGGGCCGCAGGGACAGGAGAAATTCCAGGGAGGTGTCCTCCTCCGGCGGTTTTGAGGCGGGCTGGGGTTCAGTGGAGCTTCCGTTCCACATTGGGCTTGTTGATGTCTTCCTGGAACTCCAGGTTCAGGGGCTGGCCCTTTTCCCTCTGTTCCCTGGCCAGCTTTGCCTTGTCGGTGTAAAGGCCATACTCATGAGCCTCCACACACTCCTGGTAGGAGGGGTCCTTGGCGGCGAATCTGGCATTCCGGGGCAGGGGCACGTCCTGATCCACCAGAATGTCCTGCACCTTCCTGATATCCACGCCGTGGGCGGTGGAGCCGTCGGCCACAGCGACCGCGGCGGCAACACCGGCGGCCTGGCCGGTGCCCACGCACTGGGGGATCAGATCCAGCCAGTCGATGGCGATACCGTCGGCGGACAGGTGACGGCCCGGGCACAGCAGGTTCTCCACGCCCTGGGGCAGAATGGCCCGGTAGGGAATCTCCACGGGGCCGCAGTCATTGACCTGGCAGATGGTGGAGTGCCACGCGATCACGTCGTCATGCTGGATGGCATAGGCGAAATCAGCGGTGGTCATCACGTACTCGCCCCTGAGGCGGCGGCTGATGCGGGTGCCCAGCTGGGGTGCGATGTCGTAGAGGTAGGCGTTGCGGAAAGCCACGGGGACGGCCTCTTTCAGATAGGCCAGCGTCTCCCGCATAGTGGCCCGGGTGTTCATCTCGGTCTCGGTCTGGTCCCTGACCCTGGAGCAGTCCCGGTTCATATGCCAGTTGTTCATCCAGAAGATATCGCTCTGGTTGGAGGGCATGGGTACGCAGCGGAAGCCCGCGGTCTTCTGCAGCCCCGCCCGCAGGGCGTTCATCTCGGCGGGATGGGCCTGTTTCCACTCATAGTAGGCGTCCCCGTCCACGCCGCCGATGCGCCACACCAGCGCGGTGGTATTGGCGCGGGTCACACCGTCGGACATGCTGGAATAGGGCGCGCCCGCCCGGGAGTAGAGGTCGCCGTCGCCGGTGGCGTCGATGACCTGCCTGGCAAGGATGGCCTTTCGGCCCTCCTTGCTCTCGTAGACCACGCCCTTGACCACGCCGTCCTCCACGATGGGGCCGCTGACCCAGCTGTGGCACATGACGGTGATGGCGTCCTTGTGCTCCAGCAGCATCTTATCCATCTCGACCTTCAGCTGGTTGGGCTCGAAGTACACCGAGCGCACCAGGCAGTTGGGCTTGGCGCCGCCGAAACCGCCGCGGCTCACACAGTCATGGACGGCCATCCAGGGGTGGAGCAGGGCCGGGTCGGTGGAACCGATCCTGTCCAGAGACGGGCCGCGCACCGCGTTGGGGATGGGGCCCAGGCGGGTAAACCATTCCTCCTGGAGCCCGCGGACAAAGGACTTGTCATACCAGGACAGGTTGGGCACCATGATGACATAACCGCCGGTAACGTCGCCGCCCATGTAGCCGTAGCGCTCCAGCAGGATGATGTTTTTCGCCCCGGCACGGGCCGCCGCGATGGCGGCGGAGTGGCCGGCCGCGCCGCCGCCAACCACCAGAATATCACATTCGGCTTCGATGGGCAGGGGCCGGGACGGCTCCAGGTAGGTCTTACTCATGACGCATTACTCCTTAATCGCAAGAATTTAGTTAAAAGATATAGCCGAATACGATGCAGATCACACTTGCGACCACGATGTATATGGCATTGGTGACCAAACCCTTGGTGAAAATGAACTTGTTGGTCATTTCCTCACGACCCAGCAGCAGGGTGGCATAGGCGATGGCGCCGTTGGTCATGAACGCGCACATAGCGGACAGAATGGTGGCCACGCCCAGGACGGTCGCGTTGCCGCCGCCGTTTATCTGCATGGTGCAGGCCAGGGGGATGCACACGGCGTTGATGGTGAAGCTCACCGGCATACCGTTGGTGATGTTGGTGAACACAGTGGAGATGACCACGCACAGGATGACCATGATGGGCCAGCTGGCGCTGCCCAGAATGGGGGAGAGGAAGTCCGCGATGGCGGCCTTGATGCCCAGATCGTCGGAGGCGATGGCGTTGCCGCAGATGGTGAAGCACCCGGCCACGGCCACGATGCCCCACATGGTCTTGGTCTGGAGCAGCTTGACGCCGTTGATGAAGGGCTTGCCTTCTCCGTCCCGCATGATGCACAGGATGGCAAACAGGAGGATCCATATCCAGGTAGAGCCAATCTTATTGTAGAGGGCCGTGATCGCGGAGCCCTTGGGCAGCACCATGCTGAGCAGCAGGAACACAATACCGAATACCATGAAGCCCAGGAGGATCTTCTGGCGGCCGTTCATTTTCAGGTCGGCCTCGGTGAGACCCATCTTGTCCACATTGAAGTCCCTCAGCGGCGTGAGGTCAAGCTTCCACACGAAGCACATGAACGCGATGTAGGCCAGAACGAAGGCCAGAACAACCAGAGTGGAAACCAGGAGATAGGCGGTGTTGTCAAAGGCCAGGCCGCTGGCCTCCATGATACCGCTGATGATGGCGATGGATGACAGGTGGACGCCCTTGAAGGGGAGCACATAGGCGCCCATGGCGGAGATGTAAATGCCAAGCAGCAGGCTGCGCTTCAGGTCGCTGTCCTTTTCCACTCCGCACATATCGCAGATGGTGTCCAGAATGGGATACCACAGCAGGAGCATGGTGGTGGGGCTGCTCACCAGTGCGGAGCAGACCAGCACAGCGAGGAACAGCGCGGTGACAAGCCGCACAGGATGACCCTGAAGAGCCTTGATTTTCAGCACCTTCCGGGCCAGCACGTTGACGGCTCCGGATTCGGTGACCGCGCCGGTAAGGGCCATGACCCAGATGATCTGCTGGATGGTGACGTTGCCGAACCAGGTGGCCAGCAGACCGCCGGCGGTGGTGTAGTCACAGATGATCATGGCGAACAGACCCAGCAGAGCGGGCCAGAAGGTTTCGCCGGTGGCGATGGTGACGATGAGCACGCCGAAGAAAATGCCCAGCATACTTATGCCTACGGGAGTGATCCCTGCAAAGGCAGGAACAATGCGGCCAAAAATGAACATGAAGAATACGGCAACCGCGACGCAAACGTAATAGGACGCGTTGCTCTTTCTTGCGGAGGCGGACATGGCTTTCCCTCTCTTTCTTTTAGATCGGTAACATAATAATGTCGAACCAGGACCTCCATCGATGGATCACGTTGCAACTAAGTCTAGTATATATACTTTTTGCGATATGTAAAGTGTAATATTCGGCCATACCGTGCTGTTTTTGCTTCGGATTTTCAAGACGCGCCGCAGTTTAAGGCAATGACCGTGGGTCGGAAGCCCTTGGGCAGATGGAAAAAATATTCAGCGGCATACGGCAGAAGTGATTGGGCCCAGAAAGCCGCCCGTGCTTCCGGTCATCCTGCTGAAGACGGAACCGTCCGGCGGCGGCATTCCAGCCTTTGACCGGGATATGGACCGGGGAGGTCCTGGCAAAAGTTGAATACATATCGGATTTTAAGTTCGCACAATTCCCCTGTTTAATGCCGTTTTGCTCGCCCCTTGCGGAGCAGCCGCAAAACATGGCAATGATTCCTTCGGCAATCTATAGACACAGCAAGCTTTTGGATTATTTATTTGCCGAAGGAATATAAAGGCTCTTACCCGTACTGCTCGCATAAGCCCACTTCCGTGTATTTGGCAGGGTAATTATACCGCTGTAAAAATATTTGTCAATAAACGGAAAGAAAAGCGGGACCATCACGCGCCGAAGCTGACGGCGGCGGGCAAAACGGCTTAAATGAAATAATATGATTCCCGCGTTCAGGCGCAGGAATCATACTCCGGCATCATGTCTCTTTATTTGACTTATGGAATATATCTGTTATTATTAGAGAAACCCATGCGATTTGAGCCAGCCATATGTTTGATTGATATGCGGTAACGGCGCGACAGTAAGGTAAGAAAGGATATGCAGGCATAACCGGCTGCATCAGGGAAATTGTTTATGTGTGGAATCGTTGGATTCACCGGCCACAGACAGGCCGCACCTATCTTGCTTTCCGGCTTGTCCAGGCTGGAATACAGAGGCTATGATTCCGCCGGACTGGCTGTCCGGAACGGGAGCGGTTTGGCAGAGGTTGCGAAATCAATCGGAAAACTGAAAAATTTAGCGGAAAAAACGGATGACGGCCGTTCTCTGGTCGGGACATGCGGGATCGGGCATACCCGCTGGGCTACCCACGGCGCACCCAGTCAGATCAACGCGCATCCGCATGTATCCGGCAATTGCACTGGTTCAGGATCAGGTCCGGTAGAATCCGATGTAGTCGGAGTACACAATGGGATCATTGAAAACTTTCAGGAACTGAAGGGGAAGCTTCAGAAACACGGGTACTCTTTTTACAGCCAGACGGATACCGAGGTTTTGATTAAACTGGTTGATTACTATTACAAAAAGTATCATATGGGGCCAATTGACGCGATTGCCAAGACGATGGTCCGCGTTCGCGGTTCGTATGCTTTGGAAGTGATGTTCAAGGATCATCCGGGAGAGATTTACGCGGCCCGGAAGGACTCGCCGATGATCATCGGGATCGCTGACGGCGAAAGCTATCTGGCTTCCGACGTGCCGGCTATTCTGGAGCATACGAGGGAAGTTTACTATATCGGCAATCATGAAATGGCAAAGATCACAGCTGGTGCGGCGGAATTTTATGACCTCAATGGCGACGCAATCCAAAAAGAAAGCACCATGATCACTTTTTCCGCAGAGGCGGCGGAAAAGGGCGGCTTCGAGCATTTCATGATGAAAGAGATTCATGAGCAGCCCAAAGCGGTGCGGGATACGGCGGCTTCTGTGGTGAGGGATGGCCGGATTGACCTTTCCGCGATTGGACTGGATGAGGAAGCAATGAGGAGTATTTCCCAGATTTATATCGCGGCCTGCGGCTCGGCGTGGCATGCGGGGATGGCGGCGCAGTATGTATTTGAGGATCTTGTCAAAATACCCGTCCGAGTGGAACTGGCGTCTGAGTTCAGATACAGAAACCCTCTGCTGGATCAAAACGGGTTGGTGATTATCATTTCTCAGTCCGGAGAAACGGCGGACAGCCTGGCGGCGCTCAGGGAAGCCAAAAACCGAGGAATCCGTACCCTTGCAATCGTAAATGTGGTGGGCAGTTCTATTGCGAGAGAGGCGGACAACGTGTTCTATACGCTGGCTGGTCCTGAGATCGCGGTAGCCACGACCAAGGGATACAGCGCCCAGCTGATCGCCTGCTACGCATTGGCCATGCAGTTTGCGAAGGCGCGGGGAACTTTGGATGAAGCTTCCTACCTGGAAATGGTGGCGGAATTGGAGAAACTGCCGGAGAAAATTGCAAAGATTCTGGAAGATAAAGAGAGAATCCAATGGTTTGCGGCAAAATATGCAAATGCCCGCGATGTGTTTTTTATTGGACGCGGCATAGATTACGCGGTCAGTCTGGAGGGAAGCCTGAAGATGAAGGAGGTCTCCTATATTCATTCTGAGGCACACGCGGCAGGTGAGCTGAAACACGGTACGATCAGCCTGATTGAGGATGGCACCTTTGTGATCGGACTGCTGACGCAAAGCGCGTTGTTTGAGAAGACCACCAGTAACATGGCCGAATGCAAGGCCAGAGGCGCTTACCTGATGGGATTGACTACATGCGGGAACTACAGTATAGAGGACACTGCGAATTTTACCGTATATGTACCAAAGACAGACGAGCATTTTGCCGCGTCTCTGGCAATCATTCCATTGCAGCTGCTTGGATATTACCTGAGTGTGGCAAGAGGTCTGGATGTGGATAAGCCCAGAAATTTAGCAAAAAGCGTGACAGTAGAATAGTGCGGCAGGCAAAATGGATGCCGAGCAAGGTAGTTTTGTGCCTTTTTCTCAACGCGAACGAGCAGCTTGCGGAAACGGTTGAAAAAAGAGTACGTGACTTCAACCGCCCGGCGTCTGGCCCTGAAGTCAGGGCTTATGCGGAACGAGCGTCGAATTGTCCGCCGCGGGCAGACAACCGAGGCGCAGCGTGAAACGATATCCTCCTCAAAAAGTGGCGCAGCCGCTTTTTTGATCCACAGAGTCAAAACCACCGGCTAAGCCGGTGGTTTTGACTTCTGCTTATTCCTTGATCTCTACAGGCGCGGTCCGATAGATAAACTTTACCTGTCCTTCCGTCTCTGAATCAATACCGGAGAAGGACCGGTAGCCTCTGGATGCATCCGCCGTGGCTTTCAGGCGCTCTACGAAACCTTCCAGATTGCCATCCACAGCATCCACCAGTTTCTGGACACCGTCCCGGTTAAACTCATCCAGACCGTCGGCCAGCTCCCTGGAGCCGTCCCGCAGCTGCTTCACTCCGTCCACCAGAGCGGGGGTGCTGTTCTTCAACGTCATGACGCCGCCGTACAGCTCCGCCGCACCGCCGCTGACCTGGGATGCGCCGCCGGTCAATTGGGATGCGCCGGTCATTAGACTTCCGGCCCCGGCAGCCGCCTGGGCTACGCCCGCCGTATAATTCTGCAAGCCCTGGTAGAACTGGTTATAGCTGTCCAGGGAGGCTTTCAGCTGGACCACAGATCCCGATGCCGCCTCAGGCAGGGCGGCAATCACGCCGTCCAGAATCGTGCCATAGTTTTCCGCTGTCAGTTCTGCGGGCAGCGTCACTCCGGCGCCAGTCAACTGCTGGCTGGCGGAGGCCAGCAGAGTATTGAAAACCTGTTTCGCTCCCGCATTCAGAGTCTCGCTGTTTCCGTTCAGGGTCTCCAGGCCAATGCTGAGGGCCTCTGTCCCTTCCTGAAGCCGGACCGCACCGGTTTCCAAAGAGTCCACACCGGCTTTCAGCGCCTCGGCTCCCGCCGCCAGCTTGTCAACGCCGTCCGCCAGCTCAGCGGATTTGTCCAGCAGCGTACACAGACCGTCATACAGCTTATTCGAGCCGTCCGTCAGCTGGTCCATCGCGTCGGTGAGCTTATCAAGGGATTTGTTCAAATCATCGGTACTGTCCAGCTGATCCGTATCCAGCTGCCCAAACAGGTCGCTGACCGCCACAGTGAGAGTGATCCCCAGTTCAAAGCCGGTCACGTCTGCAGTAATCTCCACATAATCAGGGATTTCCAGCTTTTCGGGGTCCACGTCCAGGTTTTCCTGCAAACCGGGAAAAGCCATACCGATTACCGCCGTACGGTCACCATCATTATAGATTTTTCCGGTGGAAACCGCCACATTGTGGAAAATCTCATTGTCCAGAGCCATGCCGGTGAGCATGGCGAAGGGAACGTAAATCTTTTCCTGCTTACCGCCCACGTCCATCATCTGATACTCGCGGTTGGCGTAGTCAAAGCGGATGGTGACCCTGCCGCTCTTCCCGGCCAGCTCCTCTGGTGAAATAGTCTTGCCGTCCAGGGTATAACTGACGGTCATATCCACTGGGAGAGCCTGATCTGTGGTGCCCTGCGTGTAAATGTCGTTCCCCTGGGCATCCCAAACGCGGGTACCGCCGCTGAGGGTGAAGGACTCACTGCCTTTCACGTTCTCCACACCGTCCAGATTGGCGGAGTCCGCCAGAGACGCGCTGCCATCGGCGTTTTTGAGCCAGTCGCTGACGATGATCTTTTCCACCGAGCCGTCGGCTTTTGTCAGCACATAGACGGTTTCGTCCTTGCCGGTGGGGCATGGCGCCTGGACAGGCGCGGCAGCGCCGAGCTGAACCGGTTTGACAGGTTCGGCCATCTCACTGCCGGAAGCCAGAGCGCGGACGCCTGCGCATCCGGCGGCTAATGTGCCGCACAGGCACAGGGCGATAGCTTTTATCGTGGATCTTTTCATTTTACATAGACCTCCTGATTAGAGTGAGCGCGCTTTGTTACGCTGCGCATATCAAAAGTAGTCGCACGGATGAGTCCGTCGCACAGAAGCAGCAGGGCGGGCAGGATGAAGATAACAGATACCATGCTGACCACGGCCCCGCGTGCCATCAGCATACACATGGAACTGATAATGTCGATCTCGGAGTACAGGGCCACACCGAAGGTGGCGGCGAACAGGCCCATGCCGGAAACAATAATAGAGGGGATCGAAGTAGTCAGCGCCGTATGGACGGCGGACTTTTTATCCGCTCCGTTGATACGCTCCATTTTATAACGGGTCGTCATCAAAATAGCGTAGTCAACGGTTGCGCCCAGCTGGATCGTGCTGATACAGATAGGAGCGATGAAGGGCAGACTCTGGCCCAGGTAGTGGGGCAGGCCCAGGTTGACGAAGATAGCCGCCTCGATGACCGCGATGAGGATAAAGGGCAGGCTCAGGCTTTTTTCCACCAGGGCAATGATGAGAAAGATAGCAATGATGGATACCGCATTAACCACCTTGAAGTCCTGATCCGTTGTCTCGATCATATCTTTCATGCAGGGAGCCTCGCCAATCAGCATTCCGGCGGGATCGTAGCGTTTCAGGATGGAACCCAGCCGGTCGATCTGTGCGTTGACCTCCTCACCGGCCACCTTATACGCGGAGTTGACCAGCATCAGCTCCCACTTATCACTGCGAAGGATGGAAGTAACGGACTCCGGCAGGACCTCCAGAGGCACCCGGGAACCCAGCACGGACTCCAGCCCCAGAACATACTTCACACCGTCTACGTCCTCCATTTCATTTATCATGGAGCGTATATCCCTGGAGGGCACATCCGCGCTGACCAGCAGCATATGGGTGGAAGCAATGTCAAAGTCCTCGGAGAGCTTGCTGTTGGCGATGACATACTCCATATCCTCCGGCAGGCACTGACCCATGTCGTAGTAGACCTCCTGGTTGGTCCTGGTGTAGCCGGCCAGCGCCGGAGGGACTGCCAGAGCGAAAATCACCAGGAATACAGGAAACACCTTCACGACACCCCCGGCCATCCCGGTCATGTCCGGGATCAGGGATCTGTGTCTGGTCTTTTGCAGGGGCTTGTCGAACACCAGAATCAGGGCGGGCAGTACGGTCACGCAGCCCAGCACACCCAGCAGCACACCCTTGGCCATCACGATACCCAGGTCGCGTCCCATGGTGAAGGACATGAAGCACAGGGCGATGAAACCCGCGACAGTAGTAATGGAGGAACCGACCACGCTGGCCAGGGTAGCCTGAACGGCGGAGGCCATGGCCTCATCCTTATCCCCGTGGAGATGCCGCTGCTCGTTGTAGCTGTTCCACAGGAAAATGGAGTAGTCCATCGTAACAGCCAGCTGCAGCACGGCGGACAGGGCTTTTGTGATGTAGGAGATCTCTCCCATGAAATAGTTGCTGCCCAGATTCATGAGGATCATCATCCCAATACTGGCCAGGAATACGAAGGGCACCAGCCAGCTGTCCAACAGGAGCAGCATGGCCCCGCAGGCCAGGGCTACGGCGATGCCCACGTAGATGGGTTCCTCCTTCTCGCACAGATCCTTCAGATCCGTTACCAAAGCGGACATGCCGGAGACGAAGCACTGCTTTCCGGCAATGCTCCGGATCTCCCGGATGGCGTCCATGGTCAGATCGGAGGAAGTAGAGGTGTCGAAGAACACTGCCATCATGGTGGCTTTCTCTGTGTTGAACGCGTCGTACAGCTCCCGGGGCAGCAGCTCCATGGGCACCGACAGGTCCAGCAGGGAATCGTACCACAGCACGGTCTCCACATGATCCACCTGCTCAACCCGGGCCTTGAGAGCGGCAGCGTCCTTATTGGGCATATCCTCCAGGATGATGAAAGAAAACGCCCCCTTGTCAAATTCATTCAGCAGTTCGTTCTGCCCCACCACGGTGTCCATATCCGCCGGGAGGTAGTCCAGCATATCGTAGTTGATGCGGGTCCCCGCCATCCCCAGTACGGAAGGGATCAGCAGGAGCAGGGACACAATGAGGATGGGGATGCGGTACTTGACCACCGCTTTGGAAAAACGCATGAGTGCTCAGTCTTCCTTTCAAGAAAATTTATTGGTACTCTTTGATCTCGGTGTACTCGGCCTCGATCACGTCCGGATGCTGATGATCAATGATCTTCACCGTACTGACCGCCACGCAGAGGTTCAGTCCTCCTTCACACAGAAGGGCCGCGCCCAGCAGCCGCGCCAGCAGCCGCGCACCCTGCCAGGGCCGCAGTACCAGCAGTCCGCCCGCGCCGCAGGTGATGATTGCCAGGACCAGAATCATCCACCAGTCGCGGATGCCGAAGACCCGCGAGTCCATGGCAATGCGGACCTTGAACAGTCCGTCCGCCAGGATGGCGATCCCCAGCGCCGCCGCCAGTACACCGACCACGTCCGACCACCGGGGCAATACAATGATGCCCAGCACAATCAGCAGGATCCCGAACTCCAGGTCATACTGGAAGGCCAGCCGGAACAGATCGCGGGAGAAGTATCCCACCAGTTTGAATGCGCCAAAGGCGATCATGGCGGCTCCCAGCACCTGACCCATCACGGCGAGCGACTGGTCCGGCCGGAGAATAAACAGCAGGCCCAGCACACAGAAGACTGCGGACATCAGGATATACCCGGTCTTGGCTATCCGCATAGGGGTCATGGAACGCATTTTCATACGCTCACCTCCTTGGTATGGCCACAGTATAACAGGGCGGGCCGCTTCTGAAAATGGACGGAAAAATCCCCGTGCCCAAAAATCAGGCACGGGGATCAAATCGACTAAAAACCAGACACGGGGGCGCTTCTGCCCAAAGATGGAAGGTCATGGTTCCACCGGCACATAGATGCCGTCCTCCCAGCCCCGGACGATCTTCAGCTGGAAGATCCGGCGGAAATAGGCGGAGAGGTCGTCTCTCATGCCGCCGTTGAGCCAGTCGATGATGTTGCCGAAACAGGCGCAGGTGTGGTAGCGGATAAGAATCGATTTGTCCGCTTCGTTGATGGTCCGCCCGGCCAGGGCGGTGTCCACGTAGGTCGCCACCACATAACGGCATGTCTCCATAAGATACCGCTCAAAAACATCCCGGCTCATGGAATTATAGATATGGAGAACGGCCCGCTTGTTGGCGCGGATGAACTCTACGGCGGCGTCTACCCCCTGTTCCATGGAATCAATGTTGGGATAGGCTTTCGTCAGGCGCTCCAGCTCTCCGGCGATGATCTCCTCCAGCAGAGCGGGGATGCCCTCATAGTGGTAGTAGAAGGAATTGCGGTTGATGCCGCACTCCTCCACAATGTCCTTGACGGTGATCTGACTCAAGGGACGCTCTGTGAGCTGCCGCAGGAAAGCGTCCCTGATGGCGCGCTTGGTAAAGTTTGGCATAGTCTGTTATCCCCCATTTATTCCGAAAAAGCTGCGTTTATGACAGTATAGCATATTCTTGAGGGGATTAGAACTGTTCAAAACCTATAAATCCGGGATAACGTGAATCCGCCTCTTTGGGCAGAATAAAAACTGCGGCCGTCCAAAAAGACAACCGCAGTCCGTTAAGAAATCAAAATGTTTCCACTCCTGGAATATGTATCCTCCAAACACTTCATAGCAATACTTCCGCCTACTCGTCAGTGTCAAGGGCAGGGGATATGCGCTTGGTGAGACGGATGCTGACGGCAACCATTTCCAGCCCAAGAAGGATCACATGCGTCTTAAATTTCTCTATGGGATAAAACAGAAGCATGGCAGAAAATGTCAGCCGGACAAGGAATTCCGCAAGAGAGGTATAAAACTCGATCCCTTTCCCGTAGTTCTGGATCATCCGCGACAGTGATTTAGATGCCTTGTGCAGTCCGATAATAGCCCAGGTGGTTCCCAGCGGGACGATAGAATCCTCTCCATGAAAGATGCAGAGAATTCCCACCACAAGCAGAATCAGCCCATTCGCTAATTCCGAGGAACGATTCGCCCACGCATCCCGGTCGCGGAAATAGGCGGCACCATATACCGCTCCGGCCGCTACCATGGCCCCGCCCAGGACATAGGGCAGTCCTGCGGTGATCAGTCCCGGAAATACGACGCACAGCAGCCCAATGATGGCAAAAAGACCGCATACCAGCCGCTTCATAACTTTTCCCCCGTTCTCTTCTCTGTGATGATGCCCGATGCCGCCTCAGCCGGTGAGAAACGGCAGAATTTTCCTTCCGTCGAGGTATCCCTTCTCGTAGAGGCGCGCCATACAGTTTGGTTCCCGCCTCAATGTAGTAACGCCGCAGGTGTCATCCGGGGCAATCAGCAGAAGCTTCCCCTGCCGCGCATACTTTTTCGCCTGGATCACACATTCGTTGTAGCGGTCAGCCCGGCGCCTCAGACAAGCTGCGGCCAACGGGTATGATTTTTCGATGCCCGAAGCCAGGAGTTTGTCCTTTTTCGCGGTGCGCACCGTGTCGGCGGGGAGGGTCAGGATAAGGACCACCCTGTCGCAGCCCAGTTCAAATGCCTTTTCAATGGGGATGACATCCCCCAGAGCGCCATCAAAATATGGGGCCCCATTGACAAATTGGGGCCTACATACGAAAGGAATGGCACAGGATGCTTTCAGCACGCCGTAGTCATCCTGCCGAATATCCCCTTTGTCAAAATACCTGGGATTTCCGCTCCTGGCCTCGGCAGCCACCATCAGAAGCCGCATCGTACTTTTCATCAGGGCGGGGTAATCCAGCGGATCCTCACCGCTGGATATACTGAGCGTACCATAGATATAATCCAGATCCAGAAAAGAGCCTTTGCGGATAAAATTCCCCCAGCCCATATACTGTTTGCGTTGAGAATACTCCTCAAAGAAGCGGCGGTTGCGCCTGGGCTGTCCGGCGGCAAAGGAAACAAGATTTGCGCTTCCCGCTGACACGCCGATTCCCAGGTCAAAGTGAATCCCGGCATCCGCGCAGAAATCGAGCACCCCGGCAGCATAAATTCCCCGCATACCTCCGCCAACATCAACAACGCCTGTTTTCTGTCCCATAACGCGCAGTTCCTCCGCAAAGTCACACCCTGTTTTTCTTATAGTAAATCCAGAAGCCGCCAATGGAAATGGCGCTGATTACCATCTGGACACAGACCGATACAATAAACGCCGGCGAACCGGGGTTCATTATGTTCATCCCCATAATCGGAAACGTGATGATGGACAGAAGCATTCCAAGGATGCTCCCCGCCAGATACTTTGCGTATCCGATTCCAACGGCCCCCATATAAAGGCTTAATATATCGCTGGGTAAAACATTGACAACGCGGGTGACAAATGAAAGAAGGAATTCGTGGTCCGTCTGAATATTCCGCAGGACTTCCACCTTAGGATACCTGCATACAATTCTGTCGATCATATCTTTTCCTACCTTTTTCCCAATCCAATATGGCAGTGAAACCATAATCCCCGCACCTAGGACATTCAATCCAATCGCCGCAGGCAGCGGGAAAAGGATTCCGTTGGCGGCAAAGAGGATTCCGCTGAAAATAAAAATGCTCATGCTTTTCAGCGCAAAGAGGAGCATCATAAAAAGGGCGGCAAAGAATGTGTTTTGAGGGCTGTATGCCAGAACGCCGTCAACGGTGAAGCTATCCCTGTTCAGAAAGCAAAAAATCAGGATCGCAGCCCATACGCAAATAAGGATGACCCTATATTTCCGTATTTGCGGTCCATTTGCATTCCAAGACTGGTTTGACATAAATTCCACTGATTCCTTTCTGGGGAGCGGTCATTGGCGGCTCAGCCGCCAATGACCGCTCCGATGATTCGTCGGACCGTCTACGCACGCTGCTTCTCCCGCTTCTTTGCTTCACTGGCAGCCCACAGGCGGTCAGCCTCCGGTTTCCAGCACTGGGCGTAGGATGTACATTTGTCGCACAGGTGGTCCACAGTCTCCGGGGATTGCAGATCAGTAGAGTGGGCGCCGGTGCGGTGGACCATCTCCCGCAGCAGCTCCGGGTTCTCCAGCATGGGGCAGGGGCGCAGATGGTTCTCGTTGAAAGGCTGTCCGTCGTGGTAGGCCATGAACATAGGCCCTTGCAGGCACTCCAGCAGCGTTTTCTCCCGGATGTTGGAGTCGGAGTAGTGGATAAAAACGCAGGGATCCACATCGCCGTTGGCATTGATGTGGAGATACCGCCGTCCGCCGGCGATGCATCCGCCCACATACTCGCCGTCGTTCTGGAAGTCCATGGCAAAGATCGGCTTAGTTGCGCGGATCTCCCGGATGCGGTGATACATCTGCTCCCGCTGCTGTGGATCGGGCAGCAGCATGGGAGCCGCGTCGTTTCCCACGGGCATGTAGTGGAAGTACCAGATAAACCGCGCGCCCCACTCCACCAGCTGATCGAGAAAAGCGTCAGAGCTGATGGAATCCAGGTTCTGGCTGGTGTAACAGGCGGAGATGCCGAAAGGCAGTTTCTTTTCTTTCAGAATGTTCATCGCTCCGACCACCTTCTGATATACGCCATTCCCCCGGCGTCCGTCAGTGGCCGTCTCGAATCCCTCCAGGCTGATGGCGGGGATAAAGTTCTTCACTCTCAGCATATCGTCCGCAAAAGATTCATCAATAAGAGTGGCATTTGTAAAAGCAAGGAACTGGCAGTCAGAGTGTTTCCCGCACAGGCGGATCAGATCATTTTTGCGCACCAGCGGCTCACCGCCGGTGTAGATATACATATAGATGCCCAGCTCCTTACCCTGCTGGATGATGGAGTCAATTTCCTCAAAGCTCAGATTCAACTTGTTGCCGTACTCGGCAGCCCAGCAGCCGGTGCAATGCAGGTTGCAGGCGCTGGTGGGGTCCAGCAGGATCGCCCAGGGGATGTTGCAGTTGTACTTCTCGCGGAATTTCTCCTGAATGGGCCAGCCAATGATATTGGCGTTGAGAAAGAAGTTTTCAAACGTGGTCTTCAGCACGTCGTTATCCACATCCTGGAAGGTGTTCATGATAAGTTGATACATATTGTTGCCGGGGTCGTTGATGACAGCGCGGAAAGCGTCCCGCTGCTCCTGGAAACTGTCAGGACCAGAGCCGGCCAATCTGTCCACCCAGGCCATCAACTTGGGAAGGTTCTTCTCGGGGTCCTTCTCAATGTAACTGTAAGCGGTCTTCATGCCTAATTTGCTCAGGTTCTTGGGTATCATGGTGTGCCCTCCTTAAATATATCTTGTCTTTTTGGGAGATTTCCTGTCCTCTATGGCCGCAGGATACCACACCATGATTTTTCTGAAAACGGACAAAGAAAGCCCCGTGCCCAAAATTTGAACACGGGGTAATATTTGTCTGATATTTTCATGTGACTGCTTCAAAAAACAGTTTGTTCAGTCCGTGCTCCTCCAGCAAATGGAGGAATTTGCACAGTGCCGCCTCATCTGGCACACTTTCTGTCAGGAAGTCGATACCGGTGAATTTCCGCATGGCACAGCTGTCATAAATTGCATCTTCTGCTGCCGGGTCCGACAGATGGAACCATATCGGGAGCAGAAGGAAAGAAATCGCCCTGGTAACGGCAGGCATCCTGACGGGGATCGCCGTCAGCGGTCCCGCGGCACAGGCCGCGGCGGGCCTCATACTCGTACCGCGGCCGCCTTCGTTTACGCCGCCCTCGATCTGGTAGGAGGCGGACGCCGCGTCCCAGAGAAATCCTTTCGGAAAATCAGCCATCAATTTCCGCTCCTTTCATTTACCAGCGCGTTTGCCCCGGCTGTCAGGGCACCCAGGATGCGGACCGCTTCTTCCTCACTGCCGCCCCTTACTGACAGATACAGTTTGAGCTTCGGCTCTGTGCCGGAGGGGCGAACAATCAGCTTTGCACCGCCTGCGAGACGCAGCTCCAGCACATCGGAGGGAATCAGTCCGGTATCGCCGCACAGATAATCCGTCCGTCCCGTGACGGCCAGCCCCGCAACCGCTGTGGGGGAATCGGCGCGCAGCGAGGCCATAAGCTCTTCCATTGCCTTCATACCGTTCTGCCCTTCAAAGGCAATGCTGATCAGTCCGTTGCGGTAGAAGCCGAATTTTTCATACAACGCGTTCATGGCGTCCAGCAGGGTCATGCCCTGCCCAGCGTACCAGGCGGCGCACTCGCAGGCCAGCATGACCGCATTCACCGCGTCCTTGTCCCGGACATGTGCGCCGGACAGGTAGCCATAGCTCTCCTCAAAACCGAAAATATACCGCTCTTTATGGCCCTCCGCCTCCAGAAGTCCGATCTGTTCGCCAATGTACTTAAATCCAGTAAGCGTACGGCGCAGTTCCACACCGTATGCCGCCGCCACGGGCGCGGCCATATCGGTGGACACAATGGTGGTGACCGCCACAGGATTTTCCGGCATTGTCCCCCGGGCAATCCGGGTGCGGCACAGGTAGTCCAGCAGCAGTATACCCATCTCATTTCCCGTAATGAGCCGGTAACCGCCTTTGCCATCCGGCACCGCCGCGCCCATGCGGTCGCAGTCGGGGTCCGTACCAAGGAGCAGGTCAGGATGGACCTCGCCGCACAGCCGCAGCCCCTCCTCCATGGCCTCTCGGATCTCGGGATTGGGATAAGGGCAGGTTGGGAAATGCCCGTCTGGCTTTTCCTGAGAAGGGACCACTGTCAGCTCTGTAACGCCCATCTTTGTGAGCAGTTTCTTCACGCACTCCAGACCAGAGCCATTGAGCGGCGTATACACCAGCTTCAGTTTGCTCACGTCGTTGCCGGGACGCAGAGCCAGCACCTCGCCAACAAAATCGTCCAGGCACTTATCCTCTATCCTGCGGATCATTCCCGACGCCAACGCAGCGTTAAAATCAATGAGCTTTACGCCATCAAAACAATCTGTCTTTTCAATGGCGGCCAACACCTTGTCCGCAGCTTCCGGCGTGATCTGGCATCCATCCGCGCCGTAGACCTTGTACCCGTTGTACTTGGCCGGGTTGTGGCTGGCCGTAACGCACACGCCTGCGCCGCAGCCGTGGTAATGCACCGCCCAGCTCAAGGCCGGAGTAGGTTCCAACCGGGGATAAAGATAAGCAGTGATGCCGTTAGCCGCCAGAACACGGGCAGTTTCCCGAGCAAACAGTTCTCCTTTGATGCGGCTGTCGTAGGCAATGGCGGTGGATTTTGGCAGGCCGGACGCGTTGAGATAATCCGCCAGCCCCTGCGTCGCCCGGCGGACTGTGTAGATGTTCATGCGGTTGGTCCCCGCGCCGATCACGCCGCGCAGGCCGCCGGTACCGAAAGCCAGGTCCCGGTAAAAGCGGTCGGAAACAGCCTCCGGATTGTCTTTTACCTCATTCAGTTCCGCAGTCAGGTCGGGATCATCCGCCGCCCTTTCCAGCCAGCGGGTCAATAACGCTTGATAGTCCATATCGTTTCTCCCCATATTCTTTCTTTTATCGTGTGTTTTCTTACAGGACGGACCTGAGAAATTCCGCCGTGACTTCCGCCGCTGCCTGATGGCACAACGGACCCGGATGCTGCCGGGAACCCATTGTCTCATCTGTGACGGCGGGGAGCTGCAAATAGTATGTATCCCTGTCTCCGGTTTCCCTGCGGAACCGTGCAGCCGCTTCCGCCAGCACAGGCCCCAGATACGGCCCCGAAGAACCTTAAACCATACCATATGCCCATACCAGTTTAGCGGCAGGGTTATGGCGGCGCAGCGTTTTCAGGAAATCAACCACCGCGGCTGTGAAAAGCTCCAGACCGGTGGCATCTCCCGCCTGCTGGAAGACCCGTCCATCCGCTCCCAGGGCAGCTTAAAAGCAGACGCAGTTTCCATGGCCGTTCCCCCTCGTATAGCTTCTGACAGGGCAAGCATAACACAGCCGGATAGAAAGTGCAAGTGGTTTTTTAGCTTAATTTAATCTCTTTAGCCTCCGATGTGTCTGATAAATATTGTTGACGAACAAAGTAAACTGACTTATAATCAGATAACAGCATGTGAAAAATAAAGAACGCGCTAATGGGGGAGGGCTTTCTGATGGGAAAACCTGTACGGATGGCGGACATTGCGGAAAAGCTGGGGATCAGTGTGGTGTCCGTATCCAAAGCCCTGGCAGGCAAGCCGGGCGTCAGCGATGAAATGCGAGCCAAAGTGGTGGCCCTGGCAAAGCAATTGGGCTATGAGGGGACCAGAGTCCACAGTGAGCTGGCGGGTACCGGCAATATCGGCGTATTGGTCTCGGACCGCTTTTTTGCCGAAAATGCTTTTTATACCAACCTTTACCGTTCCCTGGTACTCAAGAGCGGAAACGAGGGGTTTACCTGCATGTCGGAGATCGTGACGCCGGAGGCCGAGCAGGGCGGCATCCTCCCGGCTCTGGTGGCCGGGAGGAAGGTGGACGGTATTATCTTTATGGGCAATCTGGCTCCCGCCTATCTCAGCAAGGTGGAGGCGTCCGGGCTGCCCTACCTGATGCTGGATTTTCAGCTTCCCGGACATGCCTGCGACTGCGTGATCAGCGACAATACGGATGGCGGCTTTGTGCTGACGGAGCACCTGTTGCAGCTGGGGCGGCGGCAGATCGGCTTTGTGGGCAGCATCCGCACCACCTCCAGCATCATGGACCGCTACCTGGGCTATCAGAAGGCCCTGCGTCTGTCAGGCATCGCGCCCCGGGAGGACTGGCTGCTGGAGGACCGGGACGAGAACGGGCAGTTTATCCCTCTGGCGCTTCCGGAGACGCTGCCGGAAGCCTTTTTGTGCAGCTGTGACGAGGTGGCCTACAATCTGGTGACCGCTCTGCGGCAAATCGGGAAGCGGGTGCCGGAGGATGTGGCGGTATGCGGCTATGACGACTTCCGCTTCGCCACCCTGTGCCAGCCGCCGCTGACCACCTACCGGGTCAATGTGGAGCAGATGGCTGCTGCGGTGGTGTCCTGGCTGGCTCGGAAGATCCGGCAGGATGATCCCGTTGAACCGATGATGTGGACCGTGCCCGGGCGCCTGGTGGTGCGGGAGAGCACGGCGGCAGAGTAAGCAGAGTAAAAAAGGATAACGGGGCTGTATTTTTAAGTTCAGCCCCCGTTTCTCTGTTTGTCCGCCCGGCTCCTCCGGCGGAATTTGCAAAAGATTGGCTAACAGTTTAGCTAGAATGCATAAATTTACTTTGCAGTATTGACAAAGAATCATATTTGTGTACGCTAACATCAAAGTTAAATATTAGACCAAGTTAGCTAACAACTTAACTCAAAAGAAACGAGGAGGAATTACCATGAAAAAAGCAGTATCCCCTTTCCTTGCGCTTGTCATGACCCTGACTCTGCTCACCGCCTGCGGCGGCGGCAGCAATTCCGATCCCAGCGGCGGCACGGACTCCAGTGTGCCCAGCTACGACAGTCTGAAGGTCGGCGAGGACTACACCGACATCACCGCCGAGCTGCGCGTCATCTCCCACCGCACGGACCTCATTGATATGACCTTCACCAGGTATGTAGAGGAGGTCAACAAGTGAAGGGTTGACCACACTGGAAAGCATGGAAAAATACCTTCGAGTCCGCTACCCCGGAAACCCGTGACCGCATATGGGGCATGATAGACCTTGACGGCAATTTTGTAGACGATTGTTGGGACCGCTGGCAGGATTTGGATTTGGACGGCCGCCGCTGTGTGGCGTTAGCTGCAAATCTGGCTTGTAACGGTGGCAGCTATCCAGAACTTTCTCCGGCCTATCTGTATAGTAGTCCATTTGCCTCGGTGTTCCGGTGCGCTGTTGATTATTGGTATAGTAACCGGGAATTACGAAGAATGTATGAGTAGTATGCCGTACTTCAAACCAAATATGAGTGTCTCCGATTATAATGGAATGTTTGCTTTTTATAACTGATCTTAGCAGGATGCTCAGTATCCCAACCTACCAACGATTCCTCAACTTTTTAATTTTTCTCTCCTATGAGATAAAGAGGGTTCAAAATCCCTAATTCATCCAGACGCTGTTCCGACATTAAAAAACGAAAAAAGCGGGATGCCGGGGGCCACTTGCACCCCCAGCATCCCGCTATTCCCTTGATTTCAAGGCTTTTTCATAAGCAAAATTAAAAAGTCCGCAGTCGATTGTATCATCGGCTGCGGACTTTCGTGGTGCGCGAGGCGGGACTTGAACCCGCTTTTTGAATTGAAAAGGCGTTGAGGTGCAACGCCTTTTAAGGATTTCTTTATAATTGTGTTATATCTTGCGTGATAAAAAAGCCCGCCCCAGCCGATACGGCTGGGGCGAAGCCTTATTTCTCCGCGATATAGTGATAATACCGCTCCAGCTTGTGCGGCATGGCGTCCTTGTCGTCCAGGAACGCTTTTGCCATACACGCGTAGAGCTCCACGCTGCCGGCGTTGGCCTTCTCAACCGCCTTGCAGTAGTCCGAATACATCATGTTCATCGCGGCATAGAACATCACCGGATCACAGTCAATACTGTGCTTCTCCCGGACCTGCTCGGTCTGCTCCATCTTCCAGTGGCCGCCGTGCGTACCGTCGGCGTTTTCCATATCGGCAACCCAACGCATAACCTGATC
>JAAVHC010000048.1 GCA_014799925.1 Oscillibacter sp.
GTCTTCAACTGCACGTTCCAACTGCGCAACCGCATCCGAGGCCGATTTGATTGCGGCCTTAACTTCATCCAATCCATTGACGTTGAATGCAATATTCATTTCGTTCACCCCCTTCCTCCGCCGAATCCCGGCCGGCCGCCTACGCGCTGTCCTGCGCCGGATCAGCGCGGCCGTTTCCCTCTTGCCACCCCCTACCGCCTGTGGTAGAATTTTGTCGGTAGAAAGGAGGTGAAACCATGGAAGACTATTCTTGCATTGTAAAAGTTGTTCAGGAAACAGACGTAGATCGTGTTCAAAAATATTTGGATACTCAGCGTTGGGTAATCTTGTCGATTGCCCCCGGACAACTCCCAGATCGCACCGCGTACCAGCTTTTTGCGCTTGGCTGGTATGGCCCATATGATCCAGAATTTCCCGAAAGAGATCACTCAGAATTTCCACTCGGAGATCCCTCGGAAAAGCTTCCGCTACGCGGTGAAGGCGTAACTTACCTTAATTGACGCGCCCCAGCGTAAAGAGGCACTTCCCATCGCCACCCATCGTCGCGGCTATCACTACCCAATCCATATTGGACATGATAGCCGCGACTTCTGCTACATCCGTTGTCTGCCGGACCTCTTTAACCATTGGCAATACCGGATTTTGGGGCCTTATTCCCATCCCACTCACATCTTTGATGACGCCAACTTTCATTTCGTTCACCTCGCCACCACCTCCATTTCCGCCGCCAGCCGTTCCTGGGTCTGCATTCCAATGATGAACGCCTCCATCATCATCGTCGCAGCAGATCTCTTATCATCCGGAAGCTGCGACAGTTTGTCGTAGATTTTGCCGATCTGCGTAAAAAACTCTGGTGTGTATGTCGTGTCGTTCATAAGTTACCCTCCCTTCTTGGTGATTATGCGGCAATTATACTCCGAATAATCACCAAAGTCAAGCCCTATTATGTGCTCTTTCGGAATTTTGTTGACAATGCGTCAAAAGCGTGTTATGATCGAGACACGAAAGGGGATGAATCTGTTGACTATGACGATAAGCGAGCGAATAAAAAAAATTCGTAGGTATTACGATCTTACGCAACAAGAATTTGCAGATAGAATCGGGAGTAAGAGGAATACAGTTGCTACCTATGAAATGGGACGCACTGCTCCAAGTGCTGCTGTTATCTCGCTAATCTGCCGGGAGTTTAAAATCAGCGAGACGTGGCTTAAGAATGGAGATGGGGAGATGCTTGCACCCAATCCCAACGATACGCTGGACGCATTCATCCGCGAGCGAAACCTTACAACGACCGATAGAATTTTAATTGAAAAATTTGCTTCTTTGAGTATAAAGGCACGTTGGGAGATCGTAAACTATATGCTATCTTTGGCAGATGCACTTTGGGAGTGTTCCACCCATAATCAAGAGGCTGACACCATGCCGCCGCCCGTCCCCACTGGGAAGGAGAAGGCAGATGCAGATTTAGCTGCGAAGGTGGCAGAGCTGGAGCGTCAGAATCAGGAACTGTCCGCGAAGATAGCGGCCATGGAGGAAGAAGACGCTTTGTCCGGACTCACGGGCATATCCTCAAAGTCACCTTCGGCATCCGTTGGGAATTTTAGTCCAGCCCAAAAAGCAAAAAAATAACCCTGATGGGGCAGATATAATAGCCTCCGGTTGCACCCAGCCAAAGTAGGCTGGCCTAGCGTGTCCAACTCGGACACAAAAAACCGCCGCCCAGAGCGGGCGACGGCTTGACAAAATCGAATATGGCGGTTATACTAAACATAGAAAGGGCGCTGCCGGTAGACGGTTAGCCCCTCCGTTCAGTTACAGAAGTAACCGCTAAGCTGGGGAGCTGGGGGCGGTTACTTCTTTTTGCTACGTACCTGAAGAAACAGGCCGCAAATGCCTATAATAACAAGGCAGAACTGAAACAGCTCCGAATATGTCACCATAGCATCCCCCTCCTTTCGAGTCGGAGGGGGCAAGAAGTCCCCTCCGGAATCGAGGGGCCAACCGTCCACCGTTACTGGCAGCGCTGAAAGATATTTCTTTCCTGATGCCAGCATAGCACAGTTTCTGACAAAATGCAACAATTAACCGCCCCCGGTGCTGGCACACCGGGGACGGCATGAGGCGGAAAAGGTTCTTGTCGGTTCCATTTCCGCCTCTCATCATATCAGAATATGGGAGGAAAATCAAGTGAATTGCCGAAAATGCCGTGCGGAAATTCCGGACGGCAGTGTGTTTTGCATGTTCTGCGGCACACGGCAGGCCAGAGAACCGCGCAGAGCGCTTAAGCGTGCAAACGGGACCGGCACCGTATACAAGCTCCAGGGCCGCAGGAAACGCCCCTGGGCGGCCGCAAAGAACAAAGTAATCATAGGATACTACGAAACCAAGACCGCCGCTCTGGAGGCCTTAAACAGGCTCACAGGCCGCAGTATAGAAGATCGGTACAACATGACCTTTGCGGAAGTGTTTGAGGACTGGAAGGCCGAGCACTACCGGGAAATCACAAGCGCCGGCATCGCGTCCTACGACCGGGCCTTCGACGTGTTCCAGGCGCTTCACAGGAAGAAATTCCGCGAGTTGAAAACTGCCGATTTCCAGACGGTAATTGATCAGCACTCAGACCGATCGCACTCCACGGTATCGAAGCATAAGCAGCTGATCACCCAGATGTCTAAATGGGCCATGCGCGAGGAGCTGATCACCACCAATTTTGCTTCCTTTGTAAAACTGCCGGAGAACGTCAAAAAGGAGAAAGAGATCTTCACGGAGGAAGATATCCGGAAGCTGGAAGCGGACGGCGGGGAAGCGGCAAAGGTTGTTTTGATGCTGATTGATACCGGAATGCGGATTGGGGAGCTGTTCAGCCTGCCGCTGGCAGATTATCATGGAACGTATGTGATTGGCGGCGAAAAGACGGACGCGGGCCGGAATCGGGTCATTCCGATCAGGCCGGAGGGCAGGGCATATTTTCAATATTTTGCGGACAGAGCCACCGGGGAGCTGCTGTTGTCCGGGTATGCCGGCCAGCACATCCCAAACAATTTCCGCAAGCGGGACTATTACCCGCTGCTGGACAAGTTGGGCATCCAGCGGAAAACGCCCCACGCCACCCGGCATACTTATGCCAGCCGCGCCAGAAAAAGCGGAATGCCTCCGGAGATCCTGCAAAAAATTCTGGGACATGCGGACTACAACACCACCGCAAATATCTATGTGCATACCGATATCGAGGAGCTGCTGAAGGCAGTGGAAAATGGGGAAGACTGCAAGTAATTTGTTAGTAACCTGTTTTGCTTTATTCTGCTTTATTCCGCTTGTTGTTGAAACAATTTGAAAAAAATCAAAATAAAGCGGAATAAAGCAGATTAAAGGGTTGTTAAATTTGGCGAACACCGCCTTTTAAGCAGTGGGTCCGGGGTTCGAATCCCCGACGGGTCACCAATGAAAGCCCTTGGGCCGCAACGGTCCGAGGGCTTTTCTATGTCCCTCCGCAGGTTCAAAACCCCTGCGGAGGGCTTTGTCAGCCCAGCGCGCGTATTGGGAAGCGCTCCGCAAAAATCAGCTCTGCGTGTCTCCCAGTGCCTGCCCGCACTTCCCGCAGAACAAGCTCCCCGGCTGGACCGCCGCGCCGCACTTGGGACAGAACGCTCCGCCGCCCGCCGGCTTCCCGCACTTGGAGCAGAAAGCGTCGTCCATCCCCATGGCCGCACCGCAGCCGCCGCAATACTTCTGTCCGGCCGGCTGCACCATGTCCCGTACCATGCCGGAGAGGGCCGACCCCAGGGCCGCGCCCGCGCCCAATCCCGCCGCGCCGCCGCCGATTCCCAGATTCTGCGCCGCTTCCTCCAGTACGTCGAAGCTGCGGTCCTGCTGATAGCTGAACCGAAGCGCGTCCATCTCATGGCGCTTATCCAGAACCTCCCGGAGCTTCCGGACCGACGGGTCTCCCTCCGGGGCGTTGACGGAGCTGACGCGGAAGCTCACCAGACGGATGCCGTACTCCTCGAAAACAGGCTCCAGGGCCCGGCTGACGCCATCGCCGATCTCCGTCAGATGGGCGCTGGCCTCCAGAAAACAGATCTTGTGCTCCAGCAGATACCGGGACAGCTCCTCCTCCACGCGCCCGCTCATGACGCCCCGGAGATAGTCCGCCAGATCCTGGGAGGTGAAGCTCCTGGCTCCGCCGGTCAGCCGCCGGAGAAACCGGGCGGAGTCCTCCACCCGCACCCCGTACCGGCCAAAGGCCCGCAGAGGGATCGCCACCTGGTATACCGGGTCCCGCAGCTGGATGTGGCGGGCGGTGCCCCACTTTACGTCCAGCACGTCCAGCCTGTTGATGAAGAAGACTTCCGCCGTGAAGGGCGACTTCCGCCCGAAGGGCAGGCTGATGAGCTTGGACAGGATGGGGATATTGGAGGTGTCCAGCGTGTGTGTGCCGGGACCCAATACGTCGCAGATATTCCCACCCCGGACGAACACCGCCTCCTGGGCGGGCCCTACCACCAGCTGGGAGCCGGTGTTCATCTCCGTTTTGGGGTGCTTCCATACCAGCACGCTGGCGGGACCCTCAAATTTCAGGACCTGAAACAGCGCCATAGCCGGGTCCTCCTTTCTCAGCGAATCAGCGTCAGGCCGTCCCGGCCCTCCACCGGGGAGTAGTCCCCGATCCGGTTGCCGGTCAGCTTCAGATAGGTCAGATTTGTCAAATCCGCCAGGGGCGACAGGTCGGAAATGTCATTGTCGGAGAGGTCCAGCCAGGTCAGACCGGACAGCCCCCGCAGGCTGCTGATGTCCTCCACGCCGCAGCCGGACAGGTTCAGCCGCTCCAGGCCGGTCAGCTGCTCCAGCCGCTCCACAAAGACGGAAGCCGGGCCGGCCTTGTAGCTCCAATACTGCTCGTACTCACCCGGCGGGGTGTCCGCCATGTCACGGTAGCCTCCCAGGTCCAGTTCACGCAGCCGCGTCAGGCCGGCGAATCTGGAGTAGTCGGTCCCTTCGGAGCGGGCCCCGTTCAGGTTCAGCACCTGAAGCGTGGGGATCTCAAGGACCGCGTCAATGCTGCCGTACACCGGCTTGCCGCTGAGGTCCAGCTCCTCCAGGGGCAGACCCCGCAGGGCCTCCAGGCCCTCCAGCTCGACGGTGTAGCTGTCGTAGAACTCGCTGCCGCCGGACAGGCTGAGCTTTTTCAGATTCCGGAACTGAGACACCCCGGAGATATCCCAGGAGGCTATGTAGGAATAGATGGTCAATTCCTCCAGGTCCGTCAGGGGCGACAGGAAGCTGAGGCTTTTGCTGACCCGCAGCTTGAGGGCCCGCAGGCCGGTCAGCGCCCGCAAGTCGTCCTGACCGGCGATCAGCTCGTCGGAGTCCAGGGTCAGCCGCTCCAGACCGGTCAGGCCCGCCAGCTCCGGCACGGTCTCCAGCTCTTTGTTGTTCGTCAGCGTCAGCTCCCGCAGCCCGGTCATGCCGGAGAGGAAGGAGGCGCTGCGGATGGCGGTGCCGGTGACGCTGAGGCTCTCCAGCCCGCTGAGGGACGCCAGAGGCGACAGATCCGCCAGCGCCTTCCCGGAAAGGGTCAGGCTCTTCAGGTGGCCCGCCCGGGACAGGGAGGCCACGCTGGTGAGCTGGCCGCTGTTTTCCAGGGTCAGCCGGGTGATGCCCGTCCGGGAGGCCAGGGCGGACAGATCCGTCAGGCCGGTGTCAAACAGGATCAGCTCCTCCAGAACGGGGAACTCCTCCAAGCCCTCCAGGCTGGTCAGAGACGGCCCGCCAAGCTCCAGCCGCTCCAGATTTTTCAGGTGGGTGAACTTTGTCAGGTCCTCCGCGTCCATCCGCAGGAGGATGCGCAGCTCCCTCAGATTGGGGAGGTTCAGGTCCTCCCTGGTTCGGATGTTGGAATCATTGAGCAGGAAGGTCCGCAGGCCCTGGAAGCAGATCGTCCCCAGACCGCTGCCGGCGCCGCTGTACTCCACGGTGACAGTGACAAACTCCGTCCCCTCTTCGTCAAAGGCCAGTCCGATGTCCTGGGCTCCACTGAGGGCGTCCCGCCGCCCGATGGACACGCCGGTGACCGCCTGCAGGTCCGCCAGAGTGATATTGGCTGCCGTCCGCCCCAGGACCAGCTCCATGGCCTGGCACAGAGGAGAGTCCGGCAGCAGCTGGTCCAGAGTGGCGTCCTGTACCAGAGCGTACAGCTCCCGGGCGCCGGACCGGGCGTCCGCCGCCATTGCCAGCCGGGCCGCCAGATCCGGGCGGCTGAACTTGCCCAGCTCCTGAACGCACCAGCTCATATACGCCCCGCCGTCCGGCAGCTCCAGCAGATCCTTACACGCCTGATAGGCATTGTCAGCCTTGCCGCCCTCCAGATAGTAGTTGATGACCACCATATAGGCGCCGCCGTCCTCCGTACCCTCGTTAAGGGCATCCAGGGCGTCGGAGACCCGCATGTTGGGCATGAGGAGCTCTGACGGCTCCCCGCTCTGCCGGGCGGGACGGCTGTTCAGACAGAGGATGCCTCCCGCCGCCAGCAGGACAAGCAACAGAAGCGCCATGAACAGGGGCTTTGACTTCGCCGCCGCCCGGGGGCGCGGGGACGTCTGGGCATGAGGCGGCTCCGGCGCGGCGGGCAGGGGGCCGCCGCAGAAGGGACAGACCTTGTCCGCCCCCGGTTGAACCTCCACCTTATTCTGACAATATTCGCATTGGACCTTCATGAAGAACCTCCGTTCCGGTGTTTTACAGATGCTTTGCGCCTATTGTAGCAGAAAGGCCGGTTTTGCGCAACCGGCTTTGCCTGCGGATCGTGATGGAGCGGAAAATTTTCCGGCAAGACGTGCGCGGGGATTTATTCAGCGCTTCCCCCAGAATATTTTGCGATTCCTGTCGACAAAGGAAATTTTTTCTGCTAGAATACTGAAAGATCGGAATAGGTTCATGGGAGGTACCGCTGCGGCCTGTCTCTGAAACGACGGCCGGAAAACCGGTCGGTCACGTCATCTCACAGTATGGAATGGAGCTTGTAAAGGATATGACAGATTTTGTGATAACGCCCCGGGAGGCCCTCTCCCGCCTTCAGATGGGGAACAAGAGGTATCTTGCGTCCATGCAGTGCATTGGGGATACCTCTCCGTCCCAACGGGAGAAAACCCTGGCGGAGGGACAGCATCCCTACGCAATCATCATTACCTGTTCGGATTCCCGCGTGATTCCGGAATCCATTTTTTCGGCGGGGATTGGCGATCTTTTTGTCATCCGGATTGCGGGAAATGTGATGGATGACCACCAGCTGGGCAGCGTCGAATACGCGGCGGAGCATCTGGGATGCAGCCTGGTGGTCGTGCTGGGCCATACGCACTGCGGAGCGGTAGACGCGGCGATGAACCATGAACCGGACGGGTACATAAAGTTTATCACCGACGAGATCACCAGGGCCATCGGGGATGAAAAGGACGAATACCGGGCCTGCTGCCTGAATGTCCTTCACAGTAAGGCCACGATTGAGGAGAGCCTCCAGATCCAGAGAGATGAAAAGGAGTACGGGCTGAAGGTCGTTGGGGCCATGTACCACCTGGAGGACGGGACCGTTGAGTTCCTGGACGAATGAAGAATGAGCATACCGCATAAATCGGCGCCGGACGCGGCCCATGGGCAGCGATACCGCACTTTTAATCGCGGAGCGCATAATGAAATCAAAGCAGGCGGGAAAAGATTCCTTTCCGCCTGCTTTGATGGTGCGGGGAAGCATCAGGGCATTATCTGCCCCGATGCTTCTCCTTCTTCTTTCGCTGTTTCAGCTCAAACATCCGCCTGGCCTCATTCCGCTTCTGCTCCCGGCTTTTCTCTTTGCGTTCCTGCTTGTCCCGCTCCCGCTGCAGCTTCAAAGCCTGCTGCGATTTTGTGCCAATTCCGGTATCCCGCAGCTGCTTTCGGATGTCACGCTGCGTTCTCTTCGGATTCCTCGGGCCCTCCTTTACAGCGGCCGTCACAGCGGGACTGAACGGCAGGCTGCAATAGTGCTTCAGAATGAACCCGTAAACCTCATAATCCTTTGGTTCGGCGCCAAATGTCACTTTGGCCGCGGAAAGCTTTCCATCCTCCATTCTCTCAAAGACGCCCACCCAGAACGGGTCGTCAAAATACACGGTCAGTTTGCTGCATACTTCGCCCATAACAATCCCTCCTGAAGTAATTGAAATGAGCAAAGAATGGACAACCCGGAGGGGCAGGTTACTTACCCTGGCAAGCAGGACGGCCGGGCTACCTACCGGCTCTGGCATGTATTGCCGCATGCGCTGCGTTTTTATCTTTGCACTTTTATGTATCACCAAGCCTCATTGGCTGGATGACCAGGTTGTATTTTCTGAATTGCCGCGGCCCGAGCTTATTGACGATCCGGGCATTCTGCGGACGGTTCGTCCGGGCGCTTCATATCGCGCCAGACGGTACACATCAGGGTCGTGTAGCACGCCGCGCCGCCAATCAGGTCGCTGACCGGCTCGGAGATGAAAACGCCATAGGCGCCCAGGCCCCACAGCCGGGGCAGGATCAGCATCAGAGGCACCACCAGGGCCACCTTGCGGAACAGAGAGAAGAACACCGCGTTCTTCGCCCGGCCCAGGGCCACGAAGGTGTTCTGTCCGATCATTTGGAAGCTCATCATCACATAGGCGGCGTAGTAGATCCGCATGGTGGTCACGCCTACCTCCAGCAGAGCGGGGTCGTCATTGAACAGCAGGATAAATACATGGGGGAACGCCAGCAGCAGCACCCATATCAGGATATTGTACGCCAGACAGCTCAGGGTGAGAAAGCGGATGCTTTCCCGGACCCGGCTGTATTTCCCCGCGCCGTAATTATAGCCCAGCACCGGCTGCCCCCCTTGGGTCAGGCCCCGGATGGGCTGAAAGACGATTTCCCGGACGGAGACACAGGCGGTCATGGCCGCCACATACAGGTCGCCGCTGCCGGTGGCCGCGCCATAGGCCTGAAGCTGGGAGTTGCCCAGCGCCTGAACCAGACTGTTGGTAACGGAAAAGGTAAAGCCCGTGAGCCCCAGGCCGCAGATCCGCCGCAGGATGGAGGGTTCCAGACCCAGGCCGGCCTTTTCCAGCCGCAGCACCGCCCGTTTGCCCGTCAGGAATGTCAGCACCCACACCGCCGAGCAGGTCTGGGCGATCACCGTGGCCAGGGCCGCGCCCTGGACGCCCATGCGCAGGCCGAAAATCAGCGCCGGGTCCAGAATCAGGTTGATGACCGCGCCAAGAAGGGTGGTCATCATCCCCACCTTGCCAAAGCCCTGGGCATTGATAAAGGGATTCATGCCCAGACTGATCATCACCGGGATCACGCCGATCAGATAGATTTGCAGATAGTTCCTGGCGTGAACGACCGTATCATCGCTGCCCCCCACCAGATAGAGCACAGGCGTCTGAAACAGATAGAAGATGACCGTCAGCCCCGCCCCCAGCAGCAGCAAAAGGGTAAAGGCGACGCCCATGATTCTGGAGGCCTGCCGGTCGTCCTCCCGGCCGCGGGCGATGGAAAACAGCGGCGCGCCGCCGGTGCCGCAGAGGTTCGCGAAGGCGGTGACGATGTAAGTGACCGGCATGACCAGCCCGATGCCGGTAAAGGCGTCCCGCCCGATGGTGTCGATATGGCCGATAAAGGCCCGGTCCACCACATTGTACAGTACGACCGTCAGCTGGGCCACCGTCAGGGGAACGGCCAGGGAGAGAATGTTTTTCGCGATGCTCCCCCGGGAAAAATCGCTTTTTCTTTGCTCTGCCATGATGCTTCTTCACCTCTTGTTTTCTCCATTGTAGGACGTTTCAGCAAAAATTGCAAGTGGGAAGCAAAATCTTTATCATCAAAGCATTTATGAAGAAGCAAAAGGATTCCTTTTCCCCCTGCTCCCGCCCCTTGCGAAGCAGGCGGAAAAATGCTATAATAGCCGCAAAGCGGCTAAAGCGGCTGAAAGGAGCGGCATCGAAGCATGAACAGAGCATGGCTGGAGGAACGGATGGGAGAGTTTCCCATTGTGCAATATGAATTCTTTGACACGGCGGAGCTGACCTTTTCTCCCCGCGTCCGTCTGGTCTGCGAGACGGACTGCCAGCGCTACGGCACCAGCTGGGCCTGCCCGCCCGCTGTCGGGACGGTGGAGGAGTGCCGGGAACGGTGTCTCAGCTACCCCCACGCTCTGCTGATTACCACCATGAATGAGGTGGAGGATATCGCGGACCTGAAGGGAACGCTGGCGACCCGGTCGGATCACGAGGAGATCACCCGCCAGGTCAGCGAGTTGATGCGTTCCCAGGGCGCGGACACCTATCCTCTGTCCACGGAATCCTGCGCCGTCTGCCGGCAGTGCGCCTACCCGGACGGCCCCTGCCGCCACCCGGACAGGATGTTCCCCTGCCTGGAGAGCCACGGCATCCTGATCATTGACGCCGCCGAGCGGTTCGGCATTGAGTTTCAGGCGGGAGGCAGCATCGTTACCTGGTTCAGCCTGATTTTATACCGGGAAACTTGATACTTTTTTTGAAAAAGGTCCTGGGCGGACGGCCAAATCCGCTCTTTTCCGCGCAGATTAGCTTGGCCCGCCGCACGGTAACGTTTGATATCTGTAATCGAAAGAAAAAGGTCCTGGGCGGACGGCCAACCCCGCTCTTTTCCGCGCAGGCCGGCTTGGCCCGCGGGCGACGGTATCGCGCTTTTAATCGAGGAATCGTATCAACTTATAAAGGAGAGAGCAGGTTATGCTGTACATTGGCATTGACCTCGGAACCTCAGCCGTCAAGCTGCTACTGATGGACGGCGAGGGGGTCATCAAAAATGTAGTGTCCAAAGAGTATCCCCTGGAATTTCCTCAACCCGGCTGGAGCCAGCAGGACCCGGAGGACTGGCGGCGCGCCGTGCTGGAGGGGATCCCCGAATTGCTGACCGGTTTTGACGCCTCTCAGGTGGAGGGGATCGGCGCGGGCGGCCAGATGCATGGACTGGTGGTGCTGGATAAGGACGATCACGTCATCCGTCCTGCCATCCTCTGGAACGACGGACGAACGGCGAAGGAGGTGGACTACCTCAACAGCGTGGTGGGCAGGGAGAAGCTGTCCAGCCTCACCGCCAATATCGCTTTCGCGGGCTTCACCGCTCCCAAGCTCCTCTGGATGCGGGAGAATGAGCCGGACCTGTTCGCCAGAATCAGTAAGATCATGCTGCCCAAGGACTACATCAACTACGTTCTTACCGGCGTCCACTGCACCGACTACTCCGACGCCAGCGGAATGCTGCTGCTGGATGTGGAGCACAGACGCTGGTCCAGGGAGATGCTGGAGCTCTGCGGCGTCACCGAGGCCCAGATGCCCAGGCTCTTCGAGAGCTATGAGACGGTGGGCGCCCTGAAGCCGGAAATTGCCGGGGAAGTGGGCCTGCCCGAAAACGTGGTCGTGTGCGCCGGGGCGGGAGACAACGCCGCCGCCGCCGTGGGGACCGGCACCGTGGGCGCGGGCGGGTGCAACATCAGCCTGGGCACCTCCGGGACCATCTTCATTTCTTCCGACAAATTTGGTGTGGACCCCAATAACGCCCTCCATGCCTTCGCCCACGCCGACGGCGGGTATCACCTTATGGGCTGTATGCTCTCCGCCGCCAGCTGCAACAAGTGGTGGCAGGATGAGATCATCGGCGCCGCCGACTACCAGGCGGAGCAGGCAAAGATCACACCGGATAAGCTGGGCAGGAACCACGTCTATTTTTTGCCCTATCTTATGGGCGAGCGCAGTCCCATCAATGACACCAATGCCCGGGGCTGCTTCATCGGCCTGACCATGGACACCACCCGTGCGGACATGCTGCAAGCCGTATTGGAGGGCGTGGCCTTCGCCATCCGGGACAGCTTCGAGGTGGCAAAGAGCCTGGGCGTGTCCATTCCCCGGTCCAATATCTGCGGCGGCGGCAGCAAGTCCCCGCTCTGGAAAACCATCGCAGCCAACATCTTGGGCATCCCCCTGGATACATTGGTCACCGAGCAGGGACCGGGCTACGGCGGCGCTATGCTGGCCATGGTGGCTTCCGGACGGTTTCCCACCGTCCAGGCGGCAGCGGACAGGCTGGTTTCCGTGGCCGCCACGGTGGAGCCGGATCCGCAGCTCACCGCGCTGTATGAGGAGCGCTACCGGCAGTTCCGGCAGATCTACCCCGCCTGCAAGACCCTGTTCCCAAATCTTCGGTAAGCGGAGAGTCCAGGGGAACCAGCGATCACCCCTGTGGGCCGGAAACAGGCGGCTGCCGGCTCGCGCGGACATCGCCGGGGCACCAGGGCGCTCCGACCGGGCTGGACGGCATCGACATCTCGAATTATATTTGAAAACGGAGGAAACAAGTATGCTTACCAACATCCCTGAAGTAAAACTGGGCATCATTGCTGTCTCCCGCGACTGCTTCATCATCTCCCTGTCGGAGTGCCGCCGCTCCGCCGTCGCGGAAGCCTGCAAGGGCAGCGGTCTGGACATCTACGAGTGCAGGACCACCGTGGAAAACGAGAGGGACATGCTCAAGGCCGTGGACGAGGTGAAGGCCGCGGGCTGCAACGCCCTGGTGGTGTTCCTTGGCAACTTCGGCCCTGAGACGCCGGAGACCCTGATTGCCGGGAACTTTGACGGCCCCTGCATGTATGTGGCCGCCGCCGAGGGTGACGGCGACCTGATCAACGGCCGCGGCGACGCCTACTGCGGCATGCTCAACTGCTCCTATAATCTGGGGATGCGGCACCTGAAAGCCTATATCCCTGAGTATCCCGTGGGCACCGCCCAGGATATTGCAAAAATGATCGGCGAGTTCAGGCCCATCGCCCGCGCCCTCATCGGCCTGAGCCGGCTGAAGATCATCACCTTTGGTCCCCGGCCCCAGGATTTCTTCGCCTGCAACGCTCCCATCAAGGGGCTGTACGAGATCGGCGTGGAGATCGAGGAGAACTCCGAACTGGACCTGCTGACGGCCTACAAGGCCCACGCGGGTGATCCCCGCATTCCCGCCGTCTGCGAGGACATGGCGAAGGAAATGGGCGAGGGCCGCTACTACCCCGAGATGAACGAGCGCATGGCCCAGCTGGAGCTGACCCTTCTGGACTGGGCCGAGGCCCACAAGGGTGCGCGGCAGTACGCGGCCTTCGCCGACAAGTGCTGGCCCGCGTTCCCCGAGGCCTTCGGCTTTGAGCCCTGCTATGTCAACTCCCGCCTTGCCAGCCGGGGCATCCCTGTGTCCTGCGAGGTGGACATCTATGGCGCGCTCAGCGAGTACATCGGCATGTGCGTCTCCGGCGATACCGTGACGCTGCTGGATATCAACAATTCCGTCCCCGCCTCCATCTATGAGGAGGACATCAGGGGCAAGTTTGACTACGCCCTTACCGATACCTTTATGGGCTTCCACTGCGGCAACACTCCCGCCTGCAAGCTTTGCGCCGACCGGGCCGTGAAATACCAGCTCATCCAGCACCGCCTGCTGGAGCCCAGGGACTCCGAACCCGATTTCACCCGGGGCACCCTGGAGGGCGACATTGCCCCCAGCGATATCACCTTCTACCGCCTTCAGTGCGACAGCGAGGGCAGGCTGCGCTCCTATATCGCCCAGGGCGAGGTGCTGCCGGTGAAAACCCGTTCCTTCGGCGGCATCGGCGTGTTCGCCATTCCGGAGATGGGCCGGTTCTACCGCCATGTGCTGATCGAGAAACGGTATCCTCACCACGGCGCGGTGGCCTTCGGCCACTACGGCAAGGCCCTGTTCGAGGTCTTCAAGTTCCTGGGCGTGGAGGATATCGCCTATAACCAGCCCGCAAGCCGTCCCTATCCCGGCGAGAACCCCTTCAAGTAAGCAGGCGTCAGAAAGACAGATTACGAACGGCCCTGCCTGCTCTGAACCGCTTGTTTCCGGCTGTTAAAGAGGGGCCGCTCTTTGCCTGTAGCCCTTGTGCTTCAAGGGTTACAGGCTTTTTGGGCTTCATAAGCCATATGGTTTCCTGAAAGAAAAAGCAGCAAAAAGAACTTTTGAGTTGTAATTTCCTCTCGAATTTGCTATGCTAAAGAAAATATGACGCAGCATCGGGAGGAGCCTGTATATGCCTGAAAACGAGATGGAATTCCGCACGGAACGGGACACCCTGGGGACCGTGGCGGTGCCGGCCGCCCATTACTGGGGCGCGCAGACCCAGCGCAGTCTGCAAAACTTTGCCATCGGTACGGAGCGGATGCCGGAGGAGATCATCCGCGCCTTTGCCCTGCTGAAAAAGGCGGCGGCCCTGGCCAACTGCGAGCTGGGGAAGCTGGATGAGCGGCGCTGCGGGCTGATTACCGCGGCCTGCGGCGAAATCGCGGAAAACAGGTGGGCCGGGGAGTTCCCTCTGAAGGTATGGCAGACCGGCAGCGGAACCCAGTCCAATATGAATGTGAACGAGGTGGTTTCCCACCTCTGCGCCCGGATGGACCCGGAGGTGGAGGTCCACCCCAACGACCATGTCAATATGTCCCAGAGCTCCAACGACACCTTCCCCACCGCCATGCACGTGGCGGCGGTGTGCGCCCTGGAGGAGCGGGTCCTGCCCGCCCTGGAGGCGCTGACGGCCACGCTCCGCCGGCTGGAGGAGGAAAACGGGGATGTGATCAAAATCGGCCGCACCCACTTGCAGGACGCGGTGCCGCTGCGGTTCTCTCAGGAGATCAGCGGCTGGCGGGCCATGACGGAAGCGGCGGCGGACTACATAAAGGCGTCCCTGCCCGCGCTGCGGCAGCTGGCGCTGGGCGGCACCGCCGTGGGCACGGGGCTCAACTGTCCCGCCGGCTTCGCGGAGCGGAGCGCCGAACTGCTGAGCCGGCTTACCGGGCATGAATTCGTCACCGCGCCCAACAAGTTCCACGCCCTTGCCAGCAGGGACGGGATGGCCTTCGCCCACGGGGCGCTGAAGGCCCTGGCGGCGGATCTCATGAAGATCGCCAACGACGTCCGCTGGCTGGCCAGCGGTCCCCGCTGCGGCCTGGGGGAGATCCGGATCCCTGAGAACGAGCCCGGCAGCTCCATCATGCCCGGAAAGGTGAACCCCACCCAGTGCGAGGCCGTTACCATGATCGCGGTGCAGGTGATGGGAAACGACGCCGCCGTGGGCGTCGCCGCCAGCCAGGGGAATTTCCAGCTGAATGTCTTCATGCCGGTGATCGCCCATAACTTCCTGCAATCCGCCCGCCTGCTGGCGGACGGGATGGATTCCTTCCGCCGGAACTGTCTGGAGGGACTGCGGGCGGACCGGGAGCAGATGGCGGCGTACTTGCGGCGCTCCCTTATGCTGGTCACCTGCCTGACGCCCCGGATCGGATATGAGAAAGCGGCCCAGGCGGCCCGCCTGGCCCATCTGCGGGGGATCTCACTGAAGGAGGCGGTCCTTCAGTCCGGATTTCTGACCGCCGGGGAATACGACGGCGTGGTTGACCCGGCGAATATGGTGTGATTCCAGTGTTAAAATACAGGAATCATATCAATCATATCATTTGATTGAAATTGTCTGCGCGCCGGCCCGGCGCGGAAGAAAGAGAGAACAGCATGGTAAAAATCCTGATTGTGGAAGACGAAAGGCCCATAGCGGACCTGCTGGACATGAGCCTGACCGCCGCGGGCTACTCCTGCGACTGCCTGGATAACGGCGCGGACGCCGCGGACCTGGTGGAAACCAGGCGCTACGACCTGATCCTTCTGGACGTGATGCTTCCGGGGGTGGACGGCTTTGAGCTGATGGACTACCTGGCTCCCCTGGAGATCCCGGTCATTTTCATTACCGCCCGCAGCGCGGTCAAGGACCGGATCAAGGGGCTCCGGCTGGGGGCCGACGACTATATCGTCAAGCCCTTTGAAATTGCCGAGCTTCTGGCCAGGGTGGAAACGGTCCTGCGGCGCTATCATAAAACGGAGAGCCGCGTCGTCGTGGACGACGTGGTGGTGGACACCCAGTCCAGAGTGGTGACCAAGGGCGGGAAACTGGTACAGCTGACCGCCAAGGAGTACAGTCTGCTGGTCCTGTTCCTGCAAAATAAGAATATCGCCCTTTTTCGTGAGACAATTTACGAGCGGGTGTGGGAAAACGAGTACATGGGCGACAGCCGCACGGTGGACCTCCACGTCCAGCGCCTGCGGAAAAAGCTGGGCTGGCAGGAGCGCATCGCCGCCGTTTACAAGGTGGGCTACCGCCTGGAGGTCAGGGAATGAAATTTGCCTGGAAGGTGACGCTCGCGACCCTCTGCATCCTGCTGCTGTCCACCGGGGTGGGCAGCTATCTGCTGATTTCCCTGTCCTTCCAATCCGCGCTGGAGCGGGAGATCGTCGTCGCTCAGGATGAGATGCAGATGCTGCGCCTCTCCTACGAGGCGGTCTGCAACGCCAGGGGCGTGAACCTGGAGAACATCGGCGAGCGGAGCCGCAGTCTGGCCCGAACGCTGGAGGAGGTGGCCTATTTCACGGACCACCGCTTCTGCATCACCACCCAGTCAGGGGAGACCATCTACTCCACCCTGGACTCCGGCAGCGACCGGGAGCTGCTGGAGCAGATCGACCAGCGGTCCTCCGGCTATGTCCTGCGCCTGGACGAGCCGACCCAGCGGCGGCTGCTCCACTGCGCCGGGGCGGTGGTCCTGCCGGACGGCATCCTGTATATGGAGACCGTCCGGGACGTCAGCCGCCTCTTTACCGACCGGGAGACGCAGTATGACGTCTACCGGTGGATCGTGCTGCTGGTGGTGGGCGTCAGCAGCGCGGTGATGTTCGCCCTCTCCTATTGGCTCACCACCCCCATCCGCAGTCTGGGCAAGGTGGCCAACCAGCTGGCCCAGGGGGACTACTCTCCCCGCGCCAGGGTCATGGGCGGAGACGAGATCAGCGAGCTGGCGGAGCACTTCAACCATATGGCGGACGCCATTGAGAAGAATGTCCAGGAGCTGGAAAACACCGCGCGGCGGCAGGAGGACTTTACCGCCAGCTTCGTCCATGAACTGAAAACGCCCCTCACCTCCATCATCGGCTACGCCGATATGCTCCGCAGCCGGGATCTGGCGGAAGAATTGCGCTTCAAGGCCGCCAGCTATATTTTTTCCGAGGGCAAGCGGCTGGAGAACCTCTCCCTGTCTCTCATGAACCTCCTGGTGGTAGGCCGCAGCGAGACGGACGCCAGGGGGGTAAACATGCGGCAGCTCTGTCAGGAGGCGGCGCGCATCAGCCAGCCCGCCATGAAGGCCAAGGATCTGACCCTGTCCGTGCGGGCGGAGGAGGGCGTCATCCTGGGAGACGCGGCCCTGCTGCAAACCCTGCTGCAAAATCTGCTGGACAACGCCAGGAAGGCCACGGACGGCGGCGGACGGGTGTTCCTGGTGGGCCGGAAGACGGAGGAGGGCTATCAGGTGACGGTGGCGGACCAGGGCCGGGGCATCCCCAGCCAGGAGCTGGACAAGATCACCGAGCCCTTCTATATGGTGGACAAATCCCGCTCGCGGGCGGAGGGCGGCGCGGGCCTGGGCCTGGCGCTCTGCAAGGAGATCATCGGCCTGCATCGGGGCCAGATGCGCTTTGAGAGCAGGGAGGGCAAGGGCACCATTGTCACCGTAACGCTGGGAGGTGTGGCCGATGCGTAAATGGGCGGCGGCTTTTGGCGTTGCGGCGCTGATGGCGGCGGCATTTTTTCTGCCGGAGTGGCTGTCCTCTCTCTATGACCGGCAGCTGCTGGACACGCCCTCCCTGCAGATTCAGGACGAGGACCGGGAGGGCTTCGCCGAGAGCGTTCAGCTGACGGTGGCGGAAAAGCTTCTGCTGCTGCGGAGCGGGACCATGACGGTCATGGAGCTCAGCCAGGACGTCACGAGGGAAATGGACTTCGTCCTGTCCGCCGGCACGGGGCTGGAGAAAAACGCAGTTTTGTATTCGGCCGGCGGAGAAACCCCGGACGCCGGGGGAACGTCGGCGTCGGATGAGGAACTTGACCAGTACCGTCAGGAGATCAGCCGGAGGTGGGAGGCCCGGCTGGAGTCCGTCCAGCAGGAAATCCGGAATTTGCAGGCGCTGGGCGGTTTGCCCGCGCTTTGGAAGGAGGACGGCGGGCTGACCTGTACCGGCCTGAGCGAGCTTCTGTATATGGACCCCGATACCCGGATGAGCTTCCAGGTATACCGCATGGCGCTGACCTGTGAAAATTACTCCGTCCATCTGCTGGTGGACGTCCAGTCGGGGCGGATCCTCTCCTTCGTCCTCCAGTGGGGCCGGGACGGCTGTCCCGACTGGGGCATACGGGGCGCGGCCGGCTTTGGCGGCGTCTGGCGCAACTACTGGGGACTGGACTCGGTGGGCAGCGGCTGGTACAACAGCTATACCCAGAACATTCTGGAGCAGACCGAGGCGGTCTACCGGGGCGACGGGGACTACAACGCCAACACGCAGATTTCCTTCAGCTACGACGGTCAGTCCCTGGCCATCCCGCTGGCGTGCCGGGCCATCGGCGGACGGACCTTTACCATCAGCTGGAACGCGTGAGAGACGGCGAGCCGGAGGCCATGCATAAGGGAGCGCTGGGGACTGCCATCCCCTTTGCTCCGCCTGTAATGCTTCCGCTGTCCCGTATTCCAGTTTCGCGGAAATTACGCAAGCGGTTTTTCGGCGCGGTTCGGGTTTTCGGGCCGCGCTTTTTCGCCCGGCAGAACAGCGTCCGCCGGCGTGAGAGAAACTATTGACAATTGCCTCCGTTTTCCCTATAATTTAACTGGTACGTTTGAAAACAGCGTTTTTTCAAAAACTAACCCCGGAAGAACAAAAGTACCTGCCTGTTCAAATAAAAGGAAAGGAAGATTCGCCATGATCTATTCTACCGAAGTCCAGCACATGTGCCCGGTCGCCAAGGGCGCGTACCATGGTCCCGCTCCCATCCCCGAGGAGGGCAAGTGGGTCCAGGCCAAGGAGATCAAGGACATCAGCGGCTTTACCCACGGCGTGGGCTGGTGCGCTCCCCAGCAGGGCGCGTGCAAGCTGACCCTCAACGTCAAGGAGGGCATCATTGAGGAGGCCCTGGTGGAGACCCTGGGCTGCTCCGGCATGACCCACTCCGCCGCCATGGCCAGCGAGATCCTCATCGGCAAGACCATCCTGGAGGCCCTGAACACCGATCTGGTCTGCGACGCCATCAACACCGCCATGCGGGAGCTGTTCCTGCAGATCGTCTATGGCCGCACGCAGTCCGCCTTCTCCGAGGACGGTCTGGCTGTGGGCGCTTCCCTGGAGGATCTGGGCAAGGGCCTGCGTTCACAGGTGGGCACCATGTTCGCCACCAGGGAAAAGGGTCCCCGCTACCTGGAGATGGCCGAGGGCTACTGCACCCGCGTCGCCCTGAACAAGGACGACGAGATCACGGGCTACGAGTTCGTGAACCTTGGCAAGATGATGGACTTCATTAAAAAGGGCGACGACGCCAACACCGCTCTGGAGAAGGCCAAGGGCCACTACGGCCAGTTCGACAACGCCGCCAAGTATATCGACCCCCGGCACGAATAAGAGAGGAGGACAAAAATTATGGCTCTGTTTGAAAGTTACGAGAGAAGAATCGACAAGATCAACGGCGTCCTCGCTCAGTATGGCATCAAGAGTGTCGAGGAGTGCCGGGAAATTTGCCAGGCCAAGGGCTTTGACCCCTATGAGATCGTCAAGGGCATTCAGCCCATCTGCTTTGAGAACGCCTGCTGGGCCTACGTGGTAGGCGCGGCCATCGCCATCAAGAAGAACGTCGCCACCGCCGCCGACGCCGCCAAGGCCATCGGCGAGGGCCTCCAGGCCTTCTGCATCGACGGCTCCGTGGCCGACGACCGCAAGGTGGGCCTGGGCCACGGCAACCTGGGCGCCATGCTGCTCAGCGACGAGTCCAAGTGCTTCGCTTTCCTGGCCGGCCACGAGTCCTTCGCCGCCGCCGAGGGCGCCATCGGCATCGTCAAAAACGCCAACAAGGCCCGCAAGGAGCCTCTGCGCGTCATCCTCAACGGCCTGGGCAAGGATGCCGCCCAGATCATCTCCCGCATCAACGGCTTCACCTACGTCCAGACCCAGTTTGACTACAGCACCGGCAAGGTGAACGTAGTCAAGGAGATCCGCTACAGCGAGAGCGAGCGGGCCAATGTCCGCTGCTACGGCGCGGACGACGTCCGCGAGGGCGTGGCTATCATGCACCTGGAGGGCGTGGATGTGTCCATCACCGGCAACTCCACCAACCCCACCCGCTTCCAGCATCCCGTCGCCGGCACCTACAAGAAGGAGTGCTACGAGCAGGGCAAGAAGTATTTCTCCGTGGCCTCCGGCGGCGGCACGGGCCGTACCCTGCACCCCGATAACATGGCCGCCGGCCCCGCTTCCTACGGCATGACCGACACCATGGGCCGGATGCACTCCGACGCCCAGTTCGCCGGTTCCAGCTCCGTTCCCGCTCACGTGGAGATGATGGGCTTTTTGGGCATGGGCAACAACCCCATGGTCGGCGCGACTGTCGCCGTGGCCGTGGCGGTTGCCGAGAGCCTGAAGTAAGAAGGGTTTTTCCTGACTTTTCTTCAGTAAAAGTCAGAAATTCCTGAAAGCATTGAAACAAAAACAGGGATCACGTCATTTGGCGGGAATTTGCCATGATGTGATTCCTGTTTTTTGCTGGCAGGAATTGAATCGAGAGAAAATCTCCTCTTGCTTTTTTTTCCCGTCTGTGTATAATGATGATAGTTCCGCTCCCGCCTCTCAAGGACGGGCGGCCGCCGTGCGGGGAGGAGGCCGGGGAGCGGTACGGCTGTCCGTTCAGGACCAAAACCGAACACTCATCTTCAGGGCGGGGTGCAAGTCCCCACCGGCGGTGAGCGTCCGTCAGGACGCGAGTCCGCGACCGCGCAAGCGTTGAACCGGTGCAAATCCGGTACCGACAGTGACAGTCTGGATGGAAGAAGGTGTGCGCATTCTGGCGCTTCCATGCGCTCTTTTGCGGCAGTACTCCGGAGATGACGCGTCTTCGGGTATTTCTGTAAAGGAGTGTATTTTTATGTCCGCAACCGAATCCCATAACCATGTGAAGAAGCTGGCCACCCTCGCAATGCTGTCCGCTATCGCCTATCTCGCCATGTTCCTGTTCCGTATCCCCATTGTCCTGTTCCTGAAATACGACCCCAAGGACGCCGTTATCGCGATTGCCGGATTCCTGTATGGGCCGCTGTCCGCGCTGATCGTATCATTGGTGGTCTCCGCCGTGGAGATGTTCACCACCAGCGATACCGGGTGGATCGGGTTCATCATGAATGTGCTGTCCTCCTGCGCCTTCGTCTGCCCCGCGGCGTTCCTGTACAGCCGTAAGCGCACCATCCGCCGGGCGGCCATCGGACTGGGCCTGGGCGTTGTGCTGGTTACAATTGCCATGGCACTGTGGAATTACATCATGACTCCCATCTATATGGGATATCCCCGCGCGGCTGTGGCGGAGCTGCTGCTGCCTGTGTTTATCCCCTTTAATCTCCTGAAAGCGGGACTGAATACCGCGCTGACGCTTCTGCTGTACAAGCCGGTCAATACGGCCCTGCGCCGTGCTCATTTGCTGCCTCCGGCTCCGGAAAGCAGCGCGCCGGGGAAAAGGACCTCGCTGGGCGTTACCATCGCGTCGCTGGTCCTTCTGGCCTCCTGCATCCTGCTGGTGCTGGTGTATATGAAAATTATTTAAAACGTTTGTTCCTCCCCCTTTTCAAACGGCCAGAACTGTGGTATGCTGTATTTGCGGCATACCACAGTTTTTCAGGAAGGGGGAATGGCTCATGGAGCGCGTCATTCTGCACTGTGACCTCAACAGCTTTTTTGCCTCGGTGGAGCTGCTGTCCAGGCCGGAGCTGCGGGCGCTGCCGGTGGCGGTGTGCGGCGATCCGGAGAGCCGGAAGGGCATCATTCTGGCCAAAAACGAACCGGCCAAACAATTTGGCGTTCAGACGGCGGAGACCATCTGGCAGGCCCGGCGGAAGTGTCCGGAGCTGATCCTCCTGCCGCCTCACCATGACCTTTACCGGGATTTTTCCCGGCTGATCAACGAGATTTACGGACAGTATACCGACCTGGTGGAACCTTTCGGCATCGACGAGAGCTGGCTGGACATTACCGGCAGTATGCACCTCTTTCCCGGGGACGCGCCGGCCATTGCCGACGGCATCCGGGAGCGCGTCCGGCGGGAGCTGGGGCTGACCCTGTCGGTGGGCGTCAGCTTCAACAAGGTGTTTGCCAAGCTGGGCAGCGACTATAAAAAGCCCGACGCCACCACCGTCATTTCACCGGAAAACTGGCGGGAGATCGTCTGGCCGCTGCCGGTGGGATCCATGCTCTTTGCCGGGCCGGCCGCCCAGCGGGCCCTGGGCCAGTATGGCGTGGCCGCCATCGGCGATCTGGCCGCCCTGCCGCCGGAGCTGCCGGAGCGGCTGCTGGGAAAGCTGGGGCGGCAGTTGTGGGAGTACGCCAACGGCATGGACCGCTCCCCTGTCCGTCCCCAGCATGAGAAGGAGCCCGTGAAGAGCGTGGGAAACAGTTTCACCTTTCCGGCGGACCTGACCACCCGCGCCCAGCTCCGCCGGGGAGCGGCCATGCTGTGCGACAGCGTGGCGGGACGGCTCAGGGCGCAGGGGCTGTACTGCGGCGCGGTGGCGGTAGGCATCAAGGATCCCTCCTTTAAAAGCGTCTCCCGGCAGAAGCGCCTGAGCCGCAGCACCCATCTCCGCAGCGAGCTGCTGGAGGCGGCTATGGAGCTGATCGACAAGGTCTGGAAACCCTCATCCCCCGTCCGGCTGCTGTCCGTGACCGCCCTGGCGCTGACAGGGAGTCTGGAGACCTATGAGCAAACGGACCTTTTCGCGCCGCGGCAGCAGACGGAGGATGCCAAGCGGGAAAATCTGGAGCGCGCAGTGGACGCCATCCGGCGCAAATACGGCGGCGGAGCCATATCCTACGGCGAGGCCGGGGATCATGCCCTCGCGCCGGAGGATGAGGCGGGAGGCGGCCCTGGCGGAAACCGTCCGGGGCAGTAGGCGAGATTATGAGGACTTCCGCCTCCGGGCCTGCCGCGTCAGGTCATGCGTTTCCTCCCATCGCCTCCTCCAGCTTCCCCAGCGCGCGTTTTTCAATGCGGGATACATAGCTCCTTGAAATCCCATACTCCGCCGCCAGCTCCCGCTGGGTACGGGGCGCCTTTCCGCCCAGGCCGTAGCGCTGGCGGATGATGTCCGCTTCCCGCTCAGTCAGGCACTGATCCACCAGCTGGCGCACGCGGATATGGCTCTCCCGGGTGTCCAGGTCGTCCAGCATGGTGTCTTCCACGCCCACCACATCCATGAGGAAGAGGTTGTTGCCGTCCTTGTCGGTCTCCAGCGTCTCGGAGAGGGAAACCTCCCCCTGCAGCTTTTTCTGGCTGCGGAAGAACATCAGGATCTCATTTGCTATCCACGCCCCAACGCGTCTTTGCGTCGCCGTTGGGGCAATTTTCATCCTCCGGCCCATAGTCTATGTCCGCAAAAGGCTCCAGCGCCTCCGGATCATCGTCTGCGCTCTCCGGAGCGGGGAGCAGATCCCGCGCGTCAGGATATTTGATTTCTTCCTCGGAGGTTCCAAAGAGGATAACATGGGCGTACTGCCCATCCCATATTACCTTGCGGACTACGGTGCGGACAGCGGCCCGCTTCTGTTCTACGGACATATCATCCATGCTGTTCCTGAAGACTGCCAGGAGCTGACACAGCAGGTCAAACTCGATTTCGCTGAGCGTGCGCTGAGAGGTCAGCCCCTCCAACTCGGTGATCCGCGCGGTTATCTCCTCATTGACGCGGTGCAGATCATCGACCCGCCTGGCTACGTGGCCCCTGGCGGTGCTGTCTCCAAATTCGGCCAGGGAATCTACCAGCGCGGTGATTTTCTTCCCGTTCTCCGCCTGCTCTGCCCGGAGATCGGCCAGTTTGCCTTCATATTCCTCGCGGCTGCCGGTATAAAACTTTTTGCTCTGCTCCAGCTGCGCGATAAATCCGGGGCGGTCTTCGGACAATGTCCTGATCTGTTCAATGATTGCCGCGTCCAGTGTATTGCCGTTGGCGTTGCGGAGACTGCATACGCTGCGCCGGCTGCGCTCCTTCATTTTGCAGACGTAGGTGTAGATCGGTCTGCCGTCCGCGGCCTTACGCCTGGACAACTTGGGGTACATCCGGTTTCCGCAGCGGCAGTATAGCAGCCCGGTCAGCAGGGCTTCATTGCTGCGGGGCTTCCGGTAGGCTTTGGATCGGTTTCGTTCCAGGGATTCCTGTACGGAGATCCAGGTTTTGGCCGGGATGATGCCGGGGTGCTGCCCTACGGAAACAATCCACTCCCGAACCGGCAGATAGACGGTTGCTTTCCCCTTTTCCTGATCTGTGCGGTTATAGGCCAGGGTGCCGTGGGTTCCGTCAAAATCAGACCGCTCTGAAAAAATATCCGCCTCCCGTTCCATAAAGTAATTGTAGGCATCCCCATCCGCTATCAGATAGACAGGATTCTGCAAAATACCTTTGACAGAAAACCGGGTAAAGTCGCGCCCGGTTTTTGTTTTGATCCGCCGGCGCAGCAGTTCGGCTTCTGTTAACGTAAGAGAGTCTGTTTCGGTATACAGGTCATATATCTTTTTGACGATCTCAGCCTCTTCGGGGATGAGCTTCAGCTTACACGCCTTTTTGGACTTCCCGTCTACCGTCACGCTCTTCACGCTCTCTGAGGTGTATCCTGTAGGCGTTGTTCCTCCTAACCACCGCCCGGTTTTCGCAAGTTCGTGCATATTGTCCCGGATGCGTTCAGCGATGGTCTCACGCTCCAGCTGGGAAAACACGGAGGCGATATACATCATGGCCCGCCCCATGGGATTGCCGGTATCAAACTGCTCTCTGATGGATATGAACGCAATATCCAATCGGCTTAATTCTTCAATCAGCGCAGAGAAGTCGCTGATATTGCGGCTGATCCGGTCTAAGCGGTAAACTACGATGGCCTTGAATTTTTTCTCACGGGCAGCTTTCATCATTTTTTTAAAGTCAGGCCTGTTCAGGTTGCCCCCGGAGAATCCCTCGTCTTCATAAATCACCGCGCTTCCGGCGGTTTGATCGCCGTAGTTTGCGCGGATATATTCTTTGCACAGCTCAACCTGATTGCCAATACTTTCACCTTTTCCGGTGAATTTGGATTTGCGAGAGTAAATTGCAAATTGTCCGAACGCGTTTTCTTTCATGGCAAACCCCCGCCTTATGATATAATAGTATGGTTATTATATCACAAGGCAGCGTTCTCTGCAAGAGATCGGTTTCCTATGTTGAAAACATCCTTCCCGCCGGAGAAATGCAGATAAGGGTTGCCATATGACAAATCATCTGGTAAACTGAAGAGAGGGATATTCTGCGGCTGCTGGCAGCATATAACAGAGCGGGGTGCGGTATGGAGTTTAAAAATTCGTTTTTATCCCGATTGTTTGGGTCAAGAGAACAGGCTGAGGATGTTCCGGAGGAGACGGAAGCGGGCGGACCCCTGCCCGTCCAGCCGCCGGAGGAGGACCAACCTCAGGAACAGCCCCGGCACCGGCTGAATCTGCCCCCGGAGCATTCGCTTCGCAAGCTGTGGGCGCTCTACACTGAGCAGACCGGCTGGTACTACGAACCGGAACTGGTTCTGGAGGGGCCGTCGGATCCGCCGATGCCGGACCGGGAGGGAAGCGCGGAGCTGCTGCGGCTGCAAATGTTCGTCAACTCCTCCGCCAACGAGCGGATAAACAGGATCCTGGCCCAGCAGAAACAGACGGAGGAGGAACAGACTTCCCTCCCTGACCTGGACGCCCAGGTAACCGTATTTCTGTCCAGGGACTGCATGACCGCCTGGCTGCTGGTCTACCCTCCGGTAGGCGAGGGCAGAGAGCTGGAGCGGGAGGATCTGGATCATGCGCTGACCCAGCAGCTGGTGCGGTTTGGCGTGGACAAGACCCTGCTGGACGTCCTGCCCCAGGACCCGGAACGGTATTTCAGGCTGATTTCCGTGGCCAAAGGGGTGGAGCCGGAGCATGGCAGGGATGGCCGCGTGGTGGATATGTTCCCCCGCATCCAGGAGCGGAAGCTGACCGTGGATGAGAACAACCGGGTGGACTATGCCGATCTGAATTTTATCCACAATGTGGAGCAGGGGGGCGTGATCTGCCGTGTGTTCCCGCCTGCCGATGGAATTCCGGGACGGACCGTCCAGGATCAGGAGATCCCCGCCCGCAACGGCAAGCCAGCCTCCGTGCCGCAGGGACGCAACACGAAGCTGTCCGAGGACGGCCGGGCGCTGGTAGCCGCGATCACCGGTCACGTAGAGTTCAGCGGCCGCAGTTTCCAGGTGAAGCCGGTCCTGGATATCCCGGGAAATGTGGACTTCTCTGTGGGAAATATTAACTTTTTAGGAGACGTGTGCATCCACGGGGATGTATGCAGCGGCTTTTCGGTCCGGGCTATGGGGACCATCACCGTGAACGGCGTGGTGGAGGCTTGTTCGCTGGAGGCGGGCCGCGATCTGGTGGTGTCCAGAGGTGTCCAGGGAGACGGCCAGGCTGTCCTCCGGGCCCAGCGGAGCATCTTTGCCAAATACCTGGAAAACTGCTGTGTCTACGCCCGGGTAAGCCTGGAGACGGAGTGCATTATCAACTGTGATGTCTACTGCGACGGCGGAGTGACGGTATGCTCAGGACATCGGAGCATCATCGGCGGCAAGATCCACGCGGCCCATGAGGTGGACGCCGGCAGCGTGGGTTCCCGGGTGGGCAACCGGACGGATATTGTTCTGGGCGGCAGGCCCTGCGATGAGTTTGACTACGACCTGCTGAGCAAAGAGATTGTGGATATGGAGGAGGAGATGGAGCGCACCGAGCGCCAGCCGGACAGCCCCAGCAAAATCAGCCGCATATCCAAGCTGCGGATGCAGCTGCTGGTCAGCAGGGGAAAGCTGGAAAGCATTGAAAAAGACCGGGAGCAGAAGACCACGGAGCTTCAGGATCCTGGCATACGGCGCATGAAGTGCGACACCGTCTTTCCCGGAACAGTTCTGACCATAGGAACTGTGGCGCATCATTTCTACGATAAGCTGTCCCCGTGCTCCGCTACGCTGGTGGACAACGAGATTCAGTTGATATAAGGAGGAACCTATGGACACCGCCATGACGCAGGAGGAGCTGAAGGAGATGCTGGACGGCATTGTCCGCGAGGTAACGGAGCAGACCGCCGGAGTTACGCTGTTCCCCGGCGGAGAACTGCGGGGCGAGCGCCTGTATACGGTGTATATCACCTTCAACAGGGGCTTTCATACCAGCCTGACCCTCTGCTCTGACGAGGCGCTGCTGATCCGTATGGCCCGGAACGCCCTGGAGCTGAAGGAGCCCACCTCCCAGGAACTGGAGGACTTTTGTAAGGAATACTTCAATATTTTATGCGGCAAGATTGCCGCGGTCCTGTTCCGCAATACCAGGATCCCCGCCCGGTTCAGTGTGCCCAGGCTTTACGAAGGGCGCTATATGCCGGAGGACCATTGTACGCAGTTTATACTTACCTACGCCGATGAGTACCGGGACGGCGTCCAGCTGATCCATCATGTGCCGCGGAACCGGGAAGAGGGCACGCTGTCATGATGCAATTGAAAACTTTTTACTGCGGCGCTGCACGCCGCCGGGCATAGTATGTGGTCCCCATAGAACGATGGGATCGTTCTATGAAGAATGAGTATAAAAATTCTGGAAAAGAGGAGATTCAAATGGCAAAACGAGTTATGGTGGTAGACGATTCACGGATGATTTTCCTACAGATGAAAAATATGCTGGAGGGTACGGATTATGAAGCAGCCGCTTACTGCAGGGACGGTGAGGAGGCCGTGGCGCAGTATGCTCAGGTAGCCCCCGATCTGGTGACCATGGACATCATTATGCCGGGGATGGACGGACTGGAGGCAGCCCAGGCTATCCTGGAGGAGCACCCGGAGGCCAAGATCATCATGGTGTCTTCCCTGGCCTACGACGATACCTTTGAAGAGGCCAAAGCAATTGGCGCAAAGGGCTTCATTGACAAGCCGTTTAAGAAGGAACGCCTGCTGGAGGTCTTGCGGGAGGTGTCGGAGGAGGTGTGATGCTTTTTCCAAGAAAAGCATCAGAAAAGCTTTTATTTCATACCGATACCTGTTGCGGTTCCCGGATTTTCACCCGGCGTCAGGCGGCCTTTGGCCTCCCCGGCCCACGGGTAACGATATTGTGTTTTTAATCGAGAAATAGTATAGCCCCGCCATGCCGAAGGGACGGTTTCTCTGTGCAGATGGGGCTCCATGTCCGATATATGCACCTGATCATGAAGAAAAGTCTACGATATTTTGCCGGATACGACAAGTAATCCGAAGGCTATGACAGCCTTCGGATTACTTTTTTGCACGCTGCTCCCATATTGCCGGAACAGCGCCTCGTGCGGGCGAATGGACTTTGATACTTTCTCTTTCAAGAAAAAGTATAGTCGACGCGGTTGAGAAAGGGTAAAAAGGAGGCAGGGAAAAATGGGGTGCAGCAAGACGGAGGACGCAGGCGGGCTGACGCCCGTCAAGGACGACAACGAAGCTGCGCCTCA
>JAAVHC010000028.1 GCA_014799925.1 Oscillibacter sp.
CTGTCATAAGGCATTCCTCTTTTGGTTTGTGGTCTTGTGGTGACTCGTCATCCCACATTTTACCACTTCCGCTGAGGTTTGCCTTTGTTTATTTTTCAGATTTGCTCATTTAGAGTATACGTGTTCATATGAATTTTCCCAAACTGGTCATCGCATCGAACGGTAGATGCACAGGCGCGCTTCTGGATGGGGTTTTCATCGGAAGAGGAATCCAACGGATTGACTTTTCGACAGAGAACAACCATGGAACCATGAAAAGCACAATCCGTATCATGGACCTGGACGTTGATGCCGTGGAGCTTTCTCGGGACGTTTCCCAGTTTGAAGGCTTTATAAAGAGACTCGCAGACACAGAATGACCGTGCCCGCGAGCATCAGGCACGGTCAACAGGATCACGGTATGAAGTTTGTCCCGAACTCAATCCACTTCAAAACGGAATCCTTTGTAAAGTTTTCCATGAAAATGATAGCGTCGTCGGTTAAATCAAAATCTCCCGTGACAAAGCACTTGATAAATCCGGCGTTCGAAAGTTCCGGCTTTGCGTCGTCAAATCCTTCGATTTTAAGCCCGCCAAACGTCGGATCATCGAACCGGACAGCGGCGGACTTGGAACTGCCGCTTTTTCGCCTATCACAATATATGTCATAGATTGATTTTAGGACACGCCGAGATTCTTTCGTTAATCTTACATCCATTGCAATATCCCTTTCTTTACTTAATTAATCGTAAGCGGACTGTGTCAAAAAAATTATACATGAATTGCGGATGCATTGATGAACTTTCTGTGAACTCGAGAAACGAAAGATATGCAAACCCAGTCCAGCGCATGAGGGAGGCAGCCCGCGCCGATCCGGAACAGGACAGCGAGTAAGATGAGAAACCCCGCCGGTCAGACGGGGTAGAAAGGAGTCGATATATTGAAGCAAATAGCATTCTACAGGGCACTTAAGCAATACTGCATAGACCACAGCGCGGATTGTGCAAATTGCATTTTGCGGTTGTACTGTTATACGCCGCCTTGCGAGAAAACAGACAGTATGATGGAAAAGGTCATTTCTTTTCTGGAGGAGTGGTGTACCCGCAAGGGAATCCAAATTCAGTCTGACCATTACACCTGCGTTCACCCGCCATGCCCTCGTACACTGGACATGAGCACCACACTAGCGGCGACAACAGATGCAACTGCGGCAAGCCCCGGTCAGCTGGTGAGCTACAAGACAGGCAAGCTGCCAGCATGGGATGTAAGGGACATGGTTTCGTTGCTGGGCGGAGAAGATCAGGCACCACATGGATGATCTGATCTTTGCGGACCCCGGCAGTGGCGGAGATCGGAACGTGGCCGACTTCAAGGCCTACGGCTTCAGGATGCGGGAGGCCAAAAAGGGGCCGGGCAGCGTGGCCTACGGCATCAAGTGGCTGCAATCGCTGCCGGCCATTGTGATCGATCCGGAGCGGTGCCCGGAGACGGCAAAGGAGTTCAGCGAGTACGAGTATGAGAGGGACCTCAAGACCGGAGAGGTTCTGGAGGGTTACCCTGACGCTGCCAACCACAGCATTGACGCCGTGCGGTATGCCCTGGAGCCCGTCTGGAAACGTCGCGGGAGGTAAAAGTATGAAGAAACTGAAAAAATGGCTGCTGGAGCAGTTTCTGCCCGCCTGGGCCAAGGATACGGTCTATCAGGAGAACAAGGCCCTGTTGGCTGAACTGGAGCGGCAGAAGCAAGAAATCCGTGAGCTGAACGCATACATAGACGGCATGGAAACGGCCCTGCGGCGGCAGCGGATCGTGATACAGAACGGAGGCGCGTCATGAGCATCTGGAGCGCGCTGAACAGCGCCTACAGCTTCGAGGACGCTTTCCGGGCTAAAGATTGCACCTCCCAGGCCATGCGGGCCGCTGTGAAAGAGTGGTTCCGGCTCTATTACCAGCAGGAGCCAACTGAGGAAAGCGACCCATGCCAACGCATTGCTTATACTGTGGTCAATAAGCTGACAAAAACCGCTTTTGGTGAGTACGACGCAAAAAGCGACGATGAATTCGCCCAGTCTGTGCTTCATGTGCTGGATGCGGTGAAGAAGAAGGCAATGCAGGCGGCCCTGATCGGCGGCGAGGCGTGGCTGAAGCCGGTGCCAGGGCGGGATGGCTTTACCTTCTCGGTGGTCAGCCGGGACAATGTACTGATCTTTGGCCGGGACAGCCAGGGAGTACAAACAGACGTCGGCGCGGCGGAGTACAGTGTGAATGGCAGGAATTTTTACACGCTTCTGGAGCGCAGGACGGTGGACAGGCGCGGATATCTGACCATCCGCAACATGCTGTACTGCTCGGAAATGCCTGAGACGCTGGGACGGCAGGTGCCGCTGGCGGAGCTGGAGCAGTACGAGGACCTGCCGGAGGAGTACACCTTCCGGGAGCCGCTGGGCGGACTGGGAATGGCCCGGATGATCACGCCGATGGAAAACTGCGTTGACGGCAGCAAGGATGGCGTAAGCATCTATGCCCCGGCGGTGGGGCTGATCCACAACATAGACCGCAACGAGGCTTTGCTGAACGGTGAGTTCGAGCGGGGGCAGTCAAGGATTATCGTATCCGACGATCTTCTGCGAAAGGACAGGACCGGCAGGCGGCGGCTTGAGGATAAAATATTTGTCGGCGGATTTGATGAAAACCCGGAGGACATGAAACCAATTATTTTTTCCCCGGAACTGCGGGAGAAATCATTTTTGGCCCGGAAGCAGGAATACCTGCGGGATGTGGAAAGCATCATCGGCCTGAAACGCGGACTGCTCAGCGAGGTGGAGGCGGAGGAGCGGACAGCTACGGAAATCACGTCCTCCGCCGGGGACTACAACCTTACAATCATAGACTTCCAGAGCATGTTCGAGGATGCGGTCCGGGAGGCTGTCCGGCTGTGCGGCGTGCTGGGGCGGCTATATCGTGTACCGGGCGCACATGACGTTAACCCGGATAAAGTGTCTATCGATTGGGGCGATGGCGTTCTGTATAACCGAGATAAGGTCAATCAGGAGATGCTGTCTCAGGTACAGTCCGGCCTCCTGGCGCCGGAGCGGTATCTGGGCTGGTACTACGAGCAGCCTGCCAACACACCGGAGGAGCGAGCGAGAATCAGAAAAGACTATATGCCGGAGCTTAAGGGGTTGGCGGCAGAGGATGATCTGTAATGTTCACGCCGGACCAGATCGACGCGCTGCGGGAAGACGCGGGAAAGATTACAGATCCCATCACCGAGTACCTGATACAGGAAATCGCCCGGCGGATCGCGGAGGCCGGAGAGCTGACCAGCACGGCGGCGTATCAGGTGTGGCGGGCGCAGCAGCTCGGCATGTCTCAGCGGGACATTCAGCAAAAACTCCAAGAGCTTCTGAGGACATCCAAGGATGAGATTCAGCGCATTATGTACGAGTCGGCCCAGTCCGGATATAGCTTGGATGTTCGGCGGTTTCCTACGGTGGAGGCAATCCCGTTTGAGCAGAACGCCTCCTTGCAGCAGATCGTCTCCGCCGCCGTGGAGCTGGCCCAGGATAATTTTACCAACCTGACCCAGACGTTGGGCATGGTGGACCCCTTCGGCAACGCGCTCCCTTTGCAGGACGCCTACCGCAGCTGCACGGATTACGCTTTCAAGCAGGTCATCACCGGCGCGGCCAGCTACACCGAGGCCATCCGGCAGGCCACCCGGAATCTTGCAGACAAGGGTGTCCGGGTGATCGACTATGAGAGCGGAATTCACACGGGATTAGAGGCGGCGGTCCGGAGGAACATCCTGGGAGGACTGGGGCTGATGCAGGAGCAGATCAGCCAGACGGTCTACGACCAGCTGGGGTGTGACGGCTGGGAGATTACTGCCCACGCCAACAGTGCACCGGATCATGAGCCGATTCAGGGCAGGCAGTACCCGGACGCAGAGTATCAGGCGCTGAACAACTCCCTCAGGCGGCGGATCGGCACGCTGAACTGCGGCCACGCGGCGTTTCCAATCATCCTGGGGGTCAACTCCCCGCAGTACACCCCGGCGGAGCTGGAGAAGTTCCGCACGGACAACGAGGAGGGCGTGACGGTGGACGGGGTGCATTACACCGGCTATCAGGCGACCCAGATGCAGCGAAAGCTGGAGCGGGCTATCCGGCGGCAGAAAAACCGGATCATGGTGGACGAGGCCACCGGGGACAAGGAGAAGCTGGCCAAGGATAAGACGAAGCTGACGGTCCTGCACCAGCGGTACCGGGAGTTCTCCAAGGCCGCAGGCCTGCGGACGCAGTACGAGCGGACGGAGGTCGCGGGGTTTGGAGAGAAACGAAGTAAGGGCCTTGTAAATTCTCCGAATCGTGCTATACTGAAAGATGGAAACAACAAAGGCATCCCAATTACCGACGATGCCATCCGGCGCGTGCCGCAAGTGCGCCCGGAGGGCTGGAGCCAGGAGCAGGCGGAACGTTTGCAGGAGGCCCACCGGGAGTTGCTGCGGGCTGTGAAGGACAAGCCGGTGGGAACGGAGGCCGGGGCGGTCTATACGCCGGATATGAGGCTGATAGAGCAGCATATTGGCGCAGACGCAGGCCAAACGATTTCTTTGCCGCACCTGAAAGAACCACATATCCTCATTCATAGTCATCCATCCGGACTTACGTTTTCAAAAAGAGATATCGAAAACTTTATTGGAAATTTCGATATGGCTTCTTTTACAGTTGTCGGGAATAATGGAGCTGTTTATCTTTTACAAAAAACAGAAAGCTACAATGCAGTTGATTTTGTAAAGGCGTTCGGCAGAACACTCATACAACTACAGCAGGCGCAAACGTCACAGGAATATGTAAATATTATAAATCTTTTCCTGGAGGAGGCGAAACAGCATGGCATCCAATTTATCACAGGAGGATAGGGAATACTTTGAATCCCTATTGGCAAAGGCGGAGCCATACCCAGAAGATGATTCTATTTGGAGTATATTCGATGGTGAGGAACGAGACAGTGATCGTGTAATGGCCACCTTCGCTAAGATGGCGCTGGAGGGGAGGCTGCGGTAAATGGACGCCAAAACCATCCAGGCCATAGAGGCCATCCTGAAGCGTGGCAACGACGCGGAGATCAGGCAGAAGGGCGGCGGGTTGATCGTCCTGGAGGTCAAAAAGACAATCAAACACAGCACGTAGCGGATTGGCGTTACGGAGGACCATTGGGGTCAGTTATCGGGAGCTTCCCGGTAATTGGCCTCTTTTATTTTTGACGACAGAAAGGAGCACCTATGAAAGCGGAATTTTTGCAGAATTTCAAGGTGGGGGACACGCCCCTGCCGAAGGAGGTCGTCGACGCCATCCTGGCGGAGAACGACAGGGACGTGGAGGCGGCAAAGAAGCCCTTCGCGGACTACGAGTCCATCAAGGAGCAGCTGGCCACCGCCCGGGAGGGCCTGAAGGCCTTCGAGGGCGTGGACGTGAAGGACCTCCAGGGGCAGGTGGCAAAGCTCACCAGGGAAATGGAGGACAAGGAGAAAGAGCACCAGGCGAAGCTGTCTGAAATGGAGTTCGACGGCGCGCTGAAGGACGCCATCACCGCCGCCAGAGGCCGCAGCGTAAAGGCCGTCCGGGCCATGCTGGATGTGGATGCTCTCCGCGCCAGCAAGAACCAGGAGGCGGACATCAAGGCCGCGCTGGAGGGGCTGAAGAAGGACAGCAAGTATCTGTTCGAGTCCGATGAGCTCCCGCCTCCCTACGCCGCCGGGACCGGCACGGGGGGCCGTCCCGCAACCGGTATGGACGCCATCCGAGCGGCGGCGGGTCTGCCCGCAGGAAACAAATAATTTTAAAGAAAAGGAGATCAAATCATGCCTAACGCAATCGAACTGGCAAAACAGTTTATACCTATTCTGGACGAGGTGTACAAGAACGCCTCTCTGACCAGCGACCTGGACGGCGCTGCGGATCTGGCCCGGCAGGGAGCCAACGCCAACGAGATGATCATACCCATGCTGGACATGCAGGGCCTGGGAGATTACTCCCGCAACAGCGGCTATGTGGATGGCGACGTGACCCTGACCAACGAGACGGTGAAGTGCAACTTCGACCGGGGCCGCATGTTCACCGTGGACTACCTGGACAACCTGGAGACAGCGGGCATCGCCTTCGGCCGTCTGGCCGGGGAGTTCATCCGGACCAAGGTGGTGCCGGAGCTGGACGCTTTCCGGTTTGCCTGCTACGCGGGCAAGGCAGGGATCGGGAAAGTGGCGTCCGGCGCTACTCTCTCCACCGGCGAGGCGCTGCTGAAAGCCATCCGGGCTGCCAATGACAAGATGGACGAGGACGAGGTACCCCAGGAGGGCCGGTATCTGTACATCACGCCCACCCTGATGGGCATGATCCAGGACCTGGACACCACCAAGAGCCGGGAGGTCCTCCAGAACTTCGCCAAGACGGTGAAGGTGCCGCAGACACGGTTTTACACCGCCATCACCCAGAAGAGTGGCAAGACCGGAAGCGGGGAGGACGCCGCTGCGGATGAAAGCGCCGGCGGCTACGTCAAGGCGGCGGATGCCAAGGACATCAATTTCATGATCATCCATAAGCCCGCCGTCATCCAGTTCCAGAAGCACGTGGCCCCCAAGATCATTGATCCCTCCCAGAACCAGACGGCGGACGCCTACAAGTTCGGATACCGCAATGTTGGCATCGCGGATATCTACAAGAACAAGCTGTCCGGCATCTACCTGCATCACAAGGCGTGAGGCCATGACGGACTACAGCTTCTATCAGGACACCTACCACGGCAGCGCCATCCCGCAGGAGGACTGGCCGTACTGCGAGGCCCGCGCTGCTGATCAGCTGGCGCGGTACAAGCGGATCTACACCGTCACCATACCGGAGGACATGCCGGACGGGGAAGAGCGGGCCGTGTGCGCCATGGCGGAGGCCCTGTATGGATTCGATCTGCTCGCCAGCGGAGAGGGCGGGCCGGTGCAGTCCGCCTCCATCGGCAGCGTATCCGTCAGTTACAGCGGCGCTGCGGCCCAGGCCATGGACCTGTCCCCCAAGGGGCAGGCGAAGGAGCTGTACCGCTGCGCCCGCCGGTACCTGGACATTTACCGGGGGGTGCGGTGATGCGGATCAAGCGCCGCGGCGCCCCGGTGGACTACCGGCTCTGCAACCAGACCGTCACCCTCTATCACTGGGCCGGAACTGGCATTTGCAAGGGACCGGGGAGGCAGCTATATCAGACAATTGTATTATCCTTAAAAAATCTGGAAGCTTCTTAAATTTTACGCAAGATGTTTCCGGACAAAATGTGATCTCAAATCATAAAATAACCGTTTCTGTCCTGGTATCAGGAAATGTAAAAGTTACTTTGAGATGCAATGAGGCTTATCCCATTGCAAGAATTTATAACAATGAAGATACGGGCATACTTAATTTTACATACACACTTCCTGAGCAGGTCGATAGACTCAGTGTAATACTTCAACCGCAAGACAACGAACCTGTTGCAGCGTATGCCGGCAAGCTTGAGCTCGGCAGCCACCAGACCCTTGCCCGCCAGAACGCGGACGGCGAGTGGGAGATCATCGATCCGCCGGACTATGATCTCCAGTACCTGCTCTGCTCCCAGTACAGCCCGATTACCGGGGAATGGGTGGGGAGTCAGCACAGCAATCCCAATCTGCTGTACAACTGGTACTGGGCTGCTCCGATCAATCAGCGGGGGCAGGGCGAGTA
>JAAVHC010000049.1 GCA_014799925.1 Oscillibacter sp.
CCAGGCATTAGGCGGCCAAAGGCCGCCCCAGCCCTAAGCCGCGCAAAGCGCGGCCCACGGGGCAAAGCCCTGGTGGGTTTGGGCGAAGCCCAACACTTACTCGTTCTCAACTGTGTTGACTATAGTGTCTGCTTAATACATAACAGGGCGCCAGTTTTGATACGATGAGTATCAAAACTGGCGTCCTGTTTCTTTCGTAGATATACGATGGGAGATTTATGTAAAGCTATATCATGTTACTCCATTGTACACCTTTTATTACGTTGGCAAATAAATAATCGCCAGCGTAACAACATTAAATTTAATGCCGTTTTGCCCGCCCCTTGCGGGGCAGCCGCAAAACATGGCAATGATTCCTTCGGCAATCTATAGACGCAGCAGGCTTTTGGATTATTTATTTGCCGAAGGAATAATGATTCAATGCATATCCGGCAGCCAGATATGTATGGCTCAGCTGCATTGTTATGAAAACTCCTATCCGTACCGCTCCGCCATCCACAGGCCGGCGCGGGATTGGATCAGTTCAACGGCCTCATCCAGGCTCTTGTCTCCGGCCAGATAGGCCCCGCCGACCTCCTGAATGATTTGCCAAATAAAGTGGTCGCTGTAGCCGGCGGCGTATTTTGTTGAATCCATCAGCTTTTCCAGCTGCTCCCTCGCATGATCCGTCGCCGCGTTGTAATAGCTGGAAAGCTCGATAGCCTCCCGGATCACCGGCAGGGCGCTCAGCGACGCCTGGCGCTCCAGACTCAGCCGGTTCCGGATAAACGCCCAGGCGCCCTCCTTGTTTCCGCTCCGGGCCGGGATCGCCATTGCGCCGCCGACGCAGATATAGCTGTGCAGCCCGCCGCCGCCGTTTGGAACCCCCACAAAGACGCTGTCTTCCCCTAACCAGGCTTCAAACCGGCTGATCTCTTCAAGACCGATATCCGTCCATTGCAGCAGACCGTCCACGCGGCCTTCCATTTGTTTTGACAGCGCCATATCCGACTCCGTATCGGCGCACCAGGCCAGCAGGTCACGAAATTCCCGGCTGTCAAGGCTGCATGTCCCATTTTCCTTGTCTACGAAAAACATCCCCCCGCAGGATAGCCAGTTCAGCAGCTCCACGCCGCCGAGGCCATAGGAGAAGCGTGTCTGGTATGCGTCATTTTCCGCCACAATGCGGTTATAGTCCACCACGGTCATGCCCCTGCCGTCGCCCACCGCCGAGGATGGGGCGGACAGCGTGTAAATTTGTGTACTGCTCCAAATCCGGTGCAGCTCCCCGTTAAGGCTCATGGCCTCCAGCAGGTTCGGCAGGAAGTCCTCCCGGGAGAGCGTCTCGTCCGCGTCAATGTAGGCGTACAGATCGTCGAAGAGGTCGCTGTCGGTCTGGATGCCCGGAAAGTGCTCGTAATCTGAGAACATAACCAGATCCGGGGAGTCCCCCGCGAGGATGTCCGCGCGGAGGCGGTCCAGCTCATTGAGATTGTAGTGGACCGCTTGATACTTGTACTCCGTGCTGGCCTGATTGGCTTCCTTGACGCGGTCTTCGGTCATGGGATAGATGTAGGTGTTCCCCTCATAGACCTCCGCCAGGTCGATCAGCGCCACCGTAACGGGGGTACGTTCCTGAAAAATCTTTTCCTCCATCCCCAGCACAACCACTTGGTTGGTGCCGTTGCAGCAGATGAAGGTATTTTCATCCAACCGGCAGGCGGGACCCAAGGCCATAGTGAAGAGCGTCTGAGGAATGGCGGCGGCCTCGGTGTCAAATAGCAGCTCGCACGCGCCGCTGCCCAGGTCATAAGAGATAAATTGACTGGTCCCGACAATGATATACTCGCCGTCCAGGCCCTGGCAGCTGGTATAGCTGCAAATAGGGCCTCCCTCCGGCTGGATCACCTCCAGCTCCGTCAGCGCCCCGGTTTCCAGGTCCATACGGACATAGAATCCGGCCGAGCTTCCGCCATAGCCGGAAAGGATCACGCCGCCGTCCCGGACCGCCCAGCTGAACAGCTGACGGCTCTCCAGGGTCTGCCGGGCCGTCAGTTCCCCTTCGGCGGAGTAGACGGAAGCCGCATACACATACTTGCTTCCGTAATTATCCTCTGACGGCTCCAGCGTATACAGCACCGCCTGTCCGCTCTCGCTGACGCTGAATCCTACAGGCTGGGCGGCGGGGCCGAGGGAAAGCCGGCGTTTTTCCAGGAATTGCCCATCAGCGGAGTAGTGCAGGACCGCCACATCGCCCTGATAGCGCGGTTCGTCAATGGACTGCCCGGTCAGTACATAGAAGCTCTCACCATCAGTAGTGACACCGTACAATGCAGCCTCGTCCTCCGCCTCCGGGTCATCCAGGTCCACGGAAGCGGAGCTGAAGACAGTGGCCCGTCCGCTGTCATTCATGGAGTAAAGGGCCAGCCCCAGCACTGGAGCGCTCTTTTGTTCACCGCCGATCAGTAAATAGTTCCCAATACGAGCTATGCCGGTGATGGTGTCGGCGTTAGCCAGGGGGGAAAAGGTATTGTAGTAGGCCTGCAAATAGATGTCGCCGTTTTGCAGTTCCGATGCCTCTGCGGCCTGCGGCTGATCCTGCTGAATATTCTCATCGCTATTCTCGCCGCAAGCGGCCAGGGTAAACAGAAGGATGCAGGCCAGCAGCAAAGACTGTAATTTTTTCCGCATCATGCGCCTCCTGGTTATTGTTATGCCTGATTTATGCGATTTGTCACCGTGCAAATGCCGGTACACGGACGACGGCGAAAGCGAACGGCGGCAGCGCATAGCTTCCGGCCAGGCGGAACCGTCTGCGCACCGGCCTGACGGTCTCCGCCTCCAGCGTGTTGACGTCGGCGGGCGTATTCCCGGTCAGCAGGATCTCTTCCGTCTCCTCCCTCCTGACATTCCAGCTCCCGTCAAAGGAGAGGGGGATCTCCGCGCCCTGGGCGGTGGGATTGACCAGCATCAGCACCAGCTCGCCCCGCCGGGGATCATAGCTGGCCTGGCAGGGGATCTCCCCGCCGTCGATGGGGACGTTGTACGCTCCCAGGTTCTCCGAGAACATCTGCTGCACAAAGTAGCTGGGCGTCCGGTACGCGGCCTTTTCATCGAACCAGATCAGATCCGGACTCCACTGGGCGCATCCCAGCCGGGCCAGCAGCGGCGCGTAGCAGGTCATGATCACCGCGTCGCTGTTGTGGACCATGCCCGTGAGGAAAGCCGCCTCCGCCAGCGCGCCGCCCAGAGTATTGTTCCCCGGACGGTTCATGGATGCCTCTCCCATGGGATGGGCCGCGTACTCGCCAAAAAAGATCTTCGTCTCTCTGGGAACGCGGTCAAAGTAATCGCAGTGGGACAGGAACCACTCCGGCGGGGCGTACAGATGCTCGTCCACCGCGTAGACGAAATCCTTCTCCCCCTGGCGGGCCCGGTAGAACCGCCACGCCGCCTCAAAGCGGGGGGAGTCCAGCTCCGGCCCGGCGGTGCCAATCAGCCTGATGTCGGGGTAAACCCGGTGGATCTCCCTCTCAAACAGGGCGTAGCGTTCAAAGAATCTGCTCTCCGGGGTCTCCCACTGCTCGTTGCCCACGCCGACCATCTCCAGCCCGAAGGGCTCCGGATGCCCCATCCGGCAGCGCACCGCGCCCCATTGGGTCTCCGGCCCGCCGTTGGCAAACTCAATCAGGTCCAGATACTCCTGGATGTATGCCCGGATCTCCGGGTCCTCCGGCTCGACCCGCTCATGGGACTGGTACTGGCACGCCATCCCCACGCCCAGCACCGGCAGGGGCTTCGCGCCCAGGTACTCGCTGAGGAGGAAGTACTCATAGAAGCCCACGCCGTAAGTCTGTCCGTAGTGGGCGTACGGGCCGTGGCCGCCGTTTTCCGGGCCGTTCCGGTGCAGGGCCCAGCGGTTCCAGTTATGCCGCCGGTCCTCCAGGGGTCCCAGCGTGTCCTGGAAGCGGTAGCGGTTGGTCAGAGTCGCCCCCTCCGCCACGCAGCCGCCGGGGAACCGGAGGAATCCGGGGCGCAGCTCCCTCAGCAGCTCCGCCAGGTCCCGGCGGAAGACGCCCAGCACCGCGTCCTCCGGGATCATGGAGAAGAAGTCGAACTCCACCGTTCCCTCCCGGTCCAGGGAGACGGTGAACCGGCCTCCGCGGATCTCCTCCTCCGCTCGCAGGACCAGTTCATACCGCTCCCAGCGGTTCCAGCCGTCCGGCCCGGCGGGGCGCAGCGCCACCGGCTCCCGCAGCACGGTCCTGCCGTCCTTTTCGACGGAGACCGTCAGGCCGCCCTGATACCGGGCGCACCGCGCGTAGAAGGATACGCGGCAGGCAATGCCGGGACGCAGGTAAACGCCGCCATACGCCCTATTCCAGAAGCCGCTGCCGCTCCTGCGGCAGACGGCCCGCAGGTAGTGGGGGTTCCGCTCGCTGACGGGGCTGCCCTGGACGATCTCCAGGCGCAGATCCTCCGGGCAGTCCGTGCCCCAGGCGTACAGCCCGTCGTGCCTGACGTAGTAATCGCCGCTGCCGTCCTCGCCGTAGACGTCCAGGCTCTCAAAGCTGCGGTTCTCCAGCATCTCCGCGTACAGCCCGCCGTCGATGGCGTAATTGATGTCCTCAATGAACAGGCCGATCATTTCCTTTGGGATCTCCGGCCCTTTTTTGTCTGTAATGTGCATGGTATATCTCCTTCTTCCAATGGTAAAAATGGCCGCGCCCAGTCCGGGGAGCGCTCCTGCCCGTCGTTATGGCCCACGCCGCCGGTAAGCCGGACCTTATTCCGTCCGCAGCGCCACCACCGGGTCCTTCCGGGCGGCGACGCGGGAGGGGATCAGGCCCGCCACAATGGTCAGCAACGCGCTGATAGCCACCAGGATCACGGCTCCCGCCGCCGGCAGGGCGGCCTTCAGCCCCACGATGCCGGTGAAGTGCAGAAGAATGGCGTTGATGGGGATGATCAGCAGCAGGGTCACCCCAATGCCGATGATGCCCGCGCCCAGGCCCACGATAAGGGTCTCCGCGTTGAATACCCGGCTCACGTCCCGCTTGGACGCGCCCACGGCCCGGAGGATGCCGATCTCCTTGGTCCGCTCCAGCACGGAGATATAGGTGATGATGCCGATCATGATGGAGGACACCACCAGGGAGATGGACACGAAGGCAATGAGCAGATAGCTGATGCCGCTGATGATGTTGGTGATGGAGCTCATGAGCAGGGCCACGTAGTCGGTGTAGCTGATCTCGTCCTCCTCGGAAACGCCCGCGTTGTACGCCGCGATTCTGTCCGCGACCTCATCCTTCTCGGAGAAGGTGGAGGCGTAGATGCTGATGGTGGAGGGGCTCTCCAGGTCCACGTAGCCCAGCAGGTCCAGATTGTCCTCATAGGTGGAATCGGACCGCGTGGGGGGCATGTAGTTGTCGTAGAGGTAGTTAAACTGCCACACCTCGAAGGGCTCCGCCATCAGCAGCGGATCGCCTCCATCCAGGGACGCCTCCAGCATATGGACCAAATAGTCCTGGCTGGCGGCCCCAAGCTGGGCCTGGACGCCCTGGGCGTACTGTTCCCGGACGCCCTCGCCGATGGCCTCCTCCACCCGAGCGAAGAGAGTCTCGTCATCCATATCCGCGATATAGCCGGAGATGGTCTCCGCGTCCACTCCCATCTCCCCGGCGTACTGCTGGATAATCATCTGCTCAATGGATTCTCTCGTCATGCCCTCCATCTGCTGGGCAACTACAGTCTCCACGTACTCCTCGCTGGGCTGGCTCATGACGTCCGTATAGGCGGCGGCCATTTCCAGGTAGGACAGCGTCTTCAGGTGTTCGGTGATGGCATCCTGCTTCTCCTGGTCGGTTGGCTCCACGTCGTCCTCGCTGGGGAAGGGCAGGCCGGAGATCACATCGTTTTCCTCGTCCGCCATCTGCTCCCTGACGATATCCATCTCCGCCGTGGTCTCGATGGCGTAGGTGGTCAGGGCGCTGGTGTAGCCGATGGCCCCGTTAATCATGCCGTTGGTGGACTCCTCCGTGGGCCGGGCCACGCCTACCACCCTCAGCCGGGTGCCAACGCCGTCGCTGTTGTAGAGGAAGTCCATGCCCGTATCCGTGACGGACATGTCCACATATGTCCCGGTGGAGGCCTCATACTGGTACTTCTCGGCGGGCAGGAGGAGCTTGAAGTCCATATCGCACAGCTCCTCATAGCTCCAGCTGCGAACCTCCGCCTCCAGCGTCTCGCCGCTCATGGCGGCGGTCATGCTGTCGGTCATGCTGGTGGAAGACATGAGCCCCAGGGCGTAGAGCATCAGATCTGATATCTCGTTGTTCCGGTCCACAAAGAGGATGACCTCGTCGAAGCTTTCCGGCCAGGCGCCGTAGAGGAGGTCGTACTGGCTTTTCACCGCCTGGCCCACGGTCTCGCCGTCATTGCCGGGAAGCAGCTCCTCCCATACATCCATGCGGCTGTACATGCCGCCCATGGCGGAGAAGTAGGAGGAGTAATCCCCTCCGTACATGGCGCTCATGGCGGTCTGGAGAAGAGTCATCACGTCGCTTTTGACAATCTCCCCGTCCTCGTCCTCGGTGTAGATGTCAAAGCCGAAGTCATAGCTGTACTGGACGGTGGCCAGATCCGTGATGCCGCCGCCGCCCTGGTCCAGGAACTTCTTGAAATCCTTGAGGTTGTTGGTCTGGACCTCGGCGTCGATCATGGAGTTGAGCATGTCGTACATGACCGTGGAGGAGTAGACCCGCTCCCGGTCGTGGTCCTTGCCGCCGTCGCCCCGGCGGGCCCCCATGAGGGAGACCATCAGGTCGGACATATCGGTGCTCTCGGCCATAATGGTAATGGGATAGCTGGACAGGGTTTCCTCCTGGACCTGCTCAATATAGCTGTTGATGCCGGTGGAGAGGGACAGAATGAGGGCGATGCCGATGATGCCGATGGACCCGGCGAAGGAGGTCAGCAGGGTCCGGCCCTTCTTGGTCATCAGGTTGTTCAGGGACAGGGCAAAGGCGGTAAAGAAGCTCATGGAAGGCTTTTTCTGCCGTCTGGCGGGCTGGGCGGGGTGTTCCTCCCCGCCGTCAAAGGGAGCGGAGTCGTCCATGATCCTGCCGTCCAGCAGACGGATGGTCCGGGTGGCGTATTTTTCCGCCAGCTCCGGGTTGTGGGTGACCATAATGACCAGCTTCTCCCGGGCAATCTCCGCCAGCAGGTCCATGACCTGCACGCTGGTCTCGCTGTCCAGGGCTCCGGTGGGCTCGTCGGCCAGCAGGATGTCCGGGTCGTTGACCAGGGCGCGGGCGATGGCCACCCGCTGCATCTGTCCGCCGGAGAGCTGGTTGGGGCGCTTTTTCATCTGGTCCGCCAGACCGACTTTTTTCAGCGCTTCGGCGGCCCGGCGGCGGCGCTCGCCCTTGCCCACGCCGGAGAAGGTCAGGGCCAGCTCCACGTTGGCCAGGACGGACTGGTGGGGGATCAGGTTATAGCTCTGGAAGACAAAGCCGATGGAATGGTTGCGGTAGGTGTCCCAGTCGCCGTCCCTGAACTCCTTTGTGGAGCGCCCATTGATGATGAGGTCGCCGCTGGTGTACTGGTCCAGGCCGCCCACAATATTCAGCAGCGTGGTCTTGCCGCACCCGGAGTGGCCCAGGACGGCCACGAACTCGTTTTCCCGAAAGCTGAGGGACACGCCCCGCAGGGCGGTGACGTCCTCGCTGCCGGTCTTGTATACTTTAATGATGTTGTCCAGTTTTAACATGATTCCTCCTTGATCTCTGCACCTTGACGAATAATCGCGATTTTATTTGCAAGCCGCACCCGGATCTCCTCCAGTGTCAGCTCCCCACAGGAAGCGGCCATCAGCGCCTGGGCGGTGGCGGAAAGCAGAAGATCCAGCAGGGCGAGCAGCTCCTCCCGCCCGCTGAGACGCAGGCGGCTCCTGTCCGCCCGGTCCAGAACGGTCTGGGCGACGCCTGTGAAGTCCCACAGCTTCCCCGCGTCAATGCCCACATTTTGCCGAACAATGTTGGTGAGCACCTGGAATTCCGCCTGATTTTCCCGGATACAGGCCAGCACCCGGTCAAACAGTGTCAGAGGCGCGGCCAGCAGATCACCGCCGCTGGCATCCAGGCTGAAGAGGATAACCTCCGCCAGCCGCTGGTTGAAGTAGGCCAGGATGAAGCGGAACAGGTCCGTCTTATCTTCAAAATACTGGTAGAAGCTGCCCCTGGGGATCTCCGCCGCCTGGATGATGCGGTTGATGGATACCTCGTTGAAGGGCTTTTGGGTAAATTCCTCCACGGCGGCCCGCATCAGCCGTTCCCGTTTGGGCGGGGGAAGATTGAAAAATGTGCTGGTTGGCATTCCACATCCTCCTTGTTCTGGTCTACCGGCAATCATACCCGACAAGTTGTCATGTGTCAAGGTGTCATGCCAGGAATTTACATATCGTTCATAAACGAACGTTCCACTGCCTGGCCATCCATCCGACCCCGCATGCGGAGCAGGACACACAAAATATTTTCTCGAAAAAATGAAAATTGTAGTTGACAAGCGGTCCGGTTGCCGTTATAATAAACAGGCAGTCTGTAAGGGCCGTGTTTTCCATATACGCGCGAGTGGTGGAATTGGCAGACTCGCTAGATTCAGGTTCTAGTGCTCAATACGGGCGTGCGGGTTCAAGTCCCGCCTCGCGCACCAAAAGAAACCGGGTCCGAAAGGGCCCGGTTTTCCTTTATTCCCAAGGACTCTTTGCAACGCAATGGATTGGGGCGTTTTCCCCCTCACTTCTCATTTTCCATTATTTTGGAGTTCTGCCCATTATAATGGACTTCATTCTATTATAATGGAATGAAATATCACATGAAATCTCACACGGCCTGAGGCTGGATCAGGCAGGCAAAATAGTTATCAATCACATCATCCACGGCGGATCTTTTCGCCGCCATGGTGTGCTGATAAATGTTTTTCATCGTTGCCGGAGTGCTCCAGCCGCCTCGCTGCTGGGCGTATTTGTCCGGGATGTTAAGCATCAGCATGACAGAGGCCGCCGTGTGCCTCAAGTCGTGGAATCGGATGTCCGGAAGGTCATTATTCCGAAGAATGGTCTTCAGGCGCTGATAGAGGCAGTTCCCCTTGATGTTGACCACGTGCTCCGTCGTGGCCTCCTTCTGAGCGGCGGCCAGCTTGTCCAGAATGTATTTCGGGGCGTTGATGGTCCGCGCGGAGCTGGTGGTTTTGGTGGTGTCCTTATCGACCCATTGATTATCCTTGTTCCGGACCCTGGCCTGCTTGACGGTCACAGTCCCCCGCTGGAAGTCCACACAGTCCCAGGTCAGGCCGGTAATCTCCGACGACCGCATACACAGCCAGACCGCCAGCAGGACGGGGATCTCCATCTCCGTGCCCTCTACCGCCCGCAGCAGCGCGGCGATCTCCTCAGGCTCCAGGACGGATTGCTCTGTGAGCTTCTTCTGCGGCAGGGTGGTATTCAGACGCAGGCCGGGGCAGTACTCCGTCAGGACGGCGGACAGCAGGCCGTGGACGTTGCGGACAGACTTGGGGGACGGCGTGCGCTCTTTCCCGCGCTTGTCTATGTAGGGCTTCGATTCCTGGTTGATGGCCTCCTGGATCATGGACGGGGTCAGACGGTTCAATTTCTGGTCCATGAGCCCCTTCAGGTGCTCCCGGCGGATGATATCATACCCCCTGATCGTAGAGGGGCTTAAAATGCCATCCTTGCTCCTGATGTACTTGTCCATTGCCTCGGCCAGAGTCATGGCGGTGGAGTCGCGGGAGATCTCTTTGTAGTGCAGCTGCCATTGCAGGGCCTCGTACTCGGCTTCCTTCCTGGTGGGACGGGTGAAGGACCGGTACTGGAGCTTTCCCGCCGCGTCCTTGCCCGCGTAGACCTGTACGCGCCAGCTCCCTGAGGGTAATTTTTTTGCCGTTGCCATAGTTGATTTCCTCCTATATGTATGATAATATAGGGGAAGTGATATGGGTGTCAGTCTTATCACTTCCCCTTAAACCGTTCCGGTGTTGGTAGCACCGGGGCGGTTTTTTGTGTCCGAGTTGGACACATGCACATGAGATCAATCAATATTCCGATTTTCTCCATAGAAGATTATGTCTTTTACCAATTTCTTTCGATACCCGCACGCCAGCGCAAAAGATGGGTCCGGGTGGACACATTTCCTGGCATTGCTACACTCCATGTACCGAGAGCAACAATCCCATTCCTTGGGCAGACGGTTGATTGTGTCTTGCAAGACAACCGCCAATGCATCCGCATGGTCAGACACTGGCTCAGCACCGAGCTTTACGCGCCAGAAACCGCCGGAAACTTCTTTTTGGTCACTCAACGGGCAAATTTCGCTTACCGTGTCTTTAGATTCCACCGGGACCTCTATGTATCGGCTATTTTTGCGGAGTCTCAGCCGAAAAGCCAGCAAAGAATCATACCAGATGGAGGAATACGTCTTACCTGGTACGATCTTGACATCTTCAGCGTTGGCACCCATTTCCTCTGCCGCTATGCGGAGCCTGGGCAAAATGCTGTTGTATGCACTTAATTCCTTTTCGTGCGGCGCTTCAAAACCCGCCAGTGTAATTTGATCGCTCATAATTCACCTGCTTCTGTTTCCGGACTTACTAAGTTTATGAAGTCCTGTTCTGTTAAAATCTGGATATTCCCTTTTCCTGAGCTGTTAATTTCTTGCGCTTTTCTCTCTTTTGTGCTGATTCCGGAAGCACCAACTAACATGATATCTTGTTTACCAACAACCAGAAAATGTGTTTTTCCAGACACGCTGCTTTTAATGACTGCTCCAACATCTGCGGCCATTTGCATGGCAACATCCCGCTCAATAGACAGTTCTCCGGTAAATACAATATTTTTCCCATAGAAAGGATGATTTTCATCCGAAGGAGTACCTTTGGGGATTATCTGGGAGGGCGACGTATTCTTGAGGCCAAACCAGCGTTTCAAATCTTCTTCTGTTTCCCGATACTCTGAAACAGGCTCCCGCAATCCAGCATGCAGCAAATGAAAATACACAGCCGCCGTGGCTTCGCAATCGGTCAAGGAATTGTGGAATCCACCCTCTGGGTGAAATCCCAGATGTGCGGCCACAGTTTCCAGTTTATTATTGGGTACTTCAAATTTCCCCCTTACCAATGGCAACACATCAATATACAGCGCTCCTGTAAGTGATCCATGAAAAGCCCTGTTTAAGAATCGTAAATCAAACAAAACATTATATCCAATCAAAATTGAATCATTGATAAAACCCTTAAAACGAGATTGCATCTCTTTGATCTGCGGGCAAGAACGCACCATATCATTAGTAATGCCGTGGATCATCGTAGAAGCGGGGGGAATTTTCCTGAGCGGGTTGATGTAAGTATCCAAAACATCCACTTTTTCATCACCCTGATAACGCAAAGCGGAAATCTGGACGATTGAATCACAATATGGATTGAGTCCAGTGGTTTCAACATCAACAAAAACAGTTGCAGGAGGATTTCTCCCCAGCATTTCATATACGCAGAAAGGGCAAAACCAATGGCCGCATATAAAATAAATTGCTTTTCTCCCACATGAAGAGCATATAGGCATATCAATCCCTCCCTGTACATCCAAACGGACGCACTATTTTATAATTTACCGCCCTCCGGCGGTTTTTCATTTTTTATGCATACTTTTCCTTGCCCAGCTTATCCTGAGTACTTTTTATATATTTTCCGGAACTGACCATATCGTCTGAGGTCTCCACCAGCCGCTCCTGACCTTCTTGATTGAGCTGGTTAAAGTTTTGCAACAAAACTTCGCGCAAAGAATCGTCGTCCTGGTGTTCTTCCTCCGGTGCAACTTCTTGCGGGCTGAGGGGCTTTATTGTATTGTTTTCTGATTCAATTTCATTGAGAGCAAGTTCAACCAGATGTGCGACAGCTTTGCTTTGAGTGCTTATATTGTTATCCTTCTGGTATCTTCGAATTTTTTCATAGGAATTTTCTGTGAAAGTAACAGAAAATCTTGGTTTATCCGTTGCCATATATGCGCCCCTCTCCTTTTTTTACTCATACTATCATAAGTGATTCACTTTGTAAAGAGCAAATCTAACAGATTTGGTGAACCACTTTTGTAGGATTTGTCAATTGAAGTGAATCACTTATTCTGTTATGATAACCTCAGCTCGAAAAAGTGAACCACTTAAAGGAGGTGTTTTCAAGTGGCAAGTATGAAGCGAACGACAATTTCTTTTCCAGACGAGCTGACCGAACGGATTTTTGCTTTAAGGAAAGATGATCGTTTTACCCGTTGCTCGTACTCTGATCTGATTCGGCAACTGACAGAAAAAGGGCTTGCCATTCTGGCTGAGGAGCAGGCCGAGCGGGACAGCGCGTAGGCGGCCGGCCGGGATTCGGTGGAGGAAGGGGGTGAACGAAATGAATATTGCATTCAACGTCAATGGATTGGATGAAGTTAAGGCCGCAATCAAATCGGCCTCGGATGCGGTTGCGCAGTTGGAACGTGCAGTTGAAGAC
>JAAVHC010000050.1 GCA_014799925.1 Oscillibacter sp.
GATGCGCCGCCGGCCCTCCGTATGATAGTAAGCGTCAAATCCCCCCGCGCCTTGCCAGAACCAGGGGCGGCCCACGGGGCAAAGCCCTGGTGGGTTTGGGCGAAGCCCAACACTTACTCGTTCTCAACCGCGTCGACTATAAATCCGGTTTGCTCGCGCCAAAGGCGGCAACCGCAAAACATGGCAGCTATTACTTCCGACCTTTCAGTTCGGAAGTAATAGCTTATATTGTTTTTTTGGTGGCACGCTCATCCAAACAGTGCCGGCAGCGCATGATTTCCTCCTTCATCAAATCCGAGGGAATCTGCATGACCAGATCATGCACCGCCTTTTCAAAGGCTGTATCTACAAGATCAAAGTAGTAATAAACCCTGGTGCCTTCCTTTTTCTCATAAATCAGCCCTGCCTGCCGCAAGACTTTGATGTGCCGTGAAATATTGCAGGCCGTTTCCACTAGAACCTCGGCAATTTCAGAGGAGCATATCTTGGAATCGATATTACACAGCAGCCAGATAATTTTTAGACGGGTCTGGTCAGATAGGGCCTTAAATATTTCAGTATAAGAGTCCCACGGATTTTTGCAGGCCATTGTTGTACCTCCTCAGATAAGGTCGTTCCTCATTATATCACTTGTAAAGTTGCGTGTCAATGCAAATATTTTTTCTGGATCTATTGACATGATTGAAATATAGTGGTATTCTTCTTGTTGCTAGATTTCGTATTTGTGAAACTTATTTATATTGATGGGTATTGGAGGCGTAGACCTGTACGGGCTATACATTCTGAATCTACAGGAAGGGGGGAACTGCTGTGATACAGATAACGAAGTTGGATGGTGAAATAATTCGGTTAAATGAGAACCAGATTGAACACATTGCCGTCTGTCCGGAAATAAAGGTTGTGTTGGTCAGTGGAAACAGCTGCTTTGCCAAAGAAGTTCGGTTGTTCAAAAATAATAAAAAGGAGGAACCAGACCATGATACAGATGATGAAATTAAACGGTGATACCATTCTTTTGAATGAGGACCAGATCAAGTATATTACCTTCATCCCGGAAACCAAGATTTTTATGATGAGCGGTGATTACTATCTCGTCAAGGAAAGCGGAGCCGAGATTGTAAATCGGATCATTGCATTTAAACGGAAGCTTTTTCCGCCCATGATGAACCTTGAAGAAGTGCAGAATGGAGGATTGATGTAAATGGATATTTCTACTATTGTTGGTATCGTAATCGGGTTCGCTCTCATGATATGGGGGATTGGGTTAGGTTCTATTGGGAACTTCGTGGATAAACAGAGCGCGATCATTGTGATTGGCGGCACAATCGCGGCCTTGGTTGCCAGTTATCCCTTCTCGATTCTGAAACAAATTCCAAAGCATTTCAAAATGATGCTGGATGAAAAGCGTTTTGATCCGGTGGCCTGTATTGAAACGTCCCTTTTACCTTTCGTGTTGATGATATAAACTTTCGTCGATTTCACTAAGAAATATATTAAATATAAAGATATTTTACATGCAACATAAAATAAATGGAAACACTTTAAGTAAAAAATGTTGAAACTCGCCATTATACGTGCTAATATAGGATATATGATTTAATTTGGAGGTATTTGAAATGCAAAAATTCAAACTAAACAAAGATTTTGGTAAAATAGTAAAAGCGCACGGGTTTGAACTTGATGCTACAAAAAAGTATATAATTAACATGGGGGATGAGTTTGCACAGCAGATGAGTATAATGCAGGCTATACAAGCAATGGGGCTTCCTGCTATGAAAGATTATCATGCTTGGTTAAAAGATAACGGGTTCAGTGTGGATCCGCCTAATCCTACTAATGATTTTGTAGCAAAATTTTATGGTATAAAACCTTTATGGAAAACGGAATTATCTCAGGGAATCGTGGTTAAGGACGAATCCGACGATGATTATTACATTGTTATGGAATGTAGCAGATTAAATGAGGGATTTAAGTATACTCAAATAATTGTAACAATGGGTGGATGTATGTAAACGCTTGGTTATCTGGTAGTCATTTTTAGTGGCTACCAGATTTTTATAGTGATACTTGTCATTTTGACGAAGGGAAAATTTTATAGGCGTTTATCAACACGAAAGGTAAAAGGGATATTGAAACTTTGGTCGAATATGCGACAATAGCACGCAAAAGCGGGCTGCTTGCCCTGGAAGAAAAAACCAATGAATTGGCGGACCCGTTTTTCCGGTTCGCTGTTCAGTCTATGATTGATTATAATGATGCCGAAAAATTGAGAACTGTACTGACTGACCAAATCGAGAACCTTGTGGAGCGGCATGAATACAGCATAGGCATCTACGAGCGTGGAAGTTCGCTTGCTCCGGCGTTCGGTATGGTTGGCACATTGATTGGGCTGATCAATATGTTGAAGTCATTAAACCTCTCTGACAGCAGCTCATCAACCCTGGGCGAGAGTATGTCCATCGTACCGGTCACTACATTTTACGGCGTAGTTGTGGCAAACCTTATATTTGGCTCCATTTCAAAAAAGCTTGCGCGCAGAAACGATGAAGAATGCCGGTATAAGCAAATTATTTTAGAGGGAGTCTTGGCAATTCAGAGCGGGGAAAATCCCAAGTTTCTGCGGGAAAAATTATACACCTTGATTGAGGAAAAGAAAAAGCGGTCCATGCCTCAAATTCAGACAGTGGAAAATGCTCAGGTACGAGATGAAGGAAAAAAAGCTGCCTGATCATCTATGGAGATGTTTGTCGTGATCGAAAAAAATTCCTCTTGCAATCTGAGAAAGAATCGTGTATAATATGACCAGACAATAAAGTGCTTTCCGCAGGCATTCGTGTTGAGGTCCCGGTCTCGCGCAATGGAAGCCTGTGAACCATGTCAGGCGGGGAACCGAGCAGCATTAAGCGGGACGAAATGTGCCGCGAGGGCTCCGGTTCGGAGCGGATGCTTGCGGAGAGTATTTTATTGGAGCGAATAGGGGCCTTCAGGGCCCCTATTTTTTGTAGACGGGAGGTATTCTCATGTATCAGGCGCTGTACCGCAAATGGCGGCCAAAATCCTTTGCCGATGTAATCGGTCAGGAGCATATCACCGAAACGCTGCGCCGCCAGGCCGCGCAGGGCCGGCTCTCCCACGCCTACCTCTTCACGGGAACGAGGGGCACCGGGAAGACCACATGTGCCAAAATCCTGGCCAAGGCGGTAAACTGCCAGAATCCGACAGACGGAGATCCCTGCAACCGGTGCCCATCCTGTCTGGGCATCGACAACGGCAGCCTGCTGGACGTGCTGGAGCTGGACGCCGCCAGCAACAACGGCGTGGACCAGGTCCGGGCCCTCCGGGACGAGGCCGTCTATTCTCCCGCCAGCGTGAGATATCGGGTGTATATTATCGACGAGGTCCATATGCTGTCCATCTCCGCCTTTAACGCCCTGCTGAAAATTCTGGAGGAGCCTCCCGCTCATCTTATCTTCATCCTGGCCACCACGGAGCTGCACAAGGTGCCCGCCACCATCCTTTCCCGCTGCCAGCGGTTCGCCTTCAAACGCATCCAGCCCCAGGACATTGCCGGCCGCCTGCGCTATGTGGCCGGACAGGAGGGCATGGACCTGACGGCGGAGGCCGCCGAGCTGCTCAGCCGCCTCTCCGACGGGGCCATGCGGGACGCGCTCAGCCTGCTGGACCAGTGCGGCGCCGCCGGAGGCGTGGTGGACGGAAGCCGGGTGCTGGACGTGCTGGGCCTGGCGGGGAACGCGCAGACGGCGGAGCTGATGGGCCGCGTGCTGCGCCGGGACGTCCAGTCCGCCCTGCTGCTGCTGGACAAGCTGTACCGCGGCGGCAAGGACGTAGGCGCTCTGATGAACGAGCTGTCCACCCTGACCCGTGATCTGCTCATCCGCATGACCGCGCCGGAAGGGGGAGCTGCGCTGCTGTCCGGCGGCTATGACAGCGGCCTCATGGACAGTCTCGCCCAGGGGGTCAGCCCCACCCGCCTGCTCTTTATGGCCGCGCAGCTGCAAAGCGTTTCCGCCGCCCTGCCCCTCAGTGCCAACCGGCGTACCGACGCGGAGCTGTGCCTTATGCGGCTGTGCGACGAAGGCCTCTGCGGCGATGTGACGGCCCTGGCGGCCCGCCTGGCCCGTCTGGAGGAGGGAGGAATCGTCCCCGCGCCCGCCGCGCCGGCCCCCTCCCCACTGCCCGGGCCAAAGCCGGCGGCAGAACCCGCAGGCGCGGACGTTCCTCCATGGGATGAGGACCGCCCTCCCCTTCCGGAGGACCCGCCGGAGGACCGCCCGCCCTGGGATGATGCTCCGCCTCCGGACAACGCGCCCGCCGTCCCGCCCCCGGAGCGGCCCGCCCGGCGCAAGGTCGGTGTGCCTGTGGAGCCGGTCCCCGTGCCGAAAGCCCGGCCTGCCGCCGGCAGCGAGCCGTGGGACGAGCTGGTGGAACAGTACAAAAACCGGCTGACCCCCATGTACTGGTTCATGCTGGACGATGCCAGGGGGACCCTGGAGGGGGACGAAATGGTGGTCCGCTGCGGCGACGAGCTGACGCTGGAGAGCCTGAACTGCCCGGAAGCGGCCGGGGTGATCCGGGACGTCACAGGCGAGAGGCTGGGACGTCCCGTTCGGGTGCGGTTTGCCATGAAGGCCGGGGACGCGCCGCCGGCGGATAAGCTGGAGGAACTGATCCGCCGGGGAAGTAAATTCGAGGGCTTTACCGTGAAGCCGTGAGAGCGGAGAAAGAACAGGGCCGCCCCGAGTAAAATGTTGAAATGCGTCTCAAACTGAGACGCATTTCAACTATGGTGTCGAGTTGATTTTTGAATAGCAGCGACTTACTCATAACCCCCAGAATCTAAAGGACAGGAAGAACAGGACCGGCCCGCCTCGCCGGAAGCGCACACGCCAACTTTTGAGCATATAACTCTAAATGAGCAAATCTGAAAAATAAACAAAGGCAAACCTCAGCGGAAGTGGTAAAATGTAGGATGACGAGTCACCACAAGACCACAAACCAAAAGAGGAATGCCTTATGACAGACATTATAGCAGGCAGGAAAGCAATAGGCAAGTTTTTTTACCAATACGGGTTTGGAGAAAATTTAA
>JAAVHC010000051.1 GCA_014799925.1 Oscillibacter sp.
CAGTAAAGTTTAGGGCCGCCCTTTTCAAAGGGCGGTGGGTCCAGGCATTAGGCGGCCAAAGGCCGCCCCAGCCCTAAGCCGCGCAAAGCGCGGCCCACGGGGCAAAGCCCTGGTGGGTTTGGGCGAAGCCCAACACTTACTCGTTCTCAACCGCGTCGACTATAGGCTAAGCTGCGCAGAAAAGAGCGGATTTAGCCGTCCGCCCAGGACCTTTTCCTTTCAATTATAGGTATCAAGGGTTACCGTGCGGCAGGCTTAGTTAAGCTGCGCAAAAAAGAGCGGAATTGGCCGTCCGCCCAGGACCTTTTTCTTTCAAGAAAAAGTATGAGGCGCCGCGAAACAGAGACCGGGCGGGGCCGCTGCCCCGCCCGGTCATTCCGCGCCTGTTACTTCGTTCCGAAAATCCGGTCTCCCGCGTCGCCCAGGCCGGGGACGATGTAGCCGCGCTCGTTGAGCTTCTCATCCACCGCGCCGCAGTAGATGTCCACGTCCGGGTGCTCCTTCTGGATGCGCTCGATGCCCTCCGGAGCGGCCAGCAGGACCATCAGCTTGATGCTGGTGCAGCCGTACTCCTTCATGAAGCCGATGGCCGCGGCGGCGGAGCCGCCGGTGGCCAGCATGGGGTCCACGATCAGAATGTCCCGCTCGGCCACGTCCTTGGGCATCTTGCAGAAGTACTTCACCGGCTCCAGGGTTTCCTCGTCGCGGTACAGGCCGATATGGCCCACCCGGGCGGAGGGCACCATCCGCAGCACGCCTTCCACCAGACCCAGCCCCGCCCGGAGGATGGGCACCACGGCGAACTTCTTCCCCTTGAGCGTGGGGGCCATGGTCCTGCAGATGGGGGTCTCCACCTCTTTTTCCTCCAGAGGCAGGTCGCGGGTGGCCTCGTAGGTCAGCAGCATCCCGATCTCACTGACCAGCTCCCGGAAATCCTTGGTGGAGGTGTTTTTATCCCGGAGGATGGTCAGCTTGTGGGACAGCAGGGGATGGCTCACAACATGGACTTTTTCATTGTACATGGCGGTTCTCCTTTGTATTTTTGTGGCAGGATATTACGAATTGGATTCAAATGCAGGTTGATTCTCCTTTTTCGCCGCCCGCTCCCGCTCCGCCTGACTCAGGCGGAGATACACCGGGGTCAGCTCCTGGGCGGACACGGCGCCGCCCGGCCAGAGACGCCAGGCCGCCAGGCCTACGCCCACGGCGCTCTGGAGCCGCAGATGAGCCGGGGCCAGCCGGCAGGGGAGGCCCCGCGACCCGAGGAAATCAAAACACAGCCGCGCTCCGTCGCCCACGATGGTCAGCGGACCGTCCAGCTCCGCCAGGTCCCCGGCGGCCTCCTCCAGGGAGACGGCCCGGTCCTCCCGCAGGCGGGTCAATTCCCCGGCCTCCGCCCGGAACACGGCGTTGTAGATCTGCTGCCGCCGGGCGTCCATGGCGCACACGATGTTCCCCTCCAGGTGGGCCAGGGGCCAGGCCATGGCCTCCAGGGTGGACACGGGGACGCAGGGCTTCTCCGCCGCCCAGGCCAGACCCTTGACGGCGGCGGCGCCGATGCGCAGTCCGGTGAAGGACCCCGGCCCCGCCGCGACGGCGACGGCGTCCATATCTTCGACGGACAGCTCGCTGTTTTTCAGCAGGTCCTCCACCATGGGCAGCAGGGTCCGGCTGTGGGTCAGGCCGGTGGCCTGCCACGCGGCGGCCAGGACCTCGCCGTCCGCCAGCACCGCGCAGGAGGCGGCCCTGGCGGAGCTTTCCAATGCCAGCAATTTCATTCGCCTTATACTCCCTCAATGGTAATTTCCCGCCAGTCCTCGTGTTCCGGACACCGGGAAATGGTCACGGTGATCACCGGCTGCGGGAGCGCTCCGGCGATCCGTTCGCTCCACTCCACGGCGCATACGCCGCCGCGGGTCAGATAGTCCTCCCAGCCGATGTCAAAGAGCTCCTCCTCGCCCCCCAGGCGGTACATATCGAAGTGGAACAGGGGGATGCGTCCCTCGTATTCGTTCACAATGGTAAAGGTAGGGCTGGTGACCCGGCCCTGAAAGCCCAGGCCTCTGGCAAGGCCCCGGGTGAACGCGGTCTTGCCCGCGCCAAGATCGCCCAGATAGGCGACCACATCCCCGGCCCGCAGCCGGCGGGCAAGCAGTTCGCCCGCCTGTTCCGTTTCCATCTCGTGATGGGAGAGGAAGGTCTCCATAGCATTGTACCTCTTTCTCCGCCGCTGTGCGGCACATAAGATGATTGTACCATAAAATTCCAGGGGATAAAAGAGCTTTTTCAAAAAAGCCGGCCGCCGCGCGCATAATTTCCGCCGCGGCACGCAAACTATCCGCGGCAACACCCGAACACAACCGGAATAAGGAGGACACACACATGAGCAATTGCACCAACAGCGGCTGCGCCTGCACGCCCAACCGCTCCATCCACTGCAGCGTCAATTCCTGCGCCCATCACTGCAAGAACGAGCAGTACTGCGGCCTGGACACCATTCAGGTGGGCACCCACGAGGCCAACCCCACCGTGAGCCAGTGCACCGACTGCGAGAGCTTCAAGCTGCTGCAGTAATGCTCATTCCAAAGGAATAAGCATTGATTCTGCGCGGCGTGTGACTCCGCGGCCAAATGCCGGCCCCAGGGCCGGCGCTACATATTATTTCCGAGCTTTAAGGCCGGAAGCAATCATGAGAGGGGCCCTGGTATGACGGACAAACGGAAAAATCAGATTGCCGGGATTGCCGGAGGCCTGGCCAGCGGCCTGTTCGGCGGCGGAGGCGGCATGATTTTGCTGCCGCTGCTGGTGAAATGGCGAAAGCTGGAGGACCGGAAGGCCTTCGCCACCTGCGTAGCGGTGATCCTGCCCATGTGCTGCGTGTCGGCGGTGGTCTATCTGTGGCAGGGGAGGCCGGAACCGGCGCTGCTGTGGCCCTATCTGGCGGGCGGCGTCGTGGGCGGCGTCATCGGGGGCATGAGCTTTGAAAAGGTGCCGGTGCGGATATTGAAGGTGATCTTCGGGCTGTTTTTGCTCTATGGCGGGGTGAGATATCTGTTATGGTAGAGTGGATGCTTCCGTTTCTGGCGGCGCTGGCCACCGGCGCGCTGTCCAGCTGGGGCGTGGGCGGCGGGACGCTGCTGCTGGTGTGCATGACCCTGTTTCTGGGCGTGGGGCACCGGGAGGCCCAGACGATCAACCTGCTGTTCTTTCTCCCTACCGCGGGGATCAGCCTGTTTTTTCACCGGAAGAACGGTTTTCTGGACAAGGAGACCTGGAAGGAGGCCGCCCCGCCGGGCGCGGCGGCGGCGCTGGCCGGCGCGCTGATTTCCTTTGCGGTGGATGTGTCGCTGCTGCGGAAGCCCTTCGGGCTTTTCCTCCTGTACGGAGGAGCGTCGATGCTGCTCAGCGGAATAAAGAAGGGAGGCCGCCGGTAGGCGGCCTCCCTCGCTGCACGATTTCTCATCGTCTGAAATATTGTTTATGAATCATCCCTTTGATTCAATATATTTCTTACAATCCAGGCAATCATTGTTTTCCTTACTATTCTGCGATATTCCATATATTTATCCGAAAACTCTTCAAATATCGGATTCAAATATGGATTCAAGCTGAAATCAAATTCAAAAAACGAAAATTCTCCGGAATGAAATAATTTTGACCGTATTTCATACATGTCGTCAACATAACTTTTTTTAGCGGATGGACAATATTCCTTCACAAACGCTGAATAACTCAATCCTTCTGCTTTTGCCAGGCTTTCAACGCTTGCGACTAAAAGCGCAATTTGGAAAGACGATGCGTTCATTCCAATTATGGCGCTCATATTGTATAGTCTGGAGCTGTTTCTGAAATATTTCTTCTTTTTATCGTCCAGGTTATCTATTCCCCTGAAATACGCTCTTATACATTTGGGAATTTGTATTTCCTGTCCAAAGAAGAAGAGGTCTTCCATGATTTCGTCCGCGTATTCCGGCTGGGATTTGGGAACTTTTTCTAATCTGTGCTTTTCAAATACTTCCTCGATATGTTTCGTATTTCCATAGCTTTGAATCAAATTCACATCACTGTCATCCGGAAATTTTATGGAAATGACCCCGCTGTCCAGGTTTTCTCCTTTTTTCGCGTCAGCCAGCGTGGTTAACCCATTCATATTATTTTTTATAACGAGATTTAATTCCCCGTCTACAAACGAAGTACGATAACGTTCATGTGAGATATTTCTCTGACAATGTGCGTCAAAGGACAGCCTTGCAAAGTTGCGGTATATGGATTGCGGCTCATAAAAGCTGACGTCCAGTAAAACTGACAGATATCCGGCGAAATCAGCCACAATATTATATGCTCTCGCTCTTGCCTCCTGAATATTGGCAGCCTTTATTTTTACATCGAACGCCACAATTTGTTCCGTAAGAGGCTCTGATCTTTCCCCATGGCCAATCGCATGAAAAATCAGATTGCAATTTTTTAAATTAAATGAATACGTACCTTTTATAGGGTACGAATTGTACATCAGTTTGTAAATTCTTACCGTCTTGGGCTTATCATTTTCAGATCGGATTTCCTGAATGGACCTGTATATATCAAGATTCTCATAATAGTATAATTTCACATCCATTGTGTAATCAGTCAAATCGTCCTCGCACTGATATATGCCTAACTTTACTTCATAAACAGTCTTTTCATCATACTCCAGCACTAAATTCATCCTGACCTGGCTGTTACGCATATCATCTGAAAAATCTGCCGTCACGATAACATGTCCATTATCGTTCTTACTGGCATGAAAAACCTCGCACTTCTTATACAAAACATGTTTTACCAAATTAATTACATCTATTCCCTTGCAATCAATATCATTCAGTACTATGGGATAATGAATCCCTTCCGCAACGGCTTCATTCATCGGAATATTTCCTCTCTTTATATTTGTTTTGGCAGGCGGGAGCCTATTCAAGGACCCGGCAGGAGGACCTCTCGATAAGCGTCGGCGTGAGGATCCGATGGGTATACCCCGCCAGCTCGCTCTGGATCTTATCCAGCAGGCTGTCCACCGCCACGGAGGCCAGCATCTTCATGGGCTGCTCGATGGTGGTCAGATTGATGCGGGGGAGGCTGCTGTACCGGATGTTGTCAAAGCCCAGAAGGGATACGTCCTCCGGAATGCGGACGCCGCTCTCCTCCGCGGCCTCGATGATCCCCAGCGCGTTGGTGTCCGTGGCGGCGAAAATGGCGGTGAAGCGCCGCTCCTGGGCGAACAGCTGCTTGGCCAGCTGGTAACCGTATTTAATAGAAGTCAGGGGGAAGGTGTTGTTGCAGTACTGGGGCGTCAGGCCCAGGTCCTGACAGGCGGCGGCGTAGCCCTCGGACCGGAGCTGGTGGGTGGTGCTGCCCCGGCGGCGGCCAAAATACAGGATGGCCCGATGGCCCAGGCCGTAAAGGTATTCCACGCCGATGTACGCGCCCCGGTAATTGTCCACGGAGACATAGCTCTCCGGGACCTCCCGCAGGTTTTCCCCCACGAACACCGTGGGGAGGCGGGAGAGGTAGGGGCGCAGCTTCTCGTAGCTCTCCGGGCCGGAGGGCACCAGGATGATGCCGTCCACCTGCCGGCCGATCATCAGCTCGAACAGCTCCTTCTCCTGCTCCAGATCGCGGGAGGAGTTGCATAAAATGATATTGTATCCCCTGGCGCGGGCCTGGCGGTCAATGTGATACGCCAGCTCCGACATGAAGGGGTTGTTCACTCCCGTCAGGATCAGGCCCAGCAGCTTGGTGCTCTTCATCACCATGGCGCGGGCCACGGTGTTGGCGGTGTAGTTCATTTCCTTGCATACCTGGAGGATGCGCTCCCGGGTGTCCACGCTGATTTCCGGACTGCCGGACAGGGCGCGGGAAACGGTGGAGTAGGACACACCGGCCGCTTTTGCTACATCTTTGATGGTCACATTCTTCATATGCCGACCTCCGTTACGAAAATAATCCGAAACCTTTTCCGTAAAATGATTGTAAGGCTTGCCGCACGAAATTGCAAGAGCCATTTGCTCAAATTTGGATATTTTCTGTACTTATGCACAGTTTATAACGGGGAATATCCGTCAAAAAGACGGAAATTGACTAAAGACCGGAAGACTGCGGAGGATTGGCCGGAAGTTTTTCGAAAACATCAACGGAAGAACCGGGAATATTGCCGGAATCCAGTAAAAACAAAAGCATTTCCCGCGAGACGGGCAGCTTTTTCAATGGAGACAGCTGGGAACGCTGTTGACAAATCCAAAAAAATGAGGTACAATCTGGACATCGTAAGGAACGGAAACGTTTGAACCGACGAACGCCGGAGAAGGGAGGCGCGGGGGCGATGATCCGGGGTGTTTTGTTTGATCTGGGCGGCACGCTGCATGTGACCGATTCGCCGCCCGGGCGGGACGTATGGTTTGCCCGGCGGCTGCTGGACCGGCTGGAGGACTATGGCATCCGGCTGGATGTGCCGCCGGAGGTCCTGGCGGAGAAGCTCTATGAAAACGGGGAGGCGTACAAGCGCCACTCCGAAAAGGATCTGAGGGAGCTTCCCACGGCGGATATCTGGAACGACTGGTACCTGCGGGACTGGTCCATTGGCCGGGAAAAGCTGGCGCCCATAGCGGAAGAGCTGAGCTTTCTCTATGACTATGAGCGGCTGCGGCCGCTCCGCAGGCCCTACATAAGGGAAACGCTGGACGCTCTGCGGGCGCAGGGGATGAAGCTGGGGCTCATCAGCAATATCATCTCGCTGTCGGTGGCGCCCCACTTCCTGGCGGAGTACGGGGCCAGGGAGTATATGGACTGCATTGTGCTCTCCAGCGTCACGGGCATCCGGAAGCCGTCGCCGGACATCTTCCGGGCGGCGGAGCGGGAGCTGGACCTGAAGCCCGAAGAATTGGCCTATGTAGGCGATACGCTGTCGAGAGACGTGCTGGGCGCCAGGAACGCCGGATGGCGGCTGATGATTCAGATCAGGAGCGCCAGCGGAGCGAAACGGGATAAAGGGCTGGAGCATTCCGGCCTGGAGCCCGATTATATCATCCGGGAACTGAACGAGATCCCGGAAATCATCCGCAGGGAGAACGAGGAGGAGAAGGAATGAACCGCAACATTGATACCATTTTCTTTGACGTGGGCGCCACGCTGCGATTCGTGGTGGAGGACGAGGAATTTTCCGCCGCCGCCGACAGGGCTCTGATGGAGCTGGTGGGCGCGGCGGAGCCTCACGACGTGTTTTTTGAGAAGCTGACGAAGAACTGGAAGGCCTACCGCAAATGGGCCAAGGATATTCTGCTGGACGTATCTGAAATGGAGCTGTGGCTGCAATATCTGCTGCCGGACTATCCTGCGGAGCGGGTCGCGCCTAACGCCGCCCGGCTGACCCGGCTGTGGCGGGACCACGACGGCCGCCGCGTGCCCCATGACGACGTGAAGGAGACCCTGCGGGAGCTGAAGCGCCGGGGCTACAAGCTGGGCATCATCGCCAACACCATCACTGAAACCGAGATCCCCGACTGGATGTGCCAGGACGGCGTGGCGGACTGCTTCACCACCGTGATCCTCTCCTCCAAGGTGCGTCTGCGGAAGCCGGACCCGGCCATCTATCTGCTGGCCTCCCGGTGCATCGGCTCCCCGCCGGAGAACTGCTCCTACGTGGGCGACAACCCGGTGCGGGACGTGGAGGGCGCGGTGGACGCCGGCTATGGCAGCATGATCCTCTATGAGGACGCCGGCACTGCCGACCGGGAGGGCAAGGCCCCCACCGTTATGCCGGACTACCGGATCAAGGCCATCCGGGAGCTGCTGGACCTGTTCCCGCCCCGGTCCTAGGCGGACGGCCGGTTTCGCTCTGGAGCGCGGCGCAGGACCAGGGCGGCCGCGCGGCGGTGGAAATTTATTTCTGACTGAGGAAACATTATGAAAAAGATTAAGGGCGTGTTTTTTGACCTGGGCGGGACCCTCCGCATCTTACATAAGGACGTGCCGGAGTACCGGGCCGCGGCCCGGAGGCGCATGGCGGAGCTGGCCGGCGCGGAGGACGTGGACGCCTTCATCGACATGGTGGAGGAGCGGTATCAGCCCTACCGGGACTGGGCCCTGTCGGAGAACAGGGAGTCCGGGGACTTCGAGCTGTGGGCCCGGTGGCTGCTGCCGGAGATGGACAGGGAGCGCACGGCGGCGGTGTGCCACGAGCTGACCTATCAGTACCGGCAGATCAAGGGGCGGCGGCATGTGGTGCCCGGCGGTTTGCAGGTCATCCGGGGGCTCTATGAGCGGGGCTGCCGGCTGGGCATCATCTCCAACCTGATCGGCGAAAACGAGATCCCCGACTGGCTCCGGGAGGACGGGCTGGCCCAGTATTTTGACGCGGTGGTGTTGTCCTCCGTGTGCCATATCCGCAAGCCGGACCCGAAAATCTATCAGATGGGCTGCGAGGAGCTGGGGCTGGAGCCGGGAGAGTGCGCCAGCGTTGCCGACAATCTGGACCGGGATATCACCGGGGCCAGGGCGGCGGGCATCGGGGCCAACATCCTGTTCATCAGTCCGGAGAAGCTGGCGAAGAAGACCATTACGGACGAGAACCGGCCGGATTACATTGTGCATCAGTTCCCGGAGATCCTGGATCTTCCCATTTTGCAGTGAGAGGAACGGTACATCGTATGGAAAAACAGATCAACACCATTTTTGTGGACCTGGGGGACACCTTCCGGGTCATCCGCAAGGATGAGGCGTATCAGCGGGAGGCCAAGGAGACCATCACCCGGCTGCTGGGCGTGGACGAGGACCCCGTCGCGTTCTATCAGAACGTGATCGAGCCCCGGTATGACAAGTACCGGGAGTGGGCGCTGACCTTCTACTGCGAGGCTCCGGTGAAGGAGCTGTGGACCCGGTGGCTGGCCTATGATTACCCCAGGGAGCGGGTGGAGGCGGCGGCGGCCGAGATGACTTACGCCTACCGCAAGACCAAGGGAGAGCGGGTGGTCACCGACGGCGGCGTCGAGACCGTCAGGGAGTTGTACGCCAGGGGGTACACTCTGGGCATCGTCAGCGACCTGGTGGGCACCGAGGAGGTGGACGAGTGGCTGGACCACGACGGCCTGCGGCCCTATTTCAGGACCGTGCAGCAGTCCTCCGTGTGCCTCATCCGGAAGCCGCACCCGGCCATTTACTACTACGCCCTGGAGGAATGCGGGGCCGACCCCAGGCGGACCTGCTACGTGGGCGACAACCTGGCCCGGGACATTGTGGGCGCCAAGGCGGCGGGGCTGGGCATGACCATCGGGGTGCAGTACCCCGGCAAGAAGCCCCAGACCGTCACCGAGGAGAACAAACCGGACCGGTTTATCAGCCATTTCGCCCAGCTGCTGGATATTTTCCCGCCGCTGAAATAAAGGAGGCAGTTACATATGAGTGAACAGACGATTTCGCGGGGCGGCGAAGCGCTGGCCCAGGCGGTGGAGCGCGCGTATGCCCAGGGACAGACCGATTACTACCTGGAGCCCCTGGCTCAGGTGGACGAGAACGGGGCCCCTGTCGGTAAGATCAGGGACGGCGACCAGGTGGTCTTCTGCTGCCGGAGAGGCGAGCGGGAGATCGAGCTGACCGACGCCTTCGTGGACCCCGCATTCCCGCATTTTGAGCGGGATTACATGAAGGACCTCAGCTTTGTCATCATGACCATGTACCATGAGAAGTTCAAGGATCTGCCCATTGCCTTCGCGCCGGAAAAGGTGGTGAAGCCCCTGGCCCAGGTGGTAAGCGAGGCGGGACTGCGGCAGTTCCACTGCGCCGAGTCGGAGAAGTACGCCCATGTCACCTTTTTCTTCAACGGCGGCGAGAACCAGCCCTTCCCCGGCGAGACCGACCTGCGGGTCCCCTCCCCCAAGGGCATTCCCTTCGACCAGAAGCCGGAGCTGAGTCTGCCGGAGGTGGCGGAGAAGGTCATGGGGGCCGTGGACGAGGGCTATGAGTTCATTCTCACCAACTTCGCCAACGGCGACGTGATCGGCCATACCTCCAACACGGAGGCGAAACTGGCCGCCGCCGCTGCCGTCAGCCAATACGTGGGCAAAGTGGCGGAATACGCCAAAGAGCGCGGCTACGTGGTGGCCGTCACCGCCGACCACGGCAACATCGAGACATTATATAATAAGGAGGGCAAGCCCCACGTGGCCCATACCACCAACCTGGTGCCCTTCGTCGTGCTGGACCCCCAGGGCAGGGAAGTCGCGCTGCGGGACGGACGGCTGGGGGACGTGGCCCCCACGGTGCTGGGCGTGCTGGGACTGGAGAAGCCGGAGGAGATGACCGGCGCCTCCCTCATTGAGACCGAGGGCTTCACCAATCAGAAGGTGATGCTCATCATTCTGGACGGCTGGGGCTACGGCACCGCCGACGATAAGGACGCCATCTATTCCGCCGACACCCCCGCCTGGGACGCCCTGCTGGCAAACTACCCCAACAGCAGGCTCCGGGCCTCCGGGGAGGACGTGGGGCTCCAGGCCGGGAAGCCCGGCAACTCCGAGGCCGGACACTCCAACCTGGGCGCGGGCCGCGTGGTGGCCCAGGACGACGTGCGCATGGACCGCGCCATCCAGGACGGGTCCTTCAGGACCAACCCCGTGTTCCTGCGGGCCATCGCCAACGCGCGGGAGAACCATAAGCCCCTGCATCTGCTCAGCTACCTGACGGAGAAGTCCAGCCACGGGTGCATCGACTACCCCCTCATGCTGGTGGAGATGGCCGAGGGCGTGGAGGAAATCTATCTGCATATCATTTTTGACGGCCGCAGCACCGAGCCGGGCTCCGCGCCCGCCATGCTCCGCGCGCTGGATAAGCGGCTGGAGAAGCTGGGCCGGGGGCGCGTTGTGGACGGCGTGGGCCGGGGCATCGCCCTGGACCGGGACGGCAACTACGCCAAAATTCAGAAGGCTTATGAGTGCATGACCCTGGGCAAGGGGACCCGGTATCGCTGAGAAGCCGCAAAGCGGTTGTGATCGGTCTGTCCCGCCGGCGTCCGGAAGCCGGCGGGGCGAAAGGAGCAAATACGATGTTATTAGTGGAATATCTCAACAATCAGTTCTCCATTGCGCAGAATCTGGACTTCTTTTTCCGGATCATCGTGGCCTGCCTGTGCGGCGCGCTGATTGGCGCGGAGCGGAGCAAGCGCTTCAAGGAGGCGGGCGTGCGCACCCATATCATCGTCTGCTGCGCGGCGGCGATCATGATGATCGTGTCCAAGTACGGCTTCGCGGACCTGACCTCGGAGGCCGGCAATTTCAACGGCACCAGAGGGGCGGACCCTGCCCGTGTGGCGGCCCAGGTGGTCAGCGGCATCAGCTTTCTGGGCGCGGGCGTCATCTTTAAATACGGCAGCACGGTCAAGGGTCTGACCAGCGCCGCCGGATTGTGGGCTACCGCCGGCATCGGTCTGGCCATTGGCGCGGGCATGTATCCGCTGGGTATATTCTCCGCCGTCCTGATCGTGATTCTGCAAATCCTGATGCACAAGTTTGTAGTAGGGGCGGACTCGCTTTCCAGCAACCACCTCGCGTTCACCATCCGCACGGAGATGGAGCTGCGGGAGATTATGGAAGCTTACGTAGGGGACAGCAGGATGCAGATCTCGGACGCGAAAATCGTCTATCATGACGACGGATTTGTAACCTACGACTTTATCCTGCGGCTGACCCGGGATATTTCCATCTCTGAGCTGACCCGCCTGCTCAAGTCTCATGGGGAGGTCCGGAGCGTCAGCGTCATCCCGGTCAGCTGACAGGAGAACTGAACAGCCTTTAAAACCGCCTCCGGCTTGACAAGCCGGAGGCGGAACAAATCAAAGGGAAGAATAGCAGGGAGGAGGGAAATATTTTTAGCGCCGTCAAAACATAACTGTAAAGGAGAAAAGAAAATGAATCAGTACTTTATCATCTTTTCGGCTTTGGGTTCCATCTGCGCGCTCCTGTTTGCCGTGTGCATGGCAAAGCGCGCCCTCTCGTTCTCGGAGGGCACCGAGCGGATGAAGAAGATCGCGTCCTTCATCCGCTCCGGCGCGAACGCCTATCTGCGGCGGCAGTACAGCGTCGTCCTGGTGTTTTTTGTGTGCATGTTCGCCATCCTGTGCGTGATGGCCGCTCTGCACTTCCTGACCTGGTTTGTGCCCTTCGCGTTTGTCACCGGCGGGTTCTTCTCCGGCCTCAGCGGCTTTGTGGGCATGAAGATCGCCACCGCCTCCAACGCCCGCACCGCCAACGCCTGTCAGCAGAGCCTGAACTCCGGCCTGAAGGTGGCCTTCTCCGCCGGAACGGTCATGGGCTTCACCGTAGTGGGCCTGGGCCTGCTGGACATCTCCGGATGGTACATCCTGCTCAAGTATGTGTTCCAGCTGCCTCTCAATGAGATCACCGCCGCCATGCTGACCTTCGGCATGGGCGCCAGCTCCATGGCCCTCTTCGCCCGCGTGGGCGGCGGCATCTTCACCAAGGCCGCCGATGTGGGCGCGGACCTGGTGGGCAAGGTGGAAGCCGGGATTCCCGAGGACGATCCCCGGAACCCCGCCGCCATTGCCGACAACGTGGGCGACAACGTGGGCGACGTGGCCGGCATGGGCGCGGACCTGTACGAGTCCTACGTGGGTTCGCTGATCTCCTCCTGCTCCCTGGGCGTGATTGCTTTCGGGTACATTGACGCGGTGGACGACCTCAGCGCCTTTGCGGTGCCCATGCTGATCGCGGCGGTGGGCGTGTTGGCCTCCATCATCGGCTCCCTGCTGGTCCGCACCGGCGAGTCCACCGATCAGATGACCCTGCTGAAGGCCCTGCGCCGTGGCACCAACACCTCCGCTATTATCATCGCGGTGGCCGCGTTCCCCATTGTGTGGTTCCTGCTGGGCAGGGAGTACATCGGACTGTACGTCGCCATCCTCTCCGGCCTCTTTGCCGGGGTGCTGATCGGGCGGTTCACCGAGTACTACACCTCCGACACCTACGTGCCCACCCAGCACCTGGCGGCCTCCTCCGTCACCGGCACCGCCACCCTGGTCATCGACGGCCTGAGCCTGGGCATGCGCTCCACCATGCTGCCGGTGCTGACCGTCAGCGGATGCATCCTCATCGCGTACTACGTCTCTGGACTGGGCCTCACCGGCGCGGCCCATGACGCCATGGGCCTGTACGGCATCGCTCTGGCGGCGGTGGGCATGCTGTCCACCCTGGGCATCACCCTGGCCACCGACGCCTACGGCCCTGTGGCCGACAATGCCGGCGGCATCGCGCAGATGAGCGGCCTGGACCCCGTTGTCCGGGAGCGCACCGACGCGCTGGATTCTCTGGGCAACACCACCGCCGCCACCGGCAAGGGCTTTGCCATCGGCTCCGCCGCCCTGACGGCCCTGGCCCTCATCGCCTCCTATGTGGAGAAGGTCCGCACCCTGGCCCCGGACATGGCGCTGGATATGAGCGTCATGAATCCGGTGGTGCTGGTGGGCATCTTCGTGGGCGCCTGCCTGGCGTTCATCTTCGCGGCCATCACCATGGGCAGCGTGGGCAAGGCGGCTCACAGCGTGGTGCTGGAGGTCCGGCGGCAGTTCAAGGAGATCCCCGGCATCATTGAGGGGACCGCTGACGCGGACTTCGCCCGCTGCGTGGACCTCTGCACCAGGGCCAGCCTGAAGGAGATGGTGGTGCCCACTCTGATTGCCGTGGGCGTGCCCATTGTGGGCGGATTGCTGCTGGGGCCCGCGGGCGTGATTGGGCTGCTGTGCGGCGCCACGGCCTCCGGCTTCCTGCTGGCGGTGTTCATGTCCAACTCCGGCGGCAGCTGGGACAACGCCAAGAAGTACGTGGAGTCCGGCCATTACGGCGGCAAGGGGAGCAAAAACGATAAGTCCGCCATCGTGGGCGACACCATCGGCGATCCCTTCAAGGACACCTCCGGTCCGGCCATCAACATCCTCATCAAGCTGCTGAGCATGGTTTCCATTGTATTCGCCACCGTGGTGGTCAATTTCCACGTATTCGGTTGATACTTTTTATGGGAGATTTATATCATCTATGAACGCTTACGACCTTATGATCATTGGCCCCGCCACGCGGGACCTGAACATCGACTACACCGGGGCGGAGGACCGCTCCACCGGCGGCGCGGTGACCTTCTGCACCCCTGCCGCCACGGCGGCGGGAGCGAAGGTGTTCGCCGCCGTCAAGATTTCTCTCGACGACGGGGACATCATCGAGGGCTTCCGCATGTCTCCGGAGGACGTCGCCCTGCTGCCCTCCGAAAAGACTACTCTGATGAAAAACGTCTACTTCACTCCCGACCGGGAGCGGCGGGACGCCAGCTGTCCCGCCCAGTCGGACCCCATCCTGCCGAAGGAGATTCCGGACGTGAACTGCCGCCTCTACCATCTGGCGGGACTGCTCTATGGGGACTTCCCCAATGAGCTGATCGAGTTTCTGCACGGAAAGGGGCTGGTGTCCGCCGACGTGCAGGGCTTTCTGCGGCACAACGAGGAGGGGAAGCTCTGCTTCCACGACTGGGCGGATAAGCTGAAATATCTGCCCTATATGGATTTCCTCAAAACCGACGCCGCCGAGGCGGAGATCCTCACCGGCCTCACGGACCGCGCGGCGGCGGCCAGACAGCTCTACGCCTGGGGGGCCAGGGAGATCGTGATCTCCCACAATACGGAGATGCTGGCTTACGACGGCAGGGATTTGTTCACCTGTCCGGTAAAGGCCCGGAACCTCTCCGGGCGGACGGGCCGGGGGGATACCACCTTCGGCTCCTACCTGGCCATGCGGATGACCGGGGCCGGGATGGAGGAGGCTCTGCTGTACGCCACCGCCTGTGTGTCCCTGAAGATGGAGACGCCGGGGGTATTCACCGGTACGCGGGCGGACGTAGAGAACTACATCCGGGAATTTTACCAGTAAACGACGCAGGGACGGGCAATGCCCGTCCCTGCGTTGTTACTCTTTGTTCTGGAATAATTTGTAGGGTTCCACGCCCAGCGCGTCGGCAATGGCAAAAACGGTGTCCAGTGATACCGCGCAATCAGCGTTTTCAATGCGGCTTAAATGATTACGGCTGATGTCCGCAGCTTCACTTAACGCTAGTTGGGTTAATTTCCGCCGTTTGCGGTAGAAAGCAATATTTTGTCCGAGATTCCTATAATATGCTTCGTAAACAAGCTGCATGGATCATTCCCCCCTCGCCCTTTTATTTTATCCGGCAAGAAGGCACACGTAGTCAATTTGGAATATATTATTTGCTACTTGTAATATAGCAAAATGTGTGTTATAATTTGCATGCAATTTGATATTGAAGGAGAAGACCATGACGGAGCTTGAACAGTACAAAAAAGCCTACGCGGTCCTGGTGGGCCGTGTGGACCGGGTAATCACCAATCTGGAGATCGTCAGCGGGGGTACGGACCAGGAAAGCGCGAATCTGGCCCTGGCCATGGGCGCGCTGACTGCCGCGCTCCGGGAAGCGGAGGAGATCTTTCTGGCCGAGGACCCGGAGGAAGAGTAGATGGGGGAGGCTTCGCCTCCATTAACACGGTTGCATTTTGCCGAAAGCTGTGATATGCTGATATCAGGAAAGAAAGATCTTTCAGCGCTGCCAGTAACCATGCGGCGGTTGGCCTCTCCCATCCGGAGGGGACTTCTTGCCCCCTTCACAGGAAAGGAGGGGGATGCCATGCTGACGTTCTCAGATCTGTTTCAGTTCTGTCTGGTCATCATCGGTGTTTGCGGCCTGTTCATTCAGGTGTATAACGGCAAAAAGAAGTAACCGCCCCTCCAGCCAAAGAGTGCGGTTACTTCTGTAACATAGCATAGAGGCTGACCGCTTACCGGCAGCGCCCTTTCTATATTTTATTATAACCGCTGGGGTTTGGTTTGTCAACCCTGCGGTTTTTCCATTCTACACCTTCTTCTCAAAATACAAAAACGTCGCATCCTCCCCGGCGGGGCGCATACAGCTCTCCAGCATCTTTTTCGATGCCGCGTTCTCATGGTAACACTTGCCCGCCAATCGGTACAGCCCCAGTGTGTAGAGGCTCCAGTCCGCCGCCCGGCGGTAGGCCTCGGCTCCGTAGCCATGCCCGGCGTACTCAGGCAGGATCCGGCACCCCAGCTCCGCGCCGCCCTTATAGTCGAACCGGTACAGCACCACTTCGCCGATGAATGTCCCGTCCAGCCGGATGGCGAAGTTCACCGCCCGCTTGTTTTGGAAATCCTCCCGGGCTGCGTTCAGAAAGTAGTCCTCCGTCAGCCCGCCTTTCAGATCGTCCCGGTAGTCGTAGCCCCACCAGCGGTTGCGCTCATCGTCCAGACACAGGCGGTTGTACGCCTCCCTGTCCTCCTTCCGGAGACCGTCCAGGATCAGCCGCTGGGTTTTCAGCATGGGGACGGTGTCCAGCCCGGACAGCTCGTTCCGGATCTGAACGCTGAGCTTTGCCCCCAGAAAAGCGGGGAGATATTGCAGTTTGCTGGTCCGCAGGCCCTTGTCCCCGGCGTCGTCCTCCCGGTTGATCCAGGTCAGGCCCTGGCTGTGGGCGGCGGCGAAGGACTGGACCATAAAGGGATACACCCCCTCGTACTGGGGCAGGGCCTTCTCAATATGGCACACCAGGGTGTCCCCGCAGACTTCCGCCAGGGCAATGGCGATGATCTTCCCGTCCAGCTCCACGCAGCCGGTCAGGGCCCATTCCTCACCCGTCCGCTCCATGATCCGCCGGGCGTAGCAGACCTCCATTTTGGCCTCCGCGTCCTCCTTGTTGAACACCTCATGAAACGCCCGCCAGAAGTCCTCCACCGCCTCATGGTCCGCGGGAGTCAGCTCCCGGTAGACGGCGTCCGGGTAGAGCTTGTGGAATTTGTTGATATGGTTGCGCTGGCCGGAGTAGTGGCGGCCGGCGAAGGAGGACAGGGCCTCGGCGTGGTAAAAGTAGTCCTGCCACAAACGGTTGTTGTCCACGGTAGTATAGGGGTAGCGCTTCAGCAGGCGGTCCCGCTCCGTATCCGGTACTACGCCATAGGACGGCGTCACGCCGTTTTCCAGGCACCAGACGTCGATGTCGTCCAACGCCGCCTCCACGTCGCCCTCCCCCGGCAGGGGAATGGGAAAGTCAAACAGATCGCCATGGCGGACGCTGTGGTTGAGTATCACCAGACAGCCGTGGCTCTCGGCGAATTCCGGGCGCCAGTGGTCCCGCCACATGAGTTTCACCCCCAGGGAGTACTCGCACAGGCGGTAGGCGCACTGGCTGTAGTATTTGCGCAGCAGGGGGGAATATTGTTCGCTGATGGGTTTGAAGTCCAGCATAAAACGGTTGCTCTCTTTCGTTCAGGAATTGATACAAATCCGGGTTTCATATTTCCGGCATTGTCCGGTTCATTGGTCCACGATATGCACATTCAGATGGTGGTACGTCATGGTTACGCCGTCCTCGGCAAAGGCCTTGCGGATCTCCTCCAGGGACTTAAAATGCGCGTCCCAGTACTCCTCTGTTTTCGCCCAGAACCGGACGTGGTACTCGATGGAGCTGTCCCCGTAGGCGGTGAGCACCACCTGGGGCGCGGGGTCCGGGAGGATGTTGGGGGTGCGCTCCAGCGCCTTGAGGCAGGCTTTCCGGACGGCCTCCGGCTCATCGCCGTAGGAGGCGTTGATGGCGTGGTCCGCCCTCCGGACGCCCCGGACGGTGTAGTTGGTGATCTGCTCCGCCACCAGCTTGCTGTTGGGCAGCATCACCCGCTGGCCGCCGGGGGTGTCCAGCCTGGTGTGGGTCAGGGTGATTTCCGCCACCGTGCCTTCCCCCTCGCTGGTGGAGACGTAATCCCCCAGGGTGAAGGGCTTGGAGAACAGCAGCACCATGCCTCCGGCGATGTCGCCCAGCACGTCCTGGACCGCCAGGGATACCGCCAGCCCGAACACGCTGACCATCGCGATCAGGCTGGTCACGTCCACCCCCAGGCTCCCGGCCGCCATGAGGGCCGTCAGCACATACAGCAGGGCCTTCAGGCCCTTGCGGGCGTAGAACCGGACCCGCGGGTCCATGCCGGACCGTCCCAGCAGACGGTCCGCCAGTCTCAGGATCAGACGCGCCGCCGCCAAACACACCAGCAGCAGGACCAGCGTGGACAGGGCGCGCTCCACCGTCAGTCCGCCCCAGCCCGCCTTCAGCCAGTCGCCGATTGATTTCCCGCCTCCGGAGGCCGCGTCCTCCAGCAGCGCGGCGGCGTCCGTGAATCCCTCCATAGCGTCTGCCCATCCTTTCCGTATAATTTCCGCTTATCACCATATCATATTTTCGCCCACTTGAGAAGCCATAATTTATTTTTTGCCGTCTCCGGGGATTTTTCGGTGAAAATAGCAGGAAATTTTTGTTGAATTGCACAAAATTTTCCAGCATGTTGTGGTTATGCTTTCCTTTTTGGCGGTTATCGTGTAAAATAGAAATCTCTCCCGGGCCGAGGGCAATTCCGCCCCCGGCCGAGGAAGAGATGTGAAAAAAGAGGAGGAGAAAAATGGACAAATTCTTTAAGGTCTCCGAGCGGGGCAGCAGCATCCGCACCGAGATCGTAGGCGGCGTGACCACGTTCTTCGCCATGGCCTACATTATCTTCGTCAACCCTGGTATGCTCTCGGCCACCGGCATGGACTTCAACGGTGTCCTGCTGGCCACCTGCATCAGCGCGGCCATCGGCTGTTTCCTGACCGCCCTGCTGGCCAACGCCCCCTTCGCCCAGGCTCCCGGCATGGGTCTGAACGCTTTCTTCACCTATACCGTATGCTTCGGCATGGGGTACACCTGGCAGGAGGCTCTGGCCATCGTGCTGCTCAGCGGCGTCCTGTTCCTGATCATCGCGGTCAGCCCTCTGCGCAGCAAGATCATCTCTTCGATCCCCGCGTTCCTCAAGAGCGCCATTTCCGCCGGCATCGGCCTGTTCATCGCCTTCATCGGCCTGCTGAACGTGAGCCTGGTGGGCTTCGGCGGCGGCGTGCCCGCTTTGCAGTTCGTCACTGACGACGGCGTCAACACCGCCGGCATCCTGACCGTCATCGGCCTGCTCATCACCGCCATTCTCATGGCCTATAAGGTCAAGGGCGCCATCGTCATCGGCATCGTCGTCACCACCATCATCGGCTTCCCCATGGGCCAGACGCATCTGCCCGAGGCCGTCACTCTGTCCGGCGTGTTCCAGTCCTTCGGCTCCGTGGCCTTCAAGCTGGACCTCGGCGGCGTCATGGCCAAGGGAATCCTGCCCCTGATCACCGCCGTTATCAGCTTCGCGCTGGTTGACTGCTTCGATACCGTGGGCACCCTCATCGGCACCGCCAAGAACGCCGGTATGACCGACCGCCACGGCAACCTCCCCGGCGGTGACCGCGCCCTGATCGCCGACGCGGTCGCCACCTGCTGCGGCGCCTGCCTGGGTACTTCCACCGTCACCACGTTCGTGGAGTCCTCCACCGGCATTTCCGAGGGCGCGCGCACCGGCCTGAGTTCTATTGTGGTGGGCGTCCTGTTCCTGCTGGCCTGCCTGCTGGCTCCCGTGGCGGGGATCATTCCCTCCGCCGCCACCGCTCCCGCGCTGATTATCGTGGGCGTGCTGATGATCAAGGGCGCTACCGAGGTGAATTGGAGCGACTTCGAGGAGGCCTGCCCCGCTTTCCTGACCATCGCCATGATGCCCTTTGCTTACTCCATCTCCGATGGTATCGGCTTCGGGTTCATCAGCTACAGCATTATCAAGCTGGCCCGCGGCAAGGCCAAGGACGTTCCCGTGCTGGTGTATATCATCTCTGTTCTGTTCATCCTGAAGTATATCCTGACCAGCGTGTAAATCCAAACTATAAAAATCGGGCCCCGGCGATCTGCGCCGGGGCCCGATTGCTTCTTTGTCCGAATTCTTTACTGATCCCCGCCCAGATACCGGTACAGGAAGGTTACGATCTGTCCCCGGCTGCAAATGGCGTCGGGGGAGAAGACTCCGCTGCCGCTGCCGGCGGTAATGCCCTCCGCCGTCGCCCAGGCCACGGCGTATCTGTAGGGCGAGCCGTCGTCAATGTCGGAGAAAGAAACCTCGTATCCCACAGGGCAGCCGGCCAGCTGCCAGAGGTACGTCACCGCCATGCTCCGGGTACACAGGCCCGCCGCGCCGAAGGTCCCGCTGGGCACCATGCTGTTCTCATAGGCCCAGAGGGCCGCGCTGTAGTAGTAATGGTTGGGTGTTATATCGGTAAAGGGATTTTCCACCGATGGTTCCGGCTGGCCTACCGCGCGCCAGAGGAAAGTGAGGATCTCGCCGATGGTGCAGGGCCGGTCGGGGGAGAACTGCCCGCCGCCGGCGCCCGTGATGACGTCGTGGTCGCTGGCCCAGGTCACCGCCTGGGCGTACCAGGCGTCAGAGGACACGTCGGTGAAGGTGCCCACGCTGGCGGTTTCCCCCTCCGGGGCGGAGAGGCTGGCGGCGATGACGTCCTCCGTCAGGTATACCCGCCACAGGTCTCCGCGCTTCAGCCACAGATACCCCTCCCAGTGGAAAGCGCTTTCATACTCAAAGGGAATCAGCAGGTTTCCCTCCTGATCATACACGCCGCAGCTTCCGTCCTCCCGGTACATGACGGTCACGCCGCCGCTGAAGGGCAGCGCCCGGTCCGCTTCGGCGGTGAAGAGGATTCCGCCCCACCGGTCGATGACCTGCAGCTCCCGGTCCGACCGGCCCATGGCGGCGTCCTCGTGGAAGCTGCCGGCCTCGTCATAGACAAAACCGGTTATTCTGCGGCCATCCTGATTCACGTAGGCCCACCGGCCGTTCAGCAGCACCGCGCCCACGCCGTCCGAATAGGGCATCACGTCCTCGTATTCCGCGGGGACCACCATCTCCCCGTCCGGGCCGGCGAAGCCATAGCGGAGCTGCCCCCACTCATCCGCCAGCCCCACGGGGGCCAGCCCGTCGGAGAAGGGGCCCGCCGTGTCGAATCGGCTGTCCATTGTCTCCTCTCCGGCGTCGTCCCGGTAGCTCCACGCGCCGGGGGCGGCGGAAAACTGCCGGGTCAGGCCGGCCTCGTCCACTGTCCACTGTCCCTCTTCCGCCACGGCGATCCGGCCGTCCCGATAGCCGTTGACAAAATCCGCGTACGCGTCGGTCAGGGTGCAGACCTCATCCCCGGAGGTATCCACCACCAGATAGGTCAGCTCCGGCGGCTCCTCGTCCTCCTCTGCCTCCGTGCTCCGGACGGGGATGACCGCCAGCCCCTCGCTGAACCGGATGCTTTCGTCCTCCAGCAGCTCCGCCTCCGGGAAGCAGGCCAGCTCCCGTCCGGTCCGGTCCAGCAGCACCAGCGTTCCCCCGCCGTCCACCGCGAAGGCCCGGCCCTCGCTGAAGGGGAAAGCGCGGCGGTACTGCATGGGGATGTTCAGGGTCCCGTCCGCGTCCACATAGCCGAAGCGTCCGCCCCGGAAGACCTCCGTCAGACCGCTCTCCCCCCGGACGGCGATCCACTCGCCGGAGAGGGAGACGGCGGCCATCCCGTCGTGGAAATCATCCGCGGCAGCGTAGGAGGGGGCCAGCAGCGGCGTGCCGTCTGCCCGGTAAAAACCGTACAGGCCGCCCTTTATCACGGTATAGATGCCGTCCTCCTGGCTGTACCCCGTCACTTCATCCAGACGCAGGCCGGCGATCTCCTCCACCGCAGCGGCGGCGGGGGCAGCCAGCCCCAGGCACAGCAGTCCTGCCAGTATCAGGATCAGCAGCTTCCTTTTCATACTCAAAATCCTTTCTCAGTTGCGCGCGTATCCGAATCGGGCGAAAGGCGCCCTGTCATTGTTTACGCCAATTTTAACCGATAGCGGAGAAGATTGCAAGCGGTCCGGCCCAATCGTAATGGAATTGTTACATAAAATACGCGCCGGTGAATTTCACCGGCGCGTATCTGCCATTTTCATCCAATTTACCCTGTTTTATCCCATCAGATGGAGCCGCCGCCTCTCGATGACGGCGCGGAAAAGGGTCCGCAGCCGCTCCGTGTCCGCGGCCGGGTCCTCCATCTGGGCCTTGGGTAGAATCCAGGCCTGCTGGTCCGAGAGGAACAGATAGAAGGCTTTCCGCGTCTCCCGGACCTGGACCAGGTGCTCAAAGGCCATTTTGGCGCGGTCTTTGCCCACGGTGACATGGATGCCGAAGCCGTTGATCTCCGTGGACTGGACATAGCTCTCCCGTCCGGACAGGCGGACCTGCCGCTTCACCTTCCGACGGGTGGAGACGGCCAGCGTCAGCGCGGCAATTGCCGCGCCCGCCAGCGCCGCGCCCGCCGTCAGCGCCGCCCGCACCGGCAGAGTCAGCGCCAGATTGGCCGTATACAGCAGCGCCGCCAGCGCGCCCACCACGGCAAAGCCCGCCAGGCCCTTCCGCCAGTGCCGCAGCGTCAGGGACAGGTAGAAGTCCTGGGTTTCCCGTAATCCAATGGTAAAATCCCGGCAGTATGACATGGGTTCGCTCCTTTCGCTCCGAGCTGCTCTATGTATTGGGGAACTGCGCTCCGCGGTCCGCTTCCGGGCGGAGCTCAGCGGCAGAGGAAGCTGTACCAGCCCTCGCTGTCATGAACCTCCTCCACGATAAAGCCCGCCGCCTCCAGGGCGGCGCGGACCTCCTCCGCCCGGCTGTCGATGATCCCGGAGGTCAGAAACCGCCCGCCCTCCTTCATCCGTCCTCTGGCGGCGGGAGCCAGGGCGATGATCACGTCGGAAACAATGTTGGCCGCCACGATGTCGTATCCGGCGCCCATCTCCTTTTGCAGGCCGCTGTCGCTGAGCACGTCCCCGGCCCGGACGGTGTACCGGTCCCTGCCCACGCCGTTGAGGGCGGCGTTGGCATAGGCCACGTCCACGGCCTTCTCGTCAATATCGCAGGCAAAGGCGCTCTCCGCGCCCAGCAGCAGAGCGGCGATGGACAGGATCCCGCTGCCGCACCCCAGATCCAGCACCCGCATTCCCGGCCGGACCAGCTTCTCCAGGGCAGTGAGGCACAGGCGGGTGGTGGCGTGGCCCCCGGTGCCGAAGGCCAGGCCCGGATTCATCCGCAGGGCCACCCGCTCCCCGGGGTCCGCCTCCTCCCAGTCGGGAATGACGATGAGCCGTTCCCCGATCTCCATGGGCTTGTAGAAGGCCTTCCAGTTGTTTTCCCAGTCCGCGTCCTCGATGCCGTCCATGGTCATCAGCAGGGGGGCGTACTCCGGGTGGGCCTCCTTCAGCCGGGCCAGCGCGATCCGCGCGGCGGCAACCTGGCCGAAGCCGGCCTCGTTCTCCTCCGCGTAGAAGGTGATCCGGCACTTTCCGGTCATGGACCGGTCCAGCGCCTCGTCCACGTAATCCCAGTACTGCGTGTTCTGTTCCAGAAAGCGGCGGAAGTCGGTTTCGTCCTCAATGACGAGGCCGTCGATGCCCAGGGCGCTGAGGGCGGCCTCCACCGGCTCCAGTCCGGCGGGAGACGTGTCGATATGGAGGGCAAGCCATTTCATAGGCGGGACTCCTTTCTTATTTTGCGGCGCGGCGCGCCGAGGTCCTCTTCTGGTTCAATTCGCGCCGCACCGGCGCGGGAGCGTTATGTACTTTTCCCACGAGGGAAAAGTACCAAAAGCTCGCTCAAGGGGCCCGCCCCCTTGAGAATCCCCGAATGTTTTGTTTATTTGCGCTACGACGTAACGGGTTTGGTTCTACCGACAGCACCGATCAGAACGCGCCGGATGGTTCGTCTACCCACGTGTTCTATTGATAGCCAGAGGAAGCTAAGCCGCTGCTCCAATCGGTACACACCACCGCCGGGAGTACCCGAAGCAACACGGTAGGGAGTACCGATACCATCGTTGGGTAGCCGCTTCGCCCGGCAAACCGCGCCCGTAGTCCGGTTTAGCCCGGACAGACTACAGGACCCGCGCAAAACAAAATACCCCCGTAATAAATGAGGGATTCTTAAACCGTAGGTTTAAGTGATTTTTTGGATACTTTTTGTTCACACAAAAAGTATCCGAGGGCCTGGGGCGAGAAGCCCCAGAGGATCAAGGGATCACCTTCCCCTGATCCTTCGGATCAATTGAAAAATCGCCGTAGGAAACAGCATCCCCACCGCCAGGGCCACGGCCAGCAGAACCGTCGTCAGCGCCTGACGGGAGAAGGCCTCCAGGTCATTCTGCATGAAATGCTGCATGGTCTGGTACAGGGACCCGCCGGGGATCAGGGGGATGGAGGCCGTGACGATAAAGAGCGTGGCCGGGCATTTGACCAGCCGGGCCAGGGTTTCCGCGTAAACCGTCAGAACCACCGACGCCACAAAGTACCGGACCACCTCCTGGTCCGTCGCCAGTCCCATCAGCAGATAGACGCCCCAGGCCAGCAGGCCGCCCAGACTGGCCAGCAGCAGCCGCTCCCGCTTCACGTGGAACAGCAGCGCGAAGCCCAGGGAGCCCACAAAGGCGGTGGTCAGCTGTATGATCATATCCGTCATGCTCCGCCTCCTCACATCAGGCTCGCCGCCAGGGCGAAGCCGAAAGCGATGGTCAGCGCCAGCAGAACGGCCTCGATAAACCGCATCAGGCCGGAAATGGTGTTGCCGCTGAACATGTCCCGCAGGGAGTTGGTCAGCGCCACGCCGGGAATGAGCAGCATGATGTTGCCGATGGAGATCATGTCCGCGCTGTGCCCCAGACGGAGCTTCACCGCCAGCCCCGCCAGCAGGCCGCCCAGGCACGAGCACAGCAGCGCCGACAGGAAGGCGTTGGCCTCCGTCCGCCGGATCAGCCGGTCCAGATATTTCAGCACGACGCCAATGACTCCCGACGCCGCCGCGTCCAGCCAGCTCCCGCCGAAAAACAGGGAGAAGGAGGAGGAGATCAGGGCGTAGGTGAACAGCTGCACCCCGAAGCCATACTGGGGCGTGGACAGGATTTCCTCCAGCGCGGCCTCCGTCTCCGCCAGGCTCAGATGCCCGGCGCAGATTCTGCGGCTGAGCTGGTTGAGCTGCTCCAGACGGTGCAGGTTGTAGGACCCGCCGGTAATGCGCCGGGTCTGGGTCACCGCGCCGAAACGGCGGGCGTAGATGGTGACCACGATGCTGGAGGTAATGGTAAACACGTCGGCCCGCTCCGCGCCGAAGGCCAGGCAGAGCCGGCGGATGCTGTCCTCCACGCGGCTGACCTCGCCGCCGCTTTGCAGCATGTACTGGCCAATATCCAGCACACGGTACAGATATTCATTGGCCCGGTCGGCTTCCTCCATCCGGGCAAGCCGGTCCAGCTCGTCCGGGGAGAAGAAATGGTAGGCGTGTTCTTCCATAGCGGGTCTCCGTCGTATCATTTGGAAATATGGTTCCCGTGCTCCGGCGCGGGATAAAGATCACGAGGCAGAAATGATAGCTTCCCAGGTCGTTATATCAGACGGGAGGGGAAAATGCAAGGGATTCCTGGCGTCCTGTTTTTCGTCTCCACAGCCCCTTCCGCCGTCAGCGGACGACCTTCCGGATGTCCTCAATGCGCCCCAGCACCAGCAGGTGCTCCTCCTTGCGGAAGGCGTAGTCAGGGCTGAGATTGGGGACGATGACCTCGCCCCGCTTGACGGCAATGACGGTGAGATGGTACTTGACCCGGAAATTCAGCTCCTTCAGGCTCTTGCCGATCCAGCGGTCCATGGGCTCCAGCTCGTAGATGGAGTGATCGGCGGTCAGGGGGATGCAGTCGAAGATGCTGTCGGAGCTCTCGCTGACGGCCAGCCGGAGGGCGGCCTCCCGTTCGGGGTAGATGACATAGTCCGCGCCGTTGCGGAGCAGGAATTTGGCCTGCATGTCGTCGTCGGCCTTGCTGAACACCTTTTTCGCGCCCAGCTCCTTCAGCAGACTGGTAATTTGCAGGCTGCCGAGGACGCTGCTGTCTCCCAGGCAGACGAAGCAGGCGTCGAAGCTCTCCACGCTGAAGGAGCGGAGGACCTCCTCGTTGGTACAGTCTCCCACCTTCGCGCTGACCACCAGGGGGAGGATGTCCTCCAGCGTTTCGCCATTCTGATCCACCGCCATGACTTCGCATTTTTGCTCCGCCAGGGCGCGGCAGAGGTGGTGGCCGAAGGAGCCCATACCGATGATGAGAAATGATTTCATACTGCTTACCTCTTTCTTGCCGCGAGCCGCGGCAGGGGAGTTGGTCCTATTCGCCGCCCCGGGGCTTCCCGCCCCCGGACGCCCCCCGGATATCCTGCCGCGGGCAAAAGCATCCAATCAAAAACCGAACGTATCGAATCATGCCGGAAAATAAGCCGGCAATTTTCCGGCATGCGCGGTACAAGAGGGCCGCGGGACATAAAGGCAGGACGTGAGGGACTCCTGCCTCCCCCACGTCCCTATGCGGGAGGCCTGACCTCCCGCACGGCAATAAGCCTGTATCATGCCCATTCTAGCAAACTTACACAGGTTTTTCAAGCATGAAATGCCACGATTAGAGATTTGTGCATGTCAATCCCACAACAGCACCGATAGACAACTTCTCATTATTTCTGGGAACTGCTCAGATGACATTGGTACGCTCCCTCATCCCTTCTTCCTTCCAGAAGCGCGGTTTCTACTTTTTGTTCGATACCTTGACCGCCTCGACGCCGGTCACCGTGAGCTGCACGCCCTTCTGGGCGGCCAGCCTGTTCACCTGCGCCGCGATTTCCTCCTGATAGCTTTTCAAAAAGGCCAGGGCGATGGAATCCTTGACGTCCTGGGGCATGGCGTTGAGCATCATTTTCATCGCGTCCGCCGGGAGGTGTCCCAGACCCTTGAGGGCCTGCGCCGCCTTGCTGTCCCCCTTGGAGCCTTGCAGCCGCTCCAGCACCGTCGGAAGGGCCTGCTGGGCCAGCCCGCCGTAGTCAATCTGGTCAATTTGGATCTTTACTTCAATCATCTTGTGTTCCTTTCTCTGATATTATTGGACGATCACGAACAGAAAAGCCATGCGGCAGAAGCAGGCACTCCGCCGCATGGCCCATCGGGCAGGCAAAAGGTTTTTCTTTTGCATCTTTTCTTTGTTCACAAAGAAAAGATGTTTCCCCGTAACTTACTTCCCGAAATTCTCAATGATGTCCACGATCTCCGCCCCGATTCTCTGCTGGGCCTCCCTGGTGGCCGCGCCGATATGGGGGGTGCAGGAGACGTTGGGATGGGAGTAGAGCGCGGCGTTGGTGGCGGGCTCGTCGGCGTAGACGTCCAGACCGGCGGCGCGGACCTTGCCGGAGTTCAGGGCCTCCAGCAGGTCGTCCTCGTTGACGTTGTCGCCCCGGGAGGTGTTGATGAACACCACGCCGTCCTTCATCTTGTCGATGTTCTCCTTGCAGATGAGCTTCACGCCGTTCAGGCTGGGGGTGTGCAGGGAGATGAAGTCGGCGCGCTCCAGCAGCTCGTCCAGCTCCACGTACTTCATGCCCATCTGTTCCTCGATGCCGGGAACGTGGAAGATGTCCTGGGCAATGACCTCCATGCCGATGCCCTTGGCCATGCGGCCCAGGGCCTGGCCGATGCGGCCGAAGCCGATGATGCCCAGGGTCTTGCCGCCCAGCTCGAAGCCCTTGCCGTAGGCCTTCTTCTCCCACTTGCCCTCGCGCATGGTGTGGCCGGCCGCGGACAGGAACCGGGCGCAGGAGAACATGTGGCCCATGGCCAGCTCGGCCACGGAGTTGGAGGAAGCGCGGGGGGTGTTCTTCACCGTGATGCCCGCCTCCTCGGCGTGCTTCACGTCGATGTTGTCCACGCCCACGCCGCCGCGGATAATGAGCTTCAGGCTGCCGCCCCTGGCCTCGTCGATGTGGCCGGCGCGAACCTTGGTTGCGCTGCGCACCACCACCGCGTCGTAGTTTTTCAGGGCCGCGCCCAGCTCCTCGGGGGCGTAGAACTGCTCGGTCACTTCGTGGCCGTTCTTTTTCAGCTGTTCCAGGGCGGTTTTGTCCATACCGTCGGTAACAAGGATTTTCATGATCGTATCGTCTCCTAATCGTTTTCTTTGTTTTGGTCTCCCTGCGGGGGACAGGGGATGTACTTTTCTTGTTTCGCCAAGAAAAGTACCAAAAGAAGGCGACTTAGGGGGCTTCGCCGCCCTAAGAATCCCTAATGTTGTTTTTGTTTACCCTCCGACGATACCGGGATTGATTCTATCCCAATACCTTCGTTGGTGCGCCGGACTTCTGCGTTTATCCACTTGTTCTATTGGCAGTCGTTGGGCGCTGCCCTGAAAATTCTGCGAAGACTGCACATAATACAGCAACTCCCGCCATTTTCCAGAACATGGTTGAGGGAAGACAAACCTCCGCGTTATCACGTACGAAAGCAAGTCGAACCCCGGCCAGGTACCGGCCAGCACACCGGGCTGCTCAAAAGGTCGTGCAGGCGCACCTTGCCAATTGAATATCAGCCGTTCTCGGCCTCGAACTTTTTCAGGAACTCCACCAGAGCCTCCACGCCCTCCTTGGGCATGGCGTTGTAGGTGGAAGCCCGCAGGCCGCCCACGCTCTTGTGGCCCTTCAGGTTGTCGTACCCCGCGGCCTTGGTGGCGGCGACGACCCTGGCGTCCAGCTCCTTGTCTCCGGTGACGAAGGGGATGTTCATCAGGGAGCGGAACTCCTTGTCGACCGTGCCCTTGAACATCCTGGAGCTGTCCAGGAAATCATACATGACCCTGGCCTTGTCGATGTTCAGCTTCTCCATGGCCTCCAGGCCGCCGATGCTCTTGAGGTACTTGAACACCTTGCCGCAGCAGTAGATGGCCCAGCAGTTGGGGGTGTTGTACATGGAGCCGTTGTCCGCGTGGGTCTTGTAGCTCATATACAGCGGGGTCCTGGGGTCCAGCTCGGCGTCGTCGCGGATGAGGTCCTCGCGGATAATGACCACCACCATGCCGGCGGGGCCCACGTTCTTCTGCACGCCCGCGTAGATAAGGCCGTAGTCGCTGACGTTGCAGGGCTTGGACAGGAACATGGAGCTCTGGTCGCTGACCAGCACGTGGCCCTTGGTATTGGGCAGCTTGTTCCAGGTCACGCCGTGGATGGTCTCGTTCTCGCAGATATAGACGTAATCGGCATTCTCCGGGATGTCCAGATCGTCGCAGTCAGGGACGTAGCAGTAGTTGCGGTCCTTGCTGGAGGCGACCACGTGAACATCGCCGTACTTTTTGGCCTCGGCGATGGCCTTCTTGGACCACGCGCCGGTCTCCACGTAGCAGGCCACGCCGTTCTTCATCAGGTTCATGGGGATCATGGCGAACTGGAGCGTAGCGCCGCCCTGAATGAACAGCACCTTGTAGTTGTCGGGGATGTGCATCAGGTCCCGCAGGTCCTGTTCGGCCTCGTCAATGATCTGCTGATACACCGGGGAGCGGTGGCTCATTTCCATGACGCACATACCGGAGCCCCGGTAGTTCATCATCTCGTCCCGGATCTCCTCCAGGACGGGCTCAGGCATGGTAGCCGGACCGGCGGAAAAATTATACGTACGGTTGTATTTCATTGCTTTTTATCCTCCTTGTGTTCGGTTGAGAGGCTTCCTCTCTCCATCTGCCCCCCAGTATAATACAGCGCCGGCAAATAATCAACAGGCAAATTGAAAAAATTTCAGCCTGCCTAAAAAATTTTTTGGAGCAGCCCTGTAAACAGCCCCCGCCTCATCCGAGGCGGGGGCAAAAATCACCAGACACATAACACCCGGCAGGTAAAATCCTTCGGCCCGCCGGCGCCCTCGTAGCGGACGAAAATGGTCGTCTCGCCGGGAGTGACAGCGGTAACGACGCCGTTCTCGTCCACCTCCGCCACATCCGGGTCAGAGGATGTATAGTTCAGGGCATAGATTCCGGGAGCGTTCAGCAGTTGAATCCGGGAGGTGGAGCCTGCGCTGCGCAGGGTCATCTCGCTGGGGCTTGCGCTGACGCCGCCTGCCAGATCAGCCTCCAATTGGGAAATCGCCGCATCCCGGCTGGGCGCGTGCTCTCCGGACGGTTCGATATGGAAATACCACTCGCCGCGGAAAAGATCCAGCGCCGCATTCCGACGCGCCTCCGGCAGTTGCTCCAGCACCACGTAGGCAAACTGGCTGGGATTGAGGACGTACAGCCGGTAGAGCGTGTAGGCGTATCCCTCCGCCGGTGCGCCGTCCAGCCCCTCGGTAGCGGAGAGAAGATAGAGGTATTCCGCCGTGGTCATTTCACTGCCCCGCCGGTCGATGTACCGGTCAATAGCGCCCATGACATTTTCCACCACAGCCAACGACCCGTCGCCGTCATCCATTCCGGCGTTCACGGCGGCCCGCGCAATGGCCTGCCAGTCCATATAGCTCATCAGCGGCAGCCACTCGCCGGCATCAGCGCCCTGCTGGACCTGCGCGGCGATCTCCTCCGCGTTATAGTAGATCTGCGGGTCCACATCGTCGTAGGGACCGAAATTGGTGAAAACATAGTGCGATCCGTTCCAGACGTAGAAGAAATCATGCCTCTTGCGGCCCAGCACCGTTTCCAGGTCCCTGTCCAGCACCGGCGTCTGGGCAAAGATATGGCCGTCATAGCCGTACTGCGCCGCCTCCTCCGCGGACAAAGGAAATGCGCGGCAGGTTTCCTCTCCGGCGCAGATGTTGGAAGCGCCGTCGGCGGACAAACAGTGCAGCCTGCCTTCATGCTCAATGAGAGGATGCAGGCTCAGCAGATACTCCGCAATCTCTGGAGAAAACATCGTCTCCAGATACCCCCGCATGTCCGCGATGCTCTCAAAGAATCCTACGGAAGGCCAGACGCCCTCCTCATCCTCAAAGATGCCGGCATATCTTTCGTGCATCCAGCCAAACTGGAAGGAGCTCCATTCGCTCCGGGCCTGTTCGTAGAGGTACAGGCCCTTTTTTTCCGCCAGCGTGAGGGTCGTGTCCGTACTATAGAACAGCGCCGCCTGCACCGTCACCCATCCTTCCGGCACGTAGTACCAGTCTATGGTTTCATCATCGTTGTAAAGAACATACGGGTGACCGTCGTAGAAGGTAAACGGGCCAACCGTCACGCTCGCCCAGTAGGGATAATCCCCCATCAATTCAGCCGAGCTGTCGCGGATATCCCGGACGATGTAGTCTGCCGCCGGGTGTTCCGCGGGCTTTGTCCACAGGCAGGCGCGGAAAGCCTCCTCCAGGGCGGAGAGCTCCCTCGCTGTCAGCGTCCCGTTGGCGGGCACGCCGGTCTTGCCGGTAAAGTGGTAGACGGCCTCTTCTTTGCCGCCCAAGGCATTCAGACGCGTCAACGCCTCGTCCAGAATCTCCGTTCCATCGGTTCCGGTCGGGGCATAGTTCTCATCTCTGGGCGCATTACGGCAGCAGTCGCGGAACTCCTCATAGATTGCCTGCCCGTTCCGGAGGACGTGGAAGGTCCCATAGTCGTCCTCCAGCCAGCACAGGCCGCCGGCCCAGATTGTGAAGTGCGCCATCTCGTTTCCCGTCTCATCCCGGAAGGAGGCGGTCACCGACCACACGTTGTCCCTGGTAAATTTCTCTGTTGTGCCGTCAAATTCAAATCCCTGATACAACTCCCACAGCCGGGAAACAACGTCCGGGTCCGTAACAGGACCAGGCCGGTACTGCGAGCTGAGCATCTCTCCCAGGTAGACGGCGGCGGGCGCTTCCGGAGCCTCCGGCGACACCCGCGCTCCCGGCGGCTCCTCCGCCTCCGCCTTCCCGCCGAAGGTACACACCGCCAGCAGGCAGGCCAGCGCCGCCACCAGCGCCAGGGTGATCTTCCGCATTCTGGGCCGCCTGACGATCAACGCGATCCGCTCCTTCATGGCCCGCTTTCCGGCGGTCATGGTGGTGGCGGTATGGAGCAGGGCGGCGGGATTCCGACTCCCGGACACCATGCCCAGCAGGGTCTGGCCGTAGTCGAGCCGCGCCTCCTCGCCCAGGCGGCGGAGAGCGGCGGCGTCACAGGCCAGCTCGCCGTCCCGGCGGCTCAGCGCCGCCGCCCACCAGACCAGCGGATTGTACCAGTGAATCACCAGACAGATACCGCGCAGAACAGACCACAGGTGGTCTCCGTGGCGGTAGTGGGCGTACTCGTGGGCCAGGATGTGCTCCGGATGCCGGACGCCCATGGCCGCCTCATTTAAATAGACGGCGGGCCGGAGCAGTCCGAACAGGCAGGGAGACGGAATCCCCTCCGCCTCATACACCGGCAGCTTCCCGGACCAGAGCGCGTCCGGCAGCGTCAGCAGCTTCCGGTTTTTCCGCAGCCGGAGGTAAAAAACGAGGTTCGAGACCACCAGCGCCCCGCCGGCGACTGTCATGCCGGTTTTCCAGACGACGCTCAACATGCTCTCCAACCGGCGTTCTTCCGGGGATTTCATCACAAAGCTTTTCGTAGGGCCGTCCGCCGGACGGGTTTCAAACGCGGCGGCGGGCCCATCCGCAGGCTGGATGACAAAATCGGCGGAAGGCCCGTCCGGAGCCGGAACGGGGTCCCCGGCAGAGGGACCGGCGGGGAGAGCAGCGGGTTCGCTTTGAATGGATACCCGCAGCTCCTCCGCGGCTCCCACCACGCTCACCGGCGCGGGAAAAAGCGTCCCCGGGATCAGCAGCCGCGCCGCCGCCAGCAGCCACAGCGCGTACTGCACGTGGGGACTGATCCGCCCCCGCAGCGCCCGCCGCAGGATCACCAGCAGCAGGATCAGCACGGAGGAGGTCAGGATCATTTCCGTCATTGCCGCTCCCTCCTCGCCTTCTCCAGTACGGCGGACAGCTCCTCGATGTCCTCGTCGCTGAGCCCCCTGCCGTCCGCCAGAGTATTGACCATCATCCCCACGCTGCCCCGGTATACCCGGCGCAGCAGGGACTCCGTCTCCTCCAGCGCCGCCCGCTCCCTTGGGACGGCGGGTATGTACCGCCTGGCCCGGCCGCCCTCGGTATAGGCGACGGCCCCCTTGGCCTCCAGCCGCCCTACCATGGTGACGATGGTGGACTTGCTCCAGCCGGTGTCGGGGCCCAGCTCCTTCACCAGCTCCATCAGCGTCCGGGGATGCTTCTCCCACAGCCGCTCCATAATCCGCCACTCCCCGGCGGAGAGAGAAATGGATTGGCGCATCGTTCCAATGCCTCCTTCACGCTTTTGGTTTACACTTGTCAAATAGAGACTATCACAGTGTTTTACATTTGTCAACTGTTTTCTTCCGGCGGTCATGGATGAGTTTGATACTACGCATAGCCGGAATAAAAGAAAAGGCGGCATTGGATTGTCAAAAAGGGACAGGACGCTCCGGCGTCCTGTCCCTTTTGCTGATTGATAAATATTACTTCATTGCTTCCGGCCTTAAAGGTCGGAAATAATAATCGCTTACACCTTGGGGCCGGCGGCAACCAGAGCCTTGCCGGCGTCGTTGCCGGTGTACTTCACGAAGTTCTTCACGAAGCGGCCAGCCAGATCCCTGGCCTTGGCGTCCCACTCGGCGGGATCGCCGTAGGTGTCACGGGGATCCAGAATGGCGGGGTCAACGCCGGGCAGAGAGGTGGGCACTTCCAGGTTGAAGTAGGGAATGGTCTTGGTCTCGGCCTTCAGGATGGAGCCGTCCAGGATGGCGTCGATGATGCCGCGGGTATCCTTGATGGAGATGCGCTTGCCGCTACCGTTCCAGCCGGTGTTGACCAGGTAGGCCTTGGCGCCGCTCTTCTGCATCTTCTTCACCAGCTCCTCGCCGTACTTGGTGGGGTGCAGCTCCAGGAAAGCCTGGCCGAAGCAGGCGGAGAAGGTGGGCGTGGGCTCGGTGATGCCCCGCTCCGTACCGGCCAGCTTGGAGGTGAAGCCGGACAGGAAGTAGTACTGAGTCTGCTCCGGAGTCAGGATGGACACGGGAGGCAGCACGCCGAAAGCGTCGGCGGACAGGAAGATGACTTCCTTGGCGTCGGGGCCGGCGGACACGGGACGGACGATCTTCTCAATGTGGTCGATGGGATAGCTGACGCGGGTGTTCTCGGTGACGGACTTGTCATGGAAGTCGATCCTGCCCTCGGCGTCCACGGTAACGTTCTCCAGCAGGGCGTTGCGGCGGATGGCGTTGTAGATGTCGGGCTCGGACTCCTTGTCCAGGTCGATGACCTTGGCGTAGCAGCCGCCCTCGAAGTTGAACACGCCGTTGTCGTCCCAGCCGTGCTCGTCGTCGCCGATCAGCAGGCGCTTGGGATCGGTGGACAGGGTGGTCTTGCCGGTGCCGGACAGACCGAAGAACAGAGCGGTGTTCTCGCCGTTCATGTCGGTGTTGGCGGAGCAGTGCATGGAGGCGATGCCCTTCAGGGGCAGGTAGTAGTTCATCATGGAGAACATGCCCTTCTTCATCTCGCCGCCGTACCAGGTGTTCAGAATGACCTGCTCGCGGGAGGTGATGTTGAAGATGGCGGCCGTCTCGGAGTTCAGGCCCAGCTCCTTGTAGTTCTCCACCTTGGCCTTGGAGGCGTTGTAAGAGATAAAATCGGGCTTGAAGTTCTTCAGCTCCTCCTCGGTGGGAGCGATGAACATGTTCTTGACGAAGTGAGCCTGCCAGGCCACCTCCATGATGAAACGGATGGCCATGCGGGTGTCGGCGTTGGTGCCGCAGAAGACGTCCATCACGTAGAGCTTCTTGTTGGACAGTTCCTTGATGGCCAGCGCCTTGCAGGCGTCCCACGCCTCCTGGGAGGCGGGCTTGTTATCGTTCTTGAACTCATCGGAGGTCCACCACACGGTGTCCTTGGAGTTCTCGTCCATAACGATGAACTTGTCCTTGGGGGAGCGGCCGGTGTAGATGCCGGTCATGACGTTGACAGCGCCCAGCTCGGTGAGCTGGCCCTTCTCAAAGCCCTCCAGCGTGGGGTCCATCTCCGCCTCAAAGAGCTGCTCGAAGGTGGGATTGTATACGACCTCCTTGATACCGGTGATGCCGTACTGTTCCAATCCGTAGGTTTCCATAGATGCGTTCCTCCTTATAAAAATGAAAAGTGGGTACATTCATTTTGGACTTGCTTTATTTTACCCTTTTTTCAGCAGAAAGGCAAGAGAGAAGCGAACATAAATGAATGAAATGGTCAAAACGATCAAATCGGGCCCCTGATAACCGGAAATAATTGGATAAATCATAGAGCAAACGGACGCTTTTTCCGAAAATTTCCGGGAGAACCGTCCCCACGCAGACGCGCCCCGCCCTTCCGCGTCTCCACTTTCCGTTCAGAAGTCACGCAATCCGCCTTGAAACAGGAGAATGTTTGTGATAGAATCAAAATGGTAAATAAGCTTCCGGCAGGAGGCATGATATGGCGGAAGGAGAAAAATATGGAATACATCACTCTTGGCAAGACCGGCCTGCGGGTCTCCCGCCTGGGCCTGGGAGGCATCCCCATCCAGCGGGTGGACGCCGCGGCGGCCCGGGCGCTGCTGGACGCGGCGGAGGCCGCGGGGATCAGCTTCATTGACTCCGCGCGGGGCTACAGCGTCAGCGAGGAGCTCATCGGCCAGGCCATCGAGGGCCGCCGGGACAGGTTCGTCCTGGCCACCAAGACCATGAGCCGGGACAGGGATGGCATGGCCCGGGACATCGAGACCAGCCTGAAAAATTTCCGTACGGACTACATTGACCTCTATCAGGTCCACAACCCCAGTCTCCAGCAGCTGGAGCAGATCACCTCCCCCGGAGGCGCGCTGGAGGCGCTGCGGGAAGCCAGGGAGGCCGGGAAGATCGGCCACCTGGGCCTCACCGCCCACTCCCCTGAGGTGTTCGCGCGCGCCCTGGAGCTTGACTGGGTGGAGACGGTCATGTTCCCCTATAACATCGTGGAAACCCAGGCCGCGGAGCTGATGGAGCGGGCCAGGGAAAAGAACGTCGGCTTCATCAACATGAAGTCCCTCTCCGGCGGAGCCATCGAGGACGCCCGCCTGGCCCTGCGCTTCGCCGCCGCCAACCCTAACGTATCGGTGGTGCTGCCCGGCATGTACGCCCCGGAGGAGGTGGAGCAGAACGCAGCCGCCGTGGCGGACACGTCCCCCCTGACGGAGGAGGAGCTGGCGCGGGCGGAGGCGCTGCGCCGCGAGCTGGGGACCAGCTTCTGCCGCCGGTGCGGCTACTGCGCCCCCTGCACGGCGGGCATCGACATCCCCAACAACTTCGTGTTCCACGGCTACCTCAGCCGCTACGGCCTGGCGGACTGGGCCAGAGGCCGGTACGGGGCCCTGGCCGCCCACGCGTCGGACTGCGTGGAATGCGGCGCCTGCGAGGAGCGGTGCCCCTATCAGCTCCCCATCCGGGAAATGCTGAAAAAAGTGGCGGCGGATTTCGGAATGTAAGACGTCCCGCCGCAGTTGACATGCGTAAACCAGAATGATATCATTGAAACTGACATCCATCGTGTATTTCAATACTCAGGAGGCAATACCGCCATGCAGCGTAGAAAATTGAGCTGGAAGGCTCCGGTCCTGATTTTTATGATCCTTCTCTTCCTCTTCCAGGTGGGCCATCTGATCGGCCGTCACGGCGGCAGCGTGGGCCTGCCGGTGCTGATGTACCATCACTTCGCCCCGGAGGCCAAGGAGGGCACCGTGGTGACCCCCACCCGGTTCCGGGAGCAGATGACCGCCCTGAAGGAGGCGGGATACCACGCCGTCACCATCCCCCAGGTGATCGACTTCGTGGAAAACGGCACGGCCCTGCCGGACAAACCGGTGCTCATCACCATGGACGACGGCTACGGCAGCAACCTCGACGAGGCGGCCCCCATCCTGGAGGAGCTGGGCATGTGCGCCACCATCTTCGTCATCGGCATCAACGAGGGCGAGGTATACTATCCCCACTCCGGCGAGCCCATGTGGCAGGAGCGATTCGCCTTTGAGAAGGCCGCGCCCTGGGTGGAAAAGGGCGTCATCGACGTGCAGAGCCACACCTACGACATGCACCAGCTGGCCTCCTACGGCTACAGCGGCCGGGACGGCGTGCGGCGGCTGGAGGGCGAGAGCGACGAGGATTACCGGAACGCCATCCTGGGGGACGCGGAGGCCTTCCGCCAGCGGCGGGAGGGCCGGGTGGCAACGGAGCTTCTGGCCGTGGCCTACCCCTTCGGCTACTATACCCAGGAGGCGGACGAGCTGCTGAAGGAGGCGGGGTATCAGGTGACCTTTACCATTGACGAGCGGCCCAACTGGCTGTCGGTGGGAGACGGCGCCTGCCTGCGGATGATGGGGCGGCTCAACGTCACCGACTGGATCAGCCCCGAAGGCCTGGTGAGTATGGTGGACCGGTATTCCAGCAGGTCCTTTATCCTCGGCAGCTGACAGGAAACACGCGCGGCCCGACGGAAATTTCATTTCTGCGCTCAGGCGCAGGTTCAAAAGGAGACAGCTATGAGCGATCATATTGATACTGTTTGCGTTCAGGGGGGATACGCCCCCGGCAGCGGCGAGCCCCGCCAGATCCCCATTATCCAGTCCACCACCTTCAAATATGAGTCCAGCGCGGAAATGGGCAGGCTCTTTGACCTGGAGGCCGACGGCTACTTTTACAGCCGCCTGCAAAATCCCACCTGCGACCATGTAGCGGCCAAGATTGCCCAGCTGGAGGGCGGCACGGCGGCGATGCTCACCTCCTCCGGCCAGGCGGCCAATTTCTACGCCGTGTTCAACATCGCCTCCTGCGGGGACCACGTGGTGTCCTCCAGCTCCATTTACGGCGGCTCCTTCAACCTCTTCGCCGTCACCATGAAGCGCATGGGCATCGAGTTCACCTTCGTCTCCCCTGACTGCACCGGGGAGGAGCTGGAAGCGGCCTTCCGCCCCAACACCAAGGCGGTCTTCGGCGAGACCATCGCCAACCCGGCCCTGACGGTGCTGGATATTGAGAAATTCGCCAGAGCCGCCCACAGTCACGGCGTGCCCCTCATCGTGGACAATACCTTCGCCACCCCCATCCTCTGCCGCCCCATCGAATGGGGCGCGGACATCGTGACCCATTCCACCACCAAGTACATGGACGGCCACGCCGCCGCCCTGGGCGGGTGCATCGTGGACGGCGGGAAGTTCGACTGGATGGCCCACGCGGACAAGTTCCCCGGCCTCACCACTCCCGACGACAGCTACCACGGCGTGACCTACGCCGAGCGGTTCGGACTGAGCGGCGCGTTCATCACCAAGGCCACCGCCCAGCTCATGCGGGACTTCGGCTCCATGCTCAGCCCCCAGAGCGCGTTCATCCTGAACCTGGGCCTGGAGAGCCTCCACGTCCGTATGGCCCGGCACTGTGAAAACGGACGGGCCGTGGCGGAATATTTGCAGAATCATCCCAGGATTTCCTGGGTGCGTTACAGCGGACTGCCGGGCGACCCCTATTACGCGGCTGCGCAGAAGTACCTGCCGCTGGGCTCCTGCGGCGTGGTCAGCTTCGGCGTGAAGGGCGGCAGGAGCGCCGCCGAGACCTTCATGGCCCGCCTGCGGCTGGGAACCATCGCCACCCACGTGGCCGACGCCCGGACCTGCTGCCTGCATCCCGCCAGCTCCACCCACAGGCAGATGAACGACGCCGAGCTGGAGGCCGCGGGCGTGTCCCCAGACCTGGTGCGGCTCAGCGTGGGACTGGAGAGCAAAGAGGACCTGATCGCGGATCTGGAACAGGCGCTGGCGGCGGTGTAAGCGAAAGCCCGCGCGTCGGATAGAATAAAAGTACCGTTTTCGCGCCCCACCTCTTGAAAAAGGAGAATCGTCATGCCCATCCGAATCCCCAACGAGCTGCCCGCCGCCAAGACCCTGAAGGATGAGAACATCTTCGTCATGTCCGAGCGGCGGGCCATCGCCCAGGACATCCGGCCTCTGAAAATTCTGCTGCTGAACCTGATGCCCACCAAGATCGCCACCGAGACCCAGCTCAGCCGTCTGCTGTCCAACACGCCGCTCCAGGTGGAGCTGGAACTCATCGCTCCCCGCGACCACGTGCCCAAGAACACCCCCCAGGAGCATATGCTGGCCTTCTACCGGCACTTTGAGGATGTGAAGGGCAGCAACTACGACGGCCTGGTCATCACCGGCGCGCCGGTGGAGCACCTGCCCTTTGAGGAGGTAGAGTACTGGCCGGAGCTGTGCGAGATCCTGGAGTGGAGCAAGGAACACGTCCACTCCACCTTCCACATCTGCTGGGGGGCCCAGGCCGGGCTGTACTACCACTACGGAATCCAGAAGTACCCCCTGGAGAAGAAGCTCTTCGGCGTGTTCCCGCATATTGTGGAGCGCAAAAGCAACATGCTCTTCCGGGGCAGCGACGACGTGTTCATGGTGCCCCACTCCCGGCACACCACCATCCGCCGGGAGGACGTGGAGAAGGTCCCCCAGTTGAAAATCCTGGCCACCTCTCCGGAGGCGGGCGTCTACGCCCTGTCCACGGAGAGCGGCCGTCAGATCTTCATCACCGGCCACTCGGAATATGACGCGCTGACACTGGAGCAGGAGTATCTGCGGGACAAGAATCTGGGCAAACCCATTGAGGTGCCTAAAAATTACTACCCCAATGACGACGATACCCAGCCGCCCCGCGTGACCTGGCGCTCCTGCGCCAACCTGCTCTACAGCAACTGGCTGAACTATTTCGTCTATCAGACCACGCCGTTCGACATCAGCGAGATCCGGGCGGCGGAAAGCGGGAATCCACAGCAGGGCGCGCCGGAACGGGTTGACATGTAAAAAAGGAAAGGCCCTCCGAAACCATGCTTCGGAGGACCCTTTCCGTTACAGCAGCCATGCCATCAGTCCCGCCGCCACAGCGGCCAGCCCGGCCAGCCAGTACCAGGCCGGTACCCGCTTCCAGAAGGGCGGCTTCGCGGTCTGGGTGGAGGCGCAGCTGCGGGCGATCCGGCACGCCTCTCCCAGAACCTGCTGGGAGGTGACGCCTTCCTGTGAGAAGGCGTCGTTTTTCACAATGAAGATTGCCTGTTCAAACAGCTTCGGGTCGGGAGAATCTACTACAATGACCCGGCGGGAGATCCCTTTCACCAAGAGCGCCACTCCTCTCCTTATCCATGGGGTATTTCCATTGTTTCCCGGAGGAGAGAAATTTATACTCTAATTCTTTGTAAAAAATTGCGGTAAGGATATTGACAAATAACCCGGTTCGTGCTATTATTTACAAGCTGACGATTTGCTGCGGTGAGACGGTCAGGCCGAGTTCTGTATGCGGGTGTAGCACAATGGCCAGGGCACCAGCCTTCCAAGCTGGGGATGCGAGTTCGATTCTCGTCACCCGCTCCAAATACGCGCCAGTAGCTCAGTTGGATAGAGCAACTGCCTTCTAAGCAGTAGGCCAGGGGTTCGAATCCCTTCTGGCGTGCCATTTTCCCAGTTTTTTTGGATACCGTGTATCTGGTGGGTGTAGCTCAGTTGGTTAGAGCACCGGATTGTGGTTCCGGGTGTCGAGGGTTCGAGTCCCTTTACCCACCCCAGACAAGCAAGGGATTGGGAGATAATCCCAATCCCTTGTTTTTCCATTGAGCGGCGCTGCCGTTGTTTACATTGGGGTGTCGCCAAGTGGTAAGGCACGGGACTTTGACTCCCGCATCCGCTGGTTCGAGTCCAGCCATCCCAGCCATTTGACTCGTTAGCTCAGTCGGCAGAGCAACTGCCTTTTAAGCAGTGGGTCCGGGGTTCGAATCCCCGACGGGTCACCAATGAAAGCCCTTGGGCCGCAACGGCCTGAGGGCTTTTCTGCCTCGTTGGTATTTTACTATTGTTAGTAACCCGGAAGTAACGACGCATATAAGCCCGCCCCAACCTGTTGGCTGGGGCGAAGCCTTATTTCTCCGCGATATAGTGATAATACCGCTCCAGCTTGTGCGGCATGGCGTCCTTGTCGTCCAGAAACGCTTTTGCCATACACGCGTAGAGCTCCACGCTACCGGCGTTGGCCTTCTCAATTGCCTTGCAGTAGTCCGAATACATCATGTTCATCGCGGCGTAGAACATTACCGGATCACAGTCAATACTGTGCTTCTCCCGGACCTGCTCGGTCTGCTCCATCTTCCAGTGGCCGCCGTGCGTACCGTCGGCGTTTTCCATATCGGCAACCCAACGCATAACCTGATC
>JAAVHC010000052.1 GCA_014799925.1 Oscillibacter sp.
GCACCCAAAAATACTGAGAAAAGTTCAGCGGTCCAGAAAACGCATGGCCGCGTTGTCGTCCTTGACGGGCGTCAGCCCGTCTGTGTCCTCCGCCTTGCCCTGCGTTCCCTGCCCTCGCTTCTTTTTTTCTCATTATTTCTGGGAACTGCTCTAAGCGCAGAAATCTTACGTGAGGAGATATGCCATGGAAATTTCAAAGCAGGAATATCAGAAGTTCGTTCAGGACCGGGCGAAAAGCTCGCCCATCGTGAAGAACTGCGCCCTGGCCTTCGTTATCGGCGGGGGTATCTGCGTGCTGGGCCAGGCCGTCATGGACGGCTGGATGGCTGTAGGGCTGGAGAAGACCGACGCGGGAACGGCTACGTCCATCTGCCTGGTGCTCCTTTCGGTATTGCTGACGGGGATGAATCTGTACAATAAACTGGGCCGTTACGGCGGCGCGGGGACCCTGGTGCCCATCACCGGCTTCGCCAACGCGGTGGCGTCCCCGGCTATTGATTTCAAGAGCGAGGGTCTGGTTACCGGTATGGCGGCGAAGATGTTTAACGTCGCGGGGCCGGTGATCGTATTCGGCGTGACCGCCAGCGTGATCTACGGCGTGATCCTGATGCTGCTGTAGCGGCGGGGAATTGACGCATGAGGAGAGGGGGCCGGCCTCTCTCCTCATGACGGGTCACTGAGGCGGCCCGAAAAGTTATGCAAAACTGCGAACGGAAAATTGTTCAAGAAGCCGGGAGGGCTTGCGGTCTGTGAAGAACGGACGGCAAGCCCTTGCGCTTTGCCCCAATGCGGCGGCTATTGCAGAAATGCAATAGGGGCCAGCTTCGGCTTCGCTTTCCCGGCGCGGATGTCTTTTTCCCCTTCCCGGCATTTTTCCCATTGCAAATCAGGGAAAATGTGCTATACTATTATTCTGTATTGTTGTGTGCATTTCAATTCTCACAAATGAGGAGCATTATTGATAATGGGTTTGATTACAAAAATTTTTGGTACCTACAGCGAGCGGGAGCTGAAGCAGATTTATCCCATCGTGGATAAGATCGAGGCCCTGGAGCCGGAATACCAGGCCATGACCGACGCCCAGCTGACTGCCAAGACCGCCGAGTTCAAGGACCGCCTCGCCGGGGGCGAGACGCTGGACGATATCCTGCCCGAGGCCTTCGCCGCCGTGCGGGAGGCCTCTGTCCGGGTGCTGGGCCAGCGGCCCTTCCGGGTGCAGCTGGTGGGCGGCGTGGTGCTCCATCAGGGGCGCATCGCCGAAATGAAGACCGGCGAGGGCAAAACCCTGGTGGCGACGCTTCCCGCCTACCTCAACGCGCTGACCGGGAAGGGCGTCCACATCGTCACCGTCAACGACTATCTGGCCAAGTACGGCAGCGAATGGGTGGGCAAGGTCTTCCGCTTTATGGGACTCACCGTGGGCCTCATCGTCCACGGGCTGGACAAGTCCCAGCGTCAGGCCGCCTATAACGCCGACATCACCTATGGCACCAACAACGAGATGGGGTTCGACTACCTCCGGGACAACATGGCGCTGTACGCCGGCGAGCTGGTCCAGCGGGGACACAACTTCGCCATCGTGGACGAGGTGGACTCCATCCTCATCGACGAGGCCCGCACGCCGCTGATCATCTCCGGCATGGGGGAGAAGTCCACGCAGCTCTATGACATGGCGGAAATGTTCGTCCGCCAGCTGAAGAAGATGGTCATCGCCGAGACCGACGAGAAGGCGGAAGAGGACGTGAACATCGACGCGGACTATATCGTGGACGAAAAGGCCCGCACCGCCACCCTCACCGCCCGCGGCATCGCCAGGGCGGAGGAATTTTTCCATCTGGAGAATCTGTCCGACCCGGAGAACTCCACCATCAACCATCACATCAACCAGGCCATCAAGGCCCACGGCGTGATGAAGAAGGACATCGACTACGTCATCAAGGACGGCCAGGTCATCATCGTCGATGAGTTCACCGGCCGCCTCATGTTCGGCCGCCGGTACAGCGAGGGCCTCCATCAGGCTATTGAGGCCAAGGAGCGGGTAAAGGTGGAGCGGGAGAGCAAGACTCTGGCCACCATCACCTTCCAGAACTATTTCCGTCTCTACCACAAGCTCTCCGGCATGACCGGTACCGCCCTCACCGAGGAGGAGGAGTTCGGCTCCATCTACAAGCTGGACGTGATCGAGATCCCCACCAACAAGCCCATGATCCGCCAGGACGATCACGACGTGGTCTACAAAACCGAGGAAGCCAAGTTCAGGGCCGTCATCGAGCAGATCAAGGAGTGCCACGCCAAGGGCCAGCCGGTGCTGGTGGGCACGGTGTCCATCGAGAAGAACGAGCAGCTGAGCAAGCTGCTGACCAGGGCCGGCATCAAGCACAACCTCCTCAACGCCAAGAACCACGAGAAGGAAGCGGAGATCGTGGCCCAGGCCGGTAAGCTGGGCGCCGTCACCGTGGCCACCAACATGGCCGGCCGCGGCACCGACATCATGCTGGGGGGCAACGCGGAGTTCCTGGCCAAGAACGACCTGCGCCGGGACGGCCTCACCGACGAGGTCATCGCCGAGGCCACCGGCTTTGCCGAGACGGACAACCAGGAGATTCTGGACGCCCGGCAGAAGTTCGCCGAATATATGGAGAAGCACAAGGCCGAAATCGCCGGCGAGGCGGACAAGGTCCGGGAGGCGGGCGGCCTGTTCATCATCGGCACCGAGCGCCACGATTCCCGCCGCATTGACAACCAGCTCCGGGGCCGCGCCGGCCGTCAGGGAGACCCCGGCGAGAGCCGGTTCTATCTGAGTCTGGACGACGATCTGATGCGTCTGTTCGGCGGCGACCGGATCACCGGGCTCATGGAGCGTCTGGACCTGGGGGAGGACATCCCCATTGAGAACAAGATGCTCACCAAGGGCATTGAGAACGCCCAGACCAGCGTGGAGTCGAGAAACTTCCAGGCCCGCAAGAGCACCCTGGAGTACGACGACGTGATGAACAAGCAGCGGGAGATCATCTACAGCCAGCGCAAGAACGTTCTGGATGGCGCGGATCTGCAAAAGGAGATTTCCGGCTTCATTTCCGGCATGATTTCCAATACGGTCCACAATGCCCTCGGCGAAAGCGGCCATATCGACCCGGAGGCCTATCGCGCCATGCTGCGGTCCCTGGAGGGGACCTTCTTCCCCAAATACGCGGTGAAGCTCACCCCGGAGGAGGTGGAAAAGGCCGGCGCGGAGGAGCTGATCGAGCTCTTCACCGGCAAGGCCCTGGAGACCTACGCCGCCAAGGAAGCGGAGCTGGACAAGGCCCGGGAGTCCAGCCCCAACCTGCCGGACATGCGGGAGCTGGAGCGGGTGGTCATGCTGCGCGTGGTGGACGAGTACTGGATGGAGCACATCGACGCCATGACGGATCTGCGCCAGGGCATCCGGCTCCAGGCCTACGCCCAGTCCAACCCGGTGGACGCCTATAAGCGGGAGAGCCTGCATATGTTTGAGGAGATGGTCGCCGCCATCCAGGAGGAAACCGTCCGGCGGCTGTACTCCGTGCGTCTGAAGAGCAGCCAGGAGGTCAAGCGGGAGCGCGTGGCTTCCAACATCACCGAGGGCCGCAGCGACGGCACCGTAAAGAAGCAGCCCCGCAAGGTCCAGAAGGTGGGCCGCAACGATCCCTGCCCCTGCGGCAGCGGAAAGAAGTACAAAAAATGCTGTGGGAGAAACGAGTAAATGGATACATGGGAATTTCTCAACAGCGTCTATGAGCCGCTGTTCCAGCGGGTCCAGGCGCTGGGCCGCCAGCTGGCCATCGCCGGGTATACCGCCCGGTGGAGCTGGTATAACCTTCACTCGGTCCGGCGGGGAGAGGAGTACGAGGTGGAGTTTTTCCCCATTCCCGTCATCACGGCGGGCCACTGGTGCGAAGTGATTCTGGAACTGGACTCAATCTGTATCGACGCCCACCTCACCAACGAGCAGGCACAGAAGCTCCGGTGGAACCGGATCCCCTGGCCCTTCGAGATCTACGGCGTGGAGGACTATACTGAGGACCTCTACGCGCCGGGTATGTCCAGGGACGAGCTGCCCCAGCGGATCGCGCGGTATGGAGGCGAGATCGGCGTGGCCTTTTCCATGCCGGCGGACTGCGGAGCCGATGAGATTCTGGCAATTGTGGACGCCTGCCGTGAGTGGGACGCCCATATTGGAAAATCCGAAGCCTGATGGAGGTATCATGTCATTTCAAACGCGGCAATATAAGGAAGTCGTCTATCACAGCTCCTCCTTGCTGGAGCATGAGCAGATCTGTCATGGCTTTTCCACCCGTCAGGGCGGGGTCAGCCAGGGGCATTTCGCCTCCCTGAACCTCCGGGGCAGCGGCCCCGACCCGGACAGCCGGGAGAACGTTCTGGAGAACTACCGCCGGTTCTGCGAGGCTCTGGGGGTGGATGTGCGCGATCTGGTGCAGTCCAGGCAGGTCCACGAGGATACCGTTCGCCGCGTCACCGGCGCCGACCGGGGCAAGGGCCTCTTCGTTGCCACCGATTTTACCGCCGACGCGCTGGTAACCAACGAACCGGGGCTGAACCTGATGGTCTTCTCGGCGGACTGCATCATCCTGCTGCTCCACGACCCGGCGACCCGCTCCATCGGCGCGGTCCACGCCGGATGGCGGGGCGCCGCCCTTGACCTCCCCGCGAAGGCCGTCCGGGAGATGGGCCGTCTCTTCGGCGCGCGGCCGGAACAGATCCGGGTCGCCATCGGCGCCGGCATCGGCCCATGCTGCTTTGAGACCCATGACGACGTTCCCGACGCCATGCGCGCCGCCTTTGGCGGCGGCGTGGAGGACTATATCCGGCCCAGAGGGACAAAATGGACCGTGGACCTGAAGGCCGTCAACGCCTGGCGGCTGCGGGAGGCGGGCGTGGAGGCGGAGCATATCGACGTCTGCCCCACCTGTACCGCCTGCCATACGGAGCTCTACTGGAGCCACCGGGTCACCGGAGACAGGCGGGGCGTCCAGGGGGCTCTCATTGGGCTGAAGCCGGAGACGCCGGCATGAGGCGGCTGGCGGTTTTACTGGCGGCGCTTCTGCTGCTGTCCGGCTGCGCCTTCCTGGAGGAGCCGGAGGAGCCGGAAGAGGACTGGAGCGGCTACTCGCAGCTGCTTCCGGAGGAGTCGGAGGAGGAACCGGAGGAAACTGTCCCGGAGTACCCCGCCGCGTTCTCCCTGCCCTACCACCGGGACCAGACGCTGGACCCGGTCTCCTGCAGCGACGGTGCGCAGGAAACGGCGGCGGCCCTGCTCTATGAGCCTCTGTTCCGTCTGGACAGGCAGTTCCAGCCAGAGCCCGTGCTGTGTGAAAGCTGGGCATGGGACGAGACGGGACTGGTCTGCGCCCTGACCCTGCGGGAGGATGTCGCCTTTTCCGACGGTTCCGCTCTGACCGCCCCGGATGTGGCCGAGACCTTACTGCGGGCCATGGAATCGGAGCGCTACGCCTACCGCCTGCGGAATATCGCGGACGTGACGGTAAACCGGGCCGGGCAGGTGCTGATCACCCTGACCGCCCCGAATCAGGGCCTGCCGGCCCTGCTGGACATCCCGATTGTCAAGCGGACCACCGCCGGCAGCCTGGTTCCCGTGGGCACCGGCCCCTATCTGCTGGTGCGGGGAGACGACGGGGCCTGTCTGCGGGCCAGGGAGGACTGGTGGCAGGGAAAGCCCCTGCCCATAGCGGCCATTCCCCTGGTCCACGCCAAGGACCGGGACACCGCGCGGTATCTGTTCTCCACCCGCCAGGTGGAGCTGCTGACGGTGGACCCCACAGATGATCCCGCCCTCTCCGCCGGGCAGGTCTCAGCGGTCGGGCAGCCCACCGCCGTCCTGCAATTCATTGGATTCAACACCGCCGAGGACCGGCCTTTTGCCGACGCCTCCCTCCGGTCGCTGTTCAGCGCGGGGATCGACCGCAAGACTCTGGTACACGTCCAGCTGCCCCAGCTGGCTCTGGCCGCCCGCTTTCCCATATCTCCTCTGTCGCCGCTCTATCCCGCGGATCTGGAAAGGGCGTACAGCGAGGAGGAAACCCTGGCCGCCCTCCGCGCCGCCGGACAGGACACCGGCGAGATCCGGGAGCTGACGCTGCTGGTCAGTGGGAACGACAGCTTCCGGGCGTCCACCGCCCGGTTTATCGCCGACGGGCTCTCGCTGCTGGACTGGCGCATTACGGTGGTGGAGCTGCCCTGGGAAGAATATCTGGCGGCGCTGGAGGCGGGGGAGTTCGACCTGTATTTCGGTGAGGTGCGCCTCACCGCCGATTGGGATCTCTCCGACCTCATCGGAACGGAGGGGACATTGAATTACGGCGGCTATGCCAGCGAGATCACCGACATTCTGCTCCAAAACCTTCTGGCGGCGGGGGACCGGACGCAGGCGGCCCGGCAGTTGTGCAGCCATTTGAGGAATACCGCTCCCATCGCCCCCATCTGCTTTCAAAACAACTCCGTTCTCACCCATCCGGATGTGGTGGAGGGGATGACGCCCGCGCCCTCCGGCGTGTTCTACGGTCTGGAGAACTGGACGGTGCATACTGCCGGCGAATGATACAAAAGCCCCCTGGCGCGGCGCGTCAGGGGACTCTGTCATTGACTCATAACGGACTCTGCCCTGCGGGGCAGCGGCATCCTTTTTCTTGAAAGTTAAAGGTATCAGCCGCCCGAATCCCTTGTATTGCAACGGTTTCAGGGGTTCGGGTGGCGCTTAGTACACAAAAAGTACACAAGTAATTTACTTTCGCGTAAAACAAAAAATCGGTATTTAAAGGAGAGAGATTTATGGCTGATTTTAGTATAAATGAAATGTTAGATATGCAAAAAAGGCTTCATGATAAATACAGAGGTAGATGGGAAAAGATTTCTCCTGAAGCAGGTAAACACAAGCTGCTTTGGATGATAGGCGAGATTGGCGAAGTGATTGATATTGTCAAAAAACACGGAGACATAAAGGCAACTAATGATGTTGAATTAAGAAAAGACCTTGTCGAAGAGATGGCAGATGTTCTTATGTATTATAATGATGTTATGCTTTGCTATGGAATATCTGCTGATGAATTAAAACAAACGTATACCGCAAAGTTTGAAAAGAATCTGACTCGTTGGTAAATTTTGTTTGTGGAACTGGAAAAATTTGTATTTATCGATGAGTTTGTTTCCTATAGACAGGTACACAACTTAGTACACAACCAAAGTTGTCTCGTACTGCATAGAATTATATAAACATAAGTAGCAGAAAGCTGGAAATGCTTGAAACTACACGACATTGATTAGGACTAAACCAGCGTCCCTATAATTGAAAGAAAAAGGTCCTGGGCGGACGGCCAACCCCGCTCTTTTCTGCGCGGGTTCGCTCAGTCTGCCGCACGGTAACCCTTGATACCTATAATTGAAAGAAAAAATCCTGGGCGGACGGCCAATCCCGCTCTTTTCTGCGCGGGTTCGCTTATCGTCAGCACGGATGACAAGGAGTAAATGTTGGGCTTCGCCCAAACCCGCCGCCCTTTGTACGATTATGCATTGACCCCGTCGAGGGGTCATGCAAAATCCCGGGCGGCCCTGAACTTTACTGTTTCTGATCCGCCGCCACTATAGCCTGCCGCGCGGTAACGAATGGCGGTATCTGAGCGAGAAACCGTGTAAGGAGTGAGTGCGTCATGTCACAGTTTCGCTGTCCCCTGTGCGGGGGTGTTCTGACGGAGACCCGGAGCGGTCTCCGCTGTCCGGCGGGTCACTGCTTCGACCGGGCGAAGGAGGGGTATGTGAACCTCCTGCCCGTCAACCGGAAGCACTCCAGGGCCCCCGGCGACGACAAGGGCATGGTGGCCGCCAGGCGTGCGTTTCTGGAGAAGGGCTGGTACGCGCCCCTTCGGGAGACCCTGGCGGCGCTGGCGGTGGAGCTCACCGGTTCCGCGCCGGCGGTTTTGGACGCGGGCTGCGGGGAAGGGTATTATACCGGCGGCGTCCGGGAGGCCCTGCTGAACGCCGGAAAAACGCCGGAGGTTGCGGGCATTGACATCTCCAAGGCCGCCCTGCAAAGGGCGGGGAAGCGGTATCCGGGCATTGCGTTCGCGGTGGCGTCCGCCTACCGCCTGCCGGCGGCGGACGGGAGCGTGGACCTGCTGCTGAACGTGTTCTCCCCCCTGGCCATCGAGGAGTTCCGCCGCGTTCTGAAACCCGGCGGGGTGTATCTTTACGTCGTACCTGGGGCGAGGCACCTGTGGGAGCTGAAGGAGATTCTCTATGAGCGGCCCTATCCCAACGAGGAGAAGGAGACGCCCTACGAGGGGTTCGCCTATGACCGGATTGTGCCGGTGGACTACACCATCCGACTGCCCGGTCAGGAGGACATTCACGCGCTGTTCCAGATGACGCCCTACTATTGGAAAACGCCGAAGGAGGGGACGGAACGGCTGGCGCGTCTGAAGGAGCTGGACTGCCGGATCAGCTTTCAGGTCCACGTCTTCCGGCGGGAGAGTATAAAAAACCCGGCGGCGCGGTTCAAAGCCGCTCCCGCCCCTCCCGTTCTCTTTTCCGTCACAAAACCAGCAGCAGTCCCAGCGCCAGCAGCAGCTCCTCGTCCTCTCCCTCCCGATACAGCAGATAGATGATCAGCAGCAGGAGCAGGTCCTCCGTATCCAGATTTTTCAGATTCAGGCGGTCCAGAAGCCCGGAAAGGAACCCCTTTCTTTCCCCGCCGGGAGGGGGGCCGGGACCGCGGGATGCGCCGCCAGGCGGCGGTCCGTATGTATCCTCGCGGTGCGGAGGCGGCTCTCCTCCACCCGGCGGGTATCCGTCAAAGGGCGGCTCCTCCGGCATGGTTACCCGCTCGTACCGGCCGTCATCGTTGCGGACATACCGGTTATACATAGGATTCCCCCATGCTTTGCAGCAGCTTTTTTCCCACGCGGATCAGCCTCGCCGCCCTCGCCGCCCGCTCCACCTTGTCCCGCCGCTCCGGTTTCAGAAAAGGCCGCAGGGCGTACAGCAGCTGCATTCTTTCGTCGTTTCCGCCGCCATTTCCGGACAGCTCCCCTATCAGGGGCGCCAGCCGCTGGAGCATGGCCGGATCGATCCCGCCCAGCAGACTCCCCAGGCCTGATAAATCTCCCGGTCCCGGTCCGCCGCCGGAGCCGCCCTCCGGAGGCGGGCCGGGGCTGTCCTGCGGGTTTTCGGAGCCGCCCCCTTCGCCGCCGGGACCGCCTCCCAGATTCAGAGACTGAGCCAGATTCATGATCTGGCTCATGGCGTCCGGGTTGGAGAGGACGGCATTCAGTTTTTCCTCAAAATCGCTCATAGGACCTCCTTCCTTCCCGGACAGCGCGTATGCCGCCTTGTATTATTTCCGAACTTAGAGTTCGGAAATAATACAATTTGATCTGAGCCGTTTTACTCGCCGCCGTAAACGGCAAACCGTATGGGCCCTAGAAGCTGTTTCCCAGCCGCTGCAACGCCTCCGCCCCTCCGGGCTTGGAGACGATGGATTGGATCAGCGCCTTCAGCTGGGCGGTGTCGCCCTTGGCGGCGTTCTCCGCGATTTTTTGCAGGGATGCCTGGTCCATTCCCTGGTTCAGCATATTGGCCAGCGCCTTGGCGTCCGGAGAATTGACCAGCCGCTCCAGCGTCTTCTTGTCCCCCAGCATCTGCTGGAGCTTGGATGAGTGATTCTGCATCATACCGTGCCCTCCCGGTTTGGTTTCCTTCCAGTATATGTGCCCGAAGCGGAAAATGTTCCCCTCTCCCAGTCAGTTGGGAAAGGGGAACATTTTTGATATTTATACGATTCCCCGATTAAAAGCGAAATATCGTTACCGTGTAGAAATTCAGGAATTGCAATGCACTGGAGAGCGAAAATAAAGTTCTTTTTGATACTTTTTCTTTCAATTACAGGTATCAAGAGTTACCGTGCGGCAGACCAGAGCAGTTCCCAGAAATAATGAGAAAAAAGGAAGCGAGGGCAGGGAACGCAGGGCAAGGCGGAGGACACAGACGGGCTGACGCCCGTCAAGGACGACAACGCGGCCATGCGTTTTCTGGACCGCTGATCTTTTCTCAGTATTTTTGGGTGCTGCTCTAGGC
>JAAVHC010000053.1 GCA_014799925.1 Oscillibacter sp.
CCAGGCATTAGGCGGCCAAAGGCCGCCCCAGCCCTAAGCCGCGCAAAGCGCGGCCCACGGGGCAAAGCCCTGGTGGGTTTGGGCGAAGCCCAACACTTACTCGTTCTCAACTGTGTTGATTATATGATGTCCGCCTCCGGCGTTAGCGATTTGAACGAGAACAAAGATTTATGGCATGCTGTTTCTAAACTTATTTATAAGACGGATATCTTCCAGATCCTTTTCCCGGCCCAGTTTTTCTTTCATCATGATCATTCCGTCCACTGAGACGACCGGCAGCCCTTCCAGCAAAATGACCTTGTCCTCTACCCAGTTTTCAAATATCTCAATTGTCCTGGAAAAAACAATTTTCCTGCTTCCGTCATGAAGTACTTCTACGCAGTATCCTTCATTTTCAAGTTCATCCGCCATTCGGGAGGTGCAGCCCAAATCAATATCCCGCGTCAGCTCCTTCATCCCATATAATACCATAGCCGCGCCCGACGTTACCCAATATTCCTTCACATCAAACGCCGCTTCTTTCAATAAACAGATGATCTCTCCTTTATCCAGCATAAAATCTCCCTATGCTTTTGATCCTTTTTTCTGAAAGAAACAGCTCTGTCTTTCAGTAGCCGGGGTTCTCGTTTTTGACAAAGATCTTTGCCTTTTCCTCACCGCGGAGAACGCGCAGACCGCCCAGAGCCAGAGAGAGCATCTCATCCTCGCCGGCGTAGACCACCACCGGCGCGATGAACTCCACGTGCTCCCGGATATACTCCGTGACATACTGAGAGTAGGCGATGCCGCCGGTCAGAAGGATGGCGTCCACCCGGCCCTTGACCGTGGGAGCGCACTTGGCGATGTTCTTGGCGATGTTCAGCGCCATGGCGTCATAGATCAGCCTGGCATGTTCGTCGCCGTCCCGGATCATCTTCTCCACTTCCCGGCTGTCGGTGGTGCCCAGATGGGCCATCAGGCCGCCCCTGCGCTTGACCAGGTTCATCATCGTATGATAGGTTTCCTTCCCGTCAAAACACATTTTGATCACGTCAAACATGGGCAGGCCGCCGGAGCGCTCCGGGGAGAAGGTTCCCTCTTCATCTGAGATGAAGTCCTCAATGCGGCCGTTGTGGTGCAGGTTCACCGAGATGCCTCCGCCCAGATGGGCCACGATGACGGTAATGTCCCGGTAGTCCCTCCCCTGCTCCCGGGCGTACCGCATGGCGGCGGCGCGGGTGTTCAGGTTGTGGCCCATGCCCTTGCGGCGCAGCATCGGCAGGCCGGTGATCTTATTGATGGGCGTCAGCTCGTCCACGGTGATGCCGTCATAGATGAAAGCGGGTATATGGTACGCCGCGCTCAGCGATCTGGCAATCATCGCGCCCACGTTGGAGGCGTGTTCATTCTGCGGGCGGTTCTTCAGCTGCCAGACCATATCGTCGTTGACCTCGTAAGCGCCCGCCTGGATGGGCGTCAGAAGGCCGCCGCGGGAGACGATGCCGGTAAGGGATTCCATGGCAACGCCGTGGTCTGCCAGCGTCCTGACCACCAGCTCCCTGCGGAACTCATATTGATCGGCAACGTGGTCAAAGGGAGCCAGCTCCTCGGGGGTGTGGACGATGGATTCGGTGAACAGCGGCGTCTCATCCTCAAATACCGCCAGCTTTGTGGAGGTGGAGCCGGGATTCAAAATCAACAGTTTTTCCATAATCTTACCTCTTTATATAGAAGTGCAAACTCGTCACCGTGCGGAAATCCAGGAATTGCAACGCATTGGAGAGCGAAAGTAAAGTTCTTTTTGATACTTTTTCTTTCAAGAAAAAGTATCAGCCGGCAGCGGCGGCGGAAATGACGATGGACAGATACTTCTCCATGGGGGAAGAGCCGCGGCTGGTCATGACGATGGGGCATCTGGCGCCCACGATGAAGCCCGCCATGGACGCGCCCAGCGTGACCGTCAGCATCTTGCCCATGATGTTGCCGGCGTGGATGTTGGGGGCAACCAGAATGTCGCAGTCGCCGGAAACGGGGCTGCTGAAGCCCTTGAATTCCGCGATTTCCCTGCTCATGGCGCAGTCATAGGAGATGGGGCCTTCCACGAAGCAGCCGGCGATCTCGCCGCGCCGGTTCATCTGCTTCAGCGCGTCGGCCTCGACGGTCTCGGGCATCTTGGGGTTAAGCTTCTCCACGCAGGCGAGAACGCCGACCTTGACCTCGTCATACCCCATATCCCGCAGGGCGCCGACGGTGTTTTCAATGATGCATTTCTTCTGCTCCAGCGTCGGATAGGGCACCATGCCGCCGTCCACGACGGCCAGCAGCTTGTGATAGCCGGGAATCTGAAAGATGGTGAAGTGGCTCATAACGCCGCCCCTGCCCAGGCCGGTCTCCTTATTCACCACGGGCCGGAGCATCACGCTGGTGTCCAGCTTCCCCTTCATCAGGAAGTCAGCTTTGCCCTCCCGGATCAGGCTTACGGCAAATGCTGCCGCCTCGGCCGTGTCGGGAACGTCATAGACGTCCCCGTCGGGAACGGTCTCGCCGAAATGGGCCAGCGCGGCGTCAATGGCGGCCCTGTCTCCCACCAGGACCGGTTGGACAATGCCCTCTCTGCGGGCGTGGAGGACGGCCTCGATGGTATGCTCGTCGCCGGCGGCGGCCACGGCCATCCTGGCGGCATGAGGCGCCGCTTTCTGCTTTGCAATCAATTCGTCAAAACTTGTGTATACCATAAACAAATCTTTCCATTCTATTGTAATGATACATAATTTTTCCTGGGCAAAGGCGCCGTGATTTTGTCGGTCTGCCGATTGTCTTTTTGTGCTTCCGTACGCTTGCATTTTGCGGGAATTCCCGCTATAATATAAGATGCAATTTGCAAAATATGAAATTTCCATACGGAGACGGAGCAGACCTATGGCAAAAATCAAGAAAGAATCTCTGGTAGATCTGATCTATGCGAGGCTGCGGGAGGATATCATCACGCTGAAGCTCCCGCTGGGAAAACGGCTCAACGTCAGCGAGATCCAGGAGCAGCTGGGCGTGAGCAGCACCCCGCTGCGGGAGGCGCTGAACCGGCTGCAGCAGGAAGGGCTCATCACGAACGAAACCAACGTGGGAGCCTCCGTCCTGACGCTGGACGAGCACGACGTCGCGGAGATCGAAGAACTGGCCTATACTTTGCAGGCGGCGGCGGTCCGGTTCTCAATGGCGCGGAGCGACCGGGACAGGCTGGCCCGGGAAATTGAAACGCAGATCATCCGTTACGACGGGGCCAAAACCCCCCGCGAGCGGGTAAAGGCCGTCCATGAGCTGATCGGGACCTTCTACCACCACTGCGGCAACGGGCGGCTGGACAAGAGCATGATCGCCATACAGGGTCAGATGCTCCTGCTCCGCCACATCTACGCTGAGTGTACCGACGGCACGGAAAACCGCGGCCTGTTCCAGGCCATCCATGACGCGGTGGCCGCAAACGACGCAGACGCGGTCTGCGACGCGCTTCTGGCGTACAGCCGGAAAAACCATCCCGCGATCTGCCAATGGCTGAAGGAACATGCATCATAAATTGAGCGCCGGCACCGCTCTCTCCAGTGGGTTTCCTGGGGAGAGCGGTGTTTTGCGCGTTACCTTTGGGCTCTCCCCAGCTCCAGTCCCTTTTCAAAAGCCTGCCTGTTCAGCGGCAGCAGCTTGGGCTTCGAGGCCAGCTTGTGCTCAATGGTATCCCACACGATGGCGGGATCAATGACCTCGGTATAGCCCACATAGACGCCAAGCATGATGACGTTCAGCACCTTGGCGCTGCCCATCTCCAGGGCAAGCTCCGTGACAGGGGCCTTCACCAGCCTGACATCGTCGCGGTCGATCTGATCGGGAACGATGGAGCTGTTGATGAACAGGGCGCCGCCCTTCTTCAGGGTGGGCAGGAATTTGGTCAGAGAGGGACCGTTCATGACGATCAGGTCGTCCATGACGTCGCCCAGAGGCGCGCCGATATCGCCGTCGGAGATGACCACGTAGCAGTTGGCCGTGCCGCCGCGCTGCTCGGCGCCGTAGGAGGGAAAGAAAGTGACGTTTTTATCGGTGGAATTGCAGGTGGCGTCAGCCAGGAATTTCCCCAGCGACATGATCCCCTGACCGCCGAAGCCGGCTACACACAGATTGGTTTCCACGATTATACCTCCTCTTTACTGCGATCCCGGACAACGCCCAGGGGATACTCAGGCAGCATCTTCTGCTCAATGAAGTCCAGGCTCTGGAGCGCGTCCATGCCCCAGTTGGTGGGACAGCCCGTGACGATCTCCACCATGGTGAAGCCCTTGCCGTCCATCTGGGCCTGGAAAGCCTTCCTGATGGCGTTTTTCGTCTTATTCACATTGGCGGGCGTGTTGCAGCTGGTCCGCTCCAGATAATAGGGCGCTTTGAGCTGATTGAGAAGCTCGCACATGTGTATGGGATAGCCGTGCTCCTCGGCATTGCGGCCCTTGGGCGCGGTGGTGGCCTTCATACCGATGAGGGTGGTGGGGGAAAGCTGGCCGCCGGTCATCCCGTAGATGCCGTTGTTGATGAAGATGACGGTGATGTTCTCGCCTCTGTTGGCGGCGGACACGGATTCCGCCAGACCGATGGAGGCGAAGTCGCCGTCGCCCTGGTAGGTAAAGACCAGGCTTTCAGGATTGGTGCGCTTGATGCCGGTGGCCGAGGCGCAGGCCCGGCCATGGGGCGTTGTGATGTCGTCGTAAGCGATGTAATCCATATGGAGGCCGCAGCAGCCAATGCCCTGCACGCACACGGCCTTGTCCACCAGATCCATCTCTTCCAGCACCTCGCCGATGAGCTTGATGACGGTGGAGTGCATACAGCCGGGGCAGAAGCCGGAGACCTTGTCCTCCTGGATGGTTTTCGTTCTGGTATAGATCTTTTCCATGACTCAACCCTCCATGATTTTTTTGGCCGCGGCCAGAACAGCCTCACGGCTCATGATGTTGCCGCCTGAACACAGGCAGGTTTCAATGGGGCAGCGCCCCTTTACGGCGGCCTGCACGTCCTCCACAAAGAGGGCGGGGATGGACATCTCCACGTCCAGAACGGCTCTGGCCTTGCCGTAGTCGATATGGTCGTAAGCGGCGGCGGGGAAGGGGAACACCGTGATGGGGCGGATGAGACCGGCCCTGACGCCCTCAGCGCGCAGGAGGTTGACGGCGGATTTGGCAATGCGGCCGGAGATGCCGTAGGCCGTCAGAACGATCTCGGCGTCCTCCAGCTGATATTCCTCCACCATGGCCTCCTTCTCCCAGGCCTTGTACATGGCGGCCGCTTTTTCGTTGCACTCCTGCATCTTGGCGGTGGACCACTGGCCCGGCTCGATCCAGGAGCGGTGGGCGTAGTCCAGCTTATGACCCACGCAGGCCCAGCTCCGCTTGGACTCCTTTATGGCGGCGACCTCCTCGTCGGACTTCATCTCGGGAAGGACCACCGGCTCCATCATGGTGCCAATCACGCCGTCGGCCAGGATGAGCACCGGCGTGCGGTCCCGGTCCGCCCAGTCGAACGCTTTCACGGTCAGGTCCACCGCTTCCTGAACGGTGGCGGGCGCCAGAACGGGCATACGGAACCCGCCGTTGCCGCTGGCTTTGGTGGCCTGCAGATAGTCCTGCTGCGCGGGTTGGATGGAACCAACGCCCGGGCCGCCGCGGGCAAAGTTCGCGTAGACCATGGGGATGCGGGCCGCGGCACAGTAGCTGATCCCTTCGCTCTTCAGGGAGATGCCGGGAGAGGAGGACGAAGTCATGGAACGGGTGCCGGCGGCGGCGGCGCCATAGACCATGCTGACAGACGCGACTTCACTCTCACCCTGGATGAACACGCCGCCAACCTCAGGCAGCCGGCGGGACAGATATTCGGGAACCTCATTTTGCGGGGTAATCGGGTAACCGGCAAAGAACCGGCAGCCGGCACGGACAGCAGCTTCGGCAACCGCTTCCGTGCCCTTCATGAATACTCTTGCCATGCGTTTCAACCTCCTTTACTTTTCCCTGTAGACGTCGATGGCCCCGTCGGGGCAGATCCGGCCGCAGATGGCGCATCCGATGCAGTCGTCAGGATTGGCCGGATATACGTACTCGTAGCCCTTGGAGTTGACCTCTTTCCCCGTGGCCAGCACATGCCTGGGGCAGTACTTGATACAGTAGCCGCAGCTCTTGCACCGCTCCTTGATGATCTCTACCTTGCCTGATGCCATTTCATTCGCTCCTTTGCTGTGAATTTTTATTTCGAGCCTAAACCCATTTCTGTCCGCAGATTTCAGCCCGGTTACGATGCTGCGCTTTTAATCAAAGAATCGTATAGAATATGCACATATTCAAAAACAGCGTCAATCAGCCCACTCATACGTAAGATACAGGCGCATGGGGAAGAGGGGGCCGGGCAGCTTCCCCTCCAGCGCGGGAGCCAGCTCCTCCCTGGCGCAGAAGAAGTCCACCGGCTTATACTGGCCCACCATTTCAACCAGCTTTTCAGCGCCGGAGATGACGTCCGCCGCGGCGGTATCCGGGCCGAGGCTGGGATTGCCCAGCAGCCGGAGTTTTTCAAGCCGGACATGGGAGACGCCCAGGATCTGCGCCAGGACCGCGTCAATGTGATCGATATCCATGGACCAGGGACGATACGGATTGACGACATACCACACAACCGTCCCCGGCGCGTTGAGCAGAGGCGCGTAGCCGCCGATGGACCGGGCGCCGATGTAGTCGCCCCCCACATCCAGCACGGTATAGCAGCTCTCGTCCCGCAGAAGCCGGTTTACGCCCCCGGTCACCACGGGAGCGTCATAAAACTGCTCCTCAAAGTGAACCGCGACGCCTTGGCCCGTTAAAAACTTTGCCTGATCGCGGGAGCGAAAGAGCGGTTTTGTCATATCCAGATCGTAGAAATGGACGGCCTTATCCCCTTTCTGCAAAAGCGCGAGAGCGAAATTGATGGCAATTTCGCTCTTGCCGCTTCCGGCCTCCCCGATCAGCACAAAGCTGTGCTCGTCTCCGGTCAGCCCCAGCGGCTCCAGCCGGTCGGCGGACATCCGGAACACCCCCTCCATTTTATATGAATTCCATCAAACACAGCGGATTTTTTGTTGAAAATCTGCACGGCACCATTATACTCCCATCCGCCGGGAAATGCAAGCTGTTTTTTGTTAGATGCAAAATATATTTTATAAAATGTTAAAAGAGACTGGAAAGGTCAATGGGACCGGGCCGGGGCACCCCGCCCCGGCGTTTGACAGCGGGGAAGGATGCCCGCTGACAGCGGAAAAGTGCTGTCCGCAGGCGGCAAGGGCCTTTTCACTGAGGAAGTCGGCGAACGTGCCCGCCACCGTGACGCTGTGCTTCATCTTGATTGCAGCTGCTTTTCAGCGCTCCTGATCAGCCAAATTTCGTTGAAAAATCAAGCGCGCCGCGCGGTCGATCATGAGTGCGAAAAAAGCAGGCAAAAACCCGCAGCCCATTGCGGTTACAGGACTTTTGATTGGTCTCCCGACCAATTTCAAATCCGAACTTTTAATGTCGTCAAAGCTGACCCGTTCCGAGCCTTCCTTGTAGTTGAAGGTAATCAAAATATAGTCGTCAAAAATTGTAACTGAGTTCACAAAACTATCAATCGGCCGTCGGCGTTCTTCCAACTTGGTTACATCCAAAGTACGGAACCGGCAAATTCAATAGGTCACATCCTCGCGGGAGAGCAGCGGGTGTTTCATTTCCTCCTGGATGATTTGCAGTTCAATTTTCTGTTTTGCGGCCTCCAGCTCGTTCAGCCGCTGTTTGGTGGAGGCACTGATGATACCGGCCTGGATCGCGTTAAGCATATTCGTGATGCCTCGCTCTGCATCCTCCAACTGTTTCCGCAGAGCGGGGGGGGGGACGCTGCTCTCTCGGCCTTGCAAGTCCATCACAGCGTCCGTTATGTACTCCACAAAGGCATCGTCCATGATTTTCGCCATCACCGAATTGACAACGGCATTTTCCAGCGGCAGCTTTTTGACACTCTTGTGTTTTGCGTTACAGGTGCGATATTTCTTTGTGTTTACACAACGATAGTAGAATATTTTCGATTGGTGGAGCTGGTGCCGCTCTCGCCCACCATCATCGCCCCACAGGTGTCGCAGAACAGCTTGGCCGTCAACAGATAATCGTCCTCCGCCTTATGCCGGGCGGGGGCCTTTTTGTTTTTCGCCAGTTTGTCCTGCACCCGGTCAAAGAGGTCTTGGGGAACTATGGAGGGGATACCATTTGGAACAACAATCTCCCGATATTTGTATTCACCCAGAAACTTCCGATTGTGGAGGATCGCCGCCACAAAGTTGAGGTCGATTGCTTTGCCCCGGACGGTAGTTACACCAGTGTCGTTGAGGTAGTCCCGTATCTCCTTCATAGTCGCACCGTTGTCATAGCGAGTGAACATCTCCAGCACAACAGGCGCAGTACGGGGGTCAATCTGGTAGTGGCGCTCGCTGTCGATAGTGTAGCCAAAGGTGGGAGTCCCGCCGTTCCATGAAATGATACGAAGGGGTTCAAGTTGCACCTTGAACCCCTTGATTTTACTGGGTTGAGAGTCTTCTAAATGGCCGTTTGGGAGCATGGAAGCGAGATTCTGGGCGCGGCAGCGGAGACCGTCAGGATAAAGGATGCGATTGGTTTTCATAGCGCCAATGAGGGTGATGTTTTTCTCAAGCGCCTTGTCCCACAGGGCTTTGCAGGTATACCAGCTGTCCATTTGGAGGATAACACGGGCATCTGTCTCAGGCAGCGTGTCCAGAAGTTGAACCGCCATGTCGATCTTGGAGCCGCTTTCCGGACAGCAGCGGCGCAGACAATA